>JBJMKQ010000001.1:0-36943 GCA_045805725.1 Solirubrobacterales bacterium
CAGACCCTGGCCCGCATCCTCAACGTCCCCTTCGCGATCGCCGACGCGACCGCGCTGACCGAGGCCGGCTACGTCGGCGAGGACGTCGAGAACATCCTCCTGAAGCTGATCCAGGCCGCCGACTTCGACGTCAAGAAGGCCGAAACGGGAATCATCTACATCGACGAGATCGACAAGATCGCCCGCAAAGCCGACAACCCGTCGATCACCCGCGACGTCTCCGGCGAAGGCGTCCAGCAGGCGCTGCTGAAGATCCTCGAGGGGACCACCGCCTCGGTGCCGCCGCAGGGCGGGCGCAAGCACCCCCACCAGGAGTTCCTGACGATCGACACCACCAACATCCTCTTCGTCTGCGGCGGCTCCTTCGCCGAACTCGACAAGATCATCGAGCGGCGCCTCGGCGACCGCGGGGTCGGCTTCGGCGCCGCGATCTCCTCCCGCGTCCAGAAGGACGCCGGCGAATGGTTCGAGCAGGTGCTGCCCGAGGACCTGATCGAGTACGGGCTGATCCCCGAGTTCATCGGTCGCCTGCCGGTGATCACGGCGATCCACCAGCTCAGCCGCGACGACCTGACGACGATCCTGACCGAGCCCCGCCACGCGCTGACCCGCCAGTTCCAGCGCTTCTTCGAGTTCGACGACATCGAGCTCGTCTTCTCCGAGGACAGCCTCGAGGCGATCGCCGACAAGGCTCTCGAGCGAGAGACGGGGGCCCGCGGCCTGCGCTCGATCCTCGAGGAGACCCTGCTCGACGTCCAGTTCGAGCTGCCCTCGCGCCGCGACGTCACCAAGTGCGTCGTCACCAAGGAGACGATCTCCGAGGGACGGCGGCCGACGCTTGTCACCGAGGCGGTCCAGCAGGACATCGGGCCTGCGGACCCGGGCCTTACCGAAGAAACTGCGTAGTGGGGGAGGGGGCGGGGTGCCCCTTGCGGACACATCTCGCCTATGGCTCGATGTTGAGTGTCCTGAAGGGGCACCCCGGCACCCTCCCGCGACACGCTCATCGGGGATGGCTGGGTGCACGGCTATCTGTCGCAGAGAGTGGCGGTACCTGCGCCGTCCTACAGAGCCGACTGGTAGAAGGATGTCGGTGGGGTCTCCCGGCGTTGACATCGAGTCGAGCGGAAACCGGTCCGAGGCGCCAGCCACCCCCGCTGCTCCGCTCGGCGAGATGTGCCGGAAGACCCTCACCGGCACCCTCCCTGACGGGCGCTTCTATCTAGACTCGCCGCGTGGACGAGGCGCGGCGCAAGAAGCTCGAGGAGACGACTCGGTACGACCCCTCCGAGGTGGAGGGGCGGATCTTCCGGGAGTGGATGGAGGGGGGGTATTTCCATCCCGAGGCGGAGGGGACGGCGGAGGAGAACTTCTCGGTGGCGATCCCGCCGCCGAACGTGACCGGGGCCCTGCACATGGGGCATGCGCTGAACGGGTCGATGCAGGATGCGCTGGTGCGGATGAACCGGATGCGGGGGAAGAACACCCTCTGGATCCTCGGCACCGACCACGCCGGCATCGCCACCCAGGCGGTGGTCGAGAAAGAGCTGCGTAAAGAAGGCAGGACGCGCCAGGAGCTGGGGCGGGAGGCCTTCGTCGAGCGTGTCTGGGAGTGGAGGGCCGAATACGGCTCGCGGATCGTCGAGCAGTACAAGCGGCTCGGTGCTTCCTGCGACTACGAGCGCGAGCGCTTCACCCTCGACGAGGGCTACGTCCGCGCCGTCTACCGAGTCTTCAAGCGGCTCTTCGACAAGGGCTACATCTACCGCGACAACTACATGGTCAACTGGGACCCGGGCTCGCACTCGGCGATCTCCGACCTCGAGGTCGAGAACCGCGAGGTCGAGGACGTCCTCTACTCGATCGACTACCCGCTCGAGAACTCCGCCAGGGTCCTGACCGTGGCGACGGTGCGCCCGGAGACGATGCTCGCCGACGCCGCCGTCGCCGTGAACCCGGACGACGAGCGCTACGGCGACCTCGTCGGCAAGCACGTGATCCTGCCGCTGGTCGGGCGCCGCATCCCCGTGATCGCCGACGAGCACGTCGACGTCGAGTTCGGCACCGGGGCGCTGAAGATCACCCCCGGCCACGACCCCAACGACTTCGAGATCGGCCGCAGGCACAGGCTCGAGGAGATCGGCGTGATCGGCCCCGACGGCCGCATGACCTCCGACGCCGGCGAGTTCGCCGGCCTCACCGCCGCCGAGGCGCAGGCGGCCGTCGTCGCGGCGCTCCGCGAGGCTGGCCGCCTCAGCGGCGAGAAGCCCTACGTCCACTCGGTCCCCTTCTCGCACCGCTCCGGCGAGCGGATCGAGCCGCTGATTTCGCTGCAGTGGTTCTGCCGCATGGACGAGCTGGCGCGGCCGGCGATCGAGGCCGTCGAACGCGAAGAGGTGCGGATCGCGCCCCCGCAGTGGAAGCGCGTCTACCTCGACTGGATGCGGGAGATCCGGCCATGGTGCATCAGCCGGCAGCTCTGGTGGGGCCACCGCATCCCGGTCTGGTACTGCGACGAGTGCGGGGAGACGATCGTCGCCGAGCGGACCCCCGAGCGCTGCGGCGCCTGCGGCGGCGAGCTGCGCCAGGAGGAGGACGTGCTCGACACCTGGTTCAGCTCGGCGATTTGGCCCTTCGCGACCCTCGGCTGGCCCGACGACACCCCCGAGCTGCGCGCCTTCTACCCGACCAGCTTCCTCACGACGGCGCGCGAGATCCTCTTCCTCTGGGTGGCGCGGATGATCATGATGGGGCTCGAGTTCCCCGGCGCGGTCCCCTTCGAGGACGTCTACGTCCACTCGGTGATCCAGGCCCGCGACGGCCGCCGCATGTCGAAGAGCCTCGGCACCGGGATCGACCCGCTCGAGGAAATCGACGTCCACGGCGCCGACGCGCTGCGCTTCGGCCTGCTGGCGATGTCCTCTACCCAGGACGTGCGCTTCTCCGACGCCAAGGTCCAGCAGGGGCGCGATCTCGCCAACAAGCTCTGGAACGCCAGCCGGCTGATCCTCCTGAACGCCGCCGAGGTGGAGCCGGCGCCGCGGCCGATTTGCGTCGAGGACCGCTGGATCCTCTCGCGGCTCGAGCAGGCGATCGCCACGGTGACCGGGAAGCTCGAGACGTACGACTTTGCCCACGCCGTCCAGGACGCCTACTCGTTCTTCTGGCGCGATCTCTGCGACTGGTACCTGGAGATCGTCAAGCCGCGCCTCTACGACGGCGAGGAGGACGTCTCGGCGACGCTCCTCTACGCCCTGGAGCGGGTGCTCGGGCTGCTGCACCCGACGATGCCGTTCGTGACCGAGGAGATCTGGAGCTTCCATCCGGCCCAAGAGGGACACCTCGCCGTCCACCCCTTCCCGATGGCCGAGGAGTCGCTCTTCGACGCCGCCGCCGAGGAGGACGTCGAGGGCGGCATCCGCCTGACCCAGCGCCTGCGGGCCTGGCGCGACCTCGCGGGCGTTCCCGTGGCGGCGACCCTGCCGGCGGCGATCGACGGGGCCGAGCCCCCCGGCTTCGTCGCCCGCCTCTCGCGCTTCGAGTTCGACGGAGCCGGGGCGGAGCCGGTCGCCTCGGTCGGGCCGGTCCTCGTTCTCGCCTCCGAAGCGCTCGACGCCGACGCCGTCGGCGAGCGGCTTGAGAAGCGCCGCGAGGAACTGCGCGCCGAGGTCGAGCGCGGCGAGCGCAAGCTCGGCAACGAGAAGTTCGTCGCCAAGGCCCCGGCCGAGGTGGTCGAGGAGGAGCGCGGAAAGCTCGAGCGCTACCGAGCGGAATTAGCCGAGCTGTCGTAATGCCGAAGACGGCGCCGACGCAAAGCCGGGCGGCCGCTGCGCCTCTCCGAACTTTGGGGGGCTATCACCCCCACAATCTCGGAACCGTTGCCGTCGGCTGACCTTGGACCCCGAGGTCTACCTCAACTCGCTGGAACCGGTGGGGTGGCGCCTCGGCCTCGAGCGGATGCGCAAGCTGAGCACCGCGCTCGGCATGCCGCAGCACCGCTTCGCCTCGATCCACGTCGTCGGCACCAACGGCAAGTCCTCGGTGACGCGGATGACCGCGGCGCTGCTGGAGGGCCACCGGTTGAGCGCCGGCGCCAGCGTCTCCCCGCACAGCGGTCGCTGGTCGGAGCGCACCCTCGTCCACGGCGAGGAGGCGGCGCCGGAGGCATGGGCGAAGGCGGTCGAGCAGGCGGCCCGGGCGGCGGAGGGGGTGAACCGCACCCTCGAGGAGGGGGAGGCGGTGACCCAGTTCGAGGCGGCGACGGCGGCCAGCTTCGTCGTCCTGGCAACCGCGCGGGTACAGGCGGCGGTAATCGAGGCTGGCCTGGGTGGCCGCCTCGACGCAACCAACGTGATTCCATCCAAGGTCACCGTCCTCACCTCGATCGGCCTGGATCACACGGAGTGGCTGGGGGAGACCGAGCTGGAGATCGCGGCGGAGAAGCTGGCGGTCCTGCGCGACCAGACGACCCTGGTGCTTGGGGAGGTCTCCGCGGAGGTTCAGGCGCTGGCGGCGGCGACGGCGCGCGAGCGCGGCGCCCGGCTCGTTCAGGCCCCGCCGGACCCGGGGACGAAGGTCGACGTGCGCGCCGCGGGGGAGTTCCAGCGCCGCAACTTCGCAATCGCCTGCACCGCGGCGGAAGCGTTCCTGGGACGCCTCGACCCTGACGTCGCGACTCGGGTTGCCGCCGCCGTCACAGTCCCCGGGCGGCTCGAGCGGATCGCCGAGCGGCCCCCCGTCTTCGTCGACGCCGCCCACAACCCGCACGGGGCGGCAGCGCTCGCCATGTCGCTGCCGGCGGTCACCGAGGGCAGGCGGTTGATCGGCTGCCTGGCGATCCTCGCCGACAAGGACGCGGAGGCGATGGTCGCGGCGCTGGCGCCGGTGCTCGAGCGGGCGGTCTGCACCGAGCTCCCGGCCGCGGCGCTGGAAGGCCACGGCCGGCCCGGCGCCCGCTCGCGACCGGCCGGCGAGCTCGTCGCAGCCTGCGAAGCCGTTGGACTGAGCGCGGAGGCCGAGGCAAGCTTCGACGCCGCGCTGCGGCGCGCGACCTCCATCGCCGCCGGACCACCCGAGGGCGCGGTCCTGCTCGCCGGCTCGCACTACGCGATCGCCCCGGCTCGCACCCTCTGCCGGCGGGACGAAAACGGTCCTAGGTAGACCGGAATCGTCCCCTCAGCAGCGGTCCTGTGCGAGGATTCCGGCATGGATCGCCAGCGCAGCGCCGGTTCCGAACTGCTCTCGATGATGGGCCTCGTCGCCGCCGTGGTTGCGATCGTGATCCTCTTCTTCTTCAGCGTCGGCTACCTGTTCGGAAGGCTGTTCCTCTAGGAACAGGGTTACGCTCAGCGGCGGCGAAGTAGACTGCCGCTCCCTCAGCGGCGCCCTGAACCCATGTCCCAAGCGATCTTCGGCATCACCAACGACGGCCTCAATCTGGTCGCCACCCTCTTCCTGCTGATGCTGGTCGTCCTCTGGCTGGCGCTGATCGTCTACACCTACCTCGACGCTCGCCGCCGCATCTCCGATCCGTTCCTGGTCGCCTGCGCCACCGTCGCCTCCTTCTTCCCCTTCATCGGAACCGCCGTCTACGCGATCGTGCGCCCGCCGGAGTACATCGAGGACGCCCACGAGCGCGAGCTCGAGATAAAGGCCGCCGAGCTGCGGGTGCGCCAGCTGAGCGAGCAGAGCTGTCCGAACTGCGAGTACCCGATCGAGAAGAACTTCCTGCGCTGCCCCAACTGCCAGCGCCGCCTCAAGGACCCCTGCCCGACCTGCGGCAAGCCGGTCGATCCACGCTGGGGACTCTGCCCCTACTGCGAGACGAACCTGGGCGGCGGCGGCGAGCGGCCGCGCCGAAAACGTCGTGACCCCCAAGAGCGCCAGGCGCCGCCGCAGAAACAACAGGCCGCGCCGCGCCGCAGCAAAGCGCCGGAGGCGAGCGAAGGGGCTGAACCCACCCAAGAGCAAAGGAGCCCCAGCCGTGAGCCGGACCCTGATCCTCGTCAAGCCTGACGCCTTCGAACGAGCCCTCACCGGTGAGGTGATCGCCCGCTTCGAGCGCAAGGGCCTGCGGATCGCCGCCCTGAAGTCGCTGCGCGCCAGCGAGGAGATCGCCGAGCAGCACTACGCCGAGCACACGGACAAGCCCTTCTTCGGCGAGCTCGTTTCCTTCATCACCGGCGGCGCCCTGGTGGCGCTGGTGCTGGAGGGGGTCGAAGCGGTGAAGGCGGCCCGTCAGCTGATCGGCGCGACCAACCCGATCGAGGCCGCGCCCGGCTCGATCCGCGGCGACTTCGCGCTAGAGGTGACTTTCAACATGGTCCACGGCTCCGACTCCGACGAGTCGGCCGAGCGCGAGATCGGGATCTGGTTTCCAGAGCTGGCTTGAGCTGCGGCGGCCCGGTTGACGTGAGCTGCGCCGGGCCGGCGGGCCCTGTCCCCGATCTGGTCCCACCATCCCTGTCGGGATGGTCCCCCAGATCGGCGCCACCCGCCGGCAGGTTCCGATGGGAGTGACGCTGGCGAGCGGATCGCCTCAGAGGGAGGAGATCCTGCGGAAGCTGGGTGTGGAGTTCGAGATCGTTGTTCCAGGGGTTGAGGAGTTGACGGATGGGGATCCGGAGTACCTGGTGGTCGAGAATGCCCGCCGCAAGGCCGAGGCGGTCGAGGCCGAAGGTCTGGTGATCGCCTGCGACACGGACGTCGTCCTCGACGGCGAGGTGCTCGGCAAGCCGGCCGACGAGCAGGAGGCTCGGGCGTACCTCGGCCGCATGAGCGGTCGGGCGCATACGGTGATGAGCGGCCTCGTGGTGGCTGACCGGACGCAGTTGTCCCCGCCTACCGAGGACAACTGCGTCCGGTCGGGGATAGAACGTACGACGGTGGTCTTCAAGCACCTCACGGACGCAGAAAAGGAGCGCTACGCGCGCTTCGGCGAGTGGCGGGGACGCTCCGGCGGCTACGCGATCCAGACGCTCGGCTCGACCCTGGTGGAGCGCCTCGAGGGCAGCGTCTCCAACGTCGTCGGGCTCCCGGTCGGGCTGCTGGCCGAGCTGGCGCCGGACCTTCTTTGAGAGAACCCTCATATTTCCGGGGGATTCTTTAGGGCCCGATTTGCTCCCTTTGCGATCATGCGTGCTCTGGAAAGCACGGAGATCGAAAGGTGAGCATCTTCAGCCGGATCCGCCTCGGCGGCCGCGACATGGCCGTCGACCTCGGCACCGCCAACACGCTCGTCTACGTGCGCGGTCGGGGGATCGTCCTCTCCGAGCCCTCGGTGGTGGCGATCGACTCGCTCAGCGGCCAGGTCCACGCCGTCGGCGTCGAAGCGAAGCGGATGCTCGGCCGCACCCCCGGCACGATCACCGCGATCCGCCCCCTCAAGGACGGGGTGATCGCCGATTTCGACGTCACCGAGCAGATGCTCCGCCACTTCATCGCCTCGGTCCACTCCAACCGCTTCGCCCACCCACGGGTGGTCGTCTGCGTCCCCTCCGGCGTCACCGGGGTCGAGAAGCGGGCGGTCGAGGAGGCATGCCTCTCGGCCGGCGCCCGCCAGGCGTACCTGATCGAGGAGCCGATGGCGGCGGCGATCGGCGCCGGCCTGCCGGTGGCCGAGCCGACCGGCTCGATGATCGTCGACATCGGCGGCGGCACCACCGAGGTGGCGGTCATCAGCCTCGGCGGCATCGTCGTCTCGCAATCGATCAGGGTCGGCGGCGACGAGCTCGACGAGGCGATCGTCGTCCACTGCAAGCAGAAGTACAAACTCGCGATCGGCACCCAGACCGCCGAGGAGGTGAAGCTCGAGGCAGGGTCGGCCTCGTCGCTGCCGGAGGAGGTGCGAACCGAGATCCGCGGCCGCGACCTCGTCTCGGGGCTGCCGAACACGATCGAGCTCAGCTCCGAGGAGGTGCGCGGAGCCCTGGAGGAGCCGGTCAGCCACATCGTCGCCGCGGTCAAGGAGACCCTCGACCGCACCCCGCCGGAGCTCGCGGGTGACATCATGGACCGCGGCATCACCCTCGCCGGCGGTGGCGCGCTGCTGCAAGGACTGGAGCAGCGCCTGCGCGACGAGTGCCAGATGCCCTGTCAACTGGCAGAGTCGCCGTTGACGTGCGTGGCAGTGGGATCCGGCATCTCCCTCGAGGAGGTCGAGACGATCCACCGCGCCGGAAAGAGCAACGGAGGGCGGCCGCGCCGTTAGCCGACCGCCTCATGCAAGCCCCCCAACCCAGAACCTCAACGTGTATCGAAAGCAAGTACGCCGCCGCCGGGCGGTACTCGCGCTGTTGATCGTCGGCTCCTTCGCCCTGCTCACCGTCACCTACGGGCAGGGCTCCGACGGGGTGCAGCGCGGCGTCAGCACGATCTTAAGCCCGCTCCAGTCGGTCGCCGACCGGGCGCTCAAGCCCGCCCGCGATCTCGTCAACTGGTTCGACGAGACCTTCGACGCGAAGGGGCGCAACGCCCGCCTGCACAGCGAACTCGAACAGGCTCGCAGGCAGGCGGTCGGCTCGCAGGCTGCGATCGCCGAAAACGCCCAGCTGCGCAAGCTGGTCGGCCTCGACGGAAGCGGCGCGATTCCCTCTGGCTACACGCCGCTGACCGGCCGCGTGATCGCCCGCTCGCAGACCGTGTGGTTCGCCGACGTGACGATCGACGTCGGCTCCGGCGACGGCGTCGCCATCGACGATCCGGTGGTTGACGGCGACGGCCTCGTCGGCCATGTAGCTGCCGTCACCGGAGGCTCGGCGCGGGTGACCCTGATCGCCGACCACTCCAGCGCCGTCGCGGCGAAGATCGTCCCCGGCGGCGCGCAGGGGGTGCTGAAGCCCACCGTGGGCGATCCGGGTGACCTGATCCTCGACTTCCTCGACACTGAAAAACTGGTCGGCAAGGGCCAGTCCGTGGTCACCTCCGGTTGGCGCGCGCAGGGCTTCGAGTCCGGCTACCCGCCGAACCTGCCGATCGGCGAAGTCACCGAAGCCCCGCTGGTCGAGCAGGAGGCAGAGCAGCAGGTCCACGTCCGCCCCTTCGCCGACCTGCGGGGGCTGGACCTGGTCCAGGTTCTGACCGGAGGCTCGCGCGGGTGATCCTCACCCCCAACATCCTCGCCCGGCTGGTGGCGGTCGTCGTCGGCGGCGTGATCCTCCAGCTCTCGTTCTTTTCGCAGGTATCGCTCTTCCACGTCAGCCCCGACGTGCTGCCGGCGCTGGTCGTCGTCCTCGGCCTCTTCGGCGGCTCGCTGACCGGGGCCGTCTGCGGCTTCTCGGTCGGGTTCCTGCTCGACTGCCTGCTGATCGTCCCGCTCGGCGGCGGCTCTTTGGTGCTGCTGACCACGGGCTACCTGGCGGGGCTCTTCCGCGAGCGCTTCGAGATCCACAGCCCGCTGGTGCCGCCGTTGCTCTGCATGGGGCTGACCCTCTTCGCCGAGCTCGGCTTCGGCGCCGTCGAGCTGATGCTCGGGATCGACGCGCCGGTCAGCACGCTGGTGATCCGCGACATCCTGCTGAAGAGCATCTTCGCCTTCTTCCTCGGCTGGGCGATCCACCTGCTGCTGCGGCGGGTGCTCCGGCCTGCCCTTGTCGAGGAGCCGGCGGCGAGGCCGCGGCGACGGCCGGTCCCCAGGTCGGCGCGAAGGGCTCGCCCCCCGCGCAGGCGACCGCGGGCGATGGGAGCCTAGGCCGATGTACCTGCGCAACGACGACCGGCCACAGGGCAGTCGCCTCTCGCTTCGGGTCGCCGTCCTCGGCGGCGTCGCCGTCGCCCTCTTCGGCGTCCTCTTCTTCCGCCTCTGGAACCTGCAGGTGCTCGACGGCGACAGGTACCTGGCGGAAGCGAAGAACAACCGCACCCGCGAGTTCAAAGTGATCGCTCCCCGGGGCGACATCCTCGACCGCGAAGGCAACGTCATCGTCGACAACCGCACCAGCCTGGCGCTGCAGCTGAACACCGCGAAGCTGCCCGACGATCCGGCTGAGGAAAAGGCCGTCCTCGTCGGGCTCGGCAAGCTCGCGCAGATGTCGCTGCCGAAGATGCGCAAGACGATCCACGAAGGCGAAGAAGTCGCCGCCGGGGCGCCGGTGACGCTGCGCCAGGACGTCGGCTTCTACCTCGTCGCCTATATCGAAGAACACCAGGCGGAATTCCCGGGGGTCAGCGTCCAGCGCGTCTTCGTCCGCCACTACCCGCACGGCACCCTCGCCGCTCACCTGCTCGGCAACGTCAGCGAGATCAACGAAGAAGAACTGAAGGAGCCGCGCTACAGGAAGCTCGAGCCGGGCGACGAGGTCGGCAAGGCCGGAGTCGAGTACAGCTACGACAGGTACCTGCGGGGACAGCCCGGCCTGCAGAAAATCCAGGTCAACGCCCTCGGCCAGCCGACGCCGGGCGGGCAGCTGGTCTCAAAGGCGCCGACGCCGGGTGAGAGCCTGAAGCTGACGATCGACCAGGAAGTCCAGGCCGCCGGCGAAGGCGCCTTGGCTTCGCAAGGGCTGCCCGGCGGCTTCATCACGATGAACGTCCACAACGGCCAGATCCTCGGCCTCGGCTCCTTCCCCACCTACGACCCCTCCGAATTGATCCACCCGACCCAGGCGCAGGTCGACGCGCTCTACCGGAACGAATCGGCTCCGCTCACCGACCGCGCCGTCGAAGGCCTCTATCCGACCGGCTCGACCTTCAAGCTCATCACCGCCTTGGCGGCGCTGGAAAACGGCGTGATCACGCCCAGTTCGGTGATCGACGATCCGGGCCAGCTGACCGTCGGCGGCCAGAGTTTCCACAATGCCGAAGGCGCCGCCTACGGGCCGCTGACCCTCGTCCCCGCCCTCGAAGTCTCCGACGATGTCTTCTTCTACACGCTCGGTCTGAGGATGTGGGACACCAATGACCTGCAGGAATGGGCGCGCGAGCTGGGGATCGGCCGCCCAACCGGAATCGACTTCCCGGTTGGCACCGACGGCCTGCTGCCGACCAAGCACTGGCGCGACGAATTGTTCAAGGAAGGCGGAACCGAACGCCCCTGGTCGGCCGGCGACAACATCCAGCTCGCCACCGGGCAGGGGGACCTGCAGACCAACCCGCTGCAGATGGCGGTGGCCTACGCCGCTCTCGGGAACGGCGGCACGATCGTCACCCCGCACCTGGCGATGGAAATCGAGGACGCGGCGGGGCGGGTGTTGAGGGAATTCAACCCGAAACCGCGGCGCAAGGTCAAGATCGACGCCGGCACCCGCAGCGTGATCATGGAAGGCCTGCACCAGGCCGCGCAGGGTCCCGGGGGCACCTCGGAGCCGGTCTTCGGCAGCTTCCCGGTCGCGGTCGCCGGCAAGACCGGAACGGCGGAACGGCCGGGCCACGCCGACCAATCCTGGTACTGCATCCTCGCCCCATATCCGAATCCGCGTATCGTCACGTGTGTGACCATCGAGGAAGGCGGCTTCGGAGCACAGGCCGCCGCCCCCGCCGCCCACACGATCCTCGAAGCCTATTTCCACGACCAGATCGCGGCTGAAAGCCGCGCCGAAGGCGAAGAAAGCGGCGAAACCGGAACCGGATGATGTACGCGACCAGAACCAGACAGGCCCGACCAGAGCCCTTCGCGGTCCATGTCGGGATCGGCGAGCGCCTCGGCCTCGCCCATATGGACTGGCCGCTGACGACCGCCGCCGTCGGCCTCGCCGCATTCAGCGTCTTCACCCTCGGCCAGGCGACCCAGGACGACGTTCCCGGCAGCCCTCACTATTACCTCGACCGCCAGGCGATCTACGCCCTGCTCGGGCTCGTCGGCATGCTGCTGGCGACCCGGATCGACTACTCGCGCTTCCGCGAGCTGCGGGTCGGCCTCTACACCTTCCTCTGCGCCAGCGTCTTCTTCGTCTTCGTCTTCGGCTTCGCCGCCCGCGGCTCGCGGCGTTCCTTCGAACTTCCCTTCTTCAGTTTCCAGCCATCGGAGCTCGGCAAGCTCCTGCTCGTGCTCGCGCTTGCCGGGTTCGTGATCGATGGAGCCAGGCGGGGCTCGCCGGTCCAGCGGACCGCGCGTTATCTCTGTCTCGGCCTGGCGCCGGCTGCGCTCGTCTTCCTGCAGCCCGACCTCGGCACCGCAATGGTGTTCGTGGTCGCCACCCTCGCCGTCATGTACTTCGGAGGCGTCCCCTGGACGCACTTCGCGGTCATCGGCGGCTCCCTCGTCGCGTTGATCGCGCTCGTCCTCGTCGTCGCACCGGCGCTGGGGACCCCGATCCTCAAGGGGTATCAGGAGGAACGCCTGACGGCGTTCGCCAATCCCCACGAGAACGAACGCGGCGCGGGCTACCAACAAGCACAATCGAAAGTCGCCATCGGTGCCGGTCAGCTGACCGGCCGCGGCGACAAAGCCACCCAGACGCGGCTCGACTTCGTTCCCGAGCGGCACACCGACTTCATCTTCGCGGTGATCGGTGAGCGCTACGGGTTCGCGGGCGCCGCGTTAGTCCTATCCCTTTACGCCCTGCTCTTCTGGCGGGCGCTGCGGATAACGACGCTCTCGAAGAACTCCTATGGAACCCTGGTGGCGGGCGGCATCGCCGTCTCGCTGCTGTTCCAGACCTTCGTCAACGTGGGGATGAACCTCGGGATCATGCCGATCACCGGGATTCCCCTGCCGCTGATGAGCTACGGAGGGTCCTCCGTGGTCGCTACCTTCCTGGCGGTCGGCGTTCTTCAGAGCATCAACGTCCAAGCGCATCTCAGCCAGAAGGGAAGGTTCGCCTGGTGATCTCGCAGAATGGGGTTCCGGCATTGCGTACCTATCCGAAACTGAGCTGAATAACAAATGAAGAAAACGATTTTGGTCTCCGCCGAGCGCGGCGAGACCCGAGTGGCCGTCCTCGAGGCAAAGCAGAAAGGCGGCAAAGCCGATGTGGCCGAGCTCTACATCGAGCGGCGCGGCCGGCGTTCGATCGTCGGCAACATCTACAAGGGCAAGGTCGACAACGTCCTGCCCGGAATGGAGGCCGCCTTCGTCGACATCGGCCTCGAGCGCAACGGCTTCCTCCACGTCGACGAGATCGTGCTGCCGAACGGCGAGCAGGCGCCCAGGCGCGGTCGCGGCAGCGGCCGGCGCATCAACGAGCTGATCAAGCCGGGTCAGGAGATCCTGGTCCAGGTGGTCAAGGACCCGCTGAAGTCGAAGGGCGCGCGGCTCTCGATGAACGTCTCGATCGCGGGCCGCTACCTCGTCTTCGCTCCGAACGGGAGCGGCGTGGGAGTCAGCCGCCGCCTCTCCGACAAAGAGCGCGACCGGTTGCGCAAGATGGTCGACCGCACGTACAAAGGCCCGGGTGGGCTGATTGTCAGGACCGCCGCCCATGGTGCCAAAAAACCGGACTTCGTCCGCGAGATCAGCTACCTGCAGAAGCTGGACGAGGTGCTGGAGCGGCGGGCGAAGTCGACCAAGGCGCCGGCGCTGGTCTTCCAGGAGGCCGATCTCTCGATCAGGGTCCTCCGCGACGTCTTCCTCAACGAGTTCGAAAAGGCGATCATCGACTCGCCCAAGCAGTACGAGCGGGTGACGAACTTCTTCCAGCGGACGGCGCCGGAGCTGGTGGGCGGGGTCGAGCTCTACGAGGGCAAGAAGCCGCTGCTGGAGAAATGGAAGGTCGACGAGGCGATCGACTCGACCCTGAACCGGCGGGTCGACCTCCCATCGGGCGGCTACCTGATCATCGACTACGCCGAGGCGCTGACGGTGATCGACGTCAACAGCGGCTCCTTCACGGGGCGCGGCAAAGGCGGCCTCGAGGAGACGATCACCAAGGTCAACACCGAGGCCGCGGACGAGGCGGTGCGGCAGCTGCGGCTGCGCGACATCGGCGGCATCATCGTCATCGACTTCATCGACATGGCTCGCGCCAGCAACCGCGACAAGGTGCTGAAGACGATGCGCAAAGCCCTCGACGCCGACAAGTCGAAGAGCTATGTGGTCGAGGTCTCGCCGCTCGGGCTGGTCGAGATGACCCGGCAGAACGTCACCGACGGCGTGCGCGAGATCCTCACCGCGCCGTGCCCCACCTGCGCCGGCGAGGGCGTCGTCCTCTCGGCCGAGACGGTGGCGCTGGAGGGCCTGCGGAAGATGCGCGACATCGCCGCCGATAACTCCGGCGACGAGGCTTTCCTGATCCGCGTCAACCCCAAGGTTGCGCACGAGCTGACCGCTGCCGACAGCGGCCTTGCCGAGGTCGAGGAGGAAACCGGCAAGCGCTTCCACTTCGAGGGGGGCGAGGCGCTGCCGATCGAGACCTTCACCGTGGTCGAGCAGGGGGGGCGGGCCGAGATCGAGGAGCGGGCGCTGCCGTTCAAGGTCGGCGAGGAGGTGCTGGTGCAGATCGACGAGCCGCACATGTACAACGCCGACGACGCGGTCGCCCGGATCGACTCCTACATCGTCAGCGTCACCGGCGGCGGTCCGTTTGTCGGCGAGCGCAAGATGGTGCGGATCGACGTGGTCGAGCGTTCGGCGGCGATCGCCTCGCTGCTGGGCGGTGAGTCCTCGAACGGGTCCGCGGCAGGCGGAAAGAACGGCTCCCAGGTAGACTCCGACGCTCCTTCGCGCAGACGCAGGGGCCGCCGGGGCGGCCAGGGGCGTTCGCGCGCCAAGCAAGGCAGCCAGGAAGACTGATGAGCACGTACGCAGTGATCGAAAGCGGAGGTAAGCAGTACAAAGTCAAGGAGGGGACCTCCCTGCTCGTTGACCGGCTGGACGCCAAGGAGGGGGAGAAAGTCGCCCTGCGGCCGGTGCTCTTCCGCGGCGAGGACGTGCTCGCCGGCGCAAAAGCCCTGGAGAAAGTCAAAGTCGAGGCAAAAGTCGCCGAGCACCTGCGCGGCCCGAAGATCAAAGTCTTCAAATACAAGGCGAAGAAGGGCTACCGCCGCCGTGCCGGCCACCGCTCCGAGCTGACGCGACTCGAGGTGACCGCCCTCAAAGGCGGCAAAGGCTCCTCGAAAGCCAAAAAAGCCGAGAAAGAGGAGGCCTAGGCATGGCGCACAAGAAAGGCCTCGGCTCCAGCCGCAACGGCCGCGAATCCAACCCGAAGATGCTCGGTGTCAAGGTCTTCGCCGGCCAGCAGGTCAGCGGTGGCGAGATCATCGTCCGCCAGCGCGGCACCCGCTTCTGGCCCGGCGAGGGCACCGGCCTCGGCCGTGACCACACCATCTTCGCCACCCGCGCCGGCCGCGTCGACTTCAAGCAGGCCCGCAAGGGCCGGACGATCAGCGTTCTGACCGATTGAAGTTGGGGGGAGGGGCGGGTGCCCCTCCCCAGACACAACTCGCCTATGGCTTGTTGTTGGGTGTCTGGCGAGGGACCCATCCCGTCTCAGCAGCGCTCTCGAACTGCATCAAATTCTGGTTGTCATAGCTCCGCAATTTGATGCAGTTCGCGCGGCTACCCTCTGATTTCGATGTATGACAAGGCGAAGATCTGGGTCGAGGGCGGTGCCGGCGGCAACGGCTCGATCAGCTTTCGTCGTGAGGCTCACGTGCCGCGGGGTGGCCCTGACGGTGGGGATGGAGGGCATGGCGGCGATGTCCTGCTTGTCTGCGATCCCTCGAAGCGGGACCTGGGGGCGCTGAAGGGGAGCAAACACTTCCGGGCCCAGCGGGGGCGGCATGGCGAAGGCTCGAACCGGCAAGGGGGGCGGGGAGATGACCGGGAGATCCCGGTGCCGCCGGGCACGCAGGCGAGCGGCGTGGACGGGAGCAGGATCGATCTGGTGACGCCGGGCCAGCGCGCGGTGGTCGCCCGCGGCGGGCGCGGCGGGCACGGAAACCGGCGGTTCACCACCTCGACGCGACAGACGCCGCGCTTCGCCGAGAAAGGAAGCTCCGCCGAAGCCGGCTGGATCGAGCTGCGGCTGAAGCTGCTGGCCGACGTCGGCCTGGTCGGCCTGCCAAACGCGGGCAAGTCCTCGCTGCTGGGACGGCTGACCAGGGCGGCGCCGAAGGTCGCGGATTACCCCTTCACGACCCTCTCGCCTGTTCTGGGGACGATCGAAGGCGAAGACCGGCAGGCGGTCGTCGCTGACATCCCCGGCCTGATCGAAGGCGCCGCCGAGGGCGCGGGCCTCGGCCACGAGTTCCTCGCCCACGTCGAGCGCTGCGCGATGCTCGTCCACGTCGTCGAGATCGCCCCCGGCGAAGGGGACCCGGTCATCGCCTATGAGACCGTGCGGCGAGAGCTCGCCGCCCGCGAAGCCGGCCTCGAGCGACTGCCCGAGCTCGTGGTGCTGAGCAAGCGGGACCTGCTGCCCCCTGAGCGGGTCGACAAGATCGTGGGGGTGTGGCGGCAGCGACTCGGCGACGAAGCGCTCGGCGTCCTCTCGGTGTCCTCCGTGACGGGGGAAGGGCTGAATGAGCTGCGGCAGTGGATCCTCACGCAACTGCCGGAGCTCGCGCCGCCGGCCGCGGCACCGAAACTGAGCGACGGGTTCGAGGCTGAGCACCGCGTCTACCGCCCCGCCGGAGAGGGTGGCTACTGGGTAGAGCGCGAGGAGGAGGGTGCCTTCCGGGTCATGGGCCGCGGCGTCGAGCTGCTCTTCGAGCGCCACGACGTCAAAAACGAGGAAGCGCTCAGCTACCTGGAGCAGCGGCTGAAGGAGATGGGCGTTCTCGCCGCCCTCGAGCGCGCCGGCTTCGAGCCGGGCGACGACGTCCGGATCGGCGAGCATGAGTTCGAACTGCATGTTTAGGGGGTCGAGGGAGGGGTCCCCAGACACCGCGCGCTATGGCTCGCGGTTGAGCGTCTGGGAACCCCTCCCTCGACCCCTGTGAGGCAGCTTCAGTGAGTCAGCTGAGGCTGGAGAGGCCGGCGGCCACGGCGAAGCCGAGGACGGTGACGAGGCCGGCGCCGCGGCCTGCGTCTTTACGCGCGTCGGGGATCATCGAGTCGATCAGCATCACCAGCAGAGCGCCAGCGGCAAAGCCGTCGATCGCCGCCTTGGCGTGGCCCTGGACGGCATCGGCGGCGAGGTAGCCGACGACGGTGGCGACGGCGCAGATCCCCGCCACCACCACCCAGAGGCGGATGATCGCCTCGCGCGGGCGGCCCGCCTTGCGCATGTCGCTGGCCGAGCCGAGGGACTCGGGCAGGTTGGAGACGAAGATCGCGACCAGCAGCGAGACGCCGACTCCCGCTCCCGCGGCGATGTTGATTCCCAGCACCAGCTGCTCCGGGATGCCGTCGAGAAAGGCGCCGAGCGCGAGGGCGGTGCCGCTGCCCGAGCCCTGCGTCCGGCCCCGGCGGCCGCGGCCCGCCCCCGAGCGGCGGGCGATCGAGCCGTCGAGGAAGTAGTAGGTGAGGGCACCGACGCCGAGCCCGATGCCGGTGACCGGGGCCCCACCGATGTCGATCCCCTCGGCGGCGAGCTCAAAGCTGACGGCGCTGATCAGGGCGCCGGCGCCGAAGGAGAGGACGAAGCCGACCTGTCGCGCCGGCCAGGCCCGGGCAAAGCTCAAGACGGCGCCGATGACCAGCGAGCTTGCGGCCAACGCTCCCCACCCGATCGCGGCGCCCATCTCGGCTACTTTCCCCGCCATGACCGTTGTCGTCAAGCTGGGCTCCTCCATCGTCGCCGCCGATGACGGCGAGCTGCGCTCGGACGTGCTCGATTCCGTCTGCGCGCAGGTGAGCGAGCTGGAGCAGGGGGGCGAGCGGGTTGTGATGGTCACCTCCGGGGCGATCGCGCGTGGGATGCGTCTGATGGGGCTGGCCACCCGGCCGAAGGCGATGGACGAGCTGCAGGCCGCCTCGGCGATCGGCCAGGGGGACCTCTTCCGCGCCTACGAGAGCCGCCTCGCCGAGGGAGGGACCCGCGCGGCGCAGGTGCTGTTGACGGTTGCCGACATCGCCGCCCGCACCAACTACCTCAACGCCCGCCAGACGCTGCGGAGGTTGATCGATTGGGGGGTGGTGCCCGTCGTCAACGAGAACGACACCACCGCCACCGACGAGATCAGCTTCGGCGACAACGACTTCCTCGCCGCCCAGGTGGCGCTGCTGCTCGATGCCCGCCTGCTGGTGCTGCTCACCAACGTCGAGGGGCTGCTGAGCGGTGATCCGCGCACGCAGCCGGACGTCGAGCTGATCGGCGAGGTCGGCGATTTCGCCCAGCTCGAGGGACTGGAGATCGGCGAGCGCACCTCGGTCTTCGGCTCCGGCGGGATGCGCAGCAAGGTCGCGGCCGCGGAGATGGCCAGCGAGGCCGGGATCCCGGCGGTGATCTGCAACGGGACCCGTGAGGGGACGTTGCTGGCGGCGGCAGCGGGCGAGGCTGGCGGTACCCGCTTTGCGGCCGGAGAGGCGCGGACGTCGAGCTTCAAGCTCTGGCTCAAATACGCGAAGCCGGCGCGCGGGCGGCTGCTCGTCGATCCGGGCGCGGCGCGCGTGCTGCGCGAGAGGGGGTCCAGCCTGCTGCCGGTCGGCATCGCCGCCGTGGAGGGGAGCTTCGAGGCCGGCGACGCGATCGAGGTCGCCAGCGACGGCGAGACGATCGGCAGGGGCATTACCGACTATTCCTCGCGGGAGCTGCAGCGGGTGATCGGGATGAAGAGCCCAGAGGTGCGCGAGCTGCTTCCGCACGCCGCCGACGAGGTCGTCCACCGGGATCGCTTCGTCCTGCTCTAAGCTCGCCGTTCCTTTTGGTCGTCATCGAACCGAAAGGAACAGCCGAGGGTGTGGGCCAAGCTACCCTTTGCCCGATGGCAGTCACCGAGACCACCGTCGCCGAGAGCTGCGCCGCTGCCAAGCGCGCCGCGCGGGCGCTGGCAACGGCCTCGACCGGGGCGAAGGACGCGGCCCTGGGCGCCACCGCGCGTCTGCTCGAGGAGCGGGCGGAGGCGATCCTCGAGGCGAACGCGGGCGATCTCGCCGACGAGCGCGCCGCCGGGCTGACCGAGGCGCTGCGCGACCGCTTGCGGCTGACGCCGGAGCGGGTGGCGGCGATGGCCGCGGGGGTGCGGGTGGTCCACGGTCTGGACGACCCCGTGGGCGAGGAGCTGGAACACAAAACGCTCCCCAGCGGGATCGACCTGCGCAAGGTCAGGGTGCCGCTCGGCGTCGTCGCCGTCGTCTACGAGGCGCGACCCAACGTGACGATCGACTGCGCGGCGCTGACGATCAAGAGCGGCAACGCGATCGTCCTGCGCGGCTCCAGCTACGCCGAGCGCTCCAACGCGGCGCTGGCGGGGCTCGCCCGCGAGGCGCTCGGCGAGGCGGGGCTGCCGGAGGACGCGGTCGTCTCGCTGGGCGGCGGCGGCCATGAGGAGCTGGCCGCGTTGGCGACCCAGGAGGGGCTGGTCGATCTGCTGATCCCGCGCGGCGGCGAAGGCCTGAAGAACGCGATCAAGGCGGTGGCGACGGTGCCGGTGATGTACGCGGCGGCGGGCAACTGCCACGTCTACGTCCACGCCGGGGCCGATCCGGAGATGGCGCGCCGGATCGCCGTCAACGCGAAGGTGCAGCGGCCGGGGGTCTGCAACGCGGCCGAGACTCTGCTGATCGACGCGGGGATTGCCGAACGGGTCGCGCCGCCGATCCTCGCCGACCTCGCCGTGGCGGGGGTCGACTTGGTGGGGGACGAGCGCGCCCGCGCTGCGGCCGGGGGAGTCGAGGTCGGTTCGGCAGCGGAGGAGGACTGGGACAGCGAGTACCTCGGCCTGAGGATGGCCGTCGCCGTCGTCGACGGTGTCGAGGACGCGGTCGACCACGTCAACCGCCACGGCACCGGGCACTCGGAGGCGATCGTCACGGCCGATGCCGACGCGGCCGAGGCCTTCGTCGCCGGTGTCGACGCCGCCGCCGTCTACGTCAACGCCTCGACCCGGTTCACCGACGGCTTCGAGTACGGGATGGGGGCCGAGATCGGCAACTCGACCCAGAAGCTGCACGCCCGCGGACCGATCGGGATGCGTGAGCTGACGACCTTCAAGTACGTCGCGCGCGGCAGCGGCCAAGTGCGTGAGTAGCGGGAGGCCCTTCTCCGATGGCGCGATCGGCGTCTTGGGATCGGCGTTCAACCCCCCACACCTCGGTCATCTCGCCCTCGCCCAGGAGGCGCTCTGGCAGCTCGGGCTGGCGGAGGCGATCCTCGTCCCGACCGGCGACGCTCCCCACAAGCGAATTGCCGACGACCCGGGGCGGGAGGCGCGGATGGAGATGACGCGGCTCGCGGCAGAAGACGACGGGCGCTTCTCGGTATCGGCGCTCGAGGTCCAGCGCGAAGGACCGTCCTACACGTATGAGACTTTGGAGGCACTTGCAGAGGAACGAGGCGACAGGGACCTGGTGTTCGTGATGGGGGCGGACGCGGCCGTTGGCCTCGAGAGCTGGCGGGAGCCGCGGCGGGTGGTCGAGCTTGCGGACCTGGCGGTGGCGCGGCGAGCCGGCGTCTCCGACGCCGACGTCGACGAGGTGATGCGCAGCCTCGGCTGCGGGGGCCGGGTGACGATGCTGGAGATGCCGCAGTTCGGCGTCTCCTCCTCTGCCGTGCGCGCTCGTGCCAGGCGGGGAAGGCCGTTGCGCTACCTGGTGCCTGACGCGGTGGCCGCCTTCATCGAGGAGGGGGAGGTCTACCGGTGAACGAGCCCGGGTCCGAGCAGTTGGCGCGGCGCTTGGCGGCCACCGCCGACGCCAAAAAAGGAGAGGACCTCGTCGTCCTCGACATGCGGAAGCTCGTCGCCTACACCGACTTCCTGGCGATCTGCACCGCCCGCAGCGAGCGGCAGGCGAAGGCGATCGTCGACGAGGTGCGGCTGCGGGTGAAGCGGGAAGCCGGTCTGCTGCCCGGCGGCGTCGACGGCGGCGGCGACGCCGGCTGGACGATCCTCGACTACCTCGACTGCGTCCTCCACGTCTTCACGCCGGAAGCGCGCCAACGCTACGGCCTCGAGGATCTCTGGCACGAGGCGCCGCGGCTGGAGCTGGAACTCGACGCCCCGGAAGCGCCCGAAGCAGCCAGCGCCTGAACCCGCACCACCCGGCTTCGGGAGCCCTCAACCGGTTTGTCGCCCGGTTGCAATCAACAACTTTATTGACAGAACCACGCGAGTTTCTTAGAGTGGCAGGGTCTTTCCGGTGCATCCTCGGGGAAAAGGGAGCGCATGCGGAGAGCGAGAGGTCGCCAAAACGGCGCCTCTCCAGACCAGTCAACAGGAGAAAGGTAAATATGAAGTTCTTCAAACCGCTTGGCGTCCGCGGCCGGCTAGCCGGCGCTGTCGTCGCAGCTTGCATGGGGCTGATGGGTCTTACGTCGGTGGCTGCTGCCGCCCCCCACAATCCGACGGGGGAATTCGCTCCGTTTGCCGACTGTCCACTGAACAACATGGAAATCTTCGACTGTTTCATTGCCAATACCACGTCTGGGTCAATCACCATCGGAAGCAAAGTTGTGCCGGTCAAAAATCCGGTGACGTTGCAGGGAGGCCTGATCCAGATCCCGAACGCTCCCGCCGGAGACGAATTCCAATTCGTCGGCGCCGAGGACGGGAACACTCTCTCGAAAGCCGCGCAGCCTGTCCCTGGCGGACTACTCGGTATCACCGCCCCGGCCTGGTGGCCGCAGATCCTTCGCGATCTGTTCAACGAAGTGGTGATCAACCAGGGTGCAACCGGTGTCACGGCAACCATGGAACTGGCGAAACCCGCCTCGAGCGTCAAAGTGAGCCTCCTCCGCTACATCGAACGGAAAGGGACGGCGGTGTCGCTGCCTGTGAAAATCAAGCTCAGCAACGCGTTCCTCGGCGGCAATTGCTACGTCGGATCGAACTCGAACCCGGTCACGCTGAATCTCACGACGGGTACGACCGCTCCGCCGCTTCCCAACACGCCGATCACCGGTTCTCCCGGGTTGCCTGTTTTCAACGAAGCGTTCAACCTGGTGACTTTCAAAGGGAACAAACTCGTTGACAACGCCTTCGCGGCGTCGGGCGCAAACGGATGCGGAGGCATCCTGTTCTCTTGGGCGGTCGATCCGCTCGTCAATTCCATCCTCGGAACCCCGTCGCCGGCGGGTAAAAACGCGGCAATCCTGGAAGGACAAAGCCAGGTCGCGGAAGCCCCGGCCGTGAGGGCGAGCGAATAGCCGTCTAGCCGACCGTAGCTCCTAAGCGCCCGCCGTGAAACACGGCGGGCGCTTTTGTCTTCTACTCCTTCGCTCCGGCAACGTGCCGTCCGAACGGCCCTTTAGCTTGCCGGTCCATGAGTGGGTTCAGGAGAGTGCTGTTCGGTTACCGCCGCGCCGAGGTCGAGTCTGCGATCTCCATCGGGGAAGCTCAGATCCTCGACTTGGAGGATAGGTGCGAGGCTCAGCGCGGAACGATCTCCGGGCTTGAGGCGGAAGGCGCCATCCTGTCGGCGATGGTGCTCGAGCGGGAGCGGGAGATCCGCGTACTCGGCGAGCGCCTGCGCGAGGTGAACGAGTGCCACGATCGCAGCATCGCCTCGCTGGACGCGATCACCGTCCGGTTGGAGGAGCTGGAGGCCCAGGCCCGCGGTCAGGCAACCCGGATCCGGATGAAAGCGCTGCGCGAGGCGGTTGAGGTGAGCAAGAAGGTGCAGGCGCTGACCGAGATGGAGCCGGCACTGCGGGCCGAAGCCCGTCAGGCGGAGTCCGACGCGGCCGGCGACAGCCTATTCCAGGGCCTGGTCAAGCTCGAGATAGGTCCGCTCGGCGACTTCTCGCAGTTGGTGGGGTTCGAGGACACCGTCGGTCAGCTCGGAGCGGCCGAGATCAAGGTCGACCGCTTCTCGGAGGGCCGCGCGACTTTCTCGATGCGGCTCGACCAGCCCGTCGACCTGCTGAGCGAACTGGAAGAGCTGTCCGAGCTCGATTTCAAGGTACGCCATACCGCCCCCGACAACCTGATCCTCGACGTCGACGAGGATCAGGGCCCCGAGCAGCGAGCGGCTTAGGTCGCCTCTTCCCGGCCCGGCCCACGAGGTCTACATGCCGCTGACCGAGCACGGGCCCAGATCCGGCCGTGTACTGCGGGGCCTGTAGACCAGCTACCTTCTCCTACCGATCGATTCGAGGGGCGCTCGATATCTGGCTGCGCGCGCGGGTCCCCGAGAACGGCGGCGCACGGCGCTAAACTGCGCATCCGATTACCAGTTCCGCGGGGCTGTAGCTCAGCTGGCAGAGCGCTTCGCTGGCAGCGAAGAGGCCAGGGGTTCGAATCCCCTCAGCTCCATTTCCACCAGAGAGGCCGCTGACAACGCGATCGGTGTTGGCGCCCCCGGTCCGCAACCACCTCGGCTAGTACATGGAGCAGCCAGGCGCTCTGCGGAAGTCGTTGCGTCCGCCGAGGCCCGGCCTTCGTACGGCTGATCGGTTCCGGCGAAGCGGTGGCGGGGGAGACAGCCCAGGTCGCTCCGAGCCTTCGCTACTCTTCTCGGCGAAATGCCGAGGACGCCAACCATCGCCTGTCCACCAGCTCCGCGGCTACAGCTGCGGCCCCGGCGGGCTTCCTCGGCGCAGCTCTAGCCGCCACTCCTTGCTCTGAATCGCTCCTTTGCCCGGAGATCGAGTCCTGTGCTCGCCTCCAGGTATGCGTATTTGGGCATACCGAAATACGCATAGCCCGGGTTTCGCAATGGCACCTGAGTTCACCTCTATGGCTTTTGGGTCAAGTGCCCAATTCCCTCCGCTAGATGCCGCGCCGCGACGACCCCCAGATCGGCCTCGGGAAGGCCATCCGCGCGCTCCGCCACGACTCCCATCTGAGCCAGGAAACGCTGGGCGAGCGGGCCGAAATCCACCCGACCTGGATCTCCCACATCGAGTCCGGCCGGATCAACCCGACCTGGGGGAACGTCCGCCGCATCGCCCGCGGGCTCAAGGTCCCGCTCTCCCGGCTCGCCGACCTGGCGGAGAAATACGAGCGGGAGCTCGGCAACGCCTAAAAATCGGCGGCCGTGCTGCCGATGCTCTAGGCGATGAGCTTCGCGAACCAGCACGTCTTCTCACATGGGATCCGGGACACGCGCGAGACGCTGGACCTCTGGAGCCAGCGGCCCTGGCGGGTGCTGCGCGCCTGGCTCGCCCTCAGTGTCGCGATCGCGCTGACGCTTCTGGTCGCGGTCTGGTTCGTCGCAGGGTTGTTGACGCCGGACCTGACGCCGATCCATCTGCCCGGTCTCACCTCGCCCTCCGAGCCCGGCGATCTGCTGCCAATCC
This sequence comes from Solirubrobacterales bacterium, assembly GCA_045805725.1. Classification (GTDB taxonomy): domain Bacteria; phylum Actinomycetota; class Thermoleophilia; order Solirubrobacterales; family 70-9; genus VAYN01. The sequence continues at coordinate 24,216 of JBJMKQ010000001.1, forward strand.
TCTGGCGCAACTCGCTGGTGCTGGCGCTCCACGCGACCGCCTGCATCGCCGGTTTCATCGCCGGCGCCTCGATGCCGATCGCCGCGGCCCAGCGCACCGGCCTCTCGCGCTGGATCCACGTCAAGGCAGGGGAGCTGGCGATCCTCTTCGTCTGCGCCGTGACCCTCTTCTCGCTCTCGACGCAGGCGCTCTACCTCGGCTTCCAGGGCTCGACCCTCGCCTACCAGCTCCACATCTCCCGCTTCGAGCTGGTCCTCAGCGTCCTTCCCCACGCGCTCCCGGAGCTGACCGCCCTCTTCCTCCCGCTCGCCGCCTGGTTGATCGCCAGCCGCCGCGGCGAGTGGAACCAGCTCCTCGCCGCCACCTTCATCACGGTGGCGCTGGCGATCCCGACCCTGATCGTCGCGGCGACGATCGAGGTTTACGTCTGGCCCCACCTCCTGCAGTCGCTCTCGCCGGTCACCTACTCGTTCCCGTACTAGACGCCGCGCCGCAGCCACGTAAGATCGCCGGTCCAATGGCCGGTTACGACCCGAAGGCGATCGAGCGCAAGTGGCAGCGGCTGTGGGCCGAGGAGAAGACCTGGGAGGTCGCCAACCCCGGCCAGCCGGGCTTCGACGACTCGAAGCCGAAGTCCTACGTGCTGGAGATGCTCCCGTACCCGTCCGGCGAGCCCCACGTCGGCCACCTCAAGTGCTACGCGGTCGGCGACGCGATCGCCCACTTCCGCCGCCGCCACGGCTTCGAGGTGATCCACCCGATGGGCTACGACTCCTTCGGCCTGCCGGCGGAGAACAACGCGATCAAAACCGGCGAGCCGCCGCGGGTCGCCACCGAACGCTCGATCGACTCCTTCCGCCGGCAATTCCGCGAGTGGGGGATCTCGATCGACTGGAGCCGCGAACTCGCCACCCACACGCCCGAGTACTACCGCTGGACGCAGTGGATCTTCCTGCAGCTATTCGAGCGCGGCCTCGCCTACCGCACCGAGGCGCCGGTCCAGTGGTGCCCCAAGGACGCCACCGTCCTGGCCAACGAGCAGGTGGTCGACGGTCGCTGCGAGCGCTGCGGCACCGAGGTCGTGCAGCGCAGCCTCGAGCAGTGGTTCTTCCGCATCACCGAGTATGCCGACCGGCTGCTCGCCGACTTCGAGGCGCTCGAGTCCTGGCCCGAGCACGTGATCACCATGCAGCGCAACTGGATCGGCCGCTCCGAGGGAGCCGAGGTCGTCTTCCGCTGCGAGGAGGTCGACCTCGACTTCCCCGTCTTCACCACCCGTCCCGACACCCTCTTCGGCGCCACCTTCTTCGTGCTGGCCCCCGAGCACCCCGACCTGGAGCGGCTGGTCGCCGGAACTCCCGCGGCAGAGGAGGTGCGCGAGTACGTCAACCGGGTCGGGCGCGAGTCGGCCGAGGAACGCGGCGCCGAGGATCGCGAGAAGACCGGGGTGCCGCTCGGTCGCTCCGTCGTCAATCCCGTCAACGGCGAATCGATCCCGATGTTCGTCGCCGACTACGTGCTGATGGAGTATGGGACCGGGGCGATCATGGCGGTTCCCGGCCACGACTCGCGCGACTACGAATTCGCCGAGAGGTTCGGGCTGCCGGTGAAGCGCGTGATCGAGGGCAGCGACTCCGAGGTCGCGCGCGACGAGGAGGGCCTGCCGTACCCCGGCGACGGCGAGATGGTCGGCTCCGGCCGCTTCGACGGCAAGCACAACCGCGACGCCTACGAGGAGATCGTCGGCTGGCTCGAGTCGGAGACCCGCGGCAAGCCCGCCGTCAACTACCGGCTGCGCGACTGGCTCGTCTCACGCCAGCGCTACTGGGGGGCGCCCATTCCAGTCGTCTACTGCGAGGAGTGCGGGATCGTGCCGGTGCCCGCCGACCAGCTGCCGGTCGAGCTGCCGGAAATCGAGAACTACGCGCCGCAGGGGAAGAGCCCGCTGGCGGCGGCCGAGGCGTGGGTAGCCACGGAGTGCCCGCGCTGCGGCGCCGCCGCCCGGCGTGAGACCGACACGATGGACACCTTCGTTGACTCCTCCTGGTACTTCCTCCGCTACCTCGACGCGCAAAACGACGCGGCGGCGTGGGAGCGTGAGGCCGCGGACTTCTGGATGCCGGTCGACCAGTACATCGGCGGCGTCGAGCACGCGATCCTGCACCTGATGTACGCGCGCTTTCTCACCAAGGCGCTGGCCGACCTCGGGTGCCTCGGCGTCCAGGAGCCCTTCGCCAACCTCTTCACCCAGGGAATGATCACCCGCGACGGGGCGAAGATGTCGAAGTCGAGGGGCAACACGGTCAGCCCCGGCGACTACGTCGAGCGCTACGGCGCCGACACCGCCCGCACGTATGTCTGCTTCATGGGGCCGCCCGAGCGCGGCGGTGACTGGACCGACGAGGGGGTCGAGGGCGTCAATCGCTTCCTCTCGCGACTCTGGCGTCTCTGCGTGGAGGCCGGGGAGCGGACCGAGTCGGGTGAGGCGTGGACGGCCGGCACCGGCGAAGCGCGCGAGCTGCTCGCCAAAGCCCACCGGGCAATCGACAAGGCAACCAGGGATTTCAACCGCGGCTTCCAGTTCAACACCGTGATCTCGGCGGTGATGGAGCTGGTCAACGAGGCTTATCGCCACAAGGATAGGCTTTACGCGACGCCGGAGGGGGCGGCGACGGTGCGCTTTGCCACCGCCACCGCGGCCTCGTTGATCTTCCCCTTCGCCCCGCACCTGGGCAGCGAGGTCTACGAGCGGCTGACGGGGGAGCGGGTCTGGGAGGAGCCCTGGCCGCAGGCCGATCCGCAGCTGCTGGCGAGCGACACCGTGACCCTGGTGGTGCAGGTCAACGGCAAGCTGCGGGATCGCATCGAAGCGTCGGCCGAGGCTTCGCAGGAGGAGCTGCTGCAGCTGGCGCGGGAAAGCGAGAAGGTCGCCCGCCACCTCTACGGCCAGCAAATAGTCAAGGAAGTCGTAGTTCCAGGCAAGCTGGTCAACCTGGTGGTCCGCTAGCGCCCCTCCCCGCGGCAACGCTGTCTGCTAGAAAGCCGCCGAATGCTGGTCAGGAGGCTTCAAGAAGCAGCGGTCGAGGAATGGCACCGGCTGCGGGCACACGTTCTGATGGACGCCGGGGAACTCGGGTCCCGGAATCTCTCGGTCACCTGGGTGACCGTTCCCGGCGGGGCCAGCCAGACGCTGCATTCCTCCGACGAGGCCGAGCAGGCCTACGTGGTGGTCCGCGGCCGCGGCACGATGTCGGTGGCGGGCGACACCCAGGAGGTGGGCGAGGGGGACCTGATCCTCGTGCCGCCGGCCACCCAGCACTCGATCGGCAACGAGGGCGACGCCGAGCTCGCCTGCGTCTCGATCCAGTCGCCTCCGGTGGCGGCCGCCGAGCTCTACAGCGATCAGCTGGCCGAGGTCGCCGGCTACGACGACGAAGACGACTACTGAGGCGCGGGGGGCGGCGCATCTCGGCGCCCTCGGTCGCTTGCCTGCAATCGAGCGGCGGCTCCCTGCCGTCCCTTGACCTGCTTGCTCTCCACACCTCGGTAACAGACTCGTTTCGCAATTTTTTGATTGTGCGCGCCACGCGTGCGCCGCTGCCGCCGAAGATCGGCGGCGATGCCGGAGCTCAGCCGCACCCAGATCATCACCTACGGGGCGCTTGCCGTGACGCTGCTACTGCTCGGGGCGCGGGCGATCCGCGGCGAGGGCGGCGCCGAGCCGTCGTTTGCGGCGGCTGAGGGCGGATCCAGCGCCAAGAGCTTCTCGATAAGCGGCCAGGGCGGCGACCTTGTCGTCGACGTGACCGGTGCCGTACGGCGCCCCGGTGTCTATCGGATGCCCGCCGGAAGCCGGGTCAACGATGCCGTCCTCCGCGCCGGGGGCGCCGCAGCGAAGGCCGAGCTCGAAGCGGTCAACCTGGCCGCGCGGCTCGCCGACGGCCAGCAGGTGGTGGTGCCCGAGCGGGTCGGCGGCGGCGGATCGGGCGCCGCTGCCGCCACCGCCGAAGACGGTCCGATCAGCCTCGGAACGGCCACCGTCGAGGAGCTGGAAGAAATCGACGGCATCGGCCCCGTCACCGCGGGCGACATAGTCGATTTCCGCGACGAACACGGCGGCCTCTCCTCGGTCGCCCAGTTGGACCAGGTGGCCGGGATCGGCCCAGCGACGATGGCCTCGCTGCGCGCGCGGCTGCAGCCCTAGACGGTCCAATGATCCGCTCGCCCCGGCCCTCGCTGCCGGTCCTGGTCGGGATCGTCCTCGTCGCGGCGCTGGCGCTGACGAGCAGCGACCGGATTCGCGAGCGCGCTTCGGAGGGGCTCGGCCGCGGGATGCCGTCCCGGGAGGCCGAGCTGGCGCGCGGCTTCGTCCTCGGCGAGGACGGGAGCATCGACGAGAAGACGAAGGAAGACTTCCGCCGCGCCGGTCTCAGCCACCTGCTCGCGGTCTCCGGCGAGAACGTCACCCTGCTGGCGCTCCTGGCGATGCCGCTGCTGGGTGCGCTCGGCATCCCGCTGCGCGAGCGTCTCCTCTGGGTGCTGGCCCTGATCGCCGTCTACGTGCCCGTCGCCGGCGCCGGTCCCACGATCCAGCGGGCGGGGATGATGGGCGCGGTCGGCGTGTTGGCGACCCTGGGCGGCCGGCGCGCCTCGCGCCTCTACGCGCTGGCGGTGGCCGCGGCGGTAACGCTGGCGATCGACCGCGCCGTCGCCGCTGACGTCGGCTGGCAGCTGAGCTTTGCCGCGGTGCTCGGGATCCTGCTGCTGGCGGCGCCGCTGCGCCGGTTCTTGCTCAACCGGTTCGGAGGGGGAGGCTGGCGCCGGTCGCTCGCCGAGGGGCTGGCGGTGACGGTCGCCGCCACGCTGGCCACCGCACCGCTGATCGCATACCACTTCGAAACCGTCTCGACGACGACCCTGGCGGCCAACGTGGTGGCGCTGCCGGCGGTGGCGCCGGCGATGTGGCTGGGAATGTGCAGCGCCGGGCTCGCGCAGCTGCCTGGACTGCCGCTGGAGCCGCTGAACCTGCTCGACGCCCTGCTGCTCGCCTATATCGCCCAGGTTGCGGCCTGGTGTGCCGCACCGGACTGGGCGGAGCTGCGCGTGCACCTCGATGGCCCCGGCCTGCTTTCCTGCTACCTGGCCATGGCCGGGGCGGCTGCGCTCTGTTTCGCGCTGCGACGGTTCGGGTCCTGGCCGCCCAGGCTTGAGCGGCTTGCCCTCTTCGGAGCTCCGGCGGCAGCGGTCCTGGCCCTCGGCCTCGGCGGTGCCGGAGGAGCGGGCGTAAACACACCCCCGGAAGGGTCCGGCGGTCTCCGCATCGACGTCCTCGACGTCGGCCAGGGGGACGCGATCCTGCTCGAGCCCGCGCGGGCGCCGGCGATTCTCGTCGACGGCGGACCGCCGGGCGACGAACTGGCGCGCAAGCTGGCGGACGCCGGCGTCGAGAGCCTCGGGGCCGCTGTGGTGACCCACGACCAGTCCGACCACGCCGCGGGAGTCGAGGAACTGCTCGGCCGCGTCCCGATCGGCAGGCTCGCCTTCGCCCGGCTCGATCGGCCGCTGCTGGGTCGCGCGGCCGCGGCCGGCGTGGAGGCGGAGCGCATCGCGGCCGGGGAGGAGCTCCGGTCGGGGGCGCTGCGCCTGCAGGTCCTTTGGCCGCCGCGGGAGCTCCTCGCCCTGCCGGCGGCCGGCGCGGACCCTAACCAGCAGGCGCTGGTGCTGGAGGCGCGCTGGCGCGAATTCAGCATGCTGCTGACGGCGGATGCGGAGGCCGAAGCGGTGCCCCTCGATCCGGGCCCGGTCGACGTCATAAAGGTCGCTCATCACGGCAGCGACGATGCCGGCTTGGCCGACCTGCTGGAGGAGACGCGGCCGCGCCTGGCGGTGATCTCGGTCGGCGCGGGCAACCCCTACGGCCACCCCACGCAGGGCACGCTCACCACCCTCGCCCGGCACGGGGTCCCTACCCTGAGGACCGACGAGGATGGGGATGTCGTCATCGACGTTTCCAGGGACTCCTTTCGCGTGGACGGATGACCGAATCGATAGTGGAGGAAACCGATCCAATGACTCCCCCGCTGGCAGGGGGTGCCGATGCAGATACCGGTGCGGTCCCTCCTCGACAGCAAGCGGCTCAGCTCGCTCCGGCGACCGAGCTTGGCCGGCCGCGGGCTGCCTGAACGCATGCGCAGCACCGCCTTCGCCCTCCTCGGCTTGACCGCCGCCGCCGGGCTGGCGCTGGTGGCGATCTTCGCCCAGCCGGGCTTCCCGCTGCTCGAACCGGCGCCGCTGCCGGATCGACCGACGGCGACGGAATCGATCTCCGAGGCGCGGAAGGTGACGCTTGGCGGTAGCCCCGATGCCGCGGTCCCGGCTGGGGCTCCAGGCGCGGCGGCGGGATCGATCGCAGCCCCATCGCCCAAAGGGGGGCGCTCGGGCGAGACCGCGGAAGCAGACGGGGCCGGACCCGGTGGATCCGCCGCGGTCCCAGCTCCGGCGGTCAGCTTCCCGGCCTCGCCGGCGGGACCGGCGCCGGCGCCGCCGGCCGTCTCGGGTGGAGGCGACCAGGCGGCGGGTCCAGCGCCCAAGTCGTCACCGCCCCGCGCCCCAGCGCCGGTCGCCGCGCCGGCGCCGACCCCGGTCTCCCTGCCGAAGCCGCCCGGCCCGCCCGCCGAAGCGATTACCTCCTCGGCCACCCCCGAGGTTGCGGCCGGGCCCGGCAACTCCAGTTCGGCCGCCGCGGCGGCCCACGCGAGCGAACGCGGGATCGAAGCCTCCTCGGGTCATGCGCCTCCCAGCTCCAGCGCCGCGACCACCGCCGCCGCGCCCGGCGACGGCTACGCCAAAGGCCACGACAAGTAGGCAGCCGACGGGCCGCGGCGGGATCTAGACTCGGCCGATGGCCGACGAGATGAAGCCGCTGTACCTGATCGCCGGCAGCGACGATTCGAAGATCGACGCCACCCGTGCCCGCCTGCGGGCCCGCGCCGAAGGCGAGGGCGGATCCGCCGCCCTCGAGGTCTTCGAGCCGGACGAGGGGAGGGGGATGCCCGACCACGAGGCGCTACTGGCGGCGCTCCCGGCGATGTCGCTGATGGGCACCCGGCGCTACCTGCTCGCCGATGGGGTGCAGCGGTGGCGTGACCGGCAGCTGGAGCCGGTGATCGCCGCCCTTGGCGAGCTGCCGCCGGACCTGACCCTGGTCCTGATCTGCCGCGACAAGGCAGCGGCGAAGCTGGCGAAAGCGGTCAAGGCGGCGGCCGGTGAGATCCATGAATTCGAGGCGCCGAAGGCGCGGGAGATGCCGCGGGTCCTGGTCGGCGACGCGCAGCGGCTCGGATTCCGGCTCGAGCCGGGGGCCGCCCGCCTGCTGGTGGAGAGGATCGGCTCCAACCCGCTGCGCCTGCGCAACGAGCTCGAGCGCTTGGCGCTCTGGGCGGGCGAGGGGGGAGAGGTCAGCGTCTCCGACCTGCGGGAGATGATCGCCGACACCTCCGAGACCGCGGTGTGGTCGCTGTCCGACGCGCTGGTCGAAGGCGACGCCGCGACTGCCCTGAGGATCGGCGAGCGCCTGATCGGCCAGGGCGAGAACGCCACCGGTCTGATCTACGGCCTCGCTTCGCGCCTGCGCGGTGCCTGCGCCGCCGCCGCCCAGCTCGAGGAGGGGATTCCGCCCAAGCAGGTGGAGTCATCGCTGAAGATGCACCCCTACGCGGCCAAGCAACTGGTCTCGAGGCTGCGCGACGCCAACCTGGCGGATCTGCGGCTGGCGACCGAGACCCTCGCCGACCTGGAGCTCTGGTGCCGCGGCGGGGCGGACTACGGCGACGAGCTGGCGCTCACGATCGCACTCAGGCGAGCTGCGGCGGGAGCGGCTTAGGCGGCTTTGGCGCCGGCCGCGAGCCTGGCGGCGCGGGCCTTCTTGCGGGCGCCCGTGTTCTTGTGGAGGGCACCCTTCTGCACGGCCTTGTCAACCTTCGAGACCAGGGCGCGCTGCTCGCTGGCGACCGCCGCGGCCTCGCCTGCCTCGACCGCGGCTTCGAGCCTGCGGAAGTGGGTCTTGACCGTGCTGGTCAAGAGCCGGTTCTCGGTGCGCTCGCGCTCGCTGCGCAGTATCCGCTTCTTCTGTGAGGCTATGTTGGCCATGTCAAGTTCCCGAGCGGGCGCCTTGCCGGCTCCGGGCGGCCGCCGACTATAGCGACTGAGGCCGTCTCAGTCGCCCCGAACCGGAATCGACAACCAGCTTGGAGACGCCCAAGGCACCGCAAACCCCCGACCCCGACGAGCCGGCGACCAATGCCGACGCCGGCGTCTGGGAGGCGGAGGCATTCGAACCGGGAGAGGAATTCACCCGGGCGCCGCGGCCCGAGGGGCAGGGCGGCAGAATCGCCCGCTCGACCGCGTTCTTCTCGATCGCCACCGCGGCCTCCCGCGTCGCCGGCCTCGGCCGCGAAGTGGTCGCCGCCGGCTACTACGGGATCAGCGGACCGATGTCTGCCTTCACGATCGCCTTCCAGGTCCCCAACCTGATCCGGGCGCTGTTCGCTGACGCGGCGCTGCAGCCCGCCTTCGTCCCGGTCTTCACCGAACTGCTCGGCGAGAAGCGCTTCAAGGAGGCGTTCCGCCTCGCCTCGACGCTGATGCTGCTGGCGACGATGGTGCTGGGCGCGATCACCGCCCTCTTCGTCCTCCTGGCGCCGGTGATCATGCCGCTCTTCATCCCCAACTTCAGCCAGCAGAGCGTGATCGACCTGACCGTCACGCTCTCGCAGATCCTCTTCCCGATCCTGATCCTGCTCGGGGTCAGCGGCGTCGTCGTCGGCATCCTCAACAGCTACGACCGCTTCGGCGCCTTCGCGATATCGCCGCTGTTCTGGAACCTGACGATCATCCTCGTCCTGGTTGTCCTCGAGCCGCTGTTCCACGGCCAGGACAGGATCTACGCCTACGCGATCGGGATCCTCGTCGGCACCCTGGTCCAGCTGCTGATCCCGACCTGGGACCTGCGCCACACGCCGTTCCATTTCAGCTTCAGCCTCGACTGGCGCCACCCCGGCGTGCGTCGGGTCCTGCTGCTGATGCTGCCGGTGACGATCAGCCTCGGCCTGATCAACTTCAACGCGCTAATCAACAGCTTCTTCGGCGGCCTGCTCAGCGAACAGGCGCCGGCGGCGATCGACAAGGCGTTCCGCCTCTACCAGCTGCCACAGGGGATCTTCTCGGTCGCGGTCGCGACCGTCCTCTTCCCGGCCCTGGCGCGGTTCGCCAACGCCGGCGAGTTCGACGACCTGCGGGCGACGCTGGCCAACGGGATGCGCCAGATCCTCTTCGTGCTGGTGCCGGCGGCGGCGGCGATCCTCGTCCTCTCCGAACCGATGATCCGGCTCGTCTACGAGCGCGGCGAATTCGGCGGCGCCGAAACCGCCCTCGTCGCCACCGCCCTCTTCTGGTTCGCCTTCTCGTTGCCGACCAACGGCCTCTACCTGCTGCAGACGCGGACCTTCTTCAGCCTGCAGAAACCGTGGCAGGCGACGGCGCTGGCGACGATCGACCTCGTCGTCTCGGCGCTGGCGGCGCTGGGGCTTTACAAGCCGTTCGGGGTCGGCGGCATCGTCGCCGGAACGGGGATCGGGACGACGGCGGCAGTGGTCGCGCAGGCGGTGATCCTGCGCCGCCGGTTCGGCGGGCTGGAGCTGCGGCGGCTGCTCTCGACCGGGACCCGGATCACGATTGCCGCGGCGGCTCTGGCGGGTGCTGGATGGCTGGTCTGGGACGCGCTCGATCAGGAGCTCGGCCGCGGACTCGGCGGCCAGATCGTCTCACTCGGATCCGGGCTCGCCGTCGGCGGCATGGTCTACGTGGCGGTGGCCAAGCTCCTCCGTGTCGAGGAGCTGGAGCAGATCTCCCGCCTGCTGCGGCGGCGGCGGTAGGGGCTCGGTTGCTGGGACCTGGCCGGTACCTTTCGGGAGCCTTGGAGATCCTGCTGCTTGGAGGATTTGCCTGGCTAGGTGGGTCAGCTCTGCGTGGCTGGCTATCGCCGCGGGTAGAGGGCCCGCCTGCTCATCTGACGAGCGCCGTGGTTGCGGCGGCGCTGTTGATCTGGTCGGCGGAGCTGCTGGGCAGCTTCAGCGCCCTCGATCCGGTGCCATATCTGCTTCTCATCGCGCTGATCGGGCTCGGGCTCTGGAAGTTCGTCCCGCGGCGGGAGAGGGAGGGGAGGGCCTGCCCAGACACTCGACAGCGAGCCATAGGCGAGCTGTTTCTGGGGAGGCCCTCCCCTCCCTCTCCTCCCATCCTGATCGCACTCCTGCTCGCCGCGATCGCCGTGCTGCACTTCGCGGCGGGAGTGAAGACGCGCCTCTCGACCGGAATGACCGGCTTCGACAGCACCTGGTACCACGGGCCATTCGCGGCGGGGTTCTTCCAGAGCGGCAACACCTGGGACCTGCACTTCATCGCCCCGCAATTCCTCGCCTGGTTCTACCCGGCGAATTCCGAAATCTTCCACGCGGCCGGGATGCTGGCCTTCGGGAGAGACATCCTCTCGCCGCTGCTGAACCTCGGCTGGTTCGCCGGCTGCCTCGTCGCCTGCTGGTGCATCGGCCGGCCGTACCGGGTCGGTCCGTGGTCGCTTGCGCTCGGAGCGGTCGCGCTGAGCGTCCCGGCGCTGGCCGATCAAGCCGGAGAGGCGCGGAACGACATCGTCGGCATCTTCTTCCTGCTGGCGGCGGTGGCCGTGGCGTTCAACGCCTGGACTGAGGAGGGGGCTCAGGCGGGGGAGGGTCTGGGCGAGGAGGGCAGCGGGTCGGTCGTCGGCCCCTGTTTCGTCGCCGGTCTTGCCGCGGGGCTGGCGGCGGGAACGAAGCTGAACTTCCTGCTCCCGGCCGCCGTCATCGTCATCGGTCTCGCCGTGATCGCCCCGCGGGGGGAACGCCTACGCGCGCTCGCTGCTTCGACCCTCGCCGCCCTCGCCGGCGGCGGCTACTGGTACCTCCGCAACCTCGCCCACACCGGCAACCCGCTGCCCTGGATTCACCATCTCGGCCCGGTTGATCTGCCGGCGCCGCGGCAGGCCCTCGGCGGTCGCGAAGCCCATTCCGTGCTCGGCTACCTCACCGACGGCAGCGTCTGGTCCGACTGGTTCCTCCCTGGCCTACATCACGGCCTCTGGCTCCTCTGGCCGCTCCTGCTCGCCGCTAGCGTCGCCGGCCTCCTCTTGGCACTGGCGGCACCCCTCCTCCGCCGACAGGATGCAAATAGCCGCATACGGAGGGAAAGCGCCCCGTCGGCAGGAGTGTTGGCTGTGGCGAGCGCGGTGGGATTGGCCTCGGCGTTGGCGTGGCTCGTAGCGCCGACGTCTGCCTCTGGCCCCGACGGCATGCCCCGCGGCTTCGAATCGGGGCTCCGCTACCTCGCACCCGCCCTGACCCTCGGCCTCGCCCTGCTCCCGCTGGGGGTGCGCCTGCCCTTTGCTTCGCATAGCGGTGCAAAGGACCGGCGGACTTTTCCCTGGAGCGCCAAATCTGTTGCGGGCGTGGGTGCCCTGCTCGCGGTTCTCGTGATAGCCGTCGGATACCCGATCCAACGGCACTATCTGGAGAGCCGGTACATGGACCCGACCTTCACCTCACCCGGCCTGAACTCTGCTTTCGCCTGGGCCCGCAACGTCAGCGACGCTCGCATCGCCACCACCAGCACCCGCCAGTACCCCCTCTTCGGCACCGACCTCTCCAACCGAGTCCAGTACCTCGGCCAGGAACGCCCCCACGGCGGCTTCGAAGCCCCAATCACCTGCCAGCAGTACCTCCAGCTCCTGAACGAAGGCGACTACGACTACGCCATCGCCACCCGCGACCGCCTAGAACCCGCCAAACCCCCGTACCCACCACTGGCCAATTGGCTGGAAATCGCCGGAGCCCACGCCATCCTCAAGAAGCCGCCAACGGTTGTGTTCAGGCTGCCGAGAAGGCTGAATTCTTCGGCGTGTGGATAACCCGCTTCCTCGCGCGGGTGGCGCGGTGGGGGGGGACCATTTCCGAGGTGTCCTCGGGGATGGTGGGTCCCCTGCCCGACAGGACCCGCCGGCCGGTGACCTCCGTCCCTCATACTCCCCACGCCTCATGGACCACATCCGAAACTTCTCGATCATCGCCCACATCGACCACGGCAAGTCGACCCTGGCCGACCGCATCCTCGAGCTCACCGGCGCCGTCGACCCGAAGAAAATGCAGGCGCAGCTGCTTGACTCGATGGACCTCGAGCGCGAGCGCGGGATCACGATCAAGGCGCAGGCGGTGCGGGTCGAGTACACGGCGAAAAGCGGCGAGACCTACCACCTGCACCTGATCGACACCCCCGGCCACGTCGATTTCTCCTACGAGGTTTCGCGCAGCCTCGCCGCCTGCGAGGGGGCGCTGCTGGTGGTCGACGCCGCTCAGGGAGTCGAGGCGCAGACGGTCGCCAACACCTACCTGGCGATCGAGAACGGCCTCGAGCTGATCCCGGTCATCAACAAGGTCGACCTGCCCGGCGCCGAGCCCGAGCGGGTCGCACAAGAGATCGCCGACCTGCTTGGCGGCGATCCCGAGGAAGCGCTCTGGATCTCCGCCAAGACCGGGGAGGGGGTGCTGGAGGTGCTGGAGGCGATCGTCGAACGGATCCCGCCGCCGCGCGGTGAGGCCGACGCTCCCACCCGCGCCCTCATCTTCGACTCCGAGTTCGACCCC
>JBJMKQ010000002.1:0-43750 GCA_045805725.1 Solirubrobacterales bacterium
CGCCGCGTACACGTCGTTGATGTGCAGCGGGTGGTGGTTCATGGTCAGCAGGCAGAAGAGGTGATCCTCGGACTCCGTGATCGTCTTCGCGGGCCAGTGCTTGTACACGGCGCCGACCTCGAACTCCTCCAGGTAGCGGCCGTACTCATGCGCGCCCGACGCCTCTCGCTCGGCCTGGTCCGTCGTCAGCTGGTGGTTCTCGTCACTCATCGGTTGAATCGGTCTCCTCGAGTCGTTTGTGACTCCTCTCCAGGATCGGCGCGGGATGGTATCCGGGTCAGGAGATCGCGGTCTCCATGCCCTCGAAACGGGCGATGTCCGCGACCTCGGTGTCGATCACCGCGGCGAGGCGCTCCCGCTCGGCCTCGGGGAGGTTGAGCGAGAGCTCGTGTCGCCCGCTCTTGCGGGCTGAGCGCCAGCCGCCGATGACGATCCCGTCCTCCACGATAACTGGGCGGATCCAGCCGCCTCCCCCCTCCTTGACGTGCAGCGCGTGCTCGCCGGTTACCGAGAAGGAGCGGTCCCTCCAGCCGAGCAGGTAGGTGTCGAAGTTGCCGAGCATCCGCACCTGACCGGGCCGCGGCAACCGCGGCAGCGCCCCGCGCAGGGTGAGCATCGCCTGCTCACCGACTTTGACCTCCTCGATTTCCCCGGAGATCGTGGAGAGACCCGCGCGGACTTCGCGCAGGCCCAGCCCCGACCAGTAGGCGAAATCCCGATCCGTCGTCGGGGCGAAGGCCCGGAGGTAGACGCGGGCCAGCTCCGCAAGCCCTCTCTCCCGCTCGACCTTCGGCAGCTTCCCGATCCAGTCCTCGCGCCGGACGAGGCACGTCTGCGCGCCTCGATCGGGGCCCAGGCAGGCGATGCCTGAGCTCACCGACAAACCCATCACGTGCAGCCGGGTCTGCGGATTGAGCTCGATCCCAGCGCGCTGAAGGCGCTCGGCGATCTCGCTGCGGGTCAGCGGGCCCTCGTCGGCGAGCATGCGCCCCACGAGCTTCATCGCTCGCTCGTCCTCCCCCGCCGGCATCCCCAGCTGCTCGAGGCGCCGGCGGGACCACCTCTCGATTCCGGGCTCGAAGATCGGAAGCCACCAGCCGGCATCGACGGTCGGGATCAGGTGGATGGTCGTCCGCATCACCCAGGTCCGCAGCAAGGAGCGCTCCTCGGTCCTCGCCCGCTTGACGTCCGCGGCGGTCACGCTCCAGCTGCGCGAGCGAAAGCTCAGCGGACCGGCGTAGACGTCCTGGGCCTGCGCTCCGCCGATCGAGCGGGCGATCTCAGCCGGATCGCGAGCCGACGCCGGGCGGTGAATGAGCTGCGTGGCGGCACGCTGCCTCGCCAGGGCCGCCGGATCGATCGCCCTCGCCACCCTCTCTAATGGACCTTCTTGGTCCGAACCCGCTGCTCGTGGCGCTGGACGACCTGAGCGATCAGCTTCTGGATGTTCGTATCGCCGCTCGCGCGGATGTGGCCGTTCTCAACAGCAGCGATGTAGTCGCGGACCTGACCCTCCGTCGCCAGCTCATTGAAGTCGGAGCGTGGGATCGCGACCGTCACCCGCGCATCCTCGGTCGACGCGGACTTCGTGATCTTGGGAGCGGGCACCTCCACCCGGAACATCTGCACGGCTCCCCTGCCCCGCAGCTCGAGCTCGAAGACGAGCTTGAGCTGGGCGAGGGCAGGCACCTCGGCCTGGAAGCGGTCGATCGCGGTCTTGATCAGGTCCTGGGTGGAGGGCATGTTCACCAAGGTATTGGCTTACGGTCCCGGAAGAAGCCGCCGGTCCGACCGTCGTCTGGGAGCGTCGCCAGCCAGACGGCGGTATCTGCGCCCTCCTCCACGGACTTCGACGCCGCGGAGCCGCCCATGTCGGTCCGCACCCAGCCCGGGCACATCGTGTTGACCTTGATCCCGCGCTCCTCCGAGGCAAGTGTCCGGGTCAGCGCGTTGAGGGCGGCCTTGGACACGCGGTACGCCGCGCGCCCGCCGTTCATGTCGGAGAGCTGCCCGGCGCCGCTCGAGACGTTCACGATCCGGGGCTGCGAGCTGCGCCGCAGCAAAGGGACGAACGCCTGGCAGAGCCGCCAGGGGCCGAAGGTGTTCACCTCGAGCACGTCGTGGGCTCGGTCCAGGTCGTAGTCGAGCACCCCGATCGGGTCGCCATAGACCCCGGCGTTGTTGACGAGCGCGTCGAGATGGCCGGGGTCGGAGCCGATCTGCTCCTGAGCCGCTTCGACCGTGTCCTGGTCGGTGACGTCGAGCTCGATCGGGACGATCCCGTCGGCCTCCTCCACGTCGTCCGGGTCCCGAGCGCCGGCGAAGACGACGAAGCCGTGATCGGCGGCAAGCTGGCGTGCGATCTCGGCGCCGATCCCACGGTTCGCCCCGCTGACCAGGGCGACCGGCTTCAAATCTTGTTCCGCTCCAAGAGCTTCTTGCCGATCACCATGCGCTGAATCTCGGAGGTTCCCTCCCCGATCAGGAGCAAGGGTGCGTCGCGGTAGAGCCGCTCGATCTCGTACTCCTTCGAGTAGCCGTAGCCCCCGTGGATGCGGAACGACTCCTCGACGCAGAAGCGGCCGGCCTCGGAGGCGAACAGCTTCGCCATGCCGGCCTCGAGGTCTGAGCGCTCGCCGGCGTCCTTCATCCGGGCGGCCTTGCGCGTGATCAGGCGGGCGGCCTCGACCTTGGTCGCCATGTCGGCGAGCTTGAACTGGATCGCCTGGTGCTGGGCGATCGGCTTGCCGAAGGTCTTCCTCTCCTGGCTGTAGCGAAGGGCGAGCTCCAGGGCGCGCTGGGCGATGCCGACGCCGCGGGCGGCGACGTTCACGCGGCCGACCTCGAGCGCGTCCATCATCTGGACGAAGCCCTTGCCCAGCCCGTCCTCCTCACCGCCGAGGATCCGCTCGGGCGGGCACCTGTAGCCGCTGTAGACGAGCTCAGTCGACTCGACGCCCTTGTAGCCCATCTTCTTGATCTTGGGCGGGATCTCGAGGCCGGCGTACTCGCCCTCGTTGGTCTCCTTCCAGGGCTCCTTCTCGGTGATGAAGCAGGTCATGCCGGTGTAGGGCGGGTCGGCCTTCGGGTCGTTCTTCATCAGGACGAAGACGACGCTCGAGCCGAGACCGTTCGTGACCCACATCTTCTGGCCCTCGAGGACCCAGTTGCCGTCGTCGTCCTTGGTGGCCGTCGCCTTGATGCCCTGGACGTCGGAGCCGACCTCGGGCTCGGAGAGCGAGAAGGCGGCGCGGATCTCGCCGGTCGCCATCTTCGGCAGGAAGTACTCCTTCTGCTCGTCGGTGCCGAACTTCATCAGCAGGTAGGAGCCGATGAAGTGGGTGTTGACGACGCCGGAGATCGAGATCCAGCCCCTCGAGAGCTCTTCGACGATCATCGCGTAGGTCGTCAGGTCGAGGCCCATCCCTCCGTACTCCTCCGGGATCGTCACCCCGAAGAGCCCGAGCTCCTTCATCTGCTCGACGATCGGCTCCGGAAAGGAGTCCTCGTGGTCGTAGTGCTCGGCGTTGGGGATGATCTGCTCGTCGGCGAACTGGCGGACCATTTCGATGATCGCCTGCTGCTCGTCGGTCATTTCGCGGTAGGCGGCGGTGTCTACGGCCATAGCTCCTGCCTGGTCGGGTTTCTCGGGACCTCGAAGGTTATCCGTCAGAGGGCCGCGCCCTCGCTCTCGAAAACGGCCCGCGGGTCGACGCGCGGGTCGATCGCCCGCATCGGCGCCATTCCCTTGAGGAGGATCTCCTGGTACTCCTCCTCCTCCTCGGACTGCATCACGATCGCCCCCCCCACCCCGATCGTCGCCTCCTCGCCATCGAGGACGATCGTGCGGATGACGATGTTCAGGTCGCAGCCGCCGCTCAGCCCGAGATAGCCGATCGCCCCCGAGTAGACGCCGCGCGCCTCCCCCTCGAGGCGGTCGACGATCTCCATCGTCCGCTTCTTCGGCGCCCCGGTCATCGAGCCCCCGGGGAAGCAGGCGCGGACGCAGTCGGGCGGCTCGACCCCTTCGCGGAGCAGGCCGCGGACGGTGGAGACGAGCTGGTGGACGGTCTCGTAGCTTTCGACGTGCATCAGCTCCGGAACGTGGACCGTGCCGACCTCGCAGACGCGGCCAAGGTCGTTGCGGAGCAGGTCGCAGATCATCAGGTTCTCCGCCCGGGTCTTCTCGTCCAGCCGCATCTCCTCGGCCAGGCGCACGTCTTCGGCGGGGGTGCGGCCGCGGCGCGCGGTGCCCTTGATCGGCTTCGCCTCCACCCAGCGATCACGCCCGATCGAGAGGAAGCGCTCCGGCGAGGAGCTCAGCACCGCCGCCTCGCCAAGCCGCAGGTAGGCGGCGAACGGCGCCGGGTTGACCCGGCGCAGGGTCCGGTAGAGGGCGAGGGGATCGGGCCTGACATCGGCCACGATCCGGTTTGTCAGGCAGATCTCGTAGCTCTCGCCGTCGACCAGCTGCTGCTTGCACTCGGCGATGTCCTCCAGGTAGCGGCGGTGCGAGCGCGAGAGACGGAAGTCGACCGGCTCCCGCTCGGCCGCGGCCGCGCACCACACCGGGGCCGGGACCGGCGCCAGCGAGGAGAGCCGCAGGCTCGTCTCGGCGATCCAGCGGTCGGCCGCCTCGGCGTCGCCCGGCCGGCAGACGGCGAGCACGTAGGTCGCCCCCTCGACGTGGTCGAAGGCGATCATCCGGTCGGCGAAGACGAAGAAGGCGTCGGGCAGGGTCGAGCGGTGGGCCAGGTCGCCCTCGCAATCGGCCTTGAGCTCGTAGCCGAAGTAGCCGGCGAAGCCGCAGTTGAAGTCGAACGGGAGGTCGTCGGAGAGGTAGCGCAGGCGCCGCATCTCGCGCGAGAGGTAGTCGAAGATCGATTCCTCGAGCACCCGCTCGCCGCCACGGTCGCGGACCCGCAGCTCGCCGCCGGCGACGTCGTGGGAAACCGTCGAGCCCAGCGGTCCCGAGGCGTCGCCCATGAAGGAGAAGCGCCCGCGGCCGTCGGGCATGCTGCTATCCAGCCAGAAGGCCTCGGGGCTGGCGCCGTAGAGGTGGAAGAAGGCGCGCTCGGTGTCGTGAGCGGAGTCGAGCCGCCTCACCCTCAGCTCCAGGCCCTCGGCCGGCCGCGCGCCAGCGGCAGGCTCATCGAAGCGGGCTTGGCCTGAGCGGCGGCCCCCCGCCCGCTCGGCGGTGATGTCGCGGAAGCGGCCCAGCAGCGCCCTGCCCTGCTCGGTGCAGATCGACTCGGGATGGAACTGCAGGCCCCATTGCGGCCGCTCGCGGTGGGCGAGCGCCATCAGGACGCCGTCGCTCGTCCAGGCGACACCCTCAAGCTCGGGCGGCAGCGGCAGCTCGACGGAGAGCGAGTGGTAGCGGACCACGCGGAACTCCCGCGGCAGGCCCGCGAAGAGGCCGGTGCCGTTGTGGGTGACGGCGCTGAGGCGGCCGTGCATCGGCTGCGGCGCGTGGAGGACCTTCGCCCCGTAAGCGGCGGCGAGCCCCTGGTGGCCGAGGCAGACCCCGAGCAGGGGCACCTCGGCCTGGCGGATCGCTTCGGCGCAGATACCGAAATCGGCCTCCCGCTGCGGGTGCCCCGGCCCCGGCGAGATGACGACGTTGTCGAAATCCAGCTCGGCCGCGAGCTGGGACCAACTCCGCTCGTCGTTGCGGACGACGAGCGGCTCCTCGCCGTTGGCCTCGGCGAGCAGCTGGTAGAGGTTGTAGGTGAAGGAGTCGTAGTTGTCGATCAGCAGCGTCTTCACCGGCACCCCCTCAGACGAGGTATTTCCTGAGGATCTTGCCCAGCGGGCTCTTCGGGATCTCGTCCCTGAATTCGACCTTCTGCGGCACCTTGAAGTTCGCCAGCCGCTCACGGCAGAAGGCGATCAGCTCACGCTCCTCGCACTCCCCCGCCCGCACGGTCACCGCCTTGACCCGCTGCTCGCCGGCGACTCCGGTCTCGACCCCGACCACCACCGACTCGGCAACCGCCGGGTGGGAGTCGAGCACCGCCTCGACCTCGATCGGGTCGACCTTGAAGCCGCCGGTCTCGATCAGGAGCTTCTTGCGCCCGGCCAGGAACAGCATTCCGTCCCCGTCGAGGTAGCCGAGGTCGCCGGTGAAGAAGCGCCCCTCGCGGAAGGCGATCGCGTTCTGCTCGGGCAGGTCGCCGTAACCGCCGGTCGCCGCGGGGCTGGCCACCGTCACCTCGCCGACCTCACCGCTCGGCAGCTGCCCTCCCTGCTCGTCGACGATCCTCAGCTCGACCCCCTCGACCGCGGCGCCGACCGACTCGAAGGTGGCGACCGGGTCCTCGCTGAGGTTGGCCGCGATCATCCCGGTCTCGGTGCTGCCGTAGAGCTGGCGCACGAGGATCCCGAAGCGCTCGCCGAAGGACTCGAAGGTCTCCCGCGGCAGCGCCATCCCGGCGCTGAAGCAGAGGCGCAGCGAGGAGAGGTCGGCGTCGGCAGGCGATTCCGCCATCAGCCTGAAGTTGAAGGGGACGCCGGGGAAGACAGTGATCCGCTCGCGTTCGATCAGCTCCAAGGCGCGGTGGCGCTTGAGCAGGAACGGGTGCGGGTCCTCGAGGATGACCAGCGGCGCCCCGGAGATCGCCGCGCCAAAGATGCACGAGCCCATCCCCCAGGTGTGGAAGAGGGGGACCGCGGCGAGGATCCGGTCCTCGGCGCCGAGCCCGAGGCCGAGGTAGGCCTGCGCCTCGGCGAGGCACTGGCCGTGGCTTCGGTCGAGGCGCTTGGGACGGCCGGTCGAGCCCGAGGAGAACTGGCCGACGAGAGCCTCCTCGGGTGCGCGCGAGGGGAGGCGGCGCGGCGAGCCCTCCTCGACCAGCCCGGCGAGCGTGCGCGAGCGCCCGTGCCCCGCGCCGGAGCCGATCACCGGCACCTCGCGGTCCAAGCCGGCGACGATCCGCTCGCAGACCCCGGCGGTGCGCTCGTCGCTGATCACCGCCCTGACGCCGGTGCTGCGGAACCAGAACTCGAGCTCCGCCTGCTTGAAGGCCGGGTTGGCGGGGACGACCTTGGCGCCGAGCGCGGCGATCGCGTGGAAGCAGGCGACGAACCACGGGTCGTCGCGGATCACCAGGGCGACGGCGTCGGCGGCGCCGATGCCGAGGCCGGCGAGGCCGTCGGCCAACCGCTCGATCCGCTCGATCAGCTCGGTTCGGCTCAGCCGCTCGTCGCCGTGGACGACCGCGATGCGGTCGCCGGCGACCTCCGCGTGGTCGTAGAGGAGCTGCAGCAGCATCGCGCTCAGTCGGTCTTCCGGGCGACGAAGGCCGTGATCGCGTCGATGCTGCGGAAGTTCTCCGGCACCAGGTCCTCGTCGGCGACGGCGATCCCGAACCGCGCCTCCAGGAACTTGACGAGCTCCATGATCCCCAGCGAGTCGATCAGGTCGGCGGCGAGAAGATCGGTGTCGCGCTGGACCTCAACGAGCTCCGGCGCGCCGGCGAGCTCGGTCGATAGGAACTTTTCGATTGCTGTGGCGAAATCGTTCACGGCGTGAGCCTACTTGCGCGGTTTGGCGACCCGCCGGTGGAAGAGGAGACGGCGGCTGTGCACCTCCTCCATCGGCCGGTAGCCCCGGGAGCTGTAGAGCCAGCGCGCTTCGCGGCTGCTGTTGAGGACATAGCCCCAGATTCGCTCGAACCCGCTGTCGCGCAGGTTGCACTCGATCTGGAAGAGCATGTCGTTGGAGGTGCCGCCGGAGCGGTGCTCGGGCAGCACGTAGTAGTCGGATCCGTAAACGTCGTTGTCGGCGATCCGCGCGAAATCTCCCAGCCAATCCAGGTCCGGGTGACTGGAAGCGCTCGCGGCGTCGACCCACCAGTAGTAGCCGACCGTGACCCCGTTCTTGACACCTACGAAGCCGCGCATGCCGCGCCGCAGGTTGCTTCGGAAGCGACGATCGACCCGCGGCCGGCCGCGGGCGCGATTGAGCTCCGAGAGCCCCGCGAGGCGGCTCTCGTCGAGAGGCACGACCTCGACGCCAGAGCTGCGCCCGGGCACGAGCACCTCGTCGAGGTCCTTCACCACGATCATCATCGCCGCGGTCGAGTAGACCCGGTCTCTCGCTTCGGCGACCGCCTTGGCAACCGCGGCGCGGTGTCCGTTTTCGCCTGCATAGCGGCGGAATCGCCTTATCATCGCCGCAACGATGTCACAACCTGCTGCCCTGACACAGCGGCCGCGGCCGGACCTGAGGGCGGGGATCATCGAGACCCTGCTCGTTTTCGAAGGGGGTCCGGTCGAACTGGATCCGCACCTGGCCCGACTGCGGACGAGCGCCGGGACCCTGTACGGGCAGGAGCCGCCGCCGCTGCGGGAGCTGATCCGCGGCCGCGCCAGGGAGGCCGGGCTGGGCCGGATGCGGGTCACGCTCGCCCCGCGCGACGGGGGGCTCGATCCGGAGATCGCGATCGCCGAGTTCCCTCCCCAGCTGGTGCTGCCGCTCGAGGAATCGAGCTCGGAGCTGCGCGCGTTGCCGGTCGACCGCGGCTATGGCGAGCACAAGTGGGCCGACCGGGCGCTGCTCGGCGAGGCCGAAACCGCGGCTGGCAACGGCTTCGTGCCGCTCCTCGTCGATCTCGAGGAAACCGTGCTCGAGGCCTCGCGCGCCAACGTCTTCCTCGTCCGCGAGGGCAAGTTGGTGACCCCGCCGCTGGATGGGCGCATCCTGCCCGGCATCGTCCGCTCGGCGGTCTTCGAGCTGGCCGCCGGGTTCGGGGCCGAGGTGGAAGAGCGGACCTTCGGGGTCGAGGAGGTTGACGCCGCCGAGGAGGTCTTCCTGACCGGCTCGCTGCGGGGGGTCGAGCCGGTTGGCGGCATCGACGGGCGGCCACTGAACGCGGTCGGGCCGCTGACCCGCGAACTGGCCGCGGGCCTGCGCGAACGCTGGTTCGGCGCCTGGCTCTAGGAGCGGCGGACCCCGCCGGAGGGGGTCGGCCGGTGCGACGGGTGGTCCTGCAGCGCCCGCAGCCTCGCCGAGAGCCGATCGGCCCGCTCGCTGAAGCTCGTGAACCTCGCCTCGAACGGAAGCGGGCGGGGTCGGGTGATCCGGAGCCCGGCGCCTGCGGGCGCCGGGCGCGCTCCCGGTTCGCTCGCCTCCACAGCGGCGGTGGGGGCCGTGGCGGCGTTGGAGCTCTGCACGGCCGCCCTGGCGCTCGCCTCGGCTGCCTCCGCCGCCCGGCGCGCCTGGCGGGCGGCGTCGAGGGCCATCTCCCCCACCTCCCGCACCCCCGCTTCGGAGGCTCGCGCGATCACGACCGCCTCGTCGATCCGCGCCTCCAGCTGGCTCACCAGCGGCACGCTGCCGCGCGGCACCAGCCAGTCCTGCGTCCGGTCTCGCTCTTCCCTCGTGATGGGGGGAATCTAGGCGTGCTGGAGGCGGAAAAGTCGCACCCTCACTAAATTTACGCGCGGCTTTCCGTCCGACACGACCCGAGGAGCACCTTGAGACATCCACGAGACTTCTTCCTGCCGCAGGCGATCGGCGCCCCGGAGCCGCTCCGCGAGATCCCGGTCACGCCGTCGCGGATGATCCACTTCCTCGACTTCTCGAACGAGAAGATGGTCGCCAAGGCCGGCGCCATCGCCGAGAAAACGGACATCCTGCTCGGCAACCTCGAGGACGCGGTCCCGGTCGACCGCAAGGAGGCCGCCCGCGCCGGCCTGATCCGCGCCGCCAAGGAGAACGACTTCGGCCAGACCTCGCTCTGGACCCGCGTCAACGCGCTGGAGAGCCCCTGGGTGCTCGACGACCTGACCGAGCTGGTGGGCGAGATCGGCGACCAGCTCGAGGTGATCATGGTCCCCAAGGTCGAGGGCGCCTGGGACATCCACTACGTCGACCGCCTGCTCGCCCAGCTCGAGGCCAAGGCGGGACTCGCGCGGCCGATCCTCGTCCACGCGATCCTCGAGACTCCGCAGGGCGTCGTCAACCTGGAGGAGATCGCCAACGCCAGCCCGCGCATGCAGGGGATGAGCTTCGGCCCGGCCGACCTTGCCGCGGCCCGCCGGATGAAGACGACCCGCGTCGGCGGCGGCCACCCGGGCTACCGCGTGATGGAGGACCCGGCCGACCCGGAGAACCCCGAGGCCGACCGCGTCAGCGCCCAGCAGGACCTCTGGCACTACTCGATCGCCCGCATGGTCGACGCCTGCACCTCCGCCGGCATCCTCCCCTTCTACGGGCCCTTCGGAGACATCAAGGACACGGCGGGCTGCGAGACCCAGTTCCGCGCCGCCTTCCTGATGGGCTGCGTCGGCGCCTGGTCGCTGCACCCGGTGCAGATCGGGATCGCCAAGAAGGTCTTCAGCCCGCCGCCGGACGAGGTCAAGTTCGCCAAGAAAGTGATCGAGGCGATCCCCGACGGCCGCGGCGTCCACATGATCGACGGCAAGATGCAGGACGACGCCACCTGGAAGCAGTGCAAGGTGATGGTCGAGCTGGCGGAGATGCTGGCCGAGAAGGACCCCGAGCTGGCGGAGGCTTACGCCTAGCCGGACCGCTCCTGGGCGGTCCCAAGAGACCGGCCCAGCTCCTCATCGAGCAGGCTGTGAGCCGCCCGCTGGGCGGCAACCGGCCGCAGGGTGTGGTCGCCGCCGGGAAGCGAGCGGACCGAGACGTTCGGCCAGTCCTCGAGCCGGGCGACAACTCCCTCCCGCTCTAGTTCGGAGGCAAGCGGCTCGTTCTCGGCGAAGGCGAGCGTGAGCCGGACGCCCGCCCCGCGCAGCCGGTCGAGGTCGCCGAGGAGACCGTCGTCGGCACGCCGGCGACGCCGCCACAGGGAGCGCCGCGCGAGCGAGCGGGCGAAGGACCGCAGGCGGTCGCGTTCAACCCGGCCGCTGAGCAGTTTCTTCCAGCGGCGCCACTGCCGGGCCTGCGAGATCTTGCGGACCTCGCGCTCGCTGAGGATGTTCTCGTGCCAGACCAGCGCCCCGGCGTTGAGCAGCACGGCCCGCTCGATCCGCGGATCGGCCAGGGCGACGCGGAAGGACCAGAAGCCGCCGGCGCAGAGCCCGACGAGTAGGAAGCGATTGCCGAGCCCACGTGTCTGCAGGGCGTCGAGCAGGCGCCCGACCTGCGCCTCGTAGCGATCCTCGTAGAACTCGGGGACGCTGCGCAACCGGCCCTCGTCGCCGTCGGCCTCGCCGATCGCCTCCAGATCGACGCGCAGGCAGTTGACCCCGCGGGCCGCCCAGCGCCGCGCCGCCTCGACCCACATCCGGTTCGGTCCCGTGTGACGCACGGCACCGGCGTTGAGGAAGACCGCGCAGAGCTCGCCGTTGCTCTTCTCGGCCGGAGTCGTGAGGACGCCGAAGGCGCGGCCGAACTCCTGCGCCACCGTCAGCGGCGCCTCGACGACCTCCCGGCCCTCGACCTCCAGCCGCAGCTCCGGCTGCCCCCAGCCGGGCACCCCGGCCTGCGCCTCGGGAGACCCGCCCGCTACTCCCGGCTCGCTGCCTTCGCCCGCCCTCAACCACGACTCGACCGCCCCGACCACCTCAAGCGGGAGGCGCGAGCGCTCCGGATGGGAGACCATCTCGCCCCAGCCCCGCCCGGGGGCCGCGGTGACCTCGACGCCGCCCGCCTCCAAGCCGGAGCGCGTCTTCGCGTCCACCGCGGTGCCGTCGCGGTCGAGCAGCAGCGCCCGCCGCAGCGAAGCTCCCTCCGGAACGCCGGGGGAGAGCTTGCGCAGGTCGTGGTCCGTCTCGGGACTGAGCAGGAAGCCTCCCGCCTCGACCCAGCCCTCGCCCAGCCCGGCCTCGCTCCCGGCCCATTCCTGCATGTTCGAGAAGGCGAGCGTTTCGCGGGCGAAGGCCCGGCCGCTGCCGGGCGCCCCCCACAGCACCAGCTCCTCGACCTCCGCTCCCCGCGCGATCGCCTCGCGGGCGAGCAGCCCGCCCACTCCCAGCCCGATCAGCGCCAGTCCCGGGCCATGGCTCTGGCGCAGGTGCGCGGCGGCGGACTCCACGGCGGCAACCCAGGCGTCGACCCGCGAGAGATCGGCGGGAGCGCCGGCGCTATCGCCGGTGCCGGGGTAGAAGAAGCGCAGCGTCGGGTGACCGGCCTCCGCCAGCGCCTCCGCCCAGCGGCGGCGGCTGCGGTAGGAGGCGACCTCCTCCCAGCCCCAGGGCGGGCAGAGCAACACCGGGACGCGCCGAGAGGCGCCCGGGGGGGGTGCCGTCAGCAGCCCGAAGGCCGGCTCGGAGGCCGAGCCGAAGTAGAAGGCGACGGTGGTCGGCATCGAGGCTCAGCTCCCGCCGCGTACAGTCACGGAACCGGACATGTTGAGCGCGGCGAGGGAAACCGCTGCGGTCGCTGTCTCCGGCCCCCGCGGGTGCAGGCCGACGGCGCGCGGCCGGCCCGGCTCCAGCGAGAAGGCATCGTCCTCGGCGCTCATGCCCGGTGCCGAGATCCGCAACCCGTAGACGAGCCGGGCGCTCTCGAGCCGCAGCAGCATGCCGCCGCACCCGACGGGAGCAAGTTCCCCGGTCAGACCGAGCCGCTCGCAGGTCTCGCGCTCGAGCGGCCTCCGGGCGGGAAAGTGGACCGAGTGGGAGATCAGCCGACCATCGGCGGGGTTCTCGAGGGCGGCGAAAATCGCATCCTGGGCAGGCGGGCCGAAGCGGTAGGCCCAGGAGGCGTCGGCGAAGCGCCCCAGCATCTGCTCGAGGTCCCGCTCCAGGCCCGAGTGCGGCTCCAGCTCCAGCTCCTCGTCAGCCTCGCCGACGAGGAGCTCGCCGTCCTTGTAGAGGGCGATGCGCAACCGCGCCCGCAGGGGCTCGGGGCGGTCGTTGGCGACGTGCACGGCGACGCCGGCCAGCCCCTCGTCGGTCAGCCAGACAGCCTGCGGGGCCAGCGCCCGCCGCAGGTGGTGGAGCGCGCGCTTCGGGTTGCCGGCGCTGCTGAGGAGGCCCCACCCGGCGCCCGGCAAGAGGTCGCGCAACCAGAGGACCAGGCCGCCTCCGCAGGGCGAGCCGGCGCGCCGCCACTCGCCCAAGACGGCGGCCATCGCCTCGCCGCTGACGGCGCGGGAGAGCTCGAGGTAGCGGTCGTGGTCGCAGCGCCGCAGCTCCCCCGGGTCGAGGCCGAAGAGCGCCTGCAGGTAGTGGTCGCGGACGTCGTCGAAGTCCCAGCCGCTGCCGGCGTCGCGCGGCACCCCCGCCTTCCAGCGGGGGTGATGGACCGCGACGCCTTGGGACCCCTCCGGGAGGATCGCCTCGAGGTCTGGCTGGTCGGGGACGTTGGCGAAGGCGAGGCACTCGGCCGCGAAGCGGACGCCGGCGCGGCGCGCGTCCGCGAGCGGCAGCCGGTAGCCACCGACCCCGTAGTAGTTGGCGATCCCGCTCCCCGGGCGGAACGGCAGCCTGCCGCCGCAGGGGGCCGAGGGGAAGTAGACGGCGTCGACCGCGGCGGCGGCGATCGCCCGCGGAAGCAGCTCGCCGAAGAGCTCGCCCCGACCCTCGGCGGGGTCGAGCCCGAGCATCGCCACCTGCTGCTCGATCTCGCTGTTCCCGCAGAGGACGGCGAGGCTGGGGCGGCCGCCGAGCTCGGCCAGGACCGCCTCGGTCTCGGACTCGACCGCCGCCCGGAACTCCTCGTCGGCGATTGGGTAGTCCATGTTGGCGAACATGAAGTCCTGCCAGACGAGGATCCCCAGCTCGTCGCAGAGGTCATGGAAGCCGGGGCACTCGTAGGCGGCGGTACCGGGGATCCGCAGCATGTTCATGCCCGCCTCCCGCACCTGCTCGAGCGCCGTCCGCAACTCCCCCTCCCCGGCCGCGAGGGAGGCGAAGTCCGGCGGCGTCCAGACGGCCCCTCGGCAGAAGACCCTCACCCCGTTGCAGTGGAGGTCGAGCCCGTCTTCCTCGGGGCGGTGCGCGTGGCTCCCCCCGGCGGCCAGCTCGCGGAAGCCGACGCGTCCGGCGTCGACCGCCAGCTCGCCCTCGGCGTCGCCGACGAGCAGCCGCACCCCGTAGAGCGCCGGCTCGCCGTGCGTGTGCGGCCACCAGCGCCGCACCCCGGGGATGCGCACCTCGCCCTCGGCGCTGACGGCGGCCCCGTCGGGCCGCAACCGGAGCTCGCCCCGGTGG
Source organism: Solirubrobacterales bacterium (assembly GCA_045805725.1). Classification (GTDB taxonomy): domain Bacteria; phylum Actinomycetota; class Thermoleophilia; order Solirubrobacterales; family 70-9; genus VAYN01. Next base: position 14,128 of record JBJMKQ010000002.1, read on the forward strand.
AGTCCCTCTCCGCCCTCCACCTCGACCGAGACGGCAGAGGGCGCGCCTCCCGCGCCGATCGACTTCAGCCTGACCGCGACCGCGAGGATTCCGTCCTCCCCCTCGAGCCTGGTCCGCAGCTCCAGCCCCTCGACCTCGAGCCGCCGCATCCGCTCCAGCCAGACCGGCCGCCAGGGGCCGACCGCCGCCGGGCCGGGAGCGAATCCGGGCGCGCGCCCCAGCAGCATCGTCCGGAAGAAGCGCAGCCGGCCGTCGGCGAGCCGGGTGCGCCAGCGCGCCCTCGGCTTGCGCTTCGATCCCAGCAGCGGCGCCAGGGCGCGGCAGCGGATCGCCAGCTCGTTGCGCCCCGCGAGCAGCCGCTCGCCGACGTCGACCCGGTGGGCCGCGAACATCGAGTCGCTGCTGAGGATCAGCTCGCCGTTGAGGAAGACCTCGGCGACCGTGGCGACGCCGTCGAGGCGCAGCCGGACGACCTCGCCGGCCACCGCCGGGGCGGCCTCGAAGCCGATCCGGAACCACCAGTCCTCGGCGTCGAAGTCGAGGTCGTCGCCGAGCCGCCAGACCTCCGCATCCCGCAGCGCCGCGGCCGCCGTGCCCGGAACGGCGGCGGCCATCCACTCCAGCGCGGCGGCGGTCTCGGGCGAGGAGTGGGCGCCCGGAGCGCAGCGGGCAACCTCCCAGCCGCCGCTCAGCAGCTGGCGCGCGTGCGCCGCGACCCGCACCCGGGCCGGGATCGTCGGCTCAGGCGAGGGCATCGCCGAGCCCGACGAAGCTCCGCTCCCAGGCATCGGCGAGCTTCTCGACGTAGGGCCCGGAATCGAACTCCCGGCGGCGCGCCAGCTTGAAGGAGAGGGTCTTGCTGCCCTCGACCACCTCGTCCATCGCCGCCGCGGCGGCCTCGGCGTCGGCGCCGAGGGCCCAGCGAACGCCGGAGGCGGCAGCCTCGAAGGCCGAGCCGACCATCCGCACCGTCGCGAAGGCGTAGTCGTGGTAGGTCTGTGGCGAGCCTTCGAGGAGGCGGGGCAGATCGTCCTGCAGGCGGGCACCGAAGCGCGCGAAGGGGTTGTCGGCGGGACGCCGGGCGGCATTCCGCGCGATCAGCTCGACGGCGGCCTCGCGCAGCTCCTCGCCGCGGAGCGGCGCGCCCGCGTCGAGCCGGGCGAGCTCGGTGTAGGGGGGCAGGACGTCGGCGGAGAACTCGCCGATCCGGAAGACCCCCAGATAGTCCTCCCCCGCGAGCTGGTGGTAGCCGGTGCCGTGGAAGTAGCGGAAGGTCTTGGCGTCCTGGTCGATCGCCTCGGCGACGACCGAGCTCTTGACGTGCTCCTTGCGGTAGCTGGTCGCCTCGGTGTCGGGAAGGTAGAAGGAGTCGAGCTCGACGATCAACGTCCTTCCCGCCGAGATCTGTTCGGCGATCTGCTCGGGCAGGGGCCGGTAGGGCTGCATCTCGTGGACGTCGATGCCGTAGAGCCGCTCGACCTCCTCCGGCCGCGGCTTGAAGAAGGTCCACTGGTCCCCCTCGAAGTCGATCGGCAGCGCGCAGGCCATCATCGCCAGGGGCTCCTCGCCGCGGGCGTGGACGAACTCGATGAGGATGTCGGTGTAACAGTTGGTTTCGGCGTAGACCCGGTCGGTCCGGTGCAGCGCGTGCGGGAGGTAGGAAGCCGGGTCGAGGCCGAGCAGGCTGACCAAGGCGCTCACCCCAGCTCCAGGGCGTCGCGGACAGGTCCGGGCCAGGAGGCGGGGTCGAGCCCGTGGCGGCGGAAGAGCGCCAGCGCGATTCGCTCGAGCCCGAAGCCGAGGCAGGCGGTGTGGGCCGCCGGGTCCTCGCCCTCCACCTCGATCCCGTAGGTCGAGGCGAAGTGGTCCTGGTGGTAGTTGAAGGAGGCGACGGCGGTCGGCTCGGGGCCGGCGATCGGGACCAGCACCTCGAACTTGAGCTCCTGGGCGCGCTGGCTGCGGGCCAGCAGGCGACCGCTGCGGCCGAAGAAGGGGTCGCTGGCGACGTCGAACTCGGCTTCGAGGCCGAGCCCGCGCAGCAGCTCGACGGCGCGATCGCGCCAGCGCTGCCGCCAGGCGATCACCGCCTCATGCTCGCCGATGCGGACGATCTCGCGCTGGTGGAACATCTGCAGCCGCGCCGGGTCGCCGGAGGGCTCGTGGCGGAAGACGTAGGAACCGCCGGCGTCGACGGTGATCCCTCCCGGTCTCAGCTTGCCCCGGGCGGCGACCGCGGGATAGACCGGGTAGCAGGCGGCGGGGGTGAGGACGAGGTCGGTCATCTCCTGGAACTCGCTCCAGTCCTCGTGGCGCTCTGCCTGCGCCCCCTGCTCGGCGGCCCGGTCCTCGTCGCCCGCGAAGGAGAAGATCGAGCCGGCCAGGTGCGGAAACGACTTCAGGTAGCCGATCTCCTCCAGCTGGCGGCGGGGCAGCAGGGGCGGGAAGGCGAGGCGCTCAGCCTCGTCGTCAGCCGCCGCCTGGGTGACGGCGGCGTCAACCCCGCCCCGCACCGCCTCGAAGGCCGCTCCGCGACCGTAGACGCCCGGGACCCCGCTCTCGATCAGCAGACCCGCCGCGAGGAGCTCGGCGAGGAACTCCACTTGCTCAGGCGTACCGGGCCGGAACTCGGCCATGGCTCAGACGTCCTTGGCTATCAGCAGCAGGCTCGCGTCGGTCTTGTGGATGCGCTCGTTGGCGATCATCAGGCAGGCCGACATCGTGTCGCGCAGGTGGCGTCCGACGCTGAAAGGCGTGTCGTTCTTGTAGCCGACGATCCCGCAGACGGCAAGCGCCCCCTGGCAGACGCGGGGCGCCTGCTCGGAGGCGGCGAGCTTGAGGTTGTTGAAGCGCAGGATCGTCGCCATCTCCGCGAGTCGCGAGCGGTCGCCGGCGGAGAGCTCGGCGAATTCGCGCAGGGCGAGGAAGACCTCGGCCCGCAGCAGCGAGAGGTCGCTCATCAGCTCGGAGAGCCTGACAGCGGCGGGGAGGGGCTCGCCGGGCTTGCGCTTGGCGGCGGCGCGGACGAAGGCGCGGGAGCGGTCGAAGGCGTCGGTGGCGACGCCGAGCCAGACGTGGGACCAGAGGATGTGGGAGGCGGGCGTCATCGACTCGCTGGCGATCTGCGAGAACGGCGCCGCCAGGACCTGGTCGGGATCGAATTCGGCCGAGGCCACGTAGCCCGGCGAGCAGGTTCCGCGCATTCCCAGCGGGTCCCAGGTTCCCTGCGGCTCGAGCTCCATCTGGTCGCTGCGCGTTAGGGCCAGGACCTGGTCGCCGGCCTCGGCGTCGGGCGACCGGCGCAGCGTGGTCAGGAACGCGTCGGCATAGTCGCCGTAGGAGACGGTCGGGGCCTGCTTCTCGAAGGAGACCTTGCCGTCGGCCGCCTCGGTGACCGCGGCGACCGACTTGCCCATGTCGCCCCCGATACCGACCTCAGAGGTGATCGAGGCGACCAGCCGCTGCTCGGCCGAGACCTCCCGGAGGTAATCCTCGAACCAGGGGGAGCCCTCGAGGTGCCTGGTCATGCAGGCGATCTGGATCTGGTGCATCGCGAAGACCATGCCGGTCGCCCCGCAGCCGCGACCGAGCTCGAAGCAGGCGTCGGCGACCGCCTCGAAGGAGGCGCCGCCGCCCCCCAGCGAGGTTGGGATCAGGGCCGAGAGCGCGCCCGCCTCGCGCAGCGCGTCGACGGCCTCGCGCGGAAAGCGGGCGCCACGGTCGACCTCGTCGGCGTGGGCGGCCGCAACCTCGGTGGAGACGCGCCGCGCGCTCTCCCGCAGCTGCTCGTCGCCGGCTACCTGTGAGGTGGTCACGCCGCCGCCCCCACTTCGCTCAGCGCCTTCTCGATCGCGCTGACGCTCTCGAAGACGCTCCTTTTAAGCATCGAGTCGAGGAATTCGACGTCGAAGGTGTCCTCCAGGGCGATCATCACGTTGACGCTCGCGTGCGAGGTCATCCCCGCCTGGTAGAGGTCCGCGTCGTCGTCGAGGGAATCGACGTTGACCGAGAGGTGGGCGTGCTGTCGGATCACTTGTCGGATCTGCTCATTCAAGTCGGGTACCTCTTCTGATTCGGCTGCTGGAACCCCGCCCCTTTAAGGAGAACGGGCAATTTCACCGCTACGTCAGGGTCTACAGAGCCACCACCGTGGCCGCTGCGATACCGCCTTCATGCGTGAGGCTGACGGCGAGCTCGCCGTATCCCGCCTCGGCGGCAAGCTCGGCGGCCCGCCCCGAGAGCTCGAGCCGCACCTGGCCGTCAGACTCGGAGACGACCTCGATCCCGGTCAGCCGGACTTCCTCCCCCGCCCCCGGCAGCGCCTTGATCGCCGCCTCCTTGGCGGCGAAGCGGGCGGCGAGGCGCTCGGGCTCGATCCTCCCGGAGGGTCCGCGGCAGGCGTCGACCTCACGCTCGGTGTAGATGCGCTCGAGATAGTGCTCGCGGTGGGGGCCCCGCAGGCTCTCGGCGACCCGCTCGACGGTGACCAGATCCAGGCCTACGCTGACTCCCATCGCCGCCCTCAGCCGAGCCGCTGTTCGAGCGCCTCAAGCTGGGCGCCGACCTCGGCCGGAAGCTTGTCGCCGAATTTGGCCAGGTGCTCCTTCACCTGCGGCAGCTGTTCCCTGACCAGATCGAGGTCGACGCTGAGCAGGTCCCGCATCGCCTCGTCGGAGATGTCGAGGCCCTTGGTGTCGATCTCTCCCTCGGCCGGCAGCAGCCCGACCGGAGTCTCGACCGCCTCCGCTTCGCCCTCGCAGCGGCGGAAGACCCACTCGAGGACGCGGCTGTTCTCGCCGAACCCGGGCCAGAGGAACTTGCCGTCGTCGTCTTTGCGGAACCAGTTGACGTAGAAGACCCGCGGCAGCTTCGCCCCCTCGCGCCGGCCGACCTTCAGCCAGTGGGCGAAGTAGTCGCCCATGTTGTAGCCGCAGAAGGGCAGCATCGCCATCGGGTCGAAGCGCAGCTGGCCGACCGCGCCGGCCGCCGCGGCGGTGGTCTCGGAGGACATCGTCGCCCCCATGAAGACGGCATGCTCCCAGTCGAAGGCTTCCTGGACCAGCGGCACCACGGTGGCGCGGCGGCCGCCGAAGAGGAAGGCGTCGATCGGCACCCCGGCCGGATCCTCCCACTCCGGCGCGATCGAGGGGCACTGAGCGGCGGGGGTGGTGAAGCGCGCGTTCGGGTGCGCGGCTGGGACGTTGGACTCGGGGGTCCACTCGTTGCCGTGCCAGTCGATCGCGTGCGCCGGCGGCTCGCCGGTCATCCCCTCCCACCAGATGTCGCCGTCGTCGGTCTTGGCGCAGTTGGTGAAGATCGTGTTCCGCTCGATCGTGTCCATCGCGTTCGGGTTCGTCTTGTGGCTCGTGTTCGGAGCAACGCCGAAGAAACCGGCCTCGGGATTGACTGCGTAGAGGCGGCCGTCCTCGCCGAACTTCATCCAGGCGATGTCGTCGCCGACCGTCTCCACCTTCCAGTCGGGCAGGGTCGGGACCAGCATCGCCAGGTTGGTCTTGCCGCAGGCCGAGGGAAAGGCGCCGGTGATGTATTTGACCCGGCCGTCGGGCGAGGCCAGTTTGAGGATCAGCATGTGCTCGGCCAGCCAGCCCTCGTCGCGGGCCATCGCCGAAGCGATCCGCAGCGCGAAGCACTTCTTGCCGAGCAGGGCGTTGCCGCCGTAGCCCGAGCCGAAGGACCAGATTTCCCGCGTCTCCGGGTAGTGGACGATGTACTTGTTGGCCTCGTTGCAGGGCCAGGAGACGTCTTCGGCGCCCTCCGCCAGCGGCATCCCGACCGAGTGGACGCAGGGGACGAACTCGCCGTCGGAGCCGAGCACGTCGAGCGCGCCCTTGCCCATCCGGGTCATGATCCGCATGTTGGTGGCGACGTAGGCGGAGTCGGTCAGCTGGACGCCGATCTCGGAGATCTCGGAGCCGAGCGGCCCCATCGAGAAGGGGACGACGTACATCGCGCGGCCCTTCATCGAGCCCTTGAAGAGCTCGCCGAGGGTCTCCCGCATCTCGGCCGGGGCGCGCCAGTTGTTGGTCGGGCCGGCGTCCTCCTCCCGCTCGGAGCAGATGAAGGTGCGGTCTTCGACCCGGGCGACGTCGCCTGGGTCGGAGAGGGCGAGGTAGGAGTTCGGGCGCTTGGCTTCGTCGAGGCGCTCGAAGGTGCCGGCGTCGATCAGGACCTGGGCGAGGCGGTCGTACTCCTCGGCCGAGCCGTCGCACCAGTGGACGGAGTCCGGTTGGGTGAGCGTGGCGATTTCGTCAACCCAGCTGAGCAGCTTCTCGTGGGTGGTCAACTCGGCTGGGGCAGTCGTCAGGTCGCTCATTCGCCTTTAGCTCGCCTCTTTCTATTTCTCGGGTTTGAGGCCGACCATCGAGATGTCGGCGTCCTTGTTCCGGATTTCCAAACTCGCTACTTCCCGCCTGTGATCGGAAAAAATCACGTCGCAGGTGAAGGTCGCACCCGGGTCAACTGACTGATCGGAAGGGCATTCGACCCTCTGGATCTTTTCATGGATCGAGGATTCGAGGCTGGCCTGGATCGTGTCCTGCAGCTTTTCCCGGCTGACGACCGTGCCGCATCCGTACAGCGCCAGAGCGCCGACGAGCAGCGCAAGCAAGGGAAAAACGAGTGGCCGGAAGCGGATCTTCCGGCCGGAGGGGACGGGAAGCACCGGCTGGAGTAAAGCAGGGGCGGTTGACGCTGGGGGGGGTTGTGAGGGGGTGCCGGTGGGGGTCGCTCGGCACATCTCGCCGAGCCAGCGGCGTTTAGCGGCTGGCGCCTCGAAGGCCGGCGGCTCGGCTTGATGTTGAGTGCCGAGAGACCCCCACCGGCACCCCCCGCCATCGAGCCCCGGCAGACGCTCAAGGTGCATTAGCTGTTGAGCGAGGGAGCAACCCCCTCCGCGAGATCATGACTCAGCATCGCAATCGGGTTTTCGCGGTCTCGGCGGCAGGGGCGGGGGTGCCCCTTCTCGGTACTCAGCATGGAGCCGAGCCACTGGCGTCCGAGGCGCCAGCAGCTAGACGTCACTCTCGGCGGAGGTGCTCCGAGAAGGGGCACCCCCGCCCTTCCCAACGCCATGACCCGACGATCTTGCGGGGTCGTTGGATAGGGTTCCGCGCCGCGATGAGGTTCTACGAGTTTGAGGCCCGGAAGATCGTTGAGCTGGCGGGAATTCCCGTTACTCAGTACGGGTTCTGCACGTCCGCCGATGAGGCACGCAAGGTCGCCGAGGAAATCGGTGGGCCGGTCGTGATCAAGAGCCAGGTGTTGACCGGGGGGCGGATGAAGGCGGGCGGTGTCAAGTTCGCCGACACGCCGGAGGAGGCCGCCCAGCACGCCGAGGAGATCCTCAAGCTGGAAATCAACGGCCACATGCCGCGCGGGGTCCTCGTCGACCCCAAAGCCGAGGTCAAACAGGAGTACTACGCGAGCGTCGTCTGGGACGGCACCGCCAAGAAGCCGCTGATGCTGTTCAGCGACATGGGCGGGATCGACATCGAGGAGGTCGCCGAAAAACACCCGGAACACGTGGGCAGAGGCCACGTGTCCAACCTGCTCCCCGTCGCGGACTTCGAGGCCAAGCAGGTCGTCGCCGCGACCGGCGTCACCGGCTCCCAACTGAATCGCGCGACGCCGGTCCTCGCCCGCCTCGCCCGCCTCTTCCGCGACAACGACATGACCCTCGCCGAGATCAACCCGCTGGCCGAGCTCACCGACGGCAGCTTCGTCGCCCTCGACGCCCACATGGAGATGGAGAACGAGGCGGTAGGCCGGCAGAAGAAACTGCTGCGCAAGGAGCTCGCGATCGCCGAGGACGACGCCCGAGAGACCTACGAGCCCTCCGACTTCGAGAAGAACGTCAGCGCGATCGATGCCGCTGATCACCGCGGCGTGATCCAGGGCAAGGACCACGGCTTCACCGGCAACCTCGGCCTCGTGATCGGCGCCGGCGGCGGCTCGCTGACGCTGACCGACGCGGTCCGCAACCAGGGCGGCCGGCCCGCCAACTACTCGGAGATCGGCGGCAACCCCTCGGTCGCCAAGGCCTGCGGCCTCGCCAAGGAGGTCCTCGAAAAGGACGGCGTCGAGAAGATCGCGGTGATGATGTCGATCGTCTCCAACACCCGCGTCGACATCGTCGCCCGCGGCGTGATCAAAGCCTGCCTCGAGCTCGGCAAGGACCCGGGCGAGACGATCGCGATCTTCCGCATCCCCGGCGCCTGGGAGGACGAGGGCTTCAAGATCCTCGAGAAATACGGCGTCGAGTACTGCGACCGCTCGGTCTCGATGTGGGAGGCCGCCGGCCGCGCCGTCTCCAAGATCCAGGGAGCGCCCGCCTGATGTCGATCCTCCTCTCGAAGGAGACCACCTTCATCGTCCAGGGGATCACCGGCCGCGAGGCGGTAAACCTGACCAAGGAGTGCCTCGACTACGGCTCCAAGGTCGTCGGCGGCGTCACCCCCGGCCGCAGGGGCCGCGAGGTCCACGGCGTGCCGGTCTTCGACACCGTCGCCCAGGCGGTCGAGCACCACGGCGGGCCGATCGATGGCTCCGTCGTCACCGTCCCCCCCGCCTTCACCAAGGACGCCGTCCTCGAGGCGATCGAGAACGGGATCGAGCTGATCGTGATCGTCACCGAGCGGATCCCGCGCGGCGACGTCGCCCAGATGGTCGAGCTGGCGAACATGCGCGGGGCTCGCATCATCGGCCCCAACTGCCTCGGCCTGATCGTTCCCGAGGTCTGCAAGATGGGCGGCATCGGCGGCCCCGCCAAAGACGCCGCCAAGGCCTACCAGCCGGGTCGCGTCGGCGTGATGAGCCGCTCGGGCGGGATGACCACCGAGATCTCCTCTTCGCTGACCCAGGCTGGCCTCGGCGTCTCCACCGCCGTCTCGATCGGCGGCGACGCGATCATCGGCTCCACCTACGCGGAGCTGATGCCCTATTTCGAGGCCGACGAGCAGACCGAGGCGATCGTCATCTACACCGAGCCCGGCGGCCGCATGGAGGCCCAGCTCGCCGAATGGGTTAAGGAGAACGACTCGCGCCTCCCGATCGTCGCCTTCATGGCCGGCAAATTCATGGACGACGAGGAGATGAAGGGCATGTCCTTCGGCCACGCCGGCACGATCGTCGAGGGCAAAGAGGACACCGCGACCGAGAAGATCGCCCGCCTCGAAGCCGCCGGCATCCGCGTCGTCGAGCGCATCGACGAGATCCCCGACGTCGTCAAAGAGAAACTGGGAGCAGCCGCCTGATGGCCGAGCAGATGAACCCCGAGCCCATGAACAAGATCTTCATCGACATCGAGGTCGAGGAGTCGATCCGCAACGACGCCACGATCGCCGCCAAGCTCGAGGAAGTCTGTCCCGTCGACATCTACAGGGACGCCGGCGGCAGCGTCGAGGTCGTCGACTCCAATGTCGACGAGTGCGTCCTCTGCCACCTCTGCATCGAAGCCAGCCCGCCGGGCACCGTGCACGTCAAGAAGCTCTACGACGGCACCGAGCTCTCCTAGCCAGCATCTCCACCCCCCTGAACCCGAAGACCCGCCGAAGCGGGTCTTTCCCATGCGGGGGAGCTACCCCCGGAGCGCCTGATAAACGGACGTTGAGGTTAGCCCGCCCCACTCGCTGGTCGATGGATCAACTGGAGGGGCCGCCAATGATCATGGTGGATAGCTCCCACCTGATCTCCAGCCATCGCCCGGCAGCTCGACTCCGTGCGCAACGACGCCAACATCCACAAGTCGCCTCGTCCGCGGGCGACGGCGCCCTCAGAGCTGGAAGGTCTCGACGCCCCGGCTGATCGTGGCATCGGATCCGTCCGGCATCCGCCCGGGTTTGACGCCGGTGTACTCGCCGCTGATCTTTCCATCGGAGATCGTCAGCTCCAGGAAGCCGTACTGGGTCTGATCGCCGAACTCGAAGGTGACCCCCTGGCCAATCTCCTCACCCGGGTTCGACCCTTTCGCGAAATGGTGCAGGTTGTGGTAGCCGGAGTTGCCGACAACGATGTAGGGGATCTCCTCGCCGCCGCGATCGCGACTGAAGCGCTGGTAGTTGTGGACGTGCCCGGAGAGCACCAGGTCGGGGGTGCGTCCTGAGGCGTCGAACGCCTGATCGAGCGCCGTGCCCATCCGTTCGCTGCCGCCGTGCATCTGATCGATGCTGTAAGGCGGGTGGTGCAGGCTGAGGATCAGCGGCTTGCCCGCGGAGGCGTCCTGCAGCTCTCCCCGCAGCCAGCCAGTCTGGCTTTCCTCGAGGTGGCCGTGGGAGGTGACGTTGCTGTAGAGCCCGACGATCGTCACCGCCTCCAATTCCAGGGTCCAGTCGCAGTAGGGCTGCGTCTGGGTGTGGCGTCCGAACTCGAAGTGCGAATCGCTGGGCGGGACCCGCGGGTGGTCGTCGCAGAAGTTGGTCATGAACCCGTCGAGGGGCTTGCGTTTGGTGGTCTTCCCCTTGATGTCGCCGTCGTGGTTGCCGGGGATGCCGACGATCGGGGCCCGCAGGTGGCCATAGGGCTCGTAGAACTGGTGCGGGTACTCCCATTCTTCGCCGTAGAAGTAGACGATGTCCCCCACCGAGTAGACGAAGGACGGGCCGGGCCGCTCGGGCTCCTGCATCGCGTAGGAGACGGCGTTCTGCGGCCCCGGCGCTTTCACCCCGCCATGATCGCCGATCACGAAGAAGGAGAGCTTCGAACCCGGGTCCTCGATTCCCACCTCTGCCGCCTTCGCCCGCCCCGGACTCCCCTCGGGCAGGGGCTGCGTCTCCCCGTGCGGCGCCGCCTTTTGCAGCTGGTCGGCGGCATCCACGGCCGGCGCCAAGCCGACCGAGCGAGGGCCGGCGCTAGTCATATGCGGCCAGCCTCATCGCCTCGAAGTGGAGGACGTCGGCCAGCTCGGCCCGCTCCGGTTGCGGCACGACCGGCAACACGGTCACGGAGAGGTTGTCGGTGCCGACCGCCGCCCATCGCAGCCCGTCGCTGACGTCGACCGACTTGGTCAGCGGCGTGAGAGGGTGCAGCGGCCGGCTGTCGAACGGGTCTTTGGGCTCCTCCGGAACGTGACAGTGGCCCTCGTCGCCAAAGCAGCCGCCGTGACCGAAGACCGTGAAGCTCCCGGCGTAACCGCTTTCCACCTCGAGCGGAGTGTCGAGATCCGCATTCTCGAGGTTGAAGAAGAGCAGGGCTTTGAACGACGGCCCCCCGTGCCTTACGCCGTAGAAGATCAGGTCCGCCGAGCTGAAATCCCCAGCCCTGATCGCAGGGGAGAGCGGCAACGATTCGGAGTCGAAGCGGTCCATCGCTATGGCCTCACCTGCTGGAGCGTGAGCGCGTAGTCGTAGCCGAGGGCAGTCGGATCGAGTACCGCCTCGGCGGTCAGGTGGAACGGTTCCATCACCTGCTGGCGGACTTCGACGGGGAAGCTCGCCTGGGGATGCTTCAGCTGCCACATCCGCCAGAGCCGGTCGATCATGCAGTGATGGGCCCAGAAGATCGGGTCATAGGCGGCGAAGGGGATGTCGGTCATGTGCCCGCCCACCCACATGTGAACTTCGCCGTGGTAGTTGTCGAGTTCCTCGCTGAAGCGGGTGAAATCCGTGTAGCCGAGGATTTTCTCGATCTGTTTGGCGGCCGGGAGACGCAGCGCTTCGCGGCCAGGTTCGCGATAGGTGTCAGGCCTTTCCGACAGCCAGGGGCTGCCCCGGTCGCCTTTGCCTTCTTTTCCCTGCCGCAGGGCCTCGTCGTTGATCCGCACCGAGAACATCGGGTTGCGTTTGCCGTCCGGCCGTTTCTCCTCGTCGTAGGCGGCGGGAACTTCCCGCACCCTGGTCCAGTCCCACCAGGGAAGGGTCACGTCGTGGCCGGTGTCCCGGAGCGCCTGCTCGAAGCGGTAGAGGTAGGCGCGATGCCAAGGCAGGAATGCCGGCTGCCCGTGGGCCTGGGCGCAGTACTTCGGCAGCGGCAGGCCGTGGATGCCGGCCCAGTGCTGGTAGCCGCGGTCGTCGTGGGCTTTGTAGCTCTGGAATTTCGCCAGGGCCTGCCTGAACTCCTGAAGCTGGGGCGCGGTCATCTCGCTGATGCTCGGCCGGTGGCGGACCGGCACGGCCTGCAGCTGCGCGCTCGGAGACCCGGTCGCCATCAGCGGCCCGCTCTGCGGTTCGATCCGCCGGAGCGGCGTTTCGGAACCCGCAGACGATCGCGCCCCCAGGCGGCCGCTCCGGCCAACCCGAACCCGCCCAGGGGGATCATCCAAGGCAGCAACTCCTCGACCGGGACTCCTGCGACATGCGCGAGCATCAAGACGAAGCTTGCAGAAAACCCCCGAGTAAAAGAGAAACGTTCATGTACATGCCGCAGTTAGCGGCACTTCATCTGCCGACCACGAACGTCCGGGAAGGGCCGCAAATCACGAAGACCCGCCGAAGCGGGTCTTTTCCGTGCGGGGGAGCTACCCCCGGAACGAGTGACAATCGCGATTCCGTTGACGGTAGCCCAAGCAACCCCATTCGTCAACGGGGGAGAACTTTGTCGCCTCTGGCCTTAGTTACCCGGAGGATGAAGCGGCGAGGTGCCGCGAACGAGTGACATTCGTGAGTCCGGAGTAGCTCTCCGGATGGGGTTCGAGTCCCCCGTCCTCCTCACGACTTGCCGCGGGGCAGTGGACACATACTGGGGAGGCCGCCAGGTCATGCGGCCAGCGGGTAGCACCCGATCTGTCTCCAGCCTCTGCCCCGCAGCTTGATCCTGTGCGATGCGTCACGTTACGGGTATATAAATTTATATCCGGGTAACATCTGCGTCAATGGACGCATCGGTGCGCACGCGGCTTTCCCGGGACGATCGCATGCAGCAGACGCTGGGGGCGGCGCATGAGCTGTTCGCCGCGCGCGGCTATGCCGCGGTGACGATGGACGAGATCGCCGCCGCCGTCGGGGTCACCAAGCCGCTTCTCTACAACTACTTCGGCAACAAGGAGCGGCTCTACATCGCCTGCATGGAGCGAGCGGGGGACTCGCTGATCGCGACGATCGCCGAGGCCGTGGGCGAAAGTGCCAACCCCGGCGACGCGCTGGGGGCCGGCGTCCGCGCCTTCTTCTCCTTCCTGGACACCGACCGGGCCGCCTGGGCGGTCCTCTTCGACGAGACCCTCCCCCACGGCGGCGAGGTCTTCGACCGGGTCGCCGCCTACCGCGGGCAGATCGTCGAGCTCGTCTCGGCCTCGCTGCTGGGGCGACTGCCGGACCGCCGCCGGGAGGCGGTCAAGGTCGAAATCGAGGCCCTCTCGACGGCGCTGCTCGGCGCCGCCGAGGCGCTCGCCCGCTGGTGGCTGCGGACCGAGGCGATCTCCGCCGAGGAAGCGGCCGAGTTGCTCGTCTCCACCGTCGAGCCCGGCCTGCGCGACCGCTCCACCCCCACTTCGACTACCGATCCCCCCCAAGGAGGACCCAGCCCCAGATGAACACCGAGACCCGCAAAGTCGCCGTCGTCGGCGGCAACCGGATCCCCTTCGCGCGCTCAAACAGCGTCTACTCGCACGCCAGCAACCAGGACATGCTCACCGCCGCCCTCGACGGCCTGATCGACCGCTACGGCCTGCAGGGCGAGGCGCTCGGCGAGGTCGCCGGCGGGGCGGTGCTCAAGCACTCGCGCGACCGCGACCTCACCCGCGAGAGCGTGCTCAGCACCCGGCTCGCTGCCGAGACCCCCGCCTACGACGTCCAGCAGGCCTGCGGCACCGGCTTGGAGACGACGATCCTGGTCGCCAACAAGATCGCCCTCGGCCAGATCGACTCCGGGATCGCCTGCGGCGCCGACACCACCTCCGACGCGCCGATCGCCCTCAACGAGGATCTGCGCGAGACGTTGCTGGAGGCCAACCGCGAGCGCTCGACGGTGGGGAAGCTCAAGCAGCTGACCAAGGTGCGCCCCAGCCACATCGTCCCGGCGATCCCCCGCAACGAGGAGCCGCGCACCGGCCTCTCGATGGGCGAGCACTGCGCGATCATGGCCACCGAATGGGAGATCGGCCGCTCCGAGCAGGACGAGCTCGCGGTGAAGAGCCACAGGAACCTCGGCGCCGCCTACGAGCGCGGCTTCTTCGACGACCTGATCACCCCCTACATCGGCCTCGACCGTGACCAAAACCTCCGCCCCGACTCCAGCCTGGAGAAGCTTGCGAAGCTGAAACCGGTCTTCGGCGGCCCCGAGGGGACGATGACCGCGGCCAACTCGACCCCGCTCTCCGACGGCGCCTCGGCCGTGCTGCTCGCCTCCGAGGAATGGGCGAAGGAACGCGGCCTGCCGATCCTCGCCTACGTGACCGAGGCGCAGACCGCCGCCGTCGACCACGTCCACAAGCGCGAAGGGCTGCTGATGGCGCCGGCCTACGCGATGCCGCGGATGCTCGACCGCGCCGGCCTCACCCTGCAGGACTTCGACTACTACGAGATCCACGAGGCTTTCGCCGCGCAGGTGCTCTGCACGTTGAGGGCCTGGGAAGACAGGAGCTTCTGCGCCGAGAAGCTGGGCCGCGAGAAGCCGCTCGGCTCAATCGACCGCAGGAAGCTCAACGTCAACGGCGGCTCGCTGGCGGCCGCCCACCCGTTCGCCGCGACCGGCGGCCGGATCGTCGCCAGCCTCGCCAAGCAGCTCAAAGAAGACGGCAAGGGCCGCGGCGTGATCAGCATCTGCGCCGCCGCCGGCCAGGGTGTCGTCGCGATCCTCGAGGCCCCGGGAGGTGCCAAGTAATGGCTGACCGCTACTCGCAACTGGTCAACGCGCCGGTCGTCGGGACCGTCGCCAAGCAACTCGGATTGCCGCAGCCGGTCTCGCTGGACCGCTACCAGCCGGGGCAGCCGGTGATCGCCGGCCCGGTCCTCTCCGGCGCCGCCCCCGAAGGCCGCCTCGGCAAAGCAGTCGCCAAGGTTCTCGACAGCCTCAAGGCCGAACGGGCCGGCGCCGAGGGCAAGGCCAAGGCCCTGGTCTTCGACGCCACCGGGATCGCCGACTCGACCGAGCTGGTCGAGCTGCAGCGCTACTTCTACCCCGCGGTGCCGCGCCTGCAGCGCAACGGCCGCGCGATCGTCCTCGGCACACCGCCAGCGGAAGCCGGCTCGGTCGAGGCCCACACCGCCCAGCGGGCGCTGGAGGGCTTCACCCGCTCGCTCGGCAAGGAGATCGGCGGCCGCGGAAGCACGGCGCAGCTCGTCCACGTCGAGCCGGGCGCCGAGGACCAGCTGGAGTCGACGCTGCGCTTCCTCCTCTCCCCCAAATCGGCCTACGTCTCCGGCCAGGTGGTCCGCGTCAGCCAGGCCGTCGCCCCCAGCCCGAAGATCGACTGGGAGCAGCCGCTGGCTGGCAAAGTAGCGCTCGTTACGGGCGCCTCGCGCGGGATCGGCGCCGCGATCGCCAACACGCTCGCCCGCGACGGCGCCGAAGTCGTCGGCCTCGACATCCCACCGATGGCCGAGGACCTCAAGGCGGTGACCGGCGCGATCGGCGGCCGCTCGATCGAGCTCGACATCACCGCCGACAACGCCCCCGAGCGGATCGCCGAAGAGCTCTCTGGCGGAGTCGACGTCGTCGTCCACAACGCCGGCGTCACCAAAGACCGCACGATCGCGAAGATGCCGGAGGAGCGCTGGACGCAACTGATGGAGATCAACCTCTCCAGCGAGGAGCGGATCGACGACGCCCTGCTTGGCAAGAAATTGCTGAACGGCAACGGGCGGATCGTCTGCGTCTCCTCGATGTCGGGGATCGCCGGCAACTCCGGCCAGACCAACTACGCCGCCTCGAAGGCCGGCGTGATCGGGATGGTCGAGGCGATGGCGCCGGAGCTGGCGAAACGGAGGGCGACGATCAACGCCGTCGCCCCGGGCTTCATCGAGACCCAGATGACCGCGGCGATGCCGATCGGCCCGCGCGAAGCCGGCCGCCGGCTCTCGAGCCTCTCGCAGGGCGGCCTACCGGTCGACGTCGCCGAGACGATCGCCTGGTTCGCCAGCCCCGCCTCGACCGGCGTCAACGGCAACGTGGTCCGCGTCTGCGGCCAGAACCTGCTGGGGGCCTGATGGCGAAGACCCTCGACAGCTCCCCCAGCATCCTGCCGCTCTACGCGCGGGCGGCGCTGCCGATGATCCCCGGCGCATCGCTGCTGCCGTTCGTCCCGGGCGGCGGCGGCGAGATCCCCGACGGGCTCGACCTCGAGCTGACCGGCATCCGCGCCAAGCCGGCCGACGTCGCCGCCTACGCCCGCGTCTGCGGCTTTGCCCTGCGCAACCAGCTGCCGCCGACCTACCCGCACATGCTCGCCTTCCCGCTGCAGATGGCGGTGATGAGCGACGGCTCCTTCCCGTTCGGCGCGGTCGGCCTCGTCCACGTCGAGAACTCGATCACCCAGAAGCGACCGATCGGGATCAAGGAGGAGATGACGATCCGGGTGCGGCCGACGAAGCTCCAGCGGCATCCCAAAGGCAGGACCTTCTCGCTGGAGACCGAGGTCCTGGTTGACGGCAAGGTCGTCTGGGAGAGCACCAGCACGATGCTGCGCCGCGGCAGGGGCGACGAGAAGGCGAAGGCGAAGGCGAAGAAAGACTTCGGCCCCCTCCCCGCCGACTCCCCCGCCTCGGCCGAATGGAAGCTGCGGGGCGACCTCGGCCGCCGCTACGCCGGCGTCTCCGGCGACCGCAACCCGATCCACATGCACTCGCTGACCGCGAAGCCGCTCGGATTCCCCGGCGCGATCGCGCACGGGATGTGGACCAAGGCGCGGGCGCTGGCGCAGCTGGAAGCGCGGCTGCCGGCGAGCTTCGAGGCCAACGCCCGCTTCCGCAAGCCGATTCTCCTGCCGGCGCGAGTCGAGTTCGTCGAGCGGGACCAGGGCGAGGAGATCCTCTTCACCGTCCGCGATGCGAGGAAGGGCAGGCCACATCTTGACGGCCGCGTGCGGCCACTGAAATCCGGCGCCAGATCGAAAGCCGCCAAACCCAAAGGCAAGACCGCCGAGACCGGAAGGAAGAAAGCGAAGTGACGACCACCACCGAGAACAAGGGGATGGCGGAGCGCGGGATGGGCTACGGCCTGCGGGCGCTGAACCGCCTCGCCGGCTCCGACCTGCTGGACCGCATCCGCATCCGCAAGCAGGTCGAGAACGCCCTCTTCCAGGGCACCAAGAATGGCTTCCGCACCGCCACCGCCGCCGGCCGCACCTTCAAAGCCGCGCAGTCGCTGGGCAAACCGGCGCGCCAGAAGAAGGGCAAATCGAAGGGCCTCTTCGACCTCACGCCCGACGACGAGCAGCAGATGTTCCAGGAAGCCGGCCGCGCCTTCGCCGAGGAAAAGGTCCGCCCGGCGGCGCTGAAAGCCGACGACGAGCGCGAGACGCCGCAGGAGATCCTCGACCAGACGGTGGAGCTCGGCGTCGCCATGCTCGGCGTCCCCGAGGAGCTCGGCGGCGTGATGAGCGAGCAATCGGCGGTGACCAGCGTCCTGATCGGCGAGGCGCTAGCCCACGGCGACATGGGCATCGCCTATGCGGCCCTCGCCCCCGGCGCCGCCGCCACCGCGATCGGCCTCTGGGGCAGCGCCGAGCAGGAGGCGACCTACCTCCCCGCCTTCACCGGCGAGGACGTCCCCGCCGCGGCGCTGGCGATCCTCGAGCCGCGGGCGCTATTCGACCCCTTCGAGCTGGAGACGAAGGCGAAACGCAAAGGCGACGAGTGGGTGCTGAGCGGCGTGAAGTCGCTGGTTGCCCGGGGCAAGGAGTGCGAGCTCTTCGTCATCGCCGCCGAGGCCGAGGGCATCGGTCCCGCCCTCTTCGTGGTCGAGTCCGGCGCCAAGGGGCTGACGGTCGAGGACGAGCCGGCGATGGGCCTGCGGCCCGCCGCCACCGGTCGCCTCCTGATCGACAAAGTCAGACTGCCGGCGAACGCGCTGCTGGGCGAGGGCGAGGCGAAAGCCAGGGACTACGCCGCCTGCGTCAACCGCTCGCGGATCGCCTGGTGCGGCCTCACCACCGGAACCGCGCAGGCGGTGCTCGACTACGTGATCCCCTACGTCAACGACCGCCAGGCGTTCGGCGAACCGATCTCCAACCGCCAGGGCGTCGCCTTCGCGGTCTCCGAGATCGGCATCGAGCAGAACGGGATGCGGCTGGCGACCTACCGGGCAGCCAGCCGCGCCGACCGCGGCGAGAGCTGCGCGCGCGAGGCCGCCCTCGCCAAACGGCTTTGCTCCCAGAAGGGGATGAAGATCGGCTCCGACGGCGTCCAGCTGCTCGGCGGCCATGGTTTCGTCAAGGAGCACCCGGTCGAGCGCTGGTACCGAGACCTCCGAGCCGCGGGCGTGATGGAGGGCGCCCTGCTCGTCTAGTGGCGACTTCCTCTCGCATAGCGAGAGCAAAGCGACACGCCTAAGACGAGCAAAGGAAGAACCATGACGATCAACCTCGAGATACCGAAGAAGTTCAAGCCGCTGGCGAACCAGGCAAACCAGGTCGCGACGGAGGTGTTCCGACCGATCTCGCGCAAATACGACGAGGCCGAGCACGCCTACCCGAAAGAGCTCGACATGCTCGCCTCCCTGATCGACGGGATGAACGAGGGCTCCGACATCGGCGGCGCCGGCGCGGCAGGCGTCCGTCGCGAGAAAAGCGACGACGGCTCCAACCGCAACGGCTCCAACCTCTCCACCGTGCTCGGGATCATCGAGCTCTGCTGGGGCGACGTCGGCCTGCTGCTCTCGATGCCGCGCCAGGGCCTCGGCAACTCCGCGATCGCCTCGGTGGCGACCGAGGAGCAGTTGGAGAAGTACGGCGGCAAGTGGGCGGCGATGGCGATCACCGAGCCGGAAGCCGGCTCGGACTCGGCCGCGATCCGCACCACCGCCGAGCTCGACGGCGACTCCTACGTCCTCAACGGCGAGAAGATCTTCGTCACCTCGGGCGACCGGGCCGACCTGATCGTCGTCTGGGCGAGCCTCGACCGCTCGAAGGGGCGAGCCGCGATCAAGTCGTTCATCGTCGAGCGCGACAACCCCGGCCTGAAGCTCGACCGGCTCGAGCACAAGCTGGGGATCCGCGCCTCCGACACCGCCAACTTCACCCTGCAGGACTGCCGGGTGCCGAAAGAGGCGCTGCTCGGCGACCCCGAGGTCAAGGAGAAAGGCTTCGCCGGGGTGATGGAAACGTTTGACAACACGCGGCCGCTGGTCGCCGCGATGGCCGTCGGCGTCACCCGCGCTGCCCTCGAAGAAACGCGGAAGAGGCTGAAAGAGGCCGGCGTCAAGATCGACTACGACAGGCCCGCCCTCTCCCAGCACGCCGCCGCGGCGCGCTTCCTCGAGATGGAGGCCGATTACGAGGCCGCCTGGCTGCTCACCCTCCAGGCCGCCTGGATGGCCGACAACTCGAAGCCGAACTCGCTGCAGGCATCGATGGCGAAGGCAAAGGCGGGGCGCACCTGCGTCGACGTCACCCTCGGCTGCGTCGAGCTCTGCGGCAGCGTCGGCTACGGCGAGAACGAGCTGCTGGAGAAGTGGGCCCGCGACTCGAAGATCCTCGACATCTTCGAGGGCACCCAGCAGATCCAGCTGCTGATCGTGGCGCGGCAGCTGCTGAAGAAGAGCTCGGCCGAACTCAGGTAGCCAGGAGGCCGGATGGCGGGACGGGAGCCCCTCTCCAGACACATCTCGCCTATGGCTCGATGTTGAGTGTCTGGCGAGGGGCTCCCGTCCCCGGGTCGATCGCCTTTTCGGCAGACTGCCGGGCAGGTTGAACCTGATCGAGGACTTGATGGAGCGGTCGCCGGCCTCGCGTCTGGGGATAGTTGCCGTTGACGCTGAGGGGAATCGGCGGGACTGGTACTTCGGGGAATTGATCGCCAGATCGGCGGGGCTGTCTGGCGCCTTCGCCGCGCGCGGGGTGAAGCGCGGGGACGTGGTGATGACCTTGGTCGGGAACCGGATCGAGTGGGTGCTGAGCCTGCTTGCCTGCTGGCGGATGGGGGCTGTGGCGCTGCCCTGCAGCACGATGCTGCGGCGGCATGACCTCGAGCATCGGGTCGCTGCGGCGAGTCCCAAGCTGTGCGTTGGTGAGGAAGCGCTGCTGGGGGAGATGCCCGGTGGGGTGCCGTTGATGACGATGGCCGACGTCGGCGCGGTGCTCGACGAGGACCGGCCGCAGGAGACCCCAGCCGCGGTGGAGGAGATGGATGCCGAGAACCCGGCGTTGATCGTCTTCACCTCCGGCACGACCGGCGAGCCGCGCGGGGTTGTTCACGCCTGCCGCTACCTGCTCGGCCAGAAGGTCCAGGCCGAGCACTGGTTCGGATCGCGAAAGGATGAGCTCGCCTGGTGCACGACCGCCACCGGCTGGTCGAAGTCGGCCCGCAACGTCTTCCTTGCGCCCTGGATCACCGGCGCCGCCGCGGTCATCCACGACGGCCGCTTCGATCCGGCCGAGCGGCTGGACATGGCCGAGGCGCTCGGGGTCGACGTCCTCTGCCAGGCGCCGACCGAGTACCGGATGCTCGCCCGGCGCACCCAGCTGCGGCCGCTGCCGGCGCTGCGGCGGATGGTTTCGGCGGGCGAGCCGCTCGACCCGGAGACGATCGCCTCCTTCGAGGAGGCGACCGGCCTCGAGCCGGCCGACGGCTACGGCCAAACGGAGACCGGTCACGTCACCGCCAACCTGGTCGGCGAGCCGGTGCGGCGGGGCTCGATGGGCAAACCGCTGCCGGGCATGGAGACCCGGATCGTGCCGACCGAGGAGGTTGGCGACCCCGGCAGCGGCGAACTTCAGCTGCGCGCCGCTTCCTCCCCCACCTTCTTCTCCCGTTACCTCGACGGCGAGCGCTTCGAGGGGGAGTGGTGGCGGACGGGCGACCTCGTCCGCGAAGACGAGGACGGCAACCTGTTCTTCGAGGGCCGCGGCGACGACATCATCCTCTCCTCCGGCTACCGGATCGGCCCGACCGAGGTCGAGGCCGCCCTGCTCTCCCACCCCGCCGTCGCCGACGTCGCCGCGGTGGCCGCGCCCGACCCCGAGCGCGGCAGCGTCGTGCGGGCGATCGTCGTCCTCCGCGAGGAAGGCCCGGCCGACGACGCCTCACGCGAGGCGCTGGTGCGCGAGCTGCAGGAGCACTGCAAACGCGGGACCGCTCCCTACAAGTTTCCCCGCATCGTCGACTTCGCCGAGGAGCTGCCGAAGACCAGCAGCGGCAAGATCAAGCGGGCGCAGTTGCGCGGCTAACCGCAGTCTCAGGCGGCCCTGGTGGCGAGCGCCTCGACCGCGTCGACCGGCCTGCCCAGGTGGTAGCCCTGGGCCATGTCGACGCCGTAGTCGCGGAGCATCGTCGTCGTCGCCTCGTCCTCGACGAGCTCGGCGATCGTCCGCTTGCCGAGCCCGCGGGCTATCTCGACGATCGCCTTCACGGTGAGCTGGTCGGCGTCGTTGCTCGCCATCTCGCGGATGAAAGCCCCATCGATCTTGATCACGTCGAAGGGCACCTTTTTCAGGTAGTCGAAAGGTCCGAAACCGGTGCCGTAGTCGTCGATCGCGACTTCGCAACCGAACTCGGTCAGCCGGTCGGCGAACGCCCCGGCGGCCTCGAAGTCCTCGACACGGGCGGTTTGGGTGATCTCGAAGGTGCAGCGGGCAGGATCGGCCTCGCCTTCGTCGAGCCGCCGTTCGATGAATTCGAGCACCGAGATGTCGGTCATCGAGGCGCCCGAGAGGTTCATGTGCAGGGAGACGGGGTCGCCGGCGCGCTCGCGCTCGGCCATCATCTCCAGCGCCCGCGCCACGACCCAACGGTCGAGCTCCTGAACCATGCCGGAGCGCTCGGCGACCTCGATGAACGAGGCGGCAGGCAGCAGCTCCCCGTTCTCGCCCCTCATCCGCAGGAAGAGCTCGTAGCGCTCGATCCCGCCCGAGGCGAGGCTGCGGATCGGCTGCGTCGCCAGGCGCAGCCGGTTCTGGGTGAGGGCGTCGCGGATGCGGGCGCTGGTCGTCTGCGCCCGCCGCGGCGGACCCCCGTCCTCGCCCGGCGCGTGGAAGAGCATGATCCGGTTGCGGCCCTCCTCCTTCGCCCGGTACATCGCCTGGTCCGCCGCCAGCAGCACGGCTTCGGAGCCGGCGCCGCCGTGGCCGCCGAACATCGTGATCCCAACGCTGATCGAGGCGGGGCTGATCTCCCCGCTGGAGGCGAAGCCCTCGGCCACTTGGGCCCGCAGATCCTCGCCGAGCTGCAGGGCGCCGGCGGTGTCGGTCTGCGGCATCAGCACCGCGAACTCGTCGCCGGAGAGGCGGGCGACCAGGTCGGTCGCCCGGACCCGCTCGCGGAGGATCGCGGAGACGCGGCGGATCAGCCGGTCTCCGGCCTGATGGCCGAGCTTGTCGTTGACCTCCTTGAGGCCGTCGATGTCGATCGCCATCACCGCCCCGCGGCCGCCGTAGCGGGCGGTGAAGGAGACGTATTGGTCGAGCTCGGCCCGGAAGCGGCGGCGGTTCAGCAGCCCGGTCAGGGTGTCGTGGTCGGCCAGGAATCGCAGTTCGGACTCGGTCTTCTCCGCCTGCTCGAGAGCGCCCTGGATCACCGCCCGATCCCCGTGCGCCAGGCTCGCCAGGACCGCCTCCACCTCCGGATCGGACCTTCCGCCTTTGCGCGTCTCCTTCATCGACCTGACGGTATTCGGTTACCCGGCTCGGGGGGTTCAACCATCTGGGAACCCTCTTGTAGACCTGAATTTCAGCTAGCGCAGACGCCCAATACTTGACTTGTCCGTCCACGGGTAGGTTCAGGGAGATGCCGAACCGCCTCGGGCGGGAGACCAGCCCCTACCTGCTGCAGCACCGGGACAACCCCGTCGACTGGTACCCGTGGGGCCCGGAGGCACTGGAGCGGGCTCGCGAGGAGGACGTGCCGATCCTGCTCTCGGTCGGCTACTCCGCCTGCCACTGGTGCCACGTTATGGAGCGCGAGTCCTTTGAGGACCCCGAGACGGCCGCTTACATGAACGAGCACTTCGTCTGCGTCAAGGTGGACCGCGAGGAGCGCCCCGACGTCGACGCGATCTACATGGAGGCGGTGCAGGCGATCACCGGCCACGGCGGCTGGCCGATGACCGTCTTCCTCGACCCGGAGGGCGTTCCCTTCTACGGCGGCACCTACTTCCCGCCGGACACCAGCCGCGGGATGCCGAGCTTCCGGATGGTGATGGAAGCGGTCGTCCACGCCTTCGAGACGCAGCGGGAGGAGATTCGCGAGCGGGCGCCGGGGACGCGGGCGCGGCTGGGAGCGCTGGGTGAGGTCGAGCCGCGGCCCGACCGGCCGCGAGCGGCCGAGCTCGAGGAGGCGGTGCAGCGCCTGCTGGCTCTGGCGGACCACCGCAACGGCGGCTTCGGCGGCGCGCCGAAGTTCCCGCCCGCCTCCTCGCTGGAGTTGCTGCTGGCCCGCGGCGAGACCGAGGTCGTCGAGCTGACCCTCGACAGGATGCTCGGCGGCGGCATCTACGACCAGCTCGGCGGCGGCTTCGCCCGCTACTCGGTAGACGCGACCTGGCTCGTCCCCCATTTCGAGAAGATGCTCTACGACAACGCCCTGCTCGCCCGCGTCTATCTGCACGGCTGGCAGCAGCTCGGCCACCAGCGCTACCGGCGCGCCTGCGAGGAGACCCTCGACTGGATGCTGCGGGAGATGCGCGGTCCGGAGGGCGGCTTCTACTCGGCCCTAGACGCCGACTCCGAGGGCGAGGAGGGCAGGTTCTACGTCTGGACCCCAGACCAGATCCGCCAAGCCCTCACCGAGCCAGGCAATCCGAACTGCATCAAATTCTCGTCCCAGGACAACCAGAATTTGATGCAGTTCTACGGGGTTACGGAGGGCGGGAACTTCGAGGGAGCGAACGTGCTGCACCTCGCCGGCGGCGCCGCGGCCGAGGAACCGGCGGGGCTGGATGAGATGCGGCGGGCGCTGCTGGAGGCGCGGGCGCAGCGGGTCCGGCCGGGGCTCGACGACAAGCGGCTGACCTCATGGAACGCGCTGGCGATCGCCGCCTTCGCCGATGCCGGCGCCGTCCTCGGGCGGGAGGACTACCTCGACGCCGCCCGCGCCTGCGCCTCCTTCCTGCTCGAGCAGCTGCGCGACGAGAGCGGCAACCTCCTGCGCACCTACAAGGACGGCCGCGCCCACCTCAATGCCTACCTCGAGGACCACGCCTTCCTGCTCGAAGCGCTGCAGGCGCTCTATGAAGCCAGCTTCGAGGAGCGCTGGTTCCTCGAGGCGCGCGCCGTGGCGGAGGCGACGATCGAGCGCTTCGGCGACCCCGAGCGCGGCGGCTTCTACTCCACCTCCTCCGATCACGAGGACCTGATCGCCCGCCGCAAGGAGGTCGGCGACCACCCGATCCCTTCCGGCAACAGCTCCGCGGCGCTGGGCCTGCTGCGCCTCGCGGCGCTGACGGGGGAGCGGCGCTACGAGCAGGAGGCGATCCGCGTCTTCGCGCTCTTCGCCAAACCGGCGGTCGAACACCCCGACGCCTTCGCCCACCTGCTCCGGGCGCTCGACTTCCACCTCTCGCCCAGTCGCGAGGTGGCGCTGGTCGGCGCGGGCCTCGACGAGCTGGCGGCCGTCATCCGCGAGAAGCCGCGCCCGCACCTCGTCCTCGCCGGCGGACCCGAGGGCAGCGAGAAGCCGGCGTTGCTCGCCGGCCGCACCGCGCTCGACGGCCGCCCCGCCGCCTACGTCTGCGAGAACTTCACCTGCAAGCTGCCGGTGACCAACCCTGCCGAGCTGCGGGAGCTTCTCTAAAGGCCACCTAAACGACGGTGGCCATCTCTGCAAGGATGCGGACCGTGCGCGGCTCCTCCTTCACCTTCGCCGCCGGTCGCCGGGCGAAGTGGATCGTCTTCGCGATCTGGTTCGTGGCGATCTTCGTCGCCGCCGGCCCGGCCAACCTGCCGGGCAAGTTCGAAGACGCCGAAAACAACGAGGCCTCCTCCTACCTGCCGGGCGAGGCCGAATCGACCAAGGCGCTGAACGCGACTGAAACCCTGCAGAAGGGCGAAATCGCCCCGGCGGTGATCATCTACCGCCGCGAGTCCGGCCTCACTGCCGCCGACCGCCGGACGATCGAATCCGATGTCCGCAGGATGACCGCGAAGCGCTTCCCCGGCGTCATCGCCGACGGCGCCACCGCCGCCTCCGGCGGCAGGAAGCGCGGATCCGAAGCGGCGGCGGCGCAGAAGCTGCCGCCGGGCTGCGGCAGGCCGACGACGACGATTCCCGGCCAGCCCGACGGCTACGCCCCCTTCGTCGGCCCGACTTGCTCGCCGGACGGCAAGGCCGCGATCGTCAACGCCTACATCAACGCCGAAGGCGAGGGCGAACGCCTCTCCGATCCCGTCAAGTTCTGGCGCGACCAGATCAGCGATGGCCAGGACGGGCTGCAGGTGAAGATCACCGGCGGCGCCGGCTTCTCGACCGACGCGATCGAAGTCTTCGAAGGGATCAACGGGACGCTGCTGCTCGCCGCGCTCAGCCTCGTGATCTTCCTCCTGATCGTCATCTACCGCTCGCCCCTGTTCTTCCTGATCCCGCTGGCGGCGGTGCTGTTCGCCGAGACGCTCTCGCGCTCGATCGGCTACGGGGTCTCCGAGCTAGGGGTGACGATCAACGGCCAGTCGAGCTCGATCATGTCGGTGCTCGTCCTCGGCGCCGGGACCGACTACGCGCTGCTGCTGGTCTCCCGCTACCGCGAGGAGCTGCACCGCGACGCCGACAAGCACGAGGCGATGCGGACGGCGCTGCGTTCCGCCGGCCCGACGATCTTCGCCTCGGCGGCGACGGTGATCGCGGCGCTGCTCTGCCTGCTGATCGCCAAGGTCAACGGCACCTCCGGCCTCGGACCGATCGCCGCGATCGGGATCGCCTGCGCCGCGCTGGCGATGCTGACCCTGCTGCCGGCGCTGCTGACGATCTTCGGCCGCCGCGCCTTCTGGCCCTTCGTCCCCCACACCGAGGAGACTGCGCCGCGGCTGGAGGAGGTCCCTGGCTGGGGCCGCCGCCACGTCGTCGAGGGCTCCGGCTTCGCCACGCTCGGTTGGGTGATCCTCGGCTGCCTGGCGATCGTCGTCCCGCTCGTCGTCCTGCTGGCCCTCTTCCCGCCGGCGGCGGGGCTCGCGCTGGCGCTCCTGCTGGTCAACTGGATCGCGCGGGTTCTCAGCCGCGGGCGCGTCCCGTTCCTCCTCGCCCCGCTCGGTCGCAACGTCTTCAGGCCCTACGAGATCCGCCGCCACCGCCTCGAGCACACCGCCGACGCGACCCATGGCTTCTGGGCGCGGCTCGGACAGCGGATCGCCGCCGGACCGCAGCGGGTGATGGCCGGCGCGATCGCGGTGCTGCTGGTCCTCTGCGCCGGCTTCGCCTTCTTCTCCACCGATCTGACCAGCGAAGACAGCTACCGGACCGAAGTCGAATCGGTCGAAGGCCAGCACCTGCTCGACAGGAGCTTCCCCTCCGGGACCACCGCCCTCACCGACGTAGTCGTGCCCAGCGCCGGCGAGGTGCCCGCCGCGAAGCGTGCGGTGGAAGGCGTGGACGGCGTCGACGAGGTCTCCGAACCGGTCGCCAGCGGGCCGCCGGGGACCTTGATCCAGGCGACGCTGGAACCGAACCCGTACTCCACCGAGGCCTTCGACCTGATCGAGCCGATCCGCGAAGCCGCCCACCGGGTCTCGCCCGGCGTCCTCGTCGGCGGCCCCTCGGCGGTCGAATTCGACGTCCGCGACGCCGCCGGCTGGGACTCGACGGCGATCCCGCCGTTGATCCTCCTCGTCGTCTTCCTGATCCTGATGCTGCTGCTCCGCGCCGTGGCGGCGCCGCTGATCCTGGTCGGGACGGTGATCCTCAGCTTCCTCGCCGCCCTCGGCGTCGGCTACTTCGTCTTCGACGTGATCTTCGGCTTCCCGGGGTCGGACCCCTCGCTGCCGCTCTTCGCCTTCGTCTTCCTCGTCGCTCTCGGCGTGGACTACAACATCTTCCTCGTCGCCCGCGCCCGCGAGGAGGCCGAACAGCACGGTTCAGAACAGGGAATGCTCCGCTCGCTCGCCGTCACCGGGGCGGTCATCACCAGCGCCGGCATCGTCCTCGCCGGCACCTTCGCCGTCCTCGCCGTCCTCCCCCTCACCTTCCTCACCGAGCTCGGCTTCGTAGTCGCCTTCGGCGTCCTCCTCGACACCTTCCTGGTCCGCAGCATCCTCGTCCCCGCCATAGCCCTCACCGCCGGCGACAAATTCTGGTGGCCCTCGGCGCTCTCCCGCGGACGAACCCCCGGTCCCACGGACCGAGAGACCGTCCCTTCTTAGCGGGCCCTCGCCCCTCAGAGAATCGGCAGGAAGTTCTCGACCTCGTAAGGAGTGACCTGCACCCGGTAGTCGTCCCATTCCTGCCGCTTGATCTCCACAAAGCGTCGGAACGTGTGCTCGCCGAGCGCGCGCAGGACCAGCTCCGACTCGGCCGCGACCTCGATCGCCTCGCCCAGCGTCGCCGGCAGCTGCTCGATCCCCTGGTGGGACAGCTCCTCCTGGGAGAGGTGGTAGAGGTTCTGCTCCATCGGCTCGGGCAGCTCGTAGCCCTTCTCGATCCCTTCCAGCCCCGCCTGCAGCATGCCGGCGAAGCAGAGGTAGGGGTTGGCGGCGGGGTCCGGGCAGCGCAGCTCGGCGCGGGTCGCCGACTCCTTGCCGGGGTGGTAGAGCGGCACCCGGATCAGGGCCGAGCGGTTGCGGCGCGACCAGGCCAGGTAGACGGGCGCCTCGTAGCCTGGGACCAGGCGCTTGTAGGAGTTGACCCACTGGGCGAAGAGCGGTGAGATCTCGCGCGCGTGCTTGAGCTGCCCGGCGATGAAGCTCTTCGCCACCGGCGAGAGGTAGTAGGGGTCGTCAGCGTCGTAGAAGGCGTTCTTGCCGTCGCGGCTGAGCGACTGGTGGACGTGCATCCCGGAGCCGTTCTCGCCGAACAGCGGCTTGGGCATGAAGGTCGCGTGGTAGCCGTACTTCATCGCGTACTCCTTGACGACGATGCGGTAGGTCATGCAGTCGTCGGCCATCTCGAGCGCGTTCTTGTAGCGCATGTCGACCTCGTGCTGGGAGGGCCCGACCTCGTGGTGGGTGTACTCGACGTGAATGCCGAGCTTCTCCAGGGCGAGCACCGTCTCGCGGCGCAGGTCCGAGCCGGCGTCGAGCGTGGTCAGGTCGAAGTAGCCGCCCTCGTCGAGCACCTCCGGGACGCCGCCCGCCGGCTTCGCGGAGCGGAAGTAGAAGTACTCCAGCTCCGGGCCGATGTTGTAGGCGTCGAAGCCCATCTCCTCGGCCCGCTTCAACGCCCGCTGCATGATCCAGCGCGGGTCGCCCTCGTAGGGGCCGCCGCCGGGAACGCGGATGTCGCAGAACATGCGGGCGACCGCGTCCTCCTCCGGGCGCCAGGGGATCAGCGCGAAGGTCGTCGGGTCCGGCACGGCGAGCATGTCGGACTCCTCGATCGGGTTGAAGCCGGTGATCGAGGAGCCGTCGAAGCCCATCCCGCCCGCGAAGGCGTCCTCGAGCTCGGAGGCGTTGACCGAGAAGCTCTTCAGCTGGCCGAGGACGTCGGTGAACCAGAGGCGGATGAAGCGGACGTCGTGCTCCTTGACGAGCTCGATGACCTCAGCGGCGCTGCGGGGTTGCTCTGCCATGCCTCATGCCTCCTTGGCTTTTAGAGGCCGCAACGCTAGCCAATGAACCAACCGGGTGCTGAATGCCGTATCAACGGGTAGAGACAGGAAACCCTGCGCGGGTTGAAAGCCTCCCGGAAACCAGGTATAACTTACGTCAAGTAAGTAAGCGGCTAAAAGTAAAGTAAAGGCCACGTAACGGCTCTGTAAAGCGAAAGTGCCGCCCTGAAGCAGAGCCAGAAGCGAGTTGCCAAGTGACGGTAAAAACCGCAGTAAGCAGATTTCAAATCCACGACGAGCTGACGGCGCCGGATGAGAGCGCTCCTCTCATCAAGAGCATCCAGGCCGCCGGCGGCGCAGTGACGAAGTTCGTCGGCGTGCTCGCCGGGGCACCGGCTGTCCTGCGCGCGTACACGCGGATGCGCTCGGAGCTGCGCGGTGGGGTCCTGCCGCAGGCGACGAGGGAGCGGATCGCGCTGGCTGTGGCCGAGCACCGCGAGGACGACTACAGCATCGCCCAGCACGCCAAGTCGGCCCGCCGGGCCGGCCTCGGCCTGGACGAGGTCTCGAAAGCTCGGAGCTTCAACTCCGGCGATCCGAAGGAGGCGACTCTGCTCGCCTACCTAAAGGAGGCCCTCGACGCCGAAGGCCCGCCGCCGCTGCACCTCCACGAGGAGGCGCGTGAGATCGGCTGGAGCGACGAGGAGATCCTCGAGGCGGTCGCGCACCTGGCGATGAACGAGTTTCAGAGCCTGATCGCGAGCGCGGCTGCGCTGCCGAAAGACCAGGCTGGGCCGCGGGTGCTTCCTTCGGCTGCATGAGCGTTATCGGGGGCGGGTGCCCCCTCTCCAGAGACATCCCGCCTATGGCTCGATGTTGAGTGTCTGGAGAGGGGGCA
>JBJMKQ010000003.1:0-1680 GCA_045805725.1 Solirubrobacterales bacterium
CTGCCGCGTGGTCCACACGGGGGCAACCTGCTGCACCCGCGCGAGGCTACGGGTGGGGGCGGACGCCTACAGGATTGATTCCACGACCCCGCGGAATCAATCATCTAGCGGCGGCGGCGCAGGATGCCGCCGACCGCGGCGATGCCGCCGCCGATCACGAAACCGGCCACCGCCGCGCCGATCACGACCTGCTTACGATGGCGCGCGATCTGCTTGCGCCAGTCGGTGACCTCCGCGACCTC
This sequence comes from Solirubrobacterales bacterium, assembly GCA_045805725.1. GTDB lineage: Bacteria > Actinomycetota > Thermoleophilia > Solirubrobacterales > 70-9 > VAYN01. The sequence goes on from JBJMKQ010000003.1 coordinate 243, forward strand.
GCCGCGCAGCCGGCCGAGTGACAGCGCGAGCTCGGCGCGATTGGACTCGATCGAGCGCCGGATCTCCTCCGGTGTCCTGGTCGGCATCAGTGGTCCTTCTCGTGACGTTCGGCCGGGACCGGCGGGATGCCGGCGCCGCCAGGCGAGGACGCAGGGAGGGTGCAATGCTGGAGGCATTGCCCCGACCGAGGACGCAGCCTGGTGGTGATCGGCGCCCGTCGGGTCCGGTCGAATGTTGCGAGAAGGACCACTAGATTGTCGTTTCCGGGTCGGAGGACTTCACCGTCTCGCGGATCAGCTTCGCCTCCTCGATCGCCATGTGCGGCGCCGGCGACGAGCCCTTCTTGAGCCAGCGGGCGGCCAGGAACCCGGCGAGGCCGCCGACCAGGAAGAGGATCCCCGCGACGACGAAGAAGCCCCAGAAGAACGTGCCGTCGGGGAACGGGATGACCCAGTAGGCCAGCCACGCCAGTCCATGCAGCAGGAACAGCAGGCCGGTGATGACGAAGATGCCGGCGGCAAGCCCCACCGCGGCACCTTTCGCGAGCTTGGTGAGCTTCTCGGTGACCTCCGCCTTGGCCAATTCGATCTCCTCGCGGACGAGGAGCTGGGCCTTGTCGGAGACCTCGTTGATGGCGGCGACGATGCTCGCCTGCGAGTTGCTGTCAGTCGTGGCTGCCAAAGCGCTTGAGGATCATGGCGGCGAGGATGCCGCCGGCGAATGCTGCGCCGACGACGATCTCCGGCCGCTCGGTGGACGGTGCCGACGCCTGCCCGCCGTCGAACATGGCGCTGCCCGCGGGCGTCGTGTGTGTCGATGGCTCCGGTCCCGCCGCGGTCGGGCTGTGCGGGTCGGCGCTCACTCGGGCGGATCTTCCCCGAACGCGCGCCGCCAAATCACGGCGGCGGTCTTCGTCGTGGCGACAGAGGCCAGAGCGCCGAGCCCTGCCAGGAGCGCCGAGTACATGAGCCGCTTGACGATCTCGTTGTCCATCACCCGCAACCTACCTCAGACGGCAGGAGCAGCGCGGTCGAGGCCGGCGCAGATCGTCTCGACGACGAAGTCCTTCGCCTGCTCGTACTCCGCGTCGCTGGAGGGCAGCAGCTCGAAGATCCAGCCGGTCAGGACTTGCTCGATCGCCCCGTAGAACGCCATCGCGGCGAACTGCGGCGTGATCGTGTCCTTGAACGCGCCCTCGTCCTGGGCCTTCGCGACGATGTCGGCAATCAGCTCGTAGGCCTCGCGGATCTTCGCCAGGTGGGTCTGGCCGAACGAGTTGGCCGCCCGCGTGACCTCGACGATGATCACCTTCATCAGCTCCGGATCGTGGCGGTAGGAGTCCACGATGAAGGAGGCGATCTGGTGCAGCTTCTCGCGCGGGGAGATGTCCTGGCGGTCGGTCTCGCGGATCGCCTCGAGCAGCACGTTCCAGCGCTC
>JBJMKQ010000004.1:0-2179 GCA_045805725.1 Solirubrobacterales bacterium
GACCAGAAGCCGGCCGTGAAGGGCGGCATGCTGGACGGCGTCTCGATCGACGAGACGCAGGTGAAGAAGCTGGCCTCGATGCCCTCGCGCGAGCAGATGCTCGCCGAGCTCGGCGCCGGTCTGCAGTCCCCGATTGCCGCCTGGGTCGGCGCGCTCACGGGGCCGCTCTACATGTTCGCGGGAGCTCTCGAGGGGCTGCGCACGCAGCGCGCGGGAGCGCAATAAGTCCCAGGCGATGACGGCGGCGCGCCGGCGGGCGCGACGCAAGCCTGATTCACTTCCCAGGATTCGCCTGGGCTTTACGGAGGAAAGACGACAATGGCTACCACGACTCTGAGCAACGACGAGATCCTCGAGGCGATCGGCAACAAGTCGGTCTTCGAGCTCGCCGAGCTGATCGACGCGTTCAAGAGCAAGTTCAACGTCACGATCACCGCCGCCGCCGCGGCGCCGGCCGCCGGTGGCGCCGGTGCGGGCGCCGGGGCCGCCCCGGCCGCCGAGGAGAAGACGGAGTTCGACGTCGTCCTCCGCGACGCGGGCGCCAAGAAGATCCAGGTCATCAAGGTCGTGCGCGAGATCACCGGTCTGGGCCTGAAGGAGGCGAAGGACCTGGTGGATGGCGCGCCGCAGACCGTGAAGGCCGGCGTCTCGAAGGACGAGTCGAACACGCTCAAGGCCAAGCTCGAGGAGCAGGGCGCCGTCGTCGAGGTGAAGTAAGAGCCGGGTGCCGGGTGCCGGGTACCGGGTACCGGGTGAGCGACCCCGGGGTGGCCTTCGTGGCCTCCCGAGCGGTGGTTCCCCGGCACCCGGCCCCCGGCCCCCGGAACCCGTCCTTCTTACTCTCACCACAGACGACATCGTGATTCGTAACGACCCGAATCGCTCACAACACGTAGTTCCTCTCGCTCCGCTTCGCCGCGCGCCTTTCGGGCGCCCGGCGGATGCGGGGCTGTTTTCGCCTGCGCGCGGGTGACCATGCCAGACATGATGAAGCAGATCTCGTTCGGGAAGCTCGACGGGGGGATGGAGATGCCCCACCTCCTCGACATCCAGACCAGGGCGTTCGAAGCGCTCCTCCAGCTGGATGCCGCCTCACAGGAACGTGAGGACGTCGGCCTCGAGCGCGTGTTCAAGGACCTCTTCCCGATCACGGACGTCCACGAGAACTTCTCGCTCGAGTTCGTGCGCTATTCCCTCGGTGAGCCGAAGTACTCCGTCGAGGAGTGCATCGAGCGCGACATGACCTACTCGGCGCCGCTCAAGGCGACGCTGCAACTCGTGATCAACGAGGAGGTCAACGGCGTCAAGCGCCCGCGCAACATCATCGAGAAGGAGGTCTACCTCGGCGAGCTGCCCCTGCTCACCGGGCTGGGCACCTTCGTCATCAATGGCGCCGAGCGCGTCATCGTCTCCCAGCTGCACCGGTCGCCCGGCGTGGTGTTCGAGGAGTCGACGCACCCGAACGGGCAGCGCCTCATCTCGGCGCGCATCATCCCGTTCCGCGGCTCGTGGGTCGAGTTCACCGTCGACATCCACGACGTCATCTACGTCCACATCGACAAGAAGAAGAAATTCCCGGCCACCGCGCTGCTGCGCGCCTTTGGCTACGGGGAGAACCGCGACATCCTGCGGCTGTTCTTCGGCGTCCGCGACCTCGACCTCGTGCGCAAGCGCGAAGGCCGCGCCGAGACGCGCGAGGTGATCGGCGCCATCATCGCCGAGGACATCACCCTCGCCGGCGAGGCGGCTGATCCCGAGGCGCCCAAGGCAAAAACCAAGAAGGCCCGCGCCCAGGCCGAGCGCGATCAGGCCGACCTGCTGGTGAAGGAAGGCGACGAGCTCACCGAGGAAGTCTTCAACCGGCTTCGCCGGCAGGGCATCGACTCGGTCAAGGTGTTCGCGTCGTACATGACGATCGACCTTCGCGACGAGATGGACGCGATCGAGCGCGGTGAGCGGCCGGTCCGGCGCGTCATCGCCGTCGACGCCGTCGCCGCGGATTCGGGCGAAGTCATCGCCGACGTCGGCGACACGCTTACCGACACTCTCATTCGCAAGCTCCGCAAGAACGAGATCAACAAGGTCCAGGTCTTCGTGACCTCGGGCCGCGCCGAGTCGATGTTGATCAAGAACACCCTCGCCAAGGATCCGACCCACACCGACGAAGAGGCGCTCAAGC
>JBJMKQ010000005.1:0-49868 GCA_045805725.1 Solirubrobacterales bacterium
CCCCCCCCCCCCCCCCCGCCACTCGCTGAGTTTCCTCTTCCTCCGCTAGTACGGCGGCAGGTCGTCGTACCAGACGCCTAGCGCCTTGAAGGCGCGCCAGAAGCGGGCCTTGGCGTCCTCTTCGTCCAAGGAGACGTCGATGTCCGGGGTGTAGAGGGCGTCGATGGTGGGGGTGAAGGGCTGGATCTCGCCCTCCCGCGGCTCAATCTCGCGGGCGAGGGGGACGCCGAGGGAGTTGAGGATGCGCAGGGCGGGCTCGCCCATCACGACGACGATCTTCGGCTGCACGATCGCCAGCTCCTCGACCAGCCGGCCGATGCACTCGCCGGCGGCGAGGTCGGGCTCGGGGATCGGGCATTTGACGCAGAGGGTGCCGTAGACGACGAGCGGGTCGATCCCGAGTCGCTTGAAGCTTTTCATCAGAGCGTTGCCGGAGCGGCCGTAGAAGGCGACCCCCTCCTCGATCTCCGAGGCCAGCGGCGCCTGCTTCAGCATGAAGACGTCGGCCTGGGGATGGCCGGACCCGAGCACCGGCATCAGCTTGCCGCGGGGGCAGTGCTGGCAGTCCTGGACCTCGCGGCTCATCTGGTTGAGCTCGCGGATCGCCCGCTCCAGGTACTTCTCGCGGATCTCGTCGTCGATGCTTCGCATCTGCGCATTCTTTGACGGGGCGGGCGCGGCTCCTTTGCGATGGGGTGCCTGCATCAGGACTTGCTCGCGCGGCGCTGCTTCGCGGTCCGTCGCGGCCGTCCGCCGCGCACCGGTTTCGCGTCCAGCACCCGCCGTTTCGGCGCCTTCGGCCGCCCCGTCGTCTGCAGGAACTTCAGCGTCTGCACGTAGACCAGGTTCCTGTGCTTGCGGGTGATGTCGGCGTCGCGCATCGCCTCGAGGAACTCGGCCGGGCCGTCGAAGTCGTGGATACGCTGCCGCACGCTCCCCAGCCCCTGCGCCACGTGGCTGTCGGACCCGGCCGCCGGCACGATCCGGTACTTGGTCGCGAAGCGCACCGCCTCCTCGTTGAACGCGGTCACCGCCACCCGCGGGTTGAAGACCTCGAGCAGGTCGATCTCCTCGACGATGTCGAGCAGGTGCTCGTAGTCGGGCACCGAGTGGAAGCGGTCGAAGGGATGCGGCACGTAGACCAGCCCGCCCTGGCGCCGGATCTCGGCGATCGTCTCCGCCATCGTCAGGCCCTTGGGGATCTTCTCCTCAAGGAAGAGACCGATCACCTCACCCTGCTCGGCGGTCTTCACCTCCTCGGCGACAATCACCTTGATGTCCCCGAGCTCTTCGGCCAGCTTGCGGGCCTCCAGGGCGCCGGAGACCTCGTTGTGGTCGGTGATCGCGACCGCCCCGAGGCCACGGTCGCGGGCGGTGTGGATGAGGACGTCGACCGGGGTCGCGCAGTCGCCGGAGTGATCGGTGTGCATGTGCAGGTCGACCTCGATCAGCGGCCGCTTCGAGATCCGCTCGCGCGTCTCGCCGTCGCCGCCGCGCGGATGCCGCCGCGCCAGCAGCCGCCGGTAGATCACTTCCAGCTCGTCGGCGACGCGGTCCCAGTCAGGTTCCTCGGCAGGGTCTCCGCCGTCCCTGCCGATCCCGCTCCCGAGCACCTCGTAGCCGGCCGGAAAGAAGCGCTCGAGCAGCTGTGCCGTCTCCGGGCTGGTAACCGTGCGGGCGTCGATCCGGCCGAAGAAGATCTCCACGAACGGGCGCGCGACCTGGGTCGAGAGCACCCGCTCCTGCGGCGCGTGGAAGGTGGCGACGTTGAGCGAGAAGGAGTGGCGGAGGGCGGCCGAGGGCGCGCTCGGCGCGAACGGGTCGTGGACGTGGACGATGTCCAGCTCGTGCCGTTTGAAGAGCCGTTTGACCGGATCCCCGGTGGAGACGCGGAGAACCGCATGGCCGCGTCGCTCGAGCTCGTCGGAGAGCGCGTTGGCGAACCGCGCCGCCTGGTTCGGCCCGCTCCGGCGGACCGGAAAGACCTGGGCGATCGAGAGCGGCTCGGGGGTCACAGGGGCAGGATAAGAGCCGTCGACCCAGTTCCGGGTTCCTTTGTCCTCTATATCCGGACAAAGGAACCACGCAAAGGTGCGGCCCCAGCAGCGCTTCCGGTGCGGGCTAGGCCTGGGTGACGGCCGAGGACTCCGCCGCGGCGCCGGAGACGCCGCCCGTGCCGCGGGCGTTCGCGGCGATGAACTGCTCGGTCTGCTCGTGCGCGTCGTCGTCGGGCCGCTGGCTGTGCGGCGACTTCATCAGGTAGCTGGAGGGCCCGTCGAGCTGGCCGGCGATGCCGTTGTTGAGCGCCAGCTTGACAAGCCGCACCGCGTCGATGACCACGCCCGCCGAGTTCGGCGAATCCCAGACCTCGAGCTTCAGCTCGGCGGTCAGCGGCACGTCGCCGAAGGCCCTGCCCTCGAGGCGGATGTGCGCCCACTTGCGGTCGGTCAGCCACGGCACGTAGTCGGAGGGGCCGACGTGGACGTTCTCGGGCGGCAGCTCGTGGCCCATGATCGAGGTGACGGCGTTGGTCTTGGAGATCTTCTTCGAGTCCAGCCGCTCGCGCTCGAGCATGTTGTAGAAGTCCATGTTGCCGCCGACGTTGAGCTGGCTGGTCCGCTCCAGCCGCACGCCGCGGTCGTGGAAGAGGCGGGCCAGCTGGCGGTGGACGATCGTCGCTCCGACCTGGCTCTTGATGTCGTCGCCGATGATCGGCAGCCCCGCCTCCTGGAAGCGCTTGTCCCAGTAGTCCTCGCGGGCGATGAAGACCGGCAGGCAGTTGACGAAGCCGACGCCGGCGGCAAGCGCCTGCTCGACGTACCACTTGGTCGCCTCCTCGGACCCGACAGGGAGGTAACAGACCAGCACGTCGGCCTTGGTCTCCTTGAGGATGCCGGCGACGTCCGCGGTTTCGCCCGGGGCTTTGGTGATCTTCTCTTTCAGGTACTTGCCGAGGCCGTCGTGGGTCATCCCGCGCTGGACGGTGACGCCGAGCTCGTCGACGTCGGCGAACTTGATCGTGTCGTTCTGGCCCGACCAGATCGCCTCGGAGAGGTCCTTGCCGACCTTCTCGGCGTCGATGTCGAAGGCGGCGACGAACTCGACGTCGCGGACGTGGTAGCCGCCGAGGTCGACGTGCATCAGCCCCGGCACTTCGTCGGCCGGGTCGGCGTCCCTGTAGTACTGGATGCCCTGGATGAAGCTGTTTGCGCAGTTGCCGACGCCGACGATCGCGACCCGGACCTTCTCGTCCGCGCGACCGGCGCCGTTGGTGCTGTGGCCGTTGGCCCCGTTGCTCTCACTCATTGGATTCGAAGTCCTCCTGGGATTGCGCTAGGTGGCCGAAGACACCCGGCGGCTTCGCTGGTTACACATCGCCCGCGCCGCCGCCGCCGTCGTCCTCGACGCCGGAGACCTCGCTGGAAAGCTGGTTTCTGACATGCCATACCCGCTGGAAGGTGGTGAAAATCGTCAGGGCGGCGACCACGTAGACCGCCGGCGCCAGCAGTTCGAAATCGCCCAAACCGGCTCCCTTGGCGAAGATCAAGCCGATCGAAAGTATCACCACGCGGACCGGCCGCGTCGCGATTCCGACCTTGCATTCGACCCCGAGCGCCTCGGCTCGGGCGCGGGTGTAGGAGACCATCAGCGAACCGAGCACGGCGACCACGCACATCGCCGCAGCGAAGTCGCGCCCTTCGGCGGCGAAGTAGCCGGCGACGGCGGCGAGCACGATCCCCTCCTCGACTCGGTCGAGGGTCGAGTCGAGGAAGGCGCCGAACAGCGACCCCTTCCCCGACATCCGCGAGTAGCGGCCGTCGAGGGTGTCCATCACCGAGCCGACCACGAAGGCGACGCCGGCGAGGAAGAAGAGCCGCTGGGTGACCAGGGCGGCGGCGATCAGGTTGCCGAGCAGGCCGACCATCGAGATCGCGTTCGGGGTGAGGCGGGACTCGATCAGGCGATCGCGCGCGTAGGCGCGCAGCTCCTGCCCGTTGCGGGCGCCGCTGCGACTGCTGCGCCGGGGCGGCGCCGAAGGTCCCATCGCGGCGTGAGGCTATAGAACCCGCGTTGAGACCCAGCGTGTGCGACTGGCAAGGGCCGGACCGAGCGGGGGTAGGAACTCGCGCTGGCGCGCTCGCACCCCGCCTGCGGCGCGGGTCGGCCGAATGGCGGCGCCATTTGGCCGACTGAGGACGACGCCCCGCGAAGTGTCCGGCGCCGCCAGGCGCACGCGGGGGGTCTTGACGCGGGTTCTCACGCCTCGGCCTCGCGCGGGCCGGGGCGGCGCCAGGCCCAGGCCTCGGGGCGGGCGCGGGCCAGCGCGCCCTGGGCGATCGCGTAGGCGCTGAGGGCGACGAGCCAGCCGAGGGCGGCGTCGACCCAGTAATGGTTGGCGGTGACGATCACGACCCAGGTGATCAGGACCGGCCAGAGGGCCCAGACGGCCTTCGACCACCAGTGACGGCAGACCACCACGCCGGTGGCGCCGATCATCATCGCGAAGGCGCAGTGCATGCTCGGCACCGCCGCGTAGGGGTTGATGAAGACCTTCGCCAGGGTGGAGTCGTGGTTGACGCCGGAGAAGTCGGTGATCGTGTCGACGAAGCCGTCCCCCGGAAACATCCGCGGCGGCGCGGTCGGGAAGCCTACGTAGCCGATCAGCGCCAGGCACATCGAGACCACGAACATGTTGCGCACGAAGTAATAGGACTGGTTGCGGAAGAGGTAGAGCCAGACCAGGAAGCCGAGCGCGATCGAGAACTGGGCGTTGAGGTAGAGCTGGTTGGCGAGGTCGACCAACCAGTGCGCGGGCAGGAAGAAGCTCTGCAGGCTGGGCTCGAAGAAGGTGTGGGTCGCCCGCTCCCAGTCGATCACCTGGGCGCCGTGGGCGAGCGCGTCGGCGCGGTTCGAATCGGCGACCCCGCGGCCGAGCTCGTAGATGACGTCGACGCCGACGAGGATGCCGATCTGGCGCCCGGCATCGCCCCACCCCTTGGGCAGCTTGGCTCCTATGGCGACGATGAGACGGGACACGAGAACAGCCAATTGTAATCCGCGGCTTGGCGGTCGCGGTAGGGCGGGAGCTGGCCAGGGACGAGCCGAAGTCGCGGTTCCGGGGAACTCATCTAGGGTCCGGCGGTGACCTGGAAGCGGCCGGACAGGCGGCGGGTGCGGGCGATTCGGGATCGGCTGCGGGAGATGTACGGGGTCCCCGCGGAGGAGCCGCACGGGCACCCGATTGCCGAGCTGGTCAAGACGGTGCTCTCCCAGCACACCAACGACCGCAACCGCGACCGGGCCTTCGCGGCGCTGCGCGAGCGCTTTCCGACCTGGGAGGAGGTGCGGGACGCGCCGGTGGCGGAGCTCGAGGAGGCGATCCGGCCGGGCGGCCTGGCGCGGCAGAAGGCGCCGCGGATCCAGGCGATTCTCGAGCGGCTGGGGGACCCGCCCGACCTCGACTGGACCGCGTCGGCGCCGCGCACCGACTCACTCGAGTTCCTGCTCGACCTCCCCGGCGTCGGACGCAAAACCGCCGCCTGCGTGCTGATCTTCACCTGGGGAATCCCGGAGATCCCGGTCGACGTCCACGTCCACCGGGTCGGCGGCCGGCTCGGCCTCTTCCCGGCCAAGGCTTCCTTCGAGCGCGCCCACGACGAGATGCTGGCGATCGTTCCTGCCGAGGACGCCCACGAGTTCCACGTCAACCTGATCCGCCACGGGCGCGCCATCTGCCGCCCGAAACCGCGCTGCGGCGAGTGCGGTCTGAGGCGGATGTGCCCCTGGTACCGCGAGAACCGCGCCGGGACGGGCGGCAGTAGTATGCGCGCCGCCGAATGAGCAAGCGCACCTTCATCTGGTTCGGAATCCTGGTCCTCGTCCTCGCGGTGGTCATCCCCTGGCTGGCCTTCCGCTCCAAGGGCGACGCCTCGAGCGGCGACCAGGAGGTCTCCGCCGACCTGAAGGGCGGCCAGTCTCTCTTCCAGACCAACTGCGGCACCTGCCACACGCTCTACTCGGCGGGGACCGACGGCAACTACGCCCCCAACCTCGACGAACTGCTCGCCCCCTCCGGGCCGCCCGAAGGCGATCCGGAAACGGTCGAATCGACGATCAAGGCGACCGAAGGCCGCGTCCTCAACGCGGTCGAAAACGGGATCAACAGCTCGACCCCGGGCCGGATGCCCGGCGGCATCCTCAACGAACAGCAGGCCAAGGAAGTGGCCAGGTTCGTCGCCAACACGGCCGGCGAGGGCTGAGTACGAGGGGGGCGGTTACCCCCCTCCTACGGTCGCGTCTAGCGCTGGAACCTGAGGGCGCTGAACAGCCCGGCGTGATCGGAGTTCCAGAAGCCGTTGACCGGCAGCAGGCCCGTCACCTCGGAGCGCTCCAGCTCGATCTGGGATCGGTCGTTCGTCATCACGTGGTCGACCTGGTGGTCGAAGTCGGAGACGCTGCCGCCCGCCCCGACCGCGAGCAGGCTCGAATCGAGGCAGCAGCCGAGCGGGGTGTTGGCGCTGCGCTCGACCAGGCCCGCGTTCAGCAGCACCCGGTAGGCCTGCTGGTCCCCCGGTGAAACGGTGTCGTCGTCGGAGTTGAGATCGCCGACGAGGACAACGGGCAGGTCGCCCGTGGCGGGGCCGCCCGGGGCCACCAGCTCAGCGGCCTGCAGGGCGCGGATGCTCGGCGTCAGGAACGACGGATCGAACGCCTCCAGGTGCGTGTTCACGAAGCGGAACCAGTGGCTGCCGCGCACCCGCGCGTCAACCGCCGTCCAGCCGCGTTTGATCGTCAGCGACTGGCCGAGGATCGGCACCGCCAGCAGGGTTTTGAAGTTCCCCGACTGGGGGTTCTTCGTGTCCACTCCGGCGCCGCGGCGGGCGAGGATCACGTCGCGCATGGTCAAGCGGCCGTTGATCTCGGCATCGGGGATCGCCGGGTTGGGACCGTCGCCGGCAACCAGGTTCTCGTCGGCGGGCGCCTCGAGGTCGAACTCGGGCTGGACGACCACGGCTTCGTAGCGATCGGGGCCCCTGTTCAGCTGGTCGAGGAGTTCCTGCAGGTAGTCGTAGCGGATCGTGGTCGCCGTCGGCGCACCGGTCAGGACCGGCGTCAGGTCTGGCGGGCCGGTCCGCCAGAGGGCGACCTCCTGCAGTCCGACCGGTCGGGCTTCTCGTCGAGGATCTCGCGCGCCAAGCCTTTGGCCCGAGTTGGGAAGTCGTTGGCGGTGACGTCGCGCAGGATTTTGCCGTTGGCGTCGACGAATTCTTTGAGGCTTTTCGCCCCGATCGCCGGGGCCAGATCGGCGCCGAGGTAGAGGTTGCGGGTCATCACGCCCGCGACCTTGCCCTTGCCGTTGTCGCTGTGGTCCGCCTGCTTCGCGGCCGCCGCGGCGGGCAGCAGGGCCAGGAGCGACACGGCGGCGATCAACGCGGCCAGCAGACGGCGGTTCAGTGCAGTGATCAAGTTCTTCCTCCTCTTCCGCGATCCCTTCCCCCGGGATCGGTTTGGGTCGAGGCGCCTCGTTCCGGCTCGCCTCTCCCCCCTCGGCTACCCGGTTTCCGCGTGACCCGAATCACTATAGGGCTCGCTTGAAATCTCTTCATGATCTGCCATACTCCCACTCATATTTTTATAGCTTCATCAACGAAACCCCTGGAGGTATGCGGAAAGTGGCAAAGACGATCGGTATCGATCTCGGCACGACCAACTCGTGCGTGGCGGTGATGGAGGGCGGCGAGCCCAACGTTCTGGAGAACGCCGAGGGCGGGCGCACCACCCCGTCGGTCGTCGCCTTCACCGAGAGCGGCGAGCGCCTCGTCGGCACCGTCGCCAAACGGCAGGCGGTGATGAACCCGGAGAACACGATCTTCTCGATCAAGCGCTTCATGGGCCGCAAGGAGGCCGAAGTCAAGGAGGAGGAGACGATCGTCCCGTACAAGGTCGAGGCCGGCCCCAACGGCGACGTGCGGGTCGACGCGCGCGGCAAGCAGTACAGCCCGCCGGAGATCAGCGCGATGATCCTCCAGAAGCTGAAGGCGGACGCCGAAGCGAAGCTGGGCGAAACCGTCGACAGCGCCGTGATCACCGTCCCGGCCTACTTCAACGACGACCAGCGGCAGGCGACCAAGGACGCCGGCAAGATCGCCGGCCTCGACGTCAAGCGGATCATCAACGAGCCGACCGCTGCCTCGCTCGCCTACGGCCTCGACAAAGAGGAGTCCGATCACTCGATCCTCGTCTTCGACCTCGGCGGCGGCACCTTCGACGTCTCGGTGCTGGAAATCGGCGACGGGGTCTTCGAGGTGAAAGCAACCGCCGGCGACAACCACCTCGGCGGAGACAACTGGGACAAAGCGATCGTCGAGTGGCTGGTGGCTGAGTTCAAACGCGACCAAGGCGTCGATCTCTCCCAAGACAAGAACTCGCTGCAACGACTCTACGAGGCTGCGGAGAAGGCGAAGATCGAGCTCTCCTCGACGCAGGAGACGCAGATCAACCTGCCCTTCATCACCGCGGTCGAGGGCCAGCCGAAGCACCTCGACCTGAAATTGAGCCGGTCGAAACTGAACGAGCTGACCGGCGAGCTGCTCGACCGCGTCGTCGGGCCGGTCAAACAGGCGCTGAAAGACGCCGAGACCGAGGTCGACCACGTCGTCCTGGTCGGCGGCATGACCCGGATGCCGGCGGTGCGGGAGAAGGTCAAGGAGCTGACCGGCAAGGAGCCGCACCAGGGCGTCAACCCGGACGAGGTCGTCGCGGTCGGCGCCGGGATCCAGGCGGGCGTGCTCGCCGGCGACGTCAAGGACGTGCTGCTGCTCGACGTCACCCCGCTGACCCTGGGGATCGAGACCAAAGGCGGCGTGATGACGAAGCTGATCGAGCGCAACACGACGATCCCGACCAAGAAGTCGGAGGTCTTCTCGACCGCCGAGGACAACCAGCCGTCGGTGGAGATCCACGTGCTGCAGGGCGAGCGCGAGATCGCCAGCGGCAACAAGAGCCTCGGCAAATTCCAGCTCACCGGAATTCCGCCGGCGCCGCGGGGGATGCCGCAGATCGAGGTCACCTTCGACATCGACGCCAACGGGATCATCAACGTCACCGCGACCGACAAAGGGACCGGCAAAGAGCAGAAGATCGAGATCAAATCCGGCTCCGGCCTCTCCGACGAGGAGATCCAGGGCATGGTCTCCGACGCCGAGGCCCACGCCGAGGAGGACCGGATGCAGCGCGAGTTGGCCGAGACGAGGAACCTCGCCGAGAACGCCGCCTACCAGGCGGAGAAGGCGATCGAGGAGGCCGGCGAGAAAGTCGACGAGGCGGCCAAGGAGCAGGTGCGCTCGGCGATCAAGGAGGTCCGCGAGAGCCTCGAGTCCGGCTCCAAAGAGGAGCTCGACTCCAAGATCGAGGCGCTCAACACGGCGATGACCAAAGTCTCCGAGCAGCTATACGCGGCGGCTTCCGCCGAGCAGGCGGCGGGGGACGGCAACGCCGAGAACGGGGCTGCTGGCGACGAGGAGGAGGTCGTTGACGCTGAGGTGGTCGATGAGGAGGGCAAATGAGTTTGTCCCCCTCCCACGACGATCAAGGGACTGACGAGCGCCGGCCCGCGGGCCCGGCCGGTCAGCCGGCGGGTCCTGTCGCGGCAGGGGACCCACCCCCTCCTGCGCGGCAGGAGGGGGTCCCCCCTACCGCGCCACCCGCCGGAGATTCGGCTGAGTCCACGCCTGCCGCTGATCCCCAGCCATCGGCCGGAGAGGAGCCTGCGCAGGACGATGGCTCACGTGCAGTCGAGGCGGACTTCGAGAAGCTGCTGGCTGACGCCCACCAAGAGCGGGATGAGTACCTCGAATTGGCGAAGCGGACCAAGGCTGACTTCGAGAACTTTCGGAAGCGCGCGGCTGCCGACGTGCAGGCTGCGCAAGCCCGCGGCAAGGTCGGGGTGGCTCGGGAATTGATCGACGCGGTCGACAACCTGGAGCGGGCGCTGGACGCCGCTGACTCGGACGCCGAGGGGCTGAGGTCGGGCGTCGAGATGGTTCTCTCCGGGCTGCGCGAGACGTTGTCGCGCAACGGCATCGAGGCCGTCGATCCCAGGGGCGAGAGGTTCGACCCGAACCGGCACGAGGCGCTCTCGACTCAGCCCGTCGAGGGAACCGAGGGCGGCGTCGTCGTCGAGGTCCTGCAGAAGGGCTACGTGCTGGACGACCAGCTGGTCCGACCCGCGCGGGTCGTGGTGAGCAGCTAGGAGGAAAGTGGCTGACGAGCTCTACAAGACGCTCGGCGTCTCGAAGAAGGCGACCGACGAGGAGATCAAGAAGGCCTACCGGAAGCTCGCCCGGAAGTACCACCCTGACCGCAACCCAGGCGACCAGAGGGCCGAGGAGAAGTTCAAGGAGATCTCCGCCGCCCATGACGTCCTCTCCGACCCCCAGAAGCGCGAGGAATACGACGCGGGCCCGGCGTTCGGCGGTTTCGGCGGCGGCCAGGGCGGCCCCTTCCCGGGTGGCGGCCAGGCCGGCGGCAACTTCGGCGGCTTCGACTTCGGCGACATCCTCGGATCTGTCTTCAGCCGCGGCAGCCGGGGGGGGCACCCCCAGCAGGTGCGCGGGCGCGACCTGGAGACGGAGGTCTCGCTCGGCTTCGACCAGGCGATCAGCGGCACCCAGATCAGCGTCACGGTGCCGAAGCAGAGCCGCTGCCCCACCTGTCACGGCAGCGGCGCCAAACCCGGCACCTCGCCGGTCACCTGTCCTCGCTGCGAAGGCCGCGGCGTCGAGAACCAGGGTCAGGGACTCTTCTCGATCAGCCAGCCCTGCTCGCTCTGCGGCGGCGCCGGCCAGGTCGTCGAGGACCCCTGCCCGACCTGCGGCGGCTCCGGCCTGACCCAGCAGAGCAAGCGCTACAAGGTCAACATCCCCGCCGGGGTCAGGGACGGCAGCCGGATCCGGCTCGCTGGCAAGGGCGAGGACGGCCCCCGCGGCGGCCCCCCCGGCGACCTCTACGTGACCACCCGCGTCGCCTCCTCCCCCGTCTTCCAACGGCTCGACGACGGCAACCTCGAGGTGACGGTGCCGATCACGGTGCCGGAGGCGCTGCGCGGCGGCACGATCGAGGTGCCGACCCTGGGCGGGACGAAGAAGATCAAGGTCGCGCCGGGGACCAAGCACGGCTCGGTCCAGCGCCTGCGCGGCGAGGGCCCGCCGCGGAAGGGCGGTGGCAACGGGGACATCCGCTACCGGCTCGAGATCGTGATGCCGAGCGAGCTCAGCGACGAGCAGCGCGAGGCGGTCGACAAGCTCGCCGAGACGCTGAACGGCGGCGATCCCCGCGCGGAGCTGCTGCGGAAGGCGGCGCGCTGATGGCCACCTACCGGCGCCGGGTCAAGGCGACCTTCGACCAGAACCAGGGTGTGTTCATGATCTCGGTCGCCGCCGAGCTCGCGGAGATGCACCCGCAGACGCTGCGGATGTACGAGCAGCGGGGGCTGGTCGCCCCGAAACGCTCGCCCAAGAACACCCGCCTCTACTCCCAGCGCGACGTCGAGCGGCTGCGGCGGATCCAGCAGATGACCGCCGAGGGGCTGAACCTGGCGGGAGTCGAAACGGTGCTGGCGCTGGAAGCGCAGGTGCAGCGGCTGCGGGGCGACAACGAGCGGCTGCGGAAACGACTCGAGGAGCTCGAGGCGGAGAACGGGAAGGGGAGGAGGAGCTGATGCAGGCGGACCGGTTCACGGTCAAATCTCAGGAAGCGGTGGCGGCGGCGCAGGAGCTGGCGCGCACCCGGCGCAACCCGGAGATCGCCTCCGCCCACCTGCTGCTGGCGCTGCTCGACCAGCCGGAAGGGATGGCGGTCCCGGTCCTGCAGAAGGTCGGCGCCGACCCGGCGACGGTGCGGGCGGGTGCGACCGAGGCGACCGGCTCGCTGCCGACGCTGGGCGATGGCGGCGAGCCGCGGATGTCCTCGAACCTGGCGCGAGTGGTCCGCGGCGCCGAGCAGGAGATGGCGAAGCTCGGCGACAGCTACATCACCGTCGGCCACCTGCTGCTGGCGCTTGCGGCGGACGACTCCGGCGTCTCCGGGCTGCTGCCGGACCGCGACGAGCTGGAGCGCGCCGTGCGCGCGGTCCAGGGTCCGGCGAAGGTGACCTCGCCCAACGCCGAGGACAACTCCCAGGCGCTGGAGAAATTCGGCCGCGACCTGACCGCCGAGGCGGAGGCGGGCAAGCTCGACCCGGTGATCGGGCGCGACGAGGAGATCCGCCGCGTGATCCAGGTCCTCTCCCGCCGCACCAAGAACAACCCGGTGCTGATCGGCGACCCCGGCGTCGGCAAGACGGCGATCGTCGAGGGACTGGCGCAGCGGATCGTCCACGGCGACGTGCCGGAGAGTCTGCGCGACCGGCGGGTGATCGCGCTCGACATCGGCTCGCTGCTGGCGGGCTCCAAATACAGGGGCGAGTTCGAGGAGCGGCTGAAAGCGGTTCTGAACGAGGTGCAGCAAGCGGAGGGCCAGATCGTCCTCTTCCTCGACGAGCTGCACACGATCGTCGGCGCCGGCGCGGCCGAGGGCGCGGTCGACGCCGCCAACCTGCTGAAGCCGATGCTGGCCCGCGGCGAGCTGCGCGCGGTCGGCGCGACGACGCTCGACGAGTACCGCAAGCACATCGAGAAAGACGCGGCGCTGGAGCGGCGCTTCCAGCCGGTCTTGGTCGGCGAGCCGGACATGAACGACACGATCGCGATCCTGCGCGGGCTGAAACCGCGCTACGAACAGCACCACGGCGTCCGCATTTCCGACTCGGCGGTCGTCGCCGCGGCGACTTTGTCCGAGCGCTACATTGCCGACCGCTTCCTGCCCGACAAGGCGATCGACCTGATCGACGAGTCCGCGTCGCGGCTGAAGATCGAGATCGATTCGGTGCCGACCGAGATCGACGAGGTCGAGCGGCGGATCCAGCAGCTGGAGATCGAGCGCGAGGCGCTGAAGAAGGAGACCGACGAGGCCTCGAAAGCGCGGCTGGCGACGCTGGAGGGGGACCTCGCCAACCTGCGCGAGGAGGCCGCCGAGCTGCGCACCCGCTGGCAGAACGAGAAAGAGCCACTGGAGGCGATCAAGCGGGCGAAGGCGGAACTGGAGGAGGCGCGGCTGGAGGTCGAGCGGGCCGAACGCGAGGCCGATCTGGAGCGGGCCGCCGAACTGAAATTCGGCCGCATTCCCGAGCTGGAGGCAGGGGTCAACGAGCAGGAGGCGCGGCTGGCGGAGGTCCATGCCGGCGGCGAGGTGCTGCTGGCCGATGAAGTGACCGAGGAAGACGTCGCCGAGGTGGTCGCCAAATGGACCGGGATTCCGGTCAGCCGGCTGATGGAGGGCGAGGTCCAGAAGCTGATCCAGATGGAGGAGCGGCTGCACGACCGGGTGATCGGCCAGGACGAGGCGATCGCCGCCGTCTCCAACGCGCTGCGGCGCTCGCGCGCCGGTCTCTCGGACCCAAGCCGGCCGATCGGCAGCTTCCTCTTCCTCGGCCCAACGGGGGTCGGCAAGACCGAGCTGGCGAAGAGCTTGACCGAGCTGATGTTCGACTCCGAGCAGGCGATCGTCCGCCTCGACATGTCCGAGTACATGGAGAAACACACGGTGGCGCGGCTGATCGGCGCGCCCCCCGGCTACGTCGGTTTCGAGGAGGGTGGCCAGCTGACCGAGGCGGTGCGGCGGCGCCCCTACGCGGTGGTGCTGCTCGACGAGATCGAGAAGGCCCACCCCGACGTCTTCAACACGCTGCTGCAGATCATGGACGACGGGCGGCTGACCGACGGCCAGGGCCGCACCGTCAGCTTCGCCAACACGGTTCTGATCATGACCTCCAACGTCGGCTCCGACCGGATCGTCGGGGAGCAGGTGGACGAGAAGATCCGCGAGCAGATCGAAGAGGTGCTGGCGACGACGTTCAAGCCCGAGTTCCTCAACCGGATCGACGACACGGTGATCTTCCACCGGCTCTCCAAGGCCGACATCGGCCGGATCGTCGAGCTGCAGGTGGACCAGCTGGTCGGCCGGGTGGCCGAGCGCGGGATCGAGATCGAGCTGAGCGACCAGGCGCGGACGCTGCTCGGAAACCTCGGCTACGACCCCACCTACGGGGCGCGGCCGCTGAAGCGGGTGATCCAGAAGCAACTGGTCGACAAGCTGGCGCTGAGGATCCTCGAGGGGGAGTTCAGGGAAGGCGACCTGGTGCGGGTCGACGCCGCCGAAGGCGAGATCGTCTTCGAGCGGGCGGGCGCGCCTGCGGCAAGTGCTGCGTAGGGTCGCGGCGGGCCCCTTTCAGGGCTCATCTTCCCGACCGCCGCTGCCGAAACTACGAGGGCATGCAGGTGCTCTTTAATTGTCCTATCCATCATTAGGAGAGTGAGAGCTCCAGAGCAGCCGATGAACGACGACCTGACTCCGATCAACGCGCGCCCGAAGCGGCGCCGTCCCGAGGCGTTCGAGGACGTCTCGCTGAGCCTGCGTGAGCACCTGCTCTGGCCGCTCGAAGACCGCCTCCTGGGCCTGAGCGATCGCGGCCGCGCGGCAGTGGCCGGCGGGGCTGTGGCGCTGGCGCTGGGACTCGGCATCGGCGCCCTCTCGCTGGGGGGCTCCGACGGCTCCGAACCGGTCGCGGCCGTCGCGCCGGAGAAGGCCCCCCATGCTGCGCCCATCGGCGAGGCCGCGAAGCCGGCGTCCGAGCCGACCCTGCACGGAGCCGCGCCCGTCTTCGAGCCGGCCGCCGGCGAGGAACAGGCGAAGGCCTCGGGCCACGAAGCGGGCGAAGAAGCCCCGGCGGCCACCGGCAACCCCGCCACGGACGCGATCTCGACCTCGCCGGCCGCACGCCCGGCTGACGCCTCGGCTTCCGCTTCGACTTCGGCCGCGACGGCGGACGGTCCTCCGGCTGGACCGGCGGCGGTCGCCGTGGCCCGCAAGTTCGCCGAGGGCTTCGTCGTCTACGAGACCGGCGGCGATGCGGCCGGCTTCCGCAAAGCCTTCAGCCTCAGCGCCACGCCGGAGCTGAAGAGGGCCCTGCTGCGCCGGCCGCCACACCAGCCCGCCGCGGTCGAGGTGCCGAGGGCGAAGGTCCTGAACATAGTCGCCGCGCCCTCGCGCGGCAGCATCTACCCGCTGAGCGTCTCGCTGCTGCGGGTCGGGGTGACCAGCGAGCTGCGGCTGGAAATGGAACGGCTGAAGAACCAGGGCTGGCGCGTCACCAACGTCCTCGGCTGATGGAGCGGACGGGCAAGATCCAGGCGCTCGCCGCCACCGCGGCAGCCACCGCCGCCCTGGCGGTCCCGGTTGCGGTGGCGCGAGCCGAGGCGGAACCCGCGGCAGCGCCGACCGCGGGAACGACGCTCGAAGCTCCCTCGACTCCTCCCGCCCCGACGACGCCGGCCGCCCCCGAGCCGGCCGAACACTTCGTGCCGCCGCCAAAGGAAGAGCCCGGGGTCAGGCACGGGGCCACGCTGGTCCCGCCGCCGCCCCCCGCGACCCACACGCCGCCGCCCAGCGGCGGCGTCGATGCCGGCAAAGGCAAAACCACCTCGGCCGCGGGCGGCACCGAAACGGAGGTTGGGGCGACCACGGCACCGAGCCCGGGCACCTTCGCGATCCCCTCGCTGCCGGCCTCGAGCTGTGCGATCAGCGGCGTGCCGCCGGTGCTGATCCCGATCTACCAGCGGGCCTCGGAGCGATACGGCCTCGGCCCACAGGGGCCGGCGATCCTGGCCGGGATCAACGCGGTTGAGACGGCCTTCGGCACCAACCTCGGACCTTCCTCGGCCGGCGCGGTCGGCTGGATGCAGTTCATGCCGGAAACCTGGGCCACCTACGGGATCGACGCCAACGGCGACGGTGTGGCCGACCCGAACAACCCCGAAGACGCGATCTTCGCCGCCGCCGGCTACCTGAAAGCCGCCGGGATGCCGGCCGACACCTACGGCGCGATCTTCGCCTACAACCACGCCGACTGGTACGTCGAAGAGGTGCTGGCGAACGCCGGCTGCTACGCCGACGAAGTCGGCAGCAACTCCTTCAGCGCCGTCGGCCTCGGGCCGCAGATCCAGGTCCTGCGCTGCGAACCGGCGCCAGAGTGGAAGCAGCAGATCCCCGAGGAATACCTGCAGGGCTTCGAGGACGCCGCCGCCCGCTACGAACTCGGCAAGCGCGGGGTCTGGACGCTGGCGGCGATCTCCCGGTTGGAGTCGAACTTCGGTCGGGGCGTCAGCAAGCACCTGCTGCGCACCGAAGGCGCGCTCGGGCTCGATCCGGCTGAGTGGCGCCGCTACGCGGTCGACGGAGACAACGACGGCAAGGTGCGCCACGGCGACATCGCCGACTCGGCGGCGACGCTGGGGCGGATGATCTGGTCGCGCGGCAGCATCCAGGCCGGGATCTTCACCCACAACCAGGCCGAGTGGTACGTCGACGAGGTGCTGCAGGAGGCCGAAGAAATCGAAGGCGGCTGCGAGGTCCGCTACATCGACTGGCGGATCGCGCCGCTGGCGACCGGCTTCGAGACCGCCGGCCCGAACGCGGTCCTCACCCCCGAGGGGCTCGCCAGCGCCCCCCGCAGCGCCCCGCCCGCGATCAAGGCCGTGATCGCCGCCGCCAACTCGATCGCCGACACCCCCTACGTCTGGGGCGGCGGCCACGGCTCCTGGTACTCCTATGGCTACGACTGCTCGGGCGCGGTCAGCTTCGCCCTCTACGGCGGCGGCCTCCTCGACGTCCCACTCACCTCCGGCTCCTTGGAGAGCTACGGCGAACCCGGCCCCGGCCGCTGGATCACGATCTACGCCAGCGCGACCCACACCTACATGGAGGTGGCGGGCCTGCGCTGGGACACCGTGGGCGACGCCGAAGGAACGGGGCCGCGCTGGCACGTAGAGCCTCCGTACCCCGAAGGCTTCGTGGTCCGGCATCCGCCTGGGTACTGATCGTCTGGAGGGGGTCGGGTGGGGGTCTCTCGGCACATCGCGCCGAGCCAGCAGCGGTGGTGGCTGGCGCCTTGGAGCGCTTTGGCTCGGCTTGATGTTGAGTGCCGAGAGACCCCCCACCCGACCCCTAACCGATCGAACTCCGGCAGACGCCGAAGGTTCGATAGCTGTTGTGAGAAGGCTCGACGGGTCCCTCGCTTTTTTGCAGCTAGTGTGAACTCGAAACCGTCTCCGTGGGCTCTGTCGGTGGAGGAGCCGGTGAGGGTCTGGCGGCACTCAACATCAAGCCGAGCCGGAAAACTTCCGAGGCGTAAGCCGGTATATGCCGCTTGCTCGGCGAGATGTGCCGCAAGACCCTCACCGGCTCCTCCACACACGTTGGCGCCTCAGCGGGTACGGTGTCGCCAGTCCCCGTATAGATCTTGGGAGGGAGCCGGAGATGCCGACCTTTTTGATGCTCACGAACTTGACCGCCGAGGGCGTGCGGACGTTGAAGAACCATCCTGGCCGGATCGCCGAGGTGAACCAGGAGGTCGAACAGATGGGGGTCAGGGTCGTTTCCCAATACGCGACGCTCGGTCAGTACGACTTCGCCACCGTGGTCGAGGCGCCCGACGAGCAGACGATGGCCAAGGTCTCGGTCGAGCTCGGCTCGCGCGGGACGATGACCAGCCAGACCCTCGCCGCGATCCCGGCCGGCGACCTGGCGGGCTCGCTCTAGCCGCCGTCCCTTTGAAGGCACTGGTCGCAGGGGGAGGCGGGCGCGAGCACGCGATCGTGCGGGCCTTAAGAGGCTCGCCACGGGTCGACGAGATTCTCTGCGCGCCGGGGAACGCCGGGATCGCGGCCGACGCCGACTGCCTGCCTGAAGTCGCCGCCGATGACGCGGCGGCAATCGTCGCAGCAGCGGAGGCGGCCGCCATCGACCTGGCGGTGATCGGCCCCGAGGCGGGCTTGGTCGCCGGCGCCGTCGACGCGCTCGAGGAGGCCGGCATCCCCGCCTTCGGCCCGAGCAAGGCCGCCGCGCGGCTGGAGGGCTCGAAGGCGTTCGCCAAGGAGCTGATGGCGGAGGCCGGCGTACCGACGGCCCGGCACGTGCTGCTGCGCAGCGCCGAGGAGGCCGGTGCGCAACTGCAGCGGGCGGTCTACCCGACCGTGCTCAAGGCCGACGGCCTCGCCGCGGGAAAGGGCGTGATCATCTGCTCGACCGAGAGCGATGCGCGCGAAGCGCTCGACGTCTTCTTCGGCGAGCAGCGCTTCGGCACCACCACCGTTGTGATGGAAGACTTCCTCGAAGGCGAAGAGCTCTCGCTGCTCGCCCTCTGCGACGGCGAGAACGTGGTCCCGCTCGCCCCCGCCCAGGACTACAAGCGGATCTTCGATGGGGACGAGGGCCCGAACACCGGCGGCATGGGCAGCTACTCGCCGGTCCCCGGCTTCGGTCCGGCCGAGGTCGAGGAGATCGTCACGCAGGTCCACCGACCGGTGGTGGCGGCGATGGCCGGCCGCGGGGCCCCCTTCCACGGCGTCCTCTACGCGGGCCTGATGATGACCGCCGCTGGCCCGAAGGTGCTCGAGTTCAACGCCCGCTTCGGCGACCCGGAGACGCAGGCGGTGCTGCCGCGGCTGCGCTCCAACCTGGCCGACCTCTTCCTCGCCGCCCGCGAGCCCGGCGGCCTGGCGGGCATGAACGCCGAGTTCGACGACGACTGGGCGGTCACTGTCGTCCTCGCCTCGGCCGGCTACCCGGAGTCCTCCTCCAAGGGGGACGTCATCCATGGCCTCGCCGAGGCGGCGGAGATCGCCGAGGTGACCCATGCCGGCACGGCCGAGCGCGACGGCGAGATCGTCACCGCCGGTGGGCGGGTACTGAACGTGACGGGACTTGGAGCGAGCCCCGCCGAGGCGCGCGATCACGCGTACGATGCTGCCGGCCGGATCGCCTTCGACGGGATGCAGATCCGAGGCGACATCGCCGCCCGCGCGGTCGAGCGGGTTCCCAGTTGACCAACCCCCCCGAGAGAGGAAGAGATGAGCGAGATCTCAGAGGAGCCGCAGCCGATTGGATCGGTCGCCCCGGTGGAGCCCGTCCCGGCCGATCCCGCCGAGACGGCGACGATGCCGGCCGTGGAGGAAGCGTTCGAGGAAATCGACGTCGACGAGCCGCACGTCGGGATCATCATGGGCTCGAAGAACGACAAGCCGAAGATGGAACCCGCCGGCAAAGCCCTTGAGGAAGCGGGCATCCGCTACGAGGTGCGGGTGATGAGCGCCCACCGCGACCCCGAGCTGGTGCGCGAGTACTGCCAGAACGCGCGAATGCGGGGGCTGAAGGTGATCATCGCCGGCGCCGGGATGTCGGCGGCCCTGCCGGGAGTCGCCGCCGCCCACACCGACCTGCCGGTGATCGGCGTCCCGATCCTCGGCAAGAGCCTGGGCGGGCTGGACGCGCTGCTCTCGGCGGTGCAGATGCCCCCCGGCATCCCCGTCGCCTGCGTGGCGATCGACGGCGCCAAGAACGCTGGCGTCCTCGCGGCGCGGATAATCAACGCGTGATCCCCCGCTACACCCGCCCCGATATCGGGGCGGTCTGGACGCCGGAGGCGAAGATGCGGGCCTGGCTCGAAGTCGAGCTGGCCGCGACCGAGGCCTGGGCGGCGACGGGGGCCGTGCCGCGGGAGGCGGCCGAGGAGGCGCGCGCGAAGGCTTCCTTCACGGTGGCGGCGGTCGAGGAGCGCGAGCGGGTCACCGACCACGACGTCGCCGCCTTCGTCGACGTCGTCGCCTCCTCTGTCGGCCAGCAGGGACGCTGGATCCATTACGGCCTCACCTCCTCCGACGTGCTCGACACGGCGCTGGCGCTGCAGCTGCGTCGCGCCGGCGAAATCGTCCTCGCCGGCGCCTGCGCCTACCGCGACGCCCTGGTCGAGCGGGCGCTCGAGCATCGCGACACCCTTGCCGTCGGGCGCACCCACGGGGTCCACGCCGAGCCGACGACGTTCGGGCTGCGGCTCGCCGGCTTCGCCTTCGAGGCCGACCGCAACCTGCGGCGCCTGCGGGAGGCATTCGAGGAAGTCGAGGTCGGCAAGCTCTCCGGCGCCGTCGGCACCTACGCCTCGGTGCCGCCGGCGGTCGAGGCGCGGGTGATGGAGAGGCTGGGGCTGCGGCGCGAGGACGTGGCGACCCAGGTGGTGCCGCGCGACCGCCACGCGGCGCTGCTGGTGGCGGTCGCGATCGCCGGGTCGGGCCTGGAGCGCTTCGCGACCGAGGTCCGCAACCTGCAGAGGACCGAGGTGCGCGAGGTCGAAGAGCCGTTCGCCGCCGGCCAGAAGGGCTCCTCGGCGATGCCGCACAAGCGCAATCCGATCCGCGCCGAGCGGATCACCGGCCTCGCCCGGGTCCTGCGCGGCTATGGCCAGACCGGGATCGAGAACGTCGCCCTCTGGCACGAGCGCGACATTTCCCACTCCGGCGCCGAGCGCGTGATCCTGCCCGACGCGACCATCCTGCTCGACTACATGCAGGACCTGGCGACCAAGGTCGCCGCCGGGATGAAGGTGAACGAGGAGCGGATGCGCGAGAACCTCGGCCTCACCCATGGTGCCCTGTTCAGCCAGCGCGCCCTCACCGCCCTGGTCGAGTCCGGGATGACCCGCGACGAGGCATACCGCGTCGTCCAGGAGAACGCCCAGCGCGCCTGGGACACCCGCACCGAGTTCCGCGACCTGCTCGCCGAGGCCGCGCCCGACCTCGACCTCGACGCCGTCTTCGACTACGACGCCTACCTCGCCCATTTGCCTGAGGTCTTCGAGCGGCTGGAAACGCTCAGACCGGGATCACGGTGAGCCCGGCGACGCCGTTCAGCGCGTCGAAATCTGAGTCCTGCGTCAGTACGGGTAGGCCGTGAGCCGCCGCGGTTGCGGCAATCCAGACATCGTTGGCGTTGACGCTCTGGCCTGAGGCCGCCAGGTAGACACGCATCTGCGCCCACGCCCGGTCGACTTCGATGTCAACGGGCAGGATCGGGAAGCGATTGGATGCCTCCAGGGTCGCGATCCGGCGGTCTCGGATCTCCGTCGTATCAGCGGCGAAGACTCCCACCCGTAACTCCGCCCGGGTGACTATCGAGACCGCGCTGGCCAGAGGCATCGCCTCCTGCCTCAGCGCGCGGCCGGACTCGGCGGCAATGAACACGGACGTGTCGAGAAGCCCGCGGGCAGGTCGGCTCATGCAAGCCGGCCCAGATCGTCGGTGGTGTCACCGGCGAGTCGATCGAGGTCGGCTCGCAGACCTGGGTCGGCGGAGAATTTGGTGACAATCTCCATCACCTCGTCCGGACTGAGCCAGCGGGTCTGCTCCATGTGGGGAACCAGATCGGCGACAGGCCTCCCTCGTAGCGTGATTACAACCGTCTCGCCAGCCTCGACCCTGCGCAGCACTCCTGCCGTGTCATTGCGAAGCTCTCGGGAGGCAACTTCTACGCTCATGCTACGAATGTAGCACCTGGCCCAGCCCAGCGAACCTCGTTAGGCTGGGTCACGTGATCCTCTACACCTGCGGTCAGAAGACGTACGGCCCCGGCTTCGCGCATCCCTGCGCAAAGGCAGGCAAGGCGCTCGACGCCGCGGGATATGACTACGAGCTGAAGACCGTCGGCGGCTACCGGCTCGCGGCCTGGACCTGGGGCGCGCGGAACAAGGACCGCGAGGAGGTCAAGCGCCTCAGCGGCACCAACGAGGTCCCGATCCTGGTGCTCGACGACGGAGAGGTGGTCTCCGGCTCCGGCGCGATCGCCCGCTGGGCGAAGGAGCACCCCCGCTCCCCCGCCAAGTCGGGCGGCTGAGGATCAACTGAAGACTGCTGGCCCGACGATGGCCGCGAAGAGACCGAACATGCCAATCATGAGTGTGTTCCGCAGGCGGTCGAAGCGCTGGCCAGGTAAAGAAGCCCGGAGGTGACTTCGTCGAGACGCCGGTCGACCTCACCAAAGCGCAGACCCATCTCGTTCTTGACAGCCGTCAGTTCCACTTTGGTGGCAGTCGCCTCGAAGCCTTTGTCCATCCGTCGGCTGAATTCATCCAGCCGGTCGTCGTTCCAGCTTTCCACGTCCCCCTCCTTCTCCAGAAGTGCCTCCATGGGAGGAGTGGACACAGAAACCTGCGGAACGTGTTGTCAGACTGAGACCGCTTCCCGGGCTGGCTCGCGCGTGGCGAGGATCACCGGCGTGCCGTCCTTCGGCGAGAGGGTGATGTTGCGGCGGCCGGTCCGCTCGGGGCGGGGGTCGGCCTTGCGCAGCTCGCAGCGGCTCAGCACCTCGCGGAGGACGACCCGCATCTCGAACTCCGCGAAGGTGGCGCCGATGCAGCGGCGGACGCTGCCGCCGAAGGGGATCCAGGCGTAGGTGTCGGGCCCCTCGTCGAGGAAGCGCTCGGGATGGATCGCGAATGGCTCGGGGTAGACGTCGGGCCGCGTGTGGGTGAGCCAGATCGCCGGCGTCACGTCGGTTCCGGCCGGCAGCGTCAGCCCGTCGGCGCTCAGCTCCTGCGCCAGGCGCCGCCCGGCGAGCGGGATCACCGGGCGCAGCCGCAGCGACTCGCTGATCGTCGCCCGCAGGTAGTCCTCCTCTCCGGCCGCCAGCTCGTCGCGCAGGCGGCCGAGCGCCGCCGGGTGGCGCAGCAGCAGGTCGAAGGTCCAGGCGAGGGCGGTCGCGGTCGTCTCGTGACCGGCGAGCAGCAGCGTCATCAGCTGGTCGCGCAGCTCCCGGTCCTCCATCCGCGAGCCGTCCTCGAACTCGGCGCTCATCAGCATCGAGAGGATGTCCTCGCGCTCCTCGAGGTCCGGCCGCGTGCGGTGCTCGGCGATCTCCGCGAAGAGCAGCTCGTCGACTTCGCGCAGCTGCCCCTCGAAGCGCGCGAACGGGCCGTCGCCGCCGAAGCGGCGCAGGGCCAGCCCCAGCACCTGCTGCCCGGGCGAGGCCGTTTCCGCCAGCACGGTCGAGAGCATCTCCCGCAGCCGCTCCAGCCGCGAACCGCTGGAGACGCCGAAGACGACCCGCAGGATCACCTCCAGCGTCACCGCCTGCATCCTGGCGTGGATCGGGAACGTCTGGTGCAGCGGCCAGGAGTCGATCTCGGTCGAGACGATCTCGCTCATCGTCTGCTCGTAGGAGCGCATCCGCTCGCCGTGGAAGGCCGGCAGCATCAGCTTGCGGCGGCTGAGGTGTTCGGCCCCTTCCTGGATCAGCAGCGACGTCGAGCCGAGGATCGGCTCGAGGACGATGTTCCGGCCCGGCGGCAGCGCCTGCTGCCGCTGCCGGTAGAGCGCCTTGATCGCCGCCGGGTCGCTGATCAGCACCATCGGCCGCTCGAAGCCGACGAAGCGGACGCTGAAGGAATCGCCGAAGCGCCGCCGGCAGTCCTCCATGAAGGGAATCGGCCGGAACGCCCAGCGCAGGGTCTGGAGGAGTGGCGGGATCTTCGGTTCCGGAGGCAGCGCGATGGAGAAAGCATCGCAGAGGGCGCGCTGGATAGCATCGCGCCGATGCCGAGCCTGGCCGACCTCAAGCTCCTCTCCTCGGGGAAGGTGCGGGAGATCTACGAGTGGGACGACGACCTGCTGATGGTCGCCTCCGACCGCATCTCCACCTACGACGTGGTGATGCCGACGCCGATCCCCGACAAGGGCAAGGTGCTGAACCGGATGTCGGTCTTCTGGTTCGGGCTGACCGGGGACATCGTTCCCAACCATCTCATCTCCGAGGACGTGCCCGAGGAGGTCGCCGAGCGGGCGATGCGAGTGCGGCGGCTGGAGATGTACCCGGTCGAGTGCGTGGTCCGCGGCTATCTCTCCGGTTCGGGCTGGAAGGAATACAGGGAGAGCGGCGCCGTCTGCGGGATCGAGCTGCCCGCCAACCTGGTCGAGTCCGACCAGCTGCCGGAGCCGATCTTCACCCCCTCGACCAAGGCCGCGATCGGCGACCACGACGAGAACGTCGACTTCGACCGCGCCGCCGAGATCGTCGGCGACCGGGCGCTGCTGGAGGAGCTACGGCGGATCTCGATCGAGGTCTACAAGCGCGGCTCCCAGCACGCCGCCCAGCGCGGGATCATCCTCGCCGACACCAAGTTCGAGTTCGGCCGGCACGCCGGTGCCGAGGTCGTCCTCGGCGACGAGGTGCTGACCCCGGACTCCTCGCGCTTCTGGCCCGCCGCGAGCTATCAGCCGGGCGCCACGCCGCCCTCGTTCGACAAGCAGTACGTGCGCGACTGGGCGAGCGAGACCGGCTGGGACAAGAAGCCGCCGGCGCCGGAGCTGCCGCCCGACGTGGTCGAGCAGACCCGAGCCAAATACGTCGAGGCCTACGAGCGCATCAGCGGCGAGTCGTTCTGAGCCGGTCGCTAGATTGGCAGCGGTGAAGGCGCGCGTGCTGATTCGCCCCAAGGAGGGCATCCTCGACCCCCAGGGCAAGGCGGTCGAGCGGGCGCTGCCGGCGCTCGGCTTCGATGGGATTGGGCATGTCCACGTCGGGCGGATGGTCGAGCTGGAGGCGGAGGACCCGCAGCGGCTCGGCGAGCTCTGCGAGAAGCTCCTCGCCAACCCCCTGATCGAGGACTACGAGATCCAGACTCTGTGATCTGGGGCATCCTCCAGTTCCCAGGTTCCTGTGACGAGCGGGACGCGCTGCGCGCCTGTGAGGTCCACGGCGACGGCGCACGGCTGGTTTGGCACGAAAACCGCGACCTGGATGGAGTCGACGGGGTGGTCGTCCCCGGCGGCTTCTCCTACGGCGACTACCTGCGGGCGGGGGCGATCGCGCGCTTCTCACCGGCGATGGAAGCGGTGGCCGAGGCGGCCGTGGGTGGGGCGCCGGTGCTGGGGATCTGCAACGGCTTCCAGGTGCTCTGCGAGGCGGGGCTGCTGCCCGGAGCGCTGCTGCGCAACGTCGAGCTGCGCTTCCGCTGCCACCAGGTCGAGCTGGTCGAGGAGCGATCGGGCCAGCGGCTCTCGATCCCGGCCAAGCACGGCGAAGGGCGGTACTACGCGCCTGACGGGATGCTCGACGAGCTGGAGCGCAACGGGCAGGTCGCCTACCGCTACGCCGACGGGCACAACTCCAACGGCTCGGTCCGCGACGTCGCCGGGGTGACCAACGAGCGGGGCAACGTGCTCGGCCTGATGCCACATCCCGAGCACGCTGTCGACCCGCTCACCGGCTCGACCGACGGGCTGCGGGTCTTCGAGCGGCTGGCGGGGATCGCCGGGTGACCGTGGGGACGCCGAAGCACCGCGAGCTGGGGCTGACCGACTCCGAGTACGAGCTGATCGTCGCGAAGCTGGAGCGGGAGCCGAACGACGTCGAGCTGGCGATGTTCAGCCTGCTCTGGTCCGAGCATTGCGCCTACAAGCACTCGCGCAAGCTGCTGCGGCGGCTGCCGACCGAAGGTGAGCGGGTGGTGATGGGGCCGGGCGAGAACGCCGGCGCCGTCGACGTCGGCAGCGGTTACGCCGTCGCCTTCAAGGTCGAGTCCCACAACCACCCGAGCGCGGTCGAACCGTTCCAGGGAGCGGCGACCGGGGTCGGCGGCATCCTCCGCGACGTCTTCGCGATCGGGGCGCGGCCGATCGCGATCCTCGACAGCCTTCGCTTCGGCGAGCTCGACTCGGTCCGCGCGCGCCACCTGCTCGACGGCGCGGTGCGCGGGATCGGCCACTACGGCAACTCGATCGGGGTGGCGACGGTCGGCGGCGAGATCTACTTCGAGGAGCCCTACGAGCACAACTGCCTGGTCAACGCGATGTGCATCGGCTTCGCGAAGACCAAGGACATGGTCCGAGCCGCGGCGGCGGGCCCCGGCAACGCGGTGGTGCTGATGGGAGCCTCGACCGGGCGCGACGGGATCGGCGGCGCCTCGGTGCTGGCCTCGGCCGAGCTCGGCGAGGGCGACGAGGCGAAGCGGCCCACGGTGCAGATCGGCGACCCCTTCGAGGAGTCGAAGCTGCTGGAGTGCTGCCTGGAGCTGCTGGAGAAGGGGCTGCTGGTCTCGCTGCAGGACCTCGGCGCGGCGGGGTTGACCTCCTCGGCGGGCGAGATGGCGAGCGCCGGCGGGGTCGGAATCGACATCGACGTCACCGCGGTGCCGCTGCGCGAGGCCGACATGGAGCCCTTCGAGATCATGGTCTCCGAGAGCCAGGAGCGGATGCTGGCCGTGGTCGAGCCGGCCCGGGTCGCCGAGGTGCAGGCGATCTGCGAGAAGTGGCAGACCGGCTCGGCGGCGATCGGCGCCGTCACCGAAAGCGACGCGATCCGGATCCTGCGCGCGGGCGAGGTCGTCGGCGAGATGCCGGTCGCGGCGCTGGTCGACGGCTGCCCGCTGTACGACCTCGAGCCGGGCGAGCCGGAGGGTTGGATCTACGGCAACCGGGCGACGCTGGCGGAGGGGTCCTCGCCGGAGGAGGAGCTGCTGGCGCTGCTGGGCGCCCCGAGCATCGCCTCCAAGCGCTGGGCCTTCGAGCAGTACGACTCAATCGTCGGCTCGCGCACCGTGCGGCGGCCCGAGCAGGCCGACGCCGCGGTGCTGCAGCTGCCTGAGGCCGGCAACGCGATCGCGGTCTCGATCGACGGCAACGGCCGCCGCGTCGCCTGCGACCCCTACGCGGGGACGATCGAGGCGGTGCTGGAGTGCGCGCAGAACCTGGCCTGCGTCGGCGCCGAGCCGCTCGGCCTGACCAACTGCCTCAACTTCGGCAACCCCGAGAAGCCGGTCGGAGCCTGGCAGCTCGACCGCGCCGTCAGCGGCCTCGCCGACGCCTGCACCGCCCTGGGGGTGCCGGTGGTCGGCGGCAACGTCTCCCTCTACAACGAGGGTCCTGACGGACCGATCTACCCGACGCCCGTAGTGGCGATGGTGGGGGAGCTGCCCGACCCGACGCAGGTAGCGGGCAGTGCCTTCGTCAACGAGGGCGACGCGATCGGCCTGATCGGGCCCTTCGAACCCAGCCTCGCCGGCTCGGAGCTGGCGAAGCAGCGCGGCGAGCTCAAATTGGGTCTCACCCACCCCGAGGTCGAGTCGGTCGCTGCCGCCTGCGGGATCGTCCGTGACGCCGTCCGCGCCGGCCGCCTCGTCTCGGTCCACGACGTCTTCGACGGCGGCCTCGCAGTCGCCATCGCCGAGTCCGCGATCGCCGGCGGCGTCGGCTGCGACACCAACATCGAACACCTCCGCGAGCGCGGCGCCCAGCCCGAGGAAGCCCTCTTCGGCGAGGGCACCGGCGGCTTCCTCGTCAGCGGCGACCGCGCCGCCCTCGAGGACCTCGGCGCTGTCCTAATCGGCACCGTCGGCGGCGACCGCGTCTCGATCGGCGCCGGCGACCGCAGCCTCACGGTCAGCCTCGCCGAGGCCGAGCGCGCTTGGCGGTCACTCGGCGAACGCCTGGGCTAGCGGTACCGATCGCACGTCGTTACGGCTCGCACCCGATCCCGTCGCTGTCGCTGTCGAGGCCGTAGATGTCGGTGCCCGTCACTTCAACCGTCCCCGTGTAGGCAGGACCGTCACCGCTCCCGCCTTCGCAGTCGTAATCAGAGGCCGGCGGAAGACATGGGTTGTAGTCGCAGGCGGCAACTTCTTCTTCCACTTCCAGCGCTTCTTCTGCTGCGATTTCTTCCTGTTCCTCCTGTGCGCGCAGCGCCCGGGCTTCTTCCTTTTCGAGTTCCCGCTGTTCCTGCGCTTCAAGGGCTACCAGGCGCTGGGTGAACGAGCGCCGGCTGGACCTGGCGCCGGCGAGGTGCTGCTGCAGGTGCCGGTAGCCGCGACGTGCGCTGGCGAGCTGCCGTTGAGCCCGGTTCCGCCGGCGCAGGGGAGGGACGGCTTGCTGCTTTGCTTTCTCGACCTCTGCCTGCGCAGCTTCCAGTTCTTCCGCCCCGTTTCCCTGCGAGGTCGCTTCGGCTTGCTCTTCGAGCCGCGGCGAGATCGGTTGCGAGGAGGCACCGGTGGCGAAGATCGCGGAGCCGGTGCTGGCGAGAAAGAGGGCCGCCATCAAGCCAGCCGTCGCCAATGGAACCCAGCTAGGCAGACGTTCGCGACCGAGCAGAGGCTTTGCCCGCCCCCGTTGGACTTCGGCGGAGTGCCGGGCTAGCAAGAGGGTCGTGGGCAGGATCAAGCCGAGGCAGAAGAGGAAGGAGCCGATGGCTCCAATTACCCCGGCCGAGCTGCCCAGGACCAGCCCGACGATCAGGATCAGGAAACCGCCTCCAACGCAGAGGCCGACGGCTCTCCCCAGGTCGAGCTTGGTCAGCGCGGCGACAGGAGGCGAGGCCCGGAAGAAACCCCACCCGAGCGCGATCAGGCCGGCGACGAGGGCCGCCAGCCCGAAGCCGACGCCGTTGCGGACTTCTTCGTCGTGGTCGTCGGCTTCCTGCTGGCGCTGCTCCTGCAGGCGGTCGATGTCCGTCTGTGCCTTCTGCTCTTGGGTGGCGAGGTCGCGCCGAAGCCGCCGGACTGCAGCTTTGTCCCGGCGCAGCGCGCCGAGGGCCGGGGCGGCGTGGTGCGCGGCGCTGCGGTAGCGGGCTTCAGCTGCGGAGACTTGGGTCTGCAGCGTCGGCATTTCGCTTTCGAACTGCGCCACCTTCACTTCCGCGGCGGCGAGGCCGGCGCCGGGGTCTCCCGCAGCGGCGCCGGCTGCGCCGATCGCAAAGAGGCCGGCGACCGCGGCCGACAGGGCCACCGCGAGGAGTTTCGACACGGTTATCTCCCGGCTGGGCGTCACGAGGCTGCAGCAATTTAAACGATTTCGTTTACTTCGGGGTACGGACAGTTCTCCAATGATCTTCCGGTGGGACTTATGACTGCATTGCGGGCAAAACTCCCACCGCTGGTACCTTCGTCACGTGGGCAAGATCTACGACGGCATTTACGAGCGCCAGCGGGAGTGGATCGCGAAACAGCCGCTGTTCTTCGTCGGCACCGCCCCGCTCGACGCCGACGGCCATGTGAATGTCTCCCCGAAGGGGCCGATCGGGACGCTGCGGGTGCTCGACGGCCACACGGTCGCCTACCTCGACATGGTCGGGAGCGGCGCCGAGACGGTTGCGCACGTGCGGGAGAATGGGCGGATCGTGGTGATGCTCTGCGCCTTCGAGGGGCCGCCGCGAATCCTGCGCCTGCACGGCCACGGCGAGGTGGTGCCGGCCGATGACGAGCGCTTCGAGGAGCTGTTCGAGCGCGGCGGGTTCGAGGCGCCGCATGACGTCGAGGCGGCGCGGCGGGCGATCGTCCTCGTAGACGTCACCCGGGTCGCCGACTCCTGCGGCTACGGGGTGCCGCTGATGAGCTATGAGGGCGAACGGCCGCACATGGAGGCATGGGCCGAGAAGAAGATCCGCATCGGCGGCGCCGAGGAGATCGAGGCCTACGTCGCCAAGAAGAACGCTGAGAGCATCGACGGCCTACCCACGTTCTAGGCGCAGTCTCGGCTGCGAAGCGCTCGGGGCGCCGCGGCGACAACCTGCAAATACCGACAGCCGGAAACGGAGCGGGTAGCCGCAGGGCGCTGCTACCCTGCGCAGGTAGGCAGTCTGTCTGCCTGCGCGTCCGTCTTTTCCAATCACGGCGAGCAGTGAGGAAAACGCGCACTTGACTCCCATGCAGGGGTTCAGCTTCGGTCCTGAGGGGCCGCGGGAGGAATGCGGGGTCTTCGGCGTATACGCGCCCGGCCACGAGGTGGCGCGGTTGGCCTACTTCGGCCTCTACGCGCTGCAGCACCGCGGCCAGGAGTCGGCGGGGATCGCCACCTGCCAGGGCGGGATGATCACCGCCCTGCGCGAGTCCGGCCTCGTCTCCCAGGTCTTCGACGAGGAGAAGCTGCGGGCGCTGGAAGGTGACATGGCGATCGGGCACGTCCGCTACTCGACCACCGGCGGCGGCTCCTGGGAGAACGCGCAGCCGATCTGGCGCGACGACGGTCGCGAGGTTGCGCTCGCCCACAACGGCAACCTGACCAACGCGGTCGAGCTCTGGGGCGAGCTAAAGGAGCGGGGGCTGGAGTTCCGCGGCACCTCCGACTCGGAGATCATCGCCGCTCTGCTCTCCTCCCACGACGGCAAGATGATCGAGGATGCGGTCGCCGACGTGATGCCGCGCCTGCAGGGCGCCTATTCCACGGTGGTGATGACCAAGCGCGCGATCGTCGCCTTCCGCGACCCGCACGGGATCCGGCCGCTCAGCCTCGGCCGCCTCGGTGACCGCTTCGTCGTCGCCTCCGAGAGCTGCGCCTTCGACATCATCGGCGCCGAGCTGATGCGCGAGGTGCATCCGGGCGAGATGGTCTCGCTGACCGAGCGCGGGCTGGAGACGCGGCAGGTGGTGAAGACCCACCGCCGCGCCAGCTGCGTCTTCGAGCACATCTACTTCTCCCGACCCGACAGTCGTCTCGAGGGCAAGGTCCTGCAGCAGGCGCGCGGGCGGATGGGAGAAATCCTCTGGCGCGAGGCCCCGGTCGAGGCCGACCTGGTGATCTCGGTGCCGGACTCGGGCAACCCGGCGGCGGCCGGCTTCGCGCGGGCCTCGAAGCTGCCGCGCGACGACGGCCTGATCAAGAACCGCTACGTGGCGCGGACCTTCATTCAGCCCGGGCAGGAGCTGCGCAAGCACGGGCTGCGACTGAAGTTCAATCCGCTGCCGGAGATCGTCGCCGGCCAGCGTCTCGTCGTCGTCGACGACTCGATCGTCCGCGGCAACACCACCCGGCAGATCATCGGCATGCTGCGCGAGGCGGGCGCCAGGGAGATCCACCTCCGCATCTCGGCGCCGCCGATCCGCAACCCCTGCCACTACGGCGTCGACATGTCGACCCGCGAGGAGATGATCGCCCACAACCGCTCGGTCGAGGAGATCGCCGACGAGCTCGAGGCCGACTCGCTTGCCTACCTCTCGATGGCCGGCGTCTACGAGGCGATCGGGGGCGACCCAGGCGACCATTGCGACGCCTGCTTCAGCGGCAACTATCCGCTCGGCGATCCCGACGAGGCGGACGGCAAATTCGCCCTGGAAATAGCCGCCGCGCCGGCTTCCTAGCCGGACGAGCTTCAGCTTCTCGCCCAGCCCTCGGGAGGTTTAGTGACGCGAGAGGGTAGCCGACCGAGTCGGCTCAGGCGCTTGACGAGATCCAACCTTCACGGCCATGGCGAAATGCGCCAGCGCAGCTCGGGTTGAAGCTATAGATCGCCGCATACGCTCTGCAATCGCTTCGGGTGCAGCAAAAGAACGTAAGTCGCGTTCTGCGCCGATCCTCCGTTTTCCGGAGGCAACTTCCTGAATCACGCCAGGAAGAAGCTCGTACTCGGCCTCGTGAATCCTCTTCTCAAACATCTCAAGGTCGTCCTTCCGTCGACGCTTGATCGTCTTCTGCTTGATGACGGGCCCCGTATCCACCCCCTCATCGATGAAATGGACCGTTACTCCGCTCTTTCTAACGCCAGCCTCGAATGCTTGCTGGACCGCATTGAGCCCCCGGAATTGAGGGAGGAGAGAAGGATGGATGTTGATGATCTTCAAGCGAAAGTCATCAACGAACTTTGGCGTGAGGATGGCTAGATACCCGGCGGCGACGATGAGATCGGCGCTGAGGCTTTGGATCCATGCAGCCATCGCTTCGTCCCTTTGGACCGCACCCTCATATGAGCGGCGCTCGAAAACCTCGGTAGGGAGGCCGAAGCCCCTGGCCCTTTGAAGGGCTTTCGCGCCTCTCCTGTTGGAGGCAACGCCAACGACCTTGACTTCGCTGCTCTCGACGAAGGTGTCGAGGATCGCTTGCAGATTGCTGCCGTTGCCAGAGGCCAGAACAACGACTCGCAATGGATGCGATTGACGACTTTGCGAAAGGGGCTTGGGCATAGATTGATCGAGCACGGTATCTGAGCTCTCGGATATGGACACCGGCTCCTGAAAGTCAGAGCGCAATTTGCGCAGATGGCCAGGATAGGGAATCGACTACTTGACCGCCACACGAAGAGAGGGCCTGTAAGTGGGTCACTTCTAATAGGTTTGGACTATCGAGATGGTCAATGACTGAGCCAGCCACCGGCATCAAGGAGAGCCTCGAGGACGGGCAGGTGCGGGTGCGCCGGGCGCTGATCTCGGTCTCCGACAAGACCGGCGTCGCCGACTTCGCCAAGGGGCTTGCCGCGCTCGGGGTCGAGATCCTCTCCACCGGCGGCACCGCGGCGGCGCTCCGGGAGGCGGGCATCGAGGTGAGCGACGTCTCCGAGTTCACCGGCCAGGAGGAGATCCTCGACGGACGGGTGAAGACGCTGCACCCGCGGCTGCACGCGGCGCTGCTGGCACGGCGCGGGGATCCCGATCACCTGGCGACGCTGGAGCGCGAGGGGATCGAACCGATCGACGTGGTCTGCGTGAACCTCTACCCCTTCGAGCAGACGGTCGCGGCGCAGGACGTGGCGCACGAGGTCGCGATCGAGAACATCGACATCGGCGGGCCGACGATGATCCGCGCCGCGGCGAAGAACCACGAGAGCGTCGCCGTCATCGTCAAACCCGAGTCCTATGACGCGGTCCTGGCCGAGCTGGAGGAGGGCGAGGGCGAGATCTCCGCCGCGACCCGCCACTGGCTGGCCAACGAGGCCTTCGCCCAAACCGCCCGCTACGACGCCGCAATCAGCCGCTGGTTCTCGATGGAGTACGAGGACTTCCCCGAACACCTGGCGGTCGCTTACGAGAAGGTGCTCGACCTCTCCTATGGCGAGAACCCGCACCAGCGGGCGGCGCTCTACTCGGAGTCGGGACTGCGCACCCACATCCTCGCCCGCACCGCGAAGCTGCACGGGCGGGCGCTCTCCTTCAACAACGTGCTCGACCTCGACTCGGCCCGGAACCTGGCGAACGACTTCGAGCGGCCGGCCTGCGTGATCGTCAAGCACAACAACCCCTGCGGGGTGGCGGTCGGCGCCGACGCGCTGAATGCCTACCTGAAGGCGCTCGCCTGCGACCCGGTTTCCGCCTACGGCGGCGTCATCGCCCTCAACCGACCGATCGGCCGCGAGCTGGCCGAGCGGCTGCACGAGAACTTCGTCGAGGTGCTGAGCGCGCCGGACTACGAGGACGGGGCGCTGGAGGTGCTGCAGCAGAAGGAGGCGATCCGGATCCTCTGCGAGGAGGAGCGCCGCGAGCCCGACCCGCGCGAGCGCGAC
This sequence comes from Solirubrobacterales bacterium, assembly GCA_045805725.1. Classification (GTDB taxonomy): domain Bacteria; phylum Actinomycetota; class Thermoleophilia; order Solirubrobacterales; family 70-9; genus VAYN01. The sequence goes on from JBJMKQ010000005.1 coordinate 33,175, forward strand.
GTCAAGCGGGTCACCGGTGGCCTGCTGGTCCAGGATCGCGACGGCGACCCCGAGCCGCGGCAGATCATGGAGGCGGTCACCGGCAACGAGCCAAGCGAGGAGCAGTGGCAGGACATGCTCTTCGCCTGGACCGTCTGCCGCCGCGTCCGCTCCAACGCGATCGTGATCGCCAAGGACGGCGCCACCCTCGGCATCGGCGCCGGCCAGATGAGCCGCGTCGACTCGGTCCGCCTCGCGGTCGAGAAGTCCCGCGAGGCCCGCGGCGCCGAGGCCAAGGCCCTCCTAGCCGGCTCCGCCCTCGCCTCAGACGCCTTCTTCCCCTTCGCCGACGGCCCGGAGCTGGCGATCCACGCCGGCGCCACCTCGGTGATCCAGCCCGGCGGCTCCAAACGCGACGCCGAGGTGATCGAGGCATGTGAGGCCGCCGGCGTGGCGATGGTCTTCACCAAGCACCGGCACTTCCGGCACTAGGCGTCGACAGCTACGACTAGCTGGCGCATCATTTCTGCGCCACCGCGCGTTGCTTCTCGCTCGCGCGCATGACGTGCTTGCAGACCTGCATCGGTTCGTCGGCGACGACGAGGAGCTCCTTGTCACCAGGTGATATCAGGCCGTGGTCCTCCAGGCCGCGGTCGAGCCACTCCAGCAGCGGGTCCCAGAACTCGGAGTCGACGAGAATGGTGGGGAAGTGCTGGATGCGGTGGGTCTGGATGAGGGTGAGTGACTCGAAGAGCTCGTCAAGGGTGCCGAAGCCGCCGGGCATGATCACGAAGGCGCGGGCGTAGCGGACGAACATCAGCTTGCGGGCGAAGAAGTAGTGGAACTGGAGCGAGCGGTTGACGTAGGGGTTGACGTGCTGCTCGTGCGGCAGCTCGATGTTGAGCCCGACCGAGAGGCCGCCCGCTTCGCTGGCGCCGCGGTTGGCTGCCTCCATCAGCCCAGGGCCGCCACCGGTGATCACGTTGTAGCCGTGCTTGGTCAGGCAGGCCGCGGTCTCGCGGCAGAGCTCGTACCAGCGGTGTCCCTCCTTCACCCGGGCTGAGCCGAAGATCGTGACCCCCTCCTCGATGTCTCGAAGCGCGTGGAAGGCATCGTCGATCTCCTTGCGGATGCGCTCTACGCGGCGCCCGTCGTCGGCCTCGAGGTCAACCGGGACACGGAGCAGGCGCTGATCGTGACGCGCCCCCTCGTTCCCGTCCGTTCCAGCCAAGGTGCGGAAAGTATCGCCGACGGGGCTGCTCAGCTCCTGAGCAGCCTGACCGAGCGGCGGTCGGACTTGCCGCCGCGCAGCGTCACCTTGGCCGTGGCGACGAGATGCCCGCGCTGCTGGAGCAGCGTCCGCGCCTCCCGCGTCAGCCTCAGCTCGACCGCTCTCTCGGTATCCGTGTGGAGCCGGTAGCCGCTGCGACCGATGGTGAGCTTCCGAGAGCGGGACCGGACCTGCGCCGTCAGTCTGAGCGTCCCGCGGCAGACGCCGGTGGCATCGCCTTCCTGGCAGCGGAGGTGGAGCTTCGTCCGTCCTCTCACTGAGGTCGCGCGACCGGCAGCGAGGGAGATCGTCAATGGTCCCGGCGCCACTCGGCCGATACGCCCGGCCTGGCTCGGGACGAACATCTGGCAGGTAACGCCACCCCCTTCGCAAGGATGCTCACCCAATGCGGTGTACCAGAGCGCCCCGTCCGGTCCGAGAGCGATGTCCCCCGGATAGCTTCCCCTGGCTGGCAGCGCCACCTGGCTGATCCTTCCGCTCGGTGAGATCCTTCCGATCCTCCCCACGCCGTCGGGAAACCAGAGCCGCCCGTCCGGGCCGCTGGCGATCGGCCCCACAACCCCCTTCCAGGACTGACGCGGTTCCCTCGAGGGGAATTCCGTGACCTTCCCGGTGGTGGTGATTCGGCCGACTCCCCCTGCCTGGGTGAACCAGAGGTTGCCGTCGGGCCCAGCAGCGATGCCCTCTGGGGGCGCTGCCACCGGGTACTCGGTGATCTTCCCCGCCATCGTGATCCGCCCGATCCGGCGGCCGAAGGACTCGGTGAACCAGAGGGCGTCGTCGGGGCCGAGGGTGATGGCGCGCGGACCGGATTCGCGCTGAGGGAGCCGGAAGCGGCTGACTTGGCCGTTGGCGGCGATGCGGAGAATGGCGTCAGAGCCGCTGTCGTTGCGTTCGGTGGCCCACATGTTGCCGTCGGACCCGGCGACGATCCCTCCTTCGGCGAAGGCCCTCTGCAGTCCGAAATCGGTCTGCTTTCCGTCACGGGAGATGAAGCCCACCTCCGTTTCGCCCAGGTACCAGACGTTGCCATCAGGGCCGGGCGCCAGGTCAGAGATCCCGAGCGGCGGGGCGGGTAACTCCGTCACCTGACCGCTGGGAGCAAGGCGAGCGAACACCTCCTGCCATTGCTGATCGTATGCAGGTACACCGGGTTGGCCCTTGGCGACGGCCACCCAAACGTTTCCACCGGCCCCCGTCGCGATCGCCGCAGGGTAGAAGTCGCCCACGGGAAGCTCGAATTCCCTGACTTCGGCCGCCCGGGCGGCTGCGGCCCAAGACCACAGGAACGTGGCCGCCATCAGGAGCAGCAGATTCAGCCTTCGGATCCCGTTCGCTTGCCACATACTCCTTCTCCGAACAGCCGAACCGGCCCGTGGGTGCGGTGCCGGCAACCGGCATCGATTGGCGACCTTCTCCCCGGCTACGCCGAAAAAGGATCGACCAGTTCGACTCCGCTGCCCTCGACGTCGGCGACGTTTCGGGTGGCAAAGGTCAGCCCTGCCACCTTCGCGGTCGCCGCCAGAAGGCCATCGACAACCGGCCTCGGGTCCGGAACGTTCATCCTTCCCCACTCTTCCGCGATCGCCCGGTCGACAGGAAGAATCCGGTCACGGTGGGCCTCGCCGAGGCGGGCCAGCCAGCTGTCGAGGGCAGCTGCGGAATCGGGATCACGCCGACGCACGTTCTCGACGCCGCGGCGGATCTCGCCGATCGTCAGGACGCTCAAGTAGATCTCCTCGTCGGCCAGCCCGCCGAACCACGCCCTGACCTTTGCATCTGCACGCCTCCCCTTCCGCAGCTCGGAGATGACGTTGGTATCCAGCAGGTAGCTCAAAGCTGGACAGCGCGGCCCCGATCCTCAGGCCGCTCGAAGTCGCGATCCTCGCCGGCATCGGGCATCGCCAGCAGCATCTCCTTCAGCGACTGTCTCGGCTCCTTTTGCACAAGCGCCGCGCGCAGAATCTGCCGATGCTCCTCCTCGGCCGAGCGGCCGTGACGGGCGGCACGGACCTTCAGCTCGCGCACGACCTCCGCCTCTATGTTCCTAACCAAGAGCTGTCCCACATTGATATCGATGATAGCACCCTCCTAGCGAGCGTCTACCAACCTAATCGCTTTGCGAGACGACGGCGGCATCGGCCTACCGCTCCACCTACTGCTCCTCGGGAGGCATCTCGAAGCAGAACATGCCGAGGATTACACGGATCTCGGCAATGTTCGATCCGTTCATCCGCTTTGACGCCGCCGTCTGCTCCTCGAGAACGCTCTCCAGGGCATCGTATTGGATTTCGTTCACCCTTTCCCAGCCATCCTTATCGAGTAACAGTGGCGTCCGACTGAGGTGGCGATCTGGTCGTCGATCGAATAACCCTGCCGCGAGCGACGCTGTCGCGTCAGTCAATACCGCTTCCAGAAGATGGCCTGATGCGAGATTACGGACGTTCTCGTCGAGCTTCTTCCAGGCTGGGTTAACGAGCAGCTGCCGGTCGACTGCTCTGAAGTAGTGAGCCACCGAACCGCGAACCGGCTCTTCTTCGACGAGCTCGATCAAACCGAGTTCCTCCAGCACCCGCATGTGGTAGCTGACGTTGGTGAGTTCGACGCCCAGTTGCTCCGCGACTTCCTTCGGACTCGCAATTCTTCCCGACACAATTCCTAGAGCCTCGACCCTCACCGGATGGCTGAGTGCCTTCAGAATTGCCTCGTGCGGCTGTACGTCTCCCCGCTTCCGGCTCCCCTTAGTTTTTTTTCTTCTGCGAGCCACCTTTCCCCCTTCGCCGCGTACAACGGAAGAGTGAAGATAGCCCCATTTGTCGAGGCTTTTTAAGGTAAACGCATAGAAACGGATCCACTAGAGGAATTATTTGCCCGTCTGGGGCCGAGCTTCCGATCGGCCCGGCCCCTGTTGGCTCATCTAGCCCAACTTGACGGTTGAGATAACGGGAAACCTCTCATCGCTCTTTCCCATCTTCATGTCGTCACCCCCTCTCACGCTGTCGTGATCGGGCTCCCGCCTGCTTGCGCGCGCGGAAGACCCCTTGGAGAAGACTCGCTTATTGCTAAATCCGTTTGCAGCGATGAAGCAGTTTGGGGTAATACTGAGCCACCGGCCATTCCTGGTTTAATGCTCAGGAGGGATGAAGTCGCTGGAAATAACCTCTGCAAATCTCGTCGTCGGTCCCCTGGGACAGCGATGAGCAGAGCGCAGGGAAGAACCAAGGGAAAGACGGCCGCTGCGCCGGCCGAGAGCAATCAGGCGCTCGGGTCAGGGTCAAGCCGAAGAAGAAGCGGGCTTGGACGAGTTGACGACGGGATGCTTTTCGTCTTTTCACATCCGCTGCGAATTCGCATGATTGCGGCACTAAACGAACAGAATGGAAGCGCAAGCGATCTTGCAAAACGCCTCGGAATTAAGACCCACCACACCAACTACCACCTGAAGCAGCTGAAACTGCACGATTGTGTCGAGGTGGTCAGGCGTGTGACCGTGAAGGGGCTTCCGAAGACGATCTACCGTGCCAAGGTCAAGGTGGATTTTCCAGAGGAGGTGTGGAAACGCCTGCCCGCGTCAGTGAAAAAGCTGGTGGTCGCAGCGGTTTTCCTGACGACCTCGAGCGATGCTCAGGCCGCGCTCCTCGCTGGCTCCTTTGAAGAGCGGCCGGAGAGCCACGCCAGCTGGACCAGCCTGAAGCTGGATGAGCAGGGTTGGAAGATGCTCTCGATCCGGGTCGATGATCTCCTGGCAGACGCTCAACAGCTACAGGCTGATGCGAAGGATCGCCTCGCCGCAAATAAGTCACTTGGCCTCAACGTGAGCCTCAATCTCTCAGCCTTCGTTTTACCGGGGGACCTAGATCCGCCGGAGCAACGCCTTCAGGACGAGACTGCCCGGGAGAAGCTCAGAGGGCGGCGGACTCTCCGGCACCCTCAAGAGCGTCCTCGATAAGGAAACGTCGTGTGCGCTGCGGCACAGACTGGGCCTTGTATGGAGGAAGGAGCGGGCTCCGGACCGTTCGGCGCGTATGAGTTGTGTGCAGAGATCTACAACGACTTCGGCCACATGAACGACTATGAGATGTGGCTCGAGAAGTGGCTTTATGCCCCCGGCGGGACTCGAACCCGCGCCGCGCGGCTTAAAAGGCCGCCGCTCTAACCAGCTGAGCTACAGGGGCGAGGGGTCCATGTTAGGGGCAGGGAGAGAGGAGCGGGGTTCGTCCTTTTCGGCGAATACGCCATAAAAGGACGAACGCCGAATCAGGAGAGGTCGGGGAGGCCCTCGTAGGCGGTCGAGGCCTCGGCGTGGGTGCGGCGGGGGATGCGGCCGGCGCGGCGGGCGAGGGCGCCGGCTTCGACGGCGTGGCGGAGGGCGGTTGCCATCGCCACCGGGTCGGCGGCGCCGAAGATGGCGCTGGCGGCGAGGACGGCGTCGCAGCCGAGCTCCAGTGCTTGGGCGGCGTCGGAGGCGGTGCCGATGCCGGCGTCGAGGATGACCGGGACCTTGGCGCGCTCGGTGATGATCGCGATGTTGTACGGGTTGCGGATGCCAGCGCCGGAGCCGATCGGGGAGCCGAGGGGCATCACCGCGGCGCAGCCGACCTCCTCGAGGCGGCGGGCGAGTATCGGGTCGTCGTTGCTGTAGGGGAGGACGGTGAAGCCGTCGCCGACGAGCTGCTCGGCGGCGTCGATCAGCTCCACCGCGTCGGGATAGAGGGTGCGGTCGTCGCCGATCACCTCCAGCTTGATCCACTCCGTCTGGAATGCCTCGCGGGCGAGCTTGGCGGTCCGCACGGCGTCGCGGGCGGTGTAGCAGCCGGCGGTGTTGGGGAGGACGAAGAGGCCGAGGCGATCGATCACATCGAGGACCGATCCCTCGGCGGCGGGATCGATGCGGCGGAGGGCGACGGTGACGATCTCGGTGCCCGAGGCCGCCAGCGCCGCCTCCATCTGCTCCAGCGAACGGAAGCCGCCGGTGCCGGCGATCAGCCGCGAGGACCATTGGCGGCCGCCGAGCTCCCAGGCGCCGTCGGCCTCGGGCGCGCCGCCCTGGATTGCGGCCAGTACATCGACTGTCTGTCCCTCGTGCAGCGGGGTCACCTCCCACTCGCCGCGGGGGACGACCTCGCCGTCGAGGGCAACCGCGATGCCGCGGGACTCTTCGTCAGCTCCGCTGGCGCGGACCGCGGCGCCGAGCGTCGATCCATCCGGCAGCTGCTGCGCCTTGCCGTTGAGATCGATCCTCATCGCGCGACCTCGGTCGGCCTTCGTCCTTCTACGGGCATATATCCCGGGAAGGAGGAACGCCGGTTGCCTGACAGGCGGTCGGCGACCGTCTGCGCCGCCAGCGGCGCCAGGAGGATGCCGTTGCGAAAGTGGCCGGTGGCGAGGAGGAGGCCGTCGACCGCGCCGGGGCCGACGAGCGGGAGGTTGTCCGGAGTGCCGGGGCGGAGGCCGGCGACCGTGTCGAGCAGCTCCATCTCGGCGACGTCGGGGAGCAGCCGGTAGGCCTCGCGCAGCAGTTCGTGTACGCCACCGGCGGTGACCGCCATGTCGAAGCCCATCTCTTCGACCGTCGCGCCGACGATGAGGCGGCCGTCGCCGCGCGGCACCATGTAGACGCGCTCGGAGGCGAGGATGTGGCGGGCGGGCGGCTCGCCGTCGCGGCGGCGCAGCTCCAGCACCTGCCCCTTGACGGCGCGGACCGGCGGCCGCGCGTGTTCGGGAAGCCAGGCGGCGGCGCCGGACCAGGCGCCGCTGGCGAGGACGACCGTCCCGGCGCGCAGCTCCTCATCCGCGGCCGCGTAGGTCGACTGTCCGCGCCCTTCATCGACGCGGGTCGACTGTCCGCGCCTGTCATCGACGCGCTTCTGGACGCGGGCTCCGACGATTCGCCCCTTCTCGAAGATGGAGCCGGTCGCTTCGCATCCCGCTCGGATCTCGACCCCCGCGCTCGCGCACGCATCGGCAAGCGCCCGCGTCAGCGCCCGCGGATCGACCGCCGCCTCCCCCGCCGCGAAGACGCCGCCGTGGAAGGCGGGCGTCAGCCCCGGCTCCAGCTCGCGGCAGCGCCGCGGCGGCAGCCACTCGGCCTCGAGCTCGAGCGAGCGCTGCAGGCCGTGGACCCGCCGCAGCTGCGCCGCCTCGTCGCGGTCGAGGGCGACGTGCACCGCCCCGAGCCGCTCGTAGCCGGTGCCGAGGCCGCTCGCCGCCTCCAGCTCCGCCACGAAGTCCGGGTAGAGCTGGGCCGCCGCAAGCGTCAGCTCCAGCAGCCGCGGCTCACCGAAGCTCAGCTCCCCCACCGGGGCCAGCATCCCGGCCGCCACACCCGTTGCCCCGCTCCCCGGCTCGCCGCGATCAAGCACAACCACCTGGGCGCCACGCTGCGCGGCGCGCCAGGCGCAGCTGAGGCCGATGACGCCGCCGCCCACAATCACCACGTCGAAACTGCGCTTCTCGGTCACTGCGTTGCCTCCGCCGGCATTACCCGGATCAGGTCCAGACGGTCGGTGGCCTCGGTGCCACCCTCTCAGCCCTCGCGGGCTCCCGTGCGCCGTGCACATGCACCGCGCACCCCGATGCTACCCCTCCGTCGCGGCCCGCAACCGGCCTCGCCTCCCTCCCCAGCCATAATCGACCGATGAGCCTGTCGCTGCCAGAGGGGCACGGCCCGCTGCGCCGCGAGCGGCTGCGGACGGCCCGCCTCTACTTCGTCTGCGACGCCCGCCCGCCCGGCGACCTGGAAGCGCTGCTGCGGGCGGCGCTCGGCGGCGGCGCCGACATCGTCCAGCTGCGCGAGAAGAAGCTGGGCCGGGCGGAGATCGAGCGGGCCGCCGGCACCTTCCGCCGCGTCGCCGACACCTTCAGCGCCCTCTTCATCGTCAACGACGACCCCGAGCTGGCGCGCAGCTGCGACGCTGACGGCGTCCACGTCGGCCAGGACGACGTTTCGCCCGAGGAGGCGCGCGAGGTTCTCGGTCCCGACGCCATCATCGGGCTTTCCACTCACACCAAGGAGCAGATAGACGCTGCTGGGTGTGTTCCCGCCCAGGCAGATCAAGCACGCAGGGAGCGTGGCGTGCTCCGCAGACGAGCGACCGAGGACGCAGATAGGCGCCGGCCGGGGACGGTATCCAGTGTCGACTACATCAGCGTCGGCCCGATCTGGGAGACGCCGACCAAGGAGGGGCGCCCCGCGGTCGGCCTCGAGCTGATCCGCCACGCGGCCGAGCGCGCGCCGCATCCCTTCTTCGCGATCGGCGGGATCGACCCCGGCAACGCCGGACAGGTGGTCGCCGCCGGGGCGGAGCGCCTCTGCGCGGTGCGGGCGATCCGCGACGCCGCCGACCCCGGGGCCGCCGCGGCCGCCCTGCGGCAGGCCTTCGCAGCCGCCGAGAGGGGCGTGGCGCCGGGTGGCTGAGGAGCGGATCAAGCGCAAGCGGCGCGGGAGCGGCGGGAAGGACCGGATGGCGCGCGGCTACGCCCGCGCCGAGCAGCGCAACCAGGAAGCGCGCGAAGCGCTCGAGCCGCTGGGCGAGGGCGAGCGCCCGAGGGTGGTCACGATCGGGGCGATCGTCGCCGGGCTGATCGCGCTCTCGATCCTCGGCGGCTACCTCGCCGGGGTGAAGGTCAACGGCGAGGTCCCGAAACTGCCGCAGGTGCTGGCCCCGGCGATGATCATGGGGATCATGGCCTGGGGGATGTGGCGCGCCCGCTACTGGGCCGTGCTCGGCTTCCAGCTGATCCTCGTCTTCGTCATCTTCAGCGCCTTCTTCGGCCTCCTCGTCGGGGCATCCACCGCCGGCCAGGTGGCCGGCACCCTGGCTCTGCTGGCTGTGGCCGGGGCCTTCTTCTATTTCATGGTCAAGGCGATGGCGCGGATCCAGATGCCGACGCGGCTGCCGCGCGACTGAGGCGATCAGCAGCCGGGCGCTTTCGCAAACCTTTGGTTCGCAAAGGCGCCTGCCGACGGCTTCCCTTCTATAGGCTCAGCTCCCGCATGCCGGACTCCTTCGACCAGATCGTCATCGGCGGCGGGCCGGGCGGCTACGTGGCCGCGATCCGGGCCGCTCAGCTGGGCCAGAAGACCGCGGTTGTCGAGCGGGACAAAGCCGGTGGGCGCTGCCTCAACTACGCCTGCATCCCGGCCAAGACCGTCCTGCGCACGGCCGAGCTCTACGACGACGCCCGCAACGGCGAGCACCTCGGCGTGATCGGCAACGAGGTGAAGCTCGACTGGGAGGCGCTGCACAAGCGCCGCGCCGACGTCTCGGCACAGCTTTCGGGCGGGGTCGAGGGCCTCTGGAAGAAAAACAAGATCGAGTTCATCGCGGGGGACGCCTCGCTGACCGGCGAGGGCAACGTCAAGGTCGGTGGCGAGGTCTACGAGGCGAAGGCGGTGACGGTGGCGACCGGGTCCGTGGCGCTGCCGATCCCGGGCGTCGAGCTCGGAGGCCGGGTGCTCGACACCTGGGGCGCCTGGTCGCTGTCGGAGCGGCCGAACCGGATCGCGGTCGTCGGCGCCGGGGCCTCCGGGGCCGAGCTCGCCTCCGCCTACGGGCGCTTCGGCACCGAGGTGCTGCTGATCGAGATGCTCGACCAGATCCTTCCCGCCGAGGACCGCGACATCGCAAAGGTCGTCGAACGCGTCTTCAAGCGCCAGGGGATCGAGGTCTCGACGGGAACGCCGGTCCAGAACGTCGAGGCGGGCGAGGGCAGCGTCAGGTTCCGCTACGGAGATACGACCTCCGAGGTCGACTACCTGATGATCGCCGGCGGTCGTGCCCCCGACGTCGAGGGGCTGGGGCTGCAGGAGGCGGGAATCGAGCTGGAGGAGAGCGGCAAGGTCAAGGTCGACGAGTTCCAACGGACCACCAACCAGAAGGTCTTCGCGATCGGCGACATCACCGGCCGCAAGGCGCTCGCCCACAAGGCTTCGGAGGAGGGCGTGGTGGCGGTCGAGACCGCGGCCGGGGTCGAGACGCACCCCATTGACCAGAACCTCGTCGCCGGCGCCACCTTCTGCCACCCGCAGGTGGCGAGCGTCGGTCTCACCGAGGCGCAGGCCAAAGAGGCCGGACACGAGGTCAAGGTCGGCAAGCAGAAAATTGCCGGCGAGGGCGCCGGCACCGTCTACGAGGACAAAGACGGCCTCGTCAAGCTCGTCGTCGAGGCCAAGTACGGCGAGGTTCTCGGCGCCCACATCGTCGGCAATCGCGCCTGCGACATGATCCCCGAGCTGGTGGCGGCCATGGAGCTGGAGGGCGGCTACCAGGAGCTGGCGCGGACGGTCCACCCGCACCCGACCGCGTCGGAGGCGATCCTCGACGCCGCTCGCGCCGTCGACGGCTGGGCAATTCACGCTTGAGGCGCTTTCGCCTGTTCCTTTTGGCTGGATAGCGACCAGGAGGAACAGGAGATAATGGTCGCGTGAGCGGGCGCGCCGTCTTCTACTACGACCTCGGCTCGCCCTACGCCTACCTCGCCGCCGAGCGGATCAGCGGGCTCTTCACCGCCGCCGAGCTGGAGCAGCCGGAGTGGCAGCCGGTCCTGCTCGGGGGTCTCTTCCGCCGATTCGAGCGCGGCTCCTGGGCGGAGACGCCGGCGCGGGCGGAAGGGATGGCGGAGGTCGAGCGCCGGGCCGCCTCCTACGGGCTGCCGCCGATCGCCTGGCCGCAGCCGTGGCCGGGGAACATGCTGGTGGCGATGCGCGCGGCGACCTTCGCCAAGCAGACCGGGCGCACGATCGCCTTCTCCCTCGCCGCCTTCCGCCAGGCCTTCGCCGCCGGCCGCGATCTCGGCGACGTCGACAACGTGACGATCGCCGCCGCCGCCTGCGAGCTGCACCCGCGGGCGCTGCTGAAGGCGGTCGAAACCGAAGCCGTCAAGCGCGGCCTGCGCGAGGCGACCGACCGCGCCGCGGAGCTCGGCGTCGAAGGGGTCCCGGCGGTAGTCGTCGGCGAGGCGGTCTTCTGGGGCGACGATCGCCTCGAGGCAGCGGTCGAGGCAGCGGCGCGCCAAGGGTAGTCAAGCCGCGCCCTCCGAACTGCATCAAATTTCCTGCCCTCCGGGACGGAAATTTGATGCAGTTCGGCAATGGGGCGCGTCATCTAATGTGACTGCCGATGGCAGATCTGCCTGACGCCGCCACCTGTTACGAGCTGCTCGCGCGGATGGCTCTGATCCGCCGCTTCGAGGAGGAGGCGGGGCGTCAGTACCAGCGGGCCAAAGCCGGTGGCTTCCTGCACCTCGCGATCGGCGAGGAGGCGACGATCGTCGGCACCACCTCGGTGATGCGCGAGGAGGACTTCCTGATCGGCACCTACCGCACCCACGGGCACGCGATCGCACGCGGCACCGAACCGAAGCGGGTGATGGCCGAGCTCTTCGGCCGGGTCGACGGCACCAGCGGCGGGCGCGGCGGCTCGATGCACATCTTCGACGCCGCCCAGCGCTTCATGGGCGGCTACGGGATCGTCGGTGGCAACCTGCCGATCGCCGCCGGCCTCGGCCTCGCCTCCCAGTACAAGGGAGAAGACGCGGTCACCGTCTGCATGTTCGGCGACGGCGCCTCCAACACCGGCAACTTCGGCGAGACGATGAACCTGGCGGCGCTCTGGAAGCTGCCGGTGCTGTTCCTGGTCGAGAACAACCTCTACGGGATGGGGACCTCGGTCGAGCGGCATTCGGCCCAGATCGACCTCTCGAAGAAGGCCGAGGGCTACGGGATCTCCGGCGCCCGGGTCGACGGCATGGACGTTGTCGCGGTGCGCGAGGCCGTCGCCGAGGGGCTGCGGCTGGCGCGCGAGGTGCAGCGGCCGACGCTGCTGGAGGCGTTCACCTACCGCTACCGCGGCCATTCCGCCGCCGATCCCGAGGTCTACCGGGAGCGCGAGGAGGTCGAGGAGTGGCAGCGCAAAGACCCCATCGAGACCTTCGCGCGGCGCTGCGTCGAGGCCGGCGTCCTCGGCGAGCGCGAGGTGCGGCAGGTGCGCGACGCGGCCGACGAAACGGTCGAGGCCGCGGTCGAGTTCGCCGAGAACTCGCCGGAGCCGCCGCTCGACACGATGTACGAAAACCTCTACGCGCAGACCGACGCGGGCGGCTGGTACGCGGTCGACGAGCGCAGCCCCGAGCCGCACCGCGGGGAGGACGAGGCGGAAATGCCCGACGCCGCGCGCGAGCTGGCCGAGGCCGGCGCCGCCTACGCCGAGCAGCCCACCCGCGAGCGGCCGAACCCGGCGACGCAGGGCGACGTCCAGGAGGGCGTCGAGGAGCGAATCGAGGCTCCCGACCGCGACGAGGGCGCCCTGAACGCCCAGGAGGAGGCAGGCTGATGGCCGAGCTGCGGATGCGCGAGGCGCTGCGCGAGGCGATGGCCGAGGAGATGCGCGCCGACGAGTCGGTCCTCGTGATGGGCGAGGACGTGGCCGTCTTCCAGGGCGCCTTCAAGGTGACCGAGGGGTTGCTCGACGAGTTCGGCGAGCGGCGCGTGCGGGACACGCCGATCTCCGAGAACACGATCGTCGGCATCGGCGTCGGCGCGGCGATCAACGGGCTGCGGCCGATCGTCGAGCTGATGACCGTCAACTTCAGCCTCCTGGCGCTGGACCAGATCGTCAACCACGCCGCCGCGATCCCCTACATGTTCAACGGCCAGGCGAGGGTGCCGATGGTGATCCGGATGCCGGGCGGCGGCGGCCACCAGCTCGGTCCCACCCACTCCCACAGCTTCGAGGCCCTCTTCCTGCAGGTGCCCGGCCTGCTGGTCGCCTGCCCCTCGACCCCGGCCGACGGCAAGGCGCTGCTGAAGGCGGCGATCCGCGACCCGAACCCGGTCGTCTTCATCGAGCACGAGAGCCTCTACGGGACCCGCGGCGAGGTGCCCGACGGCGAGGGCGAGCCGCTGCGCTTCGGCGAAGCGGCGGTGCGGCGCCAGGGCGCCGACGTGACGATCGTCGGCGTCCTGAAGATGGCGCAGGTGGCCGAACGGGCGGCGGAGGCGCTGGCCGGTGACCACGGGGTGGAGGCCGAGGTGATCGACCCGCGGACGCTGCGGCCGCTCGACCTCGACACGATCCTCGCCTCGGTCCGCAGGACCAACCGCGCCGTGATCGTCGAGGAGGGCTGGCCCCACGGCGGCGTCGGGGCCAACCTGGCGACGCTGATCACCGAGCAGGCTTTCGACCACCTCGACGCGCCGATTCAGCGGGTGACCGGGGCAGACGTCCACATGCCCTATTCGAAACGGCTGGAGCAGGCTGCGATTCCCCACGAGGAGCACGTGGTCAGCGCCGCGCTGGCGACGCTGCAGGGGGTCGGCGGATAAGGGGCCGGAGTGCCCTTCCAAAACGCTCGCTTCGCTCGCTTGAGCGTTTTGGAGGGCACCCCGGCCCCTCCCAGGCGACACGCGGTGGCGTCGCTTCGGGGCGGGCTTTTCAGCAGGTTTTGCGGGCGCCCGTCACCGCGTTCCACGCGCGGCCGACGGAGAAGTCGGCGGCGACCCGGAAGATGCCGGAATGGGAGGCGCGGGCGACGGTCCAGTCGCCGTGGCGGAGGATGCAGCCGGCGCCGCGCGCGATCGACCAGTACGGAGTGAAGTTGACGCGGACGAGGAACCTGCCGGGACGGGTGACGTCGAGGGCGAAGCCCTGGCGGCCGAACCAGCGGGTCTCGGCGGCGGCGGCGCCCAGCGACGCGACCAGCGGCTTCGGGTTGGCCACTTCGTAGACGCGCCAGTGTTGGGAGCGGAAGCGCGGCGTCAGGTATGAGGGTTCGCCGAGGATCAGCCCGCGCTCTTCCTGAGAGGAGTAGTCGAGCGGCGCGTCGGGCAGGGCGACGTAGGAGATCGCGTTGGCGCGCAGCCAGGCGCCGTAGCTAGAGGCGGTCAACGCCTTGCTGTCGTAGAAGAGGTCGTCCCGGGTGGTGTCGAGCTGGCGCAGCCAGCCGCGGGCGAGCTCGAACCTCGGCGCCAGGTAGGCGGACTCCCAGTGGTTCGCCGTCGGCGGCACCTCGACCCGCATCCCCTGCGCGTCGTGGGCCCGCAGCCAGCGGGCGACGGGATGGAAGTAGGCCGAGGTCGTGGAGGGATCGCCGACCGAGCGGGCGATCTGGGCGACGCTGGAGTTGAACTGCCAGTAGAGGCTGCCGACCATCGTCAGGCCGAGCGCGGTCACGAAGACCCAGAGCGGCACCGTCCGGCGGGGGCGCCGGGAGAGCAGGACGGCCGCCAGCACCGGTCCGCCGAAGAGGGCGCCGAGGCGGACCGCGTTGCCGCCCATCGCGTTCGGCAGCAGCCAGATTGCGGTCGCGGCGACCAGGTAGCCGAGGATCACCCGGCGCAGCTGCCGCTCCTCGTCCCGCACCCCCTGGGTGAGGATCAGCGCCCCGAGGCACCAGCCGGGGATCGCGACGAAGGAGGAGAAAACGAAGGGGAACTGGCCGCCTTCCGGGAAGGCGAGGTTCGGCGCCAGGGTGAGGACCAGCGCCACCCCGCCGGCGCCCAGGGCGAGGCCGCGGGGGCGGTGGCGGCGGTCGGCCGCGGCGGCGAGCAGAACGCCGGCGAGGAAGGCACCGGCGACGGGGCTCGCCAGCGGGCAGGCCGCGGCAGCGAGGATCGCCAGCGCGCCGCGGCCGACCTGCAGGCAGCGCAGCGCCGCCAGGCCAATGGCAACCCCGAGGGCGAAGGTGAGCTGCCCGTCGGCGAGGAGGGTGACGACGCCGACCGCGAACCAGAGGGTGGCCCAGCGCGCCTCCTCGCCCCAGCGGTCGCGGACCAGGCGGTCGAACAGGTAGGAGGAGGCGACGACAGCCAGCGTCCCGACCAGCTGCGGCCCTAGCAGCGCCGCCAGCGGCGGGAACAGCAGGCTGTAGGTGAGGGTGTAGTGGCCGCCGTACCAGCTGCCGTTCCAGATCGCCAGGCCGGCGCTCTGGAAGAGCTCGGTGCGGAAGACCTGGGCGGCGAGGTCGCCGACCGGCGGGCTCCAGATCAGCAGCGCCAGCGCCAGCAGCGAGCTGAGCGCCACGGCCGGAAGCCATTCGGGTCGCAGGGGCTTGGAGTGGACCATGGGCGCGGCCAAAGGATACGGCGGCCTCCTGTAAGGATTCGTGGATGCCCGCTGAGATCCTGGTCGTGCACTGCGGCACCCTTCCCTACGAGGAGGCGCGGGCGCTGCAGCGGGAAGTCGCGGGGCGGCGGCGGCGCGGGGAGATTCCGGACGTGCTGCTGCTGCTCGACCACCCGCCGGTTTACACGCGCGGCCGCCGCTCGCAGCCGCAGGAACTGCCGATGGGGGCGGAGTGGTACGAGGCGCAGGGAATCGAAGTCCGCGACACCGACCGCGGCGGCCTCGTCACCTACCACGGGCCCGGCCAGCTGATCGCCTACCCCATCGTCGACCTCGGCGCCTACGGCGACGACGTGCACCGCTATGTGCGGGGGCTGGAGCGGGCGATGATCGCGGCGCTCGGCGCGGCCGACGTGCCGGCGCGGACGATCGAGGGACTGACGGGCGTCTGGGTCCCCCGCCGCGAAGGCACCACCGGTCCACGAGACACCCCTGGTCGACGGGACGAAAACGCTCCCATATGGACGGAGGGTGTCCCGTCGGCGGCGTTGCCACAGGGGAGCGCGCGGAAGATCGGCTCGATCGGGCTCCACGTCAGCCACGGCGTCACCACCCACGGGCTGGCCGTCAACGTCAACAACGACCTGCAGCCGTTCGAGTGGATCGTCCCCTGCGGGATCGAGGGGGTGGCGATGACCTCGCTCTCCCGCGAGCTCGGCGCCGAGCAGGACCTCGGCGCCTTCGCCGATGCCCTCACCTCCGCCTACGGCCGCGTCCTGGAGCGCGAGCCGGTTGCCGTTGAGCCCGGGGCCGTCTCGGCATTGGCGGCGAGTGGCGCCTACGGCGCGCCTGTCCAGTCCGAGGAATCGCAGCGGCGCCCCGATCGCCGGACGCTAGGCTCAGGTGAGTAGATGAGCGAGACCGCCGAGCGCATCCACGTCACCCGCTCCCGCGCCAAGCCCGGCGGCGTCGCCGCCGAGGCCGCGGGGACCGTCCCCTTCCGCCGCGCCCGCAAGCCGCCGTGGCTGAAGGTGCCGGCGCCGGGCGGGCCGAACTACCGGCGGCTGAAAGAGGAGATCGGCGCCGACAACCTGCACACGGTCTGCGAGGAGGCCAACTGCCCCAACGTCGGCGAGTGCTGGGAGCGCGGCACCGCGACCTTCATGATCTTGGGCGATGTGTGCACCAGGCGGTGCGGCTTCTGCAACGTGCAGACCGGCAAGCCGACCTGGAACGACCCGCTGGAGCCGCTGCGGGTCGCCAACCAGGTGAAGGCGATGGGGCTGCGGCACGCCGTCGTCACCTCGGTCGACCGCGACGACCTGCCCGACTACGGGGCGAGCGCCTTCGTCGGCGTGATC
>JBJMKQ010000006.1:0-2318 GCA_045805725.1 Solirubrobacterales bacterium
ATCGATCCGGACGGGACGTACGATCCACGCTTGGTCAATGACCGCCTCCTCCTGGGCTTGAAGGGGACGATGTCCGAATACGAGCTGAGCCTCCTTCGCCAGCGTGGTCTTGCAGCGCGGGACTCGAAGGCGCTGCGGGGCGAGTTGCAGTTCATCCTGCCGCCGGGATATTGTTGGAACGAGGTCGGGCAGATCGAGATGGATCCCGACGAGCGCCTCTGCGGCGTAATCCGGCTTCTGTTCGACAAATTCCAGGAACTCGGGAGCGCCCGGCAGGTTCTGCTCTGGGCGCAAGATCAGGCGCTACCCTGCGCGCAGCGCTCTACCGCGAGAGCGGTTTAGATCGTATGTTCTTCCCTGTTTGAGGCGACCCGCCCTTGATGTGACGACGAGGGTTGCCCGGGTCGACCGGGCCGAGCCTCACACAAGGAGGGCGAGTCGTGATGCATCATAGCGAAGCTTTCGTGGCCTTGGACACGGCGAAATTACGCAATGCAGTTGCGGTCGCGGAGGGCGGACGTGATGGGGAAGTGCGCTATCTCGGTGAGGTCGACAACACCGAGGCGGCGACGGCCAAGCTGGCGGCCAAGCTCGCCGTCAGATATCAGCGGCTCACCTTCTGCTTCGAGGCGGGCCCCACAGGCTACGGGCTGTACCGGCTGATCAAGAAGTTCGGCCACGATTGCATCGTTGTGGCTCCCTCGCTGATCCCTTCCAAGCCTGGCGACCCGGTGAAGACCAACCGGCGCGACGCCGTGAACGTGGCGAAGCTGTTGCGAGCCGGCGAGCTCACCGCAGTCTGGGTTCCTGACGATCGGCACGAGGCGATGCGGGATCTCGCGCGCGCCCGCGACGCGGCGCAGAAAGACTACAAAGGCAAGCGACAGAACGTCTCCTCGTTCCTCCTTCGGCTCGCGCGGCACTATCCGGGCAAGAAGACCTGGGTAAGGCCCACCTGAACTGGCTCGCCAACCAAAAGCTCGAGCATCGCGAGCAGCGCATCGCCTTCGAGGAGCTTTTGCTGGCGGTGCGGCAGGCCAAGGAGCGCGTCGAGCGATTGGAGCAGGCGATGCGCGAGAGCGTGGCGGACTGGTCGCTAGCGCCGGTCGTCGAAGCGCTGCAGGCCATGCGCGGGATGGACCTGGTCGGGGCGGTGTCGTTCCTGTCCGAGATCGGTGACCTCTCGCGTTTTGAGTCCGCGCCATCTAACGGCGTTTCTCGGCCTTACGCCGTCAGAGCGGTCGACGGGGGAGAGCGTCAAGCGCGGTGGCATCACTAAGGCCGGTAATAGTCGGGCGCAGCGACTGCTCGTCGAAGCGGCGTGGAGCTACCGGCACCCGCCCCGGCTCGGCAAGGAAAAACAGGCGAAGATCGAGGCCGCGTCGAGGTCGGTGCGCGAGATCGCCTGGAAGGCACAGACGCGGCTGTGCGGGCGGTTCCGGACATTGGCCAGAAAGGGCAAGCGGTCGACGATCGTCGCCACGGCAATCGCCCGCGAGCTGTCGGGCTTCATCTGGGCGATCAACCGCGAGGTCGTGGGCTCCCCCATGACGACCCTCCCCGGCCCCGGGGCCGTGGACCGCTCGAGCTATGAAGGGCTCGACCGGCCCACAACCCCTCCGTCTTCCACTCGATCAGGGAGGTCAATACCGCCGCGCTGATGCGGTGCTGGCCGGCCGTCGGCTCTGCGTGACAACAATCGTGCAGCGGCGAGGGCGGGACCACGGCAGGGGAACTCCCGATTGGACTATGTGGCCGATCACATGACCGATGCCCGAGTTTAGACAGGGACAGCCCCGGACGAAGAAACGGAGATGCGGCTCACAACCCGCGAATCAGAGTTTAATCACCGACGTCTTCAGGCCCCGCTCTCTCCACTGCACGAGCAATCACCTGACAACATTCCGCCGGCACAGCGTGGAGATGAGCAAGCGCGTGCACAGTGCTTGACAAAGGACATCAGAGTCCCATGGTTCAAATCAGACGTTTGGTACCCTCTTGAATTCCCGATCTCGGACTAGAAGCGGACGCACAAGGCATAGGTATTGTGTCGCCACCCTTTAGGGGCCCTCATCTGAAGCTCCAGGCCGTCGACGCCCAGACCCTCGGGGCAAGCGACGAGCGCGAGATCGGCACTTTCACCGCGGAATCAGGGCAACAGCAAGTCGCCGGGAAATACGTCGTGGTCTGCAAGAAAGAGGGAAAGAACTAGGCGCCTCGACACCGATATCTGGAACACGGATAAATGACGGGAACGTCTCCTACGGAATCAGCCGATCGGCGCGAAGCTGCGCGAATAGGTCGAAGAACGAGTCCTC
>JBJMKQ010000007.1:0-20439 GCA_045805725.1 Solirubrobacterales bacterium
AAGCCGAGACTCGACGGGTTCCCACTTGCCGCGTTTGGACTTGCTGAGAGTCACACTCTCCAGAAGTCGCCGGGCAAGCTCTCGCCTACCCTGTATGCCGTCAGTCTCAGCGAGCGAGTTCTGTGAGTCCAGAGCCTGGCGGAAGCCCTCGGTGGCTACTCGTAGAGACTCCCGCCGTCGTGAGACCTCGGCCGCGTACAGATCAGGACCGAGATCAGTGATCTTGGCTCCCTCCAGGAAGGCTCGTAGCTCTCGGTCGGCCTCGGACATTGCCACCTGTGATTCGTAGAACTCGACCAGGGCAGCCTCCAGATCTACTTCCCCTGCTCTCTCTTGGAGCATCGGCCAGATGTACTCGTCCACTCTGGCTATGGAGGCTGACGCCCTGGCCGTGCAGTGCTTACCGACTCTCCGGCCTCTACAGCTATAGGAGGCTTGGTGGCTCTTGCCGGTGCCCCGTCCAGTGACGGACAGGACGAACTCACAGTTCTCGCATACGATCAGTCCCGCCAGAACTCCCTTGTCGGCCAGAGACCCATCATGGGCAGGGGCAGCCCCTCGGCGCTGTGCCAACTGCCAAGTGACCAGTGGGACCAACGGCTCGTGAGCGCCTTCGTTGAGCAGATCGCCCATTCGGACGTGCCCCAAGTAGGTGACGCTCTGGAGCAGGGTCTTCACTCCGCTGCGGCTCATCCCGAGAACGTCTGCGGTGTCTTGCAGGCTGGCTCCCTTGGCCCGAGCCTGGAACGCCTTGAGGACTAGGCCCGAAGTATCGGGATCGGGGATGAGAGTCCCGGCCTCCGTCCTCTGGTAGCCGATAGGGCACTTCGTAGGATGGACACCCCGAGCGACAGCCCGTGACTGCGCCTCCTTCCAGCCTTCACGGCGAGCGTCCCTCTCCTCCTCGGCATATCCGAGCAGGAATCCCAGGATGGCCTTGCCCATTGGAGAGGCCGAGTCGTAGTCGCCGGCCAGCAGACGACCACCGGCCCTCGTCACTATGTCGGCTACAGTCACTCCATCCAGCAGGGACCGGGAGAACCGAGACAGCTTCCAGATCAGGATGCCGCCGGATTTACCTTCCTCGACCTCTCGGACCAGGCGTCCCAAGTCCCTGTCGTCGATGGGCCTGCCTCCAGAGACATCTAGCTCCTGGACAATCTCGCTAACCTCGATCTTGTGGACAGCGGCCAGCCTCTCGATGGTCTCCACCTGCACATCAGGGGAGATGAAGGAATCTCCCGACCGGCCGCTGATCTGGGAGATTCGGACGTAGCCTGAGAATGGAAGCGATGCCATGCCTATATTCTGGCGTGCGGGCTATGTCGGGTCAGTCCGCGCTTGTGCGGGTGCCGGACGGCTACCGGATCGAGCTGATCGGGGAGTAGATCGACGACTGCGAGATCTGGTGCCCCATGGCGACCAGGTCCGGATCGGCGACTCCGAACTTTGGGCCCCTATCGGGAACCGAAGTTCGGAGTCGCGGCGGTCAGCCCGGGCTCAGGCCGCCGCCGGCCGGAGACGAGGGAGCCGGGGTCGGCGCGGTTTCGGGGGCCGGCGTCGGAGTTTCTTCTTCGGCGGCTTCTTCGCCTTCCGCCTTGTCTTCCTTCTTCCCGTCTTCGTTTGCTTCTTCTTCGCCGCCTCCGGGTTCTTCTTCGCCTTCTTCGTAACCGCTTTCGTAGCCCGAGGAGGACGAGGTGTGGCCGCTGTCGAGGCCTTCCAGTTCGGGTTCGGTCGCCTGTTCGAATTCCGGGCAGTCGCCTTCCTGGGCAGCTGACATGTAGGACTGCCAGATCGGGCCAGCGGTCGGGCCTCCGAAGCCGGTGTATTCGCGCGAGGTGGGGTGGCCGACCCAGACTGCCGTCGCGTACTTCGGGGTGTAGCCGACGAACCAGGCGTCGGAGAGGCCCTCCGAGGTGCCGGTCTTGCCCGCCTCCGAGCTGCAGCCCATGTAGGTGTAGCCAGCGCCGGTGCCCTGGGTGATCACGCCCTCGAGGATGCGAGTCACCTCCCACGCCTGGCCCTGGGTGAGGACTCGTTCGCCCGACTCCTTCTCGAAGTCGTCGACCTTGCCGTTGGGGAATTCGACCCGGCTGACGGCGGTCGCGTCATGGTGGATGCCGCCGTCGGCGAGGGTCGCGTAGGCGTCGGCCATTTCCAGCGGGGTGACGCCGATCGCGAGACCGCCGATCGCCTCCGCCGGCACCGACTGCAGCGGCGATTCGATTCCCATGTCGTGGGCGGTTTCGGTCACGCTTTCGGGGCCGACGTCGAGGTCGAGCTGGGCGAAGATCACGTTGACCGACTCCCAGGTGGCGCTTTCGAGGCTCATCGTGCCGCCGCCGGGCTCGGCGTTGTTGACGGTCCAGGTGCCGCCGCCCGGGATGTCGAGGGTGATCGGCGAGGTGCCGTCGTAGTAGGTGCTGGCGGGATCGATCCCCTCCTTGATCGCCGTGGTCAGCACGAAGGTCTTGAACGAGGAGCCGGGCTGGCGGTGCGCCTGCCAGGCGTAGTTGAATTCGCTTTCGGATTCTTCGCCTTCGGTCGAGGCGAGGGCGACGATCGCGCCGGTGTCCGGGTCGACCGAGGCCAGCCCCGCCCCTGGGCCGCCTTCGGGGTAGCAGACGTAACAGGAGCCGTCGACCGCTTCTTCGGCTTTCTGCTGGAGGCTCGGGTCGATCGTCGTGTAGGCCTTGAGGCCGCCGTTGCGGACCGTGTTGATCCCGTAGCGCTCGATCAGTTCGTTCTGGACGAGGTCGAAGAGGAACGGGTCCTTGATCACCTGGTACTTGTCGCCGGGATCGAGTCCGAGCCCGTGGGTGCGGGCGGCCTTGAATTCTTCGCCGTCGATGTAGCCCTGTTCATGCATCACCTGCAGGACCTCGTTGCGCCGCTTCAGCGCCGCCTTCGGGTCGAGGAACGGGTTGTATTCGGAGGGCGCCTGCGGCAGGCCGGCGAGCAGCGCCGCCTCGATCAGGTCGAGATCCTTGGCCGGCTTCGAGAAGTAGGTCTGCGCCGCCGCCTCGGCCCCCACGGCGGTCTGCCCTTCGACCGTCCCGTAGGGGGCGGTGTTCAGGTATTCCTTGAGGATCCATTCCTTGCTGTGCTTTTCCTCGAGTTCGACCGAGAGGTGGGCTTCGACCAGCTTTCGCTTCAGCGTCTCTTCGCGGTTCTGGATGTAGAGGTTTCGGACCAGCTGCTGGGTGATCGTCGAGGCGCCCTGGACCGGCTTGCCGCCGGCTAGCGCGTCCTTCCAGGCGGCGCGGGCGATGCCTTCGTAGTCGAGGGCGCCGTGGTCGTAGAAGTTCTTGTCCTCGATCGCGACCGTGGCATCTTTGAGCACCTGCGGCAGGGATTTCGCCGGCACCGGCTGGCG
Source organism: Solirubrobacterales bacterium (assembly GCA_045805725.1). Classification (GTDB taxonomy): domain Bacteria; phylum Actinomycetota; class Thermoleophilia; order Solirubrobacterales; family 70-9; genus VAYN01. Next base: position 3,377 of record JBJMKQ010000007.1, read on the forward strand.
GATGTTTTCCGAGCGGATGAAGCCGATCAGGCTGCCGTCGGCGGCGTAGATCGCCGAGGAGCGGCCCTTCTGCACCGGCTTCAGTTTCGAGAGCGGCGGCGCCGAGTTGTAGATGTTGAGGGCCCAGGCGGCCGCGATCCCACCGGCGATCAGCACAAGCGCGATCAGGATCCCCAGCGGGATGGCGAACTTGTGCCAGACAGAGTGGTGCGGCTTGCGTCGCCGCCTGCGGACCCGCGAGGCCATGCGCTCCTGATTGTAGGGGGCGGCGCCTTTTGCCCTCGCGGACGCATGACCGCGCAAGACCAGTTGCCATCCCGATAGGCTCGCGCCGGCAGCGGCACCAAGGGAGAGGAAGAAGACGTGAAACTCGTAATCGGGATCGTCCGGCCCGAGCAGGCGAACCAGGTCCTGGAGGCGCTCCATCGGGCCGAGGTCCGCGGGTTTTCGATGAGCCGGGTCCAGGGTCATGGCGGTGAGGTCGAGCGGGTCGAGACCTATCGCGGGACGACCGTGCAGATGGGGCTCTCGGAGAAGGTCCGCTTCGAGGTCGCCGTCTCCGATGGCTTCGTTGACAAGACCGTGGAAGCCCTCTGCGAGGGCGGGCGGACCGGCGAAGTCGGCGACGGCAAGATCTTCGTCGTGCCGCTGGAGCGGGCGGTGCGGATCCGCACCGGCGACACCGACGAAGGCGCCGTCACGCCGGTGAGCCGATGAGCGCCGCCATCGACACGGGCGACACCGCCTGGATGCTCGTCGCCACCGCGCTGGTGCTGATGATGACGCCCGCGCTGGGGCTCTTCTACGCCGGCCTGGTGCGCTCGAAGAACACCCTCAACACCTTCATGATGAGCATTGCCGCGATCGCCGTCGCGACGGTGACCTGGGCCGCGGTCGGCTACTCGCTTGCCTTCGACGGCGGCGGGGACCTGATCGGCGGGCTCGGCAACGCCTTCATGCAGGGCGTCGACTTCGCCCCGCGCGAAGGGACGACGATCCCCGAGCTGGTCTTCTTCGCCTTCCAGGCGACCTTCTGCATCATCACCGTGGCGCTGATCTCCGGCGCGGTGGTCGAGCGGATGCGCTTCGGCGCCTTCCTCGTCTTCGCGGCGCTGTGGTCGGTCGTGGTCTACGCCGTGCTCGCCCACTGGGCCTTCGGCGGCGGCTGGCTGGTCTCCGGCGGCACCCTCGACTTCGCCGGCGGAGTCCCGGTCGAGATGGCCTCCGGCTTCTCGGCGCTGGCGGCGGCGCTGGTCGTCGGCGCGCGCAAGGAGTGGGGCCGCCAGGCCCTCCTCCCCCACAACGCGGTCTACGTCCTGCTGGGAGCCGGGCTGCTGTGGTTCGGCTGGTTCGGCTTCAACGGCGGCAGCGGCTTCTCGACCGGCGAGAACAGCGTCCTCGCCTTCACCAACACGCTGCTCTGCCCGGCGACCACCCTGGTCGTCTGGTTCGCCCTGGACCTGATCCGCGGCCGCAAGGTCACGGCGATCGGCGCCGCCACCGCGATCATCGTCGGCTGCGTCCTGATCACCCCCGCCGGCGGCTACATCAGCCCCGGCTGGGCGATGCTGCTGGGCGCGCTGGGCGCCTTCCCGAGCTACGGGATCATCGTCTGGCGGACGCGGACCCGGGTCGACGAGACCCTCGACGTCCTCGCCGCCCACGGCACCGCCGGCTTCTTCGGGATCCTCTTCATCGGCTTCTTCGCCCAGGCGAGCTGGAACGGCGTCTCCGATGGGCTCCTCTACGGCAACGCGGCGCAGCTCGGCGATCAGGCACTGGCGGCGCTGGCCGCTCCCGCCTACGCCTTCGCCGCCACCTTCGCGCTGCTGAAGCTGATCGGCGCGGTGATGCCACTGCGGGCGAGCGATCGCGAGGAGGCGATGGGCATGGACGTCGTCCAGCACGGCGAGGAGGCCTACGTGACCGGCGAGGGCGCGATCCTGCTCCTACCCGACGACGTCGGCAAAGTCGCCGTACCGGTCGCCGACCCGGGCTAGGCGCTGGGGGCCGGGGGGCGGTTGGGACGCCCTCTCCAGACACATCTCGCCTATGGCTCGATGTTGAGTGTCTGGAGGAGGGCGTCACAACCGCCCTTCCACTCAGGTCCGAACTGCATCAAATTTCCTGGCCAGCAGGCCGGAAATTTGATGCAGTTCGCATCGTGGGTGGCTACGTACAGGTCCTGACCACGGCCGGCTCTGAGGAGGAGGCCGGTCGAATCGCCTCGCTCCTGGTCGAGCGGCGGCTGGCGGCTTGTGTACAGGTGGTGGGACCGATCGTCAGCCGCTATCGCTGGCAGGGCGGGATCGAGGAGGAGCGGGAGTGGCAGTGTCTGGCGAAGACGACCCGGGCCGCCTACGCGGCGGTCGAGGCGGCAATCGGGGAGGCTCACTCCTACGAGGAGCCGGAGATCATCGCCACCGCGATCGTCGCCGGCTACGCCGGCTACCTCGCCTGGATCGGCGAGAACGTCACCGAGTAGCTCGAACCGCATCAAATCCTGGTCCCACAAGAACCAGAATTTGATGCGGTTCGGAGGGTGTGCCTAGGCGCGCAGGCGGTAGCCGCGGCTGAAGAGGCGGAGGTTGAAGAGGAAGAGGGCCGTGGTGGCGGCGGTGAGGGCCAGGAGCGAGAGGGCGATGCTGACTTCGCTGAAGCCGACGAAGCCGTAGCGGACCAGGTTGATCATGTAGAAGATCGGGTCGAAGCGGGTCAGGGTCTCGAACGGCTGCGGCAGCAGCGCCGCCGAGTAGAAGACGCCGCCGAGGAAGATCAGCGGCTGCAGGACGAAGGTCTGGGCGAAGGCGACGTCGTCGAACTGTTCGGCGCGGACGCCGATCAGCACCCCCAGCTGCGAGAAGAAGAAGCCGACCAGCGCCAGCGAGGGGATCAAGACCAGGACGTTTTCGACCGGCAGGCCGACGAGGATCACCGAGACGAGGAAGGTCAGCGTCGCCACCGCCAGCCCGCGCATGAAGCCGCCGAGCGAGAAGGCGAGCAGCAGCTCGGCCGGCGAGGCGGGCGAGGAGAGCTGGTCCTGGATAGCGCCCTGGAACTTCTGCTGGAGGATCGAGGAGGAGTTGTTGGAGAAGGCGTTGGTCGAGAAGGCCATCATGATCAGGCCGGGGATGACGAAGAGGATGTAGTCGATCCCGTGCAGGTGCTTGATGCGGGAGCCGAGCGCCGCCCCGAAGACGGTGATGTAGAGGAACGTTTCCAGCATCGGCGCGCCGATCGTCTGCTTCTTGATCTTCAGGAAGCGGTTGCACTCGCGGCGCCAGAGCGTCGCGAAACGGATCTGCGCGGCGGTCATCGAAGGCCCTCGTGGCTCATGGGAGAAACCTCGCCCCGGAGTACCTCGCCCGGCCTCACGCCTCGACCTCTGCCTCGACCTCGTCCGGCGCGAGCTCGATGTGCGAGCGCGAGAGCTCTTTGCGGCCAACCAGCGCCAGGTAGGCGTCCTCGAGGTTCGGCACGTCGAAGCGCTCGGCCAGCTCGGGGCTGGTGCCCTCGGCGACGATCTGCCCGTCGGCGATGAAGGCGATCTTGTCGCAGAGCTGCTCGGCCTCCTCCAGGTAGTGCGTGGTGAGGAGGATCGTCGTCCCCTCCTGGTTGATTTTCTGGACGTAGTGCCAGAGCTCGAGGCGCAGCTCGACGTCAACGCCCGCGGTGGGCTCGTCGAGGATCAGCAGGCGCGGCCGGTGCATGATCGCCCGGGCCAGGATCAGCCGCCGTTTCATCCCGCCGGAGAGCGTGCGGGTGCGTTCGTCGCGCTTCTCGGTCAGCGAAAAGGTCTCCAGCAGCTCGCTGGCGCGCTCACGGCGCTCGCGCTTGGGCATCCCGAAGTAACCGGCGTGGTAGTCGAGCGTCTCCTCGGCGGTCAGGAACCAGTCGAGGTTGGGCTCCTGGGGGGCGAGCCCGACCGCCTGGCGGGCCTCGGCGTAGTTGTCGATCGCGTCGTGGCCGAAGACCGCGATCGAGCCCCCGGTCGGCTGCGCGAGCCCGGTCGTGCAATGGATCAAGGTCGACTTGCCGGCGCCGTTGGGGCCGAGGAGCCCGTAGATGGCGCCGGGCTCGATGTCGATGGAGACGCCCCGTAGCGCCTCGACCCCGGTCGGGTAGCGCTTCTGCAGGTTGTCGATGTGGAGGGCCTTCATGCGGATGCGACTCTAGCCACCGCGGCGTTCGTCCTTCCTCGGCATATGCCCCTCAAGGGACGAACGCCGCCTCGGGCTCAGCCGATTCGCTCCGCGGGCGGGTCGGGCTGGACCCGCAGCGAGTTCAGCGTCATCGCCAGCATCTCGTAGTGGCCGATCAGCATGCAGAGCTCGATCAGCAGCCGGTCGTCGAGCTCGGCGGCGAGACCGAACCAGAGCTCGTCGCCGATCCGCCCGCTGCCGTGCAGCTCGTCGGCGGCCCGCAGGAGGCGTTGCTGGCGAGGGCTCCAGCCGGGGGCATCGGGACCCGAGCGCACCCGCTCGACTTCCTCGGCGCTGAGGCCGGCGCGCCGGCCGAGGCGCTCGTGGTGGGACCACTCGTAGGCGCAGCGGCTGTTGTGGGAGACCCGCAGGATCACCAGCTCGGTGTCGCGGCGCGGCAGCTTTCCGCCCGGCATCAGCGCTCCCGCGAACCAGAGCCAGCGCCGGAAGAGGCCGCGGTGACGGGCCAGCGTGGTGAACACGTTCGGCGGCCGCCCGCCGCTGGCGCGCCCGAGCGCCCAGAGGATCGCCCCGTTAAGCGGCCCGATCCGGCGGCGGCGGCCAGGCGGAATACGTGGTTCTTCCGTCACCTCCCTCCCCTACCCAAGAGGTCGGCCCGTGCACCGCAGGAGGACGGGAAACGACCCGGCCGGAGGAATTGGGAGACGGAAACGGCGCGCCCCAGAGGAGGGGTGGGAACGGCGCGGCACAGAGGAAAGAGGGTGGGAACGGCGCTGCGCAGAGACGAGCGACTACGCCGCGACCGGCTCCCTCTTCATCGCCTGGTCGGCGAGTTCGGCCGCGTAGCCGAGCCGCTCGGCGTAGTCGCGCGCCTGCATCCGCGAGATGACCATCCGCTGGATCTCGGCCGTGCCCTCGAACAGCTGGTAGATCTTCGCGTCGCGGAACCACTTCTCCAGCGGGCAATCGGTGCTCTGGGCGTAGGGGCCGACCAGGTCCATCAGCGTCGTCGTCGCCCACATCGTTACGTCGCCGGCCTTCAGCTTCGACATCGAGCCCTGACCGCCGGTCATCGGTACCCCGTTGCGGCCCATCCAGGCGGCCCGCTGGACCAGCAGCCGCGCCGCCTCGATCTCGGTCGCGACGTCGGCCAGCGTCTGCTGGATCCGCTGGGCCTTCAGCATCGGCACGCCGCCTTCGCTCTGTCCGTCGAGGTACTCGAGGGTCCACTCGTAGGCCGCCTGGGCGATGCCGAGCGCCGAGGCGCCGACCAGCGGCCGGGTGATCTCGAAGGTCGCCAGCGCGTCGGCGCCGCGAGATTTCTTCCCTTCCCGACCCCGCTGCAGCTTGCGTTCCAGCTTCTCCTCACCGCCGAGCAGATGGTCGACAGGGATCCGGCAGTCGTCGAGCACGACCTCGGCCGTGTGGGAGGCGCGGATCCCGAGCTTGGTCTCCTTCTTGCCCTGGGCGAGGCCGGGCGTTCCCTTGGGGAGGACGAAGGATGCCTGGCCGCGGGTGCCTAGCTCGGGGTCGACGGTGGCGACGACGACGTGGACGTCGGCGATGCCGCCGTTGGTGATGAAGACCTTGGTGCCGTTGAGGACCCACTCGTCGCCGTCGCGCCTGGCGGTCGTCTTCAGGCTCTTCACGTCGGAGCCGGCCTGTGGCTCGGTGACCGCGTAGGCGCCGAGCTTGATCTCCTCGCCGCTGCCGAAGCAGTCGGGCACCCAACGCTGCATCTGCTCCGGCGTCCCGGAGGCAGCGATGCCGGCGGCGGCGAGTCCCGAGCCGCTGATCGCCAGGGCGATGCCGGCGCAGCCCCAGTGGAACTCCTCGGCCGAGATCACCTGCATCTGGCCCTCGGGGTCGGAGGCGTTGCGCTGGATCGCCTCCAAGCCGCCGAAGCCCTGCCTGCGCGCCTCCTTGATCGCCTCCCAGGGGATGCTCTCCTCCTCGTCGTGCTTGCGCGCGACCGGCCGGATCACCTCCCGGGCGAACTTGCGACAGCGCCCTTTGAACTCGTTCTGCTCGTCGTTGAGTTCGAAATTCATCCTTCTCGCCTCACGTTCCTCTCTGCCGGTGCCTGATTGACTGGTCAGTCAGCCAGTCGTCGGAACTGTACTGCCTGCGGGGGCGGCCCGGTACTTTCTCCCGGTGATCCCGAAGCGCCCGATCAACGCCGACGTCCCCGCGACGGAGGAGAAACTGGGGAGCGCCCCCGCGGGGGGGAAGCAGGATGACGCCCCCGCCGGGAAGGGGGCGGCGCCGAAGCAGAGCCAGGAAACGCCCGGGAAGCCGGCGCTCGCGAGCGACCCGCCGGGGGAGAAGCCGCCGCGCCAGCCAAAGCCGCTCGCGCCGAAGCTGCTGGCGGCGCTGGCGGCGCTGGCCGTCGTCTTCATCGTCGTCGCGATCGTCGGCGGCAGCGGCGGCAAGGACGAGAGCAAGGGCGAGGTCGCAACCTCGGCTCCAGGCGATAACGATCCATCGGCCCCGGCGGCGGCCGAAGCGCTCTCCTTCCCCACCTTCGCGACCAGCAACACGACCCGGATCGGCGGCTCCAACCCGGTTTCCAACGCGGCCGGAGCGGCGCTGGCGGTCTATCCCTCGGTGACCGAGGCGCAGCGGCCCGCGGCGGTGACTCTCGCCGGCGAAGAGGACTGGGCCGGCGCGATCGCCGCCTCCGTCCTGATGGCGCCCCCCGTCCGCTCTCCCCTTCTCTTCTCCGCTCCCGACGAGCTTCCCGAAGACAGCGAAGAAGCGCTGGCCGCGCTCGCCCCGCAGGGGACGAAGGCGAGCGGCGGCGCCTCGCTGTTCGCGATCGGCCCGGTGGTTCTGCCCGGGGACGCCGGACAGGTGACCCGCGTCGACTCCGGCGATCCAGCCGCTACCGCCGCTCAGATCGCCACCCTGCGCGACCGCCTCTTCGGCGGGCCGCCGGCGCACATCCTCGTCGCCTCCAGCTCCAGCCCCGACTTCGCGATGCCCGCCGCCGCCTGGGCGGCCCGCTCCGGCGATCCGGTCCTCTACGCCAACGCGAAGAAGCTGCCGGCAAGCACCGCGGCGGCGCTGCGGAAACACCCGAAGGTGCCGGTCTTCGTCCTCGGCCCGCCCGCGGCGGTCTCCACCGAAGCCTTCGAGGAAATCGCCAAGATCGACAAGCGGGTCAAGCGGGTCGCTGGCAAGGACCCGGTCGAGAACGCGCTCGCGCTCGCCCGCTACCACGCCGGCAGCTTCGGCTGGAACGTCAACGACCCGGGCCACGGCTTCGTCCTCGCCCGCAGCGACTCCCCGGCCGACGCGGCCGCCGCAGCGGCGCTCTCGGCCTCGGGAACCTGGGGGCCGCTGCTCCTCACCGACAGCCCCGATACCCTGCCGGCGGCCCTCCGCAGCTACCTCCTCGACGTGAAGCCCGGCTACACCACCGACCCCACCCGCGCCTTCTACAACCGCGTCTGGGTGATCGGCGACCAGGCGGCGATCGGCGTCGCCCAGCAGGCGGAGGTCAACGAAATGGCCGAACTCGCCAAGATCGGCGGCGAAGGATGAGCGAGTCCGAGAACCCCGAGCTGCTCGGGCAGGCGAAGGAGGTCACCGCGGAGGATATCCGCGCCCTCGCCGGCGCCGTCACTCCCCATTTCGCGCTGCAGGTCCGCAACCGCATCCGCCGGCTGATCGCGCCGCTGCCGCCCGACCACCCGGCGCGGCTAGAGGGCGAGCGCAAGATCGCCCGCCTCGAGGAGCTGGCCCAGCACAGCGGCGAGCCCCGCGACGGGCTCGGGTTCGACCAATGAAGTACCTCGCCCCCGGCGTCTGGCGGCTGAAGGAGATCCCTGCGCCGACGATCAACGTCTACCTCGCCGAGGACGTCCTCGTCGACGCCGGCCGCAGCTGGGACAAGCGCCGCATCTTCGCCGAGCTCGAGGGACGCGAGATCTCGATGCTGGCGCTCACCCACGTCCACCCCGACCATCAGGGGGCGGCCAAGGCCGTCTGCGAGGCCCGGGGAGTCCCGCTCGCCTGCCACGCCGACGACGTCGAGGCGATGGAGGGCCGGCGCCCGGTTCAGGAGGCGTCGCAAACCAACCCCATCAACCGCATCGTCGCCGCGATATGGCAGGGGCCTCCCCATCCGGTCGACCGCGTCCTCCATGAGCGCGACGAGATCGCCGGCTTCCGCGTCGTCCATGCCCCCGGCCACTCCCGCGGCGAGGTGATCTTCTTCCGCGAGACCGATCGGGTGGCGATCTGCGGCGACGTGATCCGCAACATGAGCTACGCCACCGGGCTGCCGGGGATCAAGGAGCCGCCGGCGATCTTCACCTACGACATGGCCGAGAACCGGCGCTCGATCCGCAGGCTCGCTGAGCTCAATCCCTCCCTGATCCTTCCCGGGCACGGACCCGCCGTGACCGACATCGGGGCCTTCGAGCGCTTCGTCGCCTCGCTCCCCGGGTAGGAACCGCTGCAACCCGCCCTGCAGGGGGTTACTTGGTTTCGGGTACCGGGCCACGACTGGAAGGGAGCGCAGGATGAGCAAGCTTTGGAGCAGGCGCCCGTCGCCGGCGATGGTGGTTGCGGTGGTCGCCCTGATCGCCGCCCTCGCCGGCACCGCCTACGCGGCGCAGAGGATCAACGGCGGCGCGATCGTCAAGCAGACGATCGGCGGCGGCAAGCTGAAGAAGAAGACCCTGACCGGGTTCCAGATCAACACCAACAAGCTCGGCACCGTTCCGTTCGCGAAGGTGGCCACGCACACCTTCTGGGCGGTCGTCCACAATCCGGCCAGTCCCGGCAATGCCGCCCTCGCCCGCGCCAGCGGCCCCGGGATCACCGCCGCCGAGGGAGGCGGCGCGGTCAGCGTCACCTTCCCCTTCGACGCCAGCGGCTGCGCCGACGTCGCGGGCCGCAACAACGCCGGCACGGCGACGCCGCAGTCGGGCTACGCGCAGACCAACACGTCGCCCTCGAACCCGAACGCGATCGAAGTCCGCACCCGCGACAAAGACGGCTCCAACGAGGACGCCGACTTCCACCTGATCGTGATCTGCCCATAGGGGTTGGACAGGCTGCGATTGCCGTTTAGGATGCGACCGTGGTCGAACGGCACGAGGTCGAGGAAGGCGTCGACAGTCCAGGTCAGGCACGCCAGCTAGCGATCCAGCGCCTGAAGATGAAGCAGGATTTCAAGGGCCTCGCCGGCGGGGGGGCCCTCGCGGTCGTCGTCACCACGATCGTCTGGGCGCTCGGTGAAGGCGGCTACTACTGGCCGATCTGGGTCATCCTCGGCGTCGCCGTCGGCCTCGTCGTCCAGGGTTGGAAGGCCTACGGCCCCAGCAACCGGATCACCGAGGCCGACGTCCAGCGGGAGATGGAACGGGGCCAGGCCACAACACCCACGAATTCGGCGTAGACGCAGCACCTTTCAAACGAAAGGGGCATTTTTCGAGGCTGGGACTGAGCGGAAACGAGCTTTACGAACTACTCTCGCGTATAGGTCTCGAGCTTCAAGATGACGTTCGAGTCGGGAGTGGTTCTAGTCGGAAATAAAGAGGCTCTCAAACAGAAAGTCACTATTCCGAATGAGCCTGGGCCAGATGAACCTGTTGAGCTCGGCGTTTCTGTCGACGCGACTTTGACCGCGGTAGATCGTCCCGGACGAAGACCTCGAACCGAGCTAAGTCATGAGGCGGGCGCGGGTCATTTCGACCCGGCTGCCTCTGAAGGGAACCCCCTCGACCCGCAACAGCGCGCGCTGCCGATCGCCCTTGGCTAGTGAGCCATCGGCACGGACCACGCGCCACCAGGGCAGATCAGGATCATCGACGTAGAAGAGGACGGTCCCGGCGAAGCGCGGCGCCCCCGGCGAGACATCACCGTAGGTCCTGACGAATCCCTCCGGTATCGACCGCACCCTCTCCAGCACTTCCAGCTCGCGAGGCCGCGAGGAACGCGAACTATTGTGGTTCCTCGCGGTCTCGGCGCTCACGCCGTTGGGCCGAAGGCGTCGATGATGCGGTTCTGGAACTCGCTCAGCTCGTCGGGTGAGATGAAGTAGGTCGGTGGGGTGAGGAAGAGGCCGTCGGCGCGCTCGGCGGTGGCCTCCACGCGGGCGCGGACCTTGTCGAGCGGGCCGGCGGCGCAGTAGGCCTCGACCATCTCGTCGCTGATCGCAGCCGGGACGGCGGCGAGATCGCCGCGGCGGAAGGCCGCTCCCGCCTCGGCGGCGTTGTCGGCGAAGCCGTGCAGCTCCCAGAGCGGCATGTAGGTTTTCACGGTCGCGTAGAAGGAGATCGTCCGCCGCGCCATCTCCAGCGCCCGCCCCTCGTCCTCGTCGATCGCGCAGCAGACCGTCGGCAGGTATTCGAAGCCGGAGCGCTCGCGGCCGGACCGCCGCAGCCCCTCCTCGAAGGCCGGCACCACCACCTCGTCGATCCAGCGCAGCGACTGGATCGGGTGGCCGATCAGGCCGTCGGCGACGTCCCCGGCCATCCGCGCCATCCCTCCCTGCACGGCGGCGGTGTAGATCGGCACCGCCTCGCGCGGCGCCGGGTGCGGGCGCACCCAGCCCTTGATGTCGATGTCGTAGTAGGAGCCCTCGTAGCGGATCGGCTCGCCGGCGCTCGCCTGGCGCATGATCAACCGCGTGGCCTCGATCGCCTCGCGCAGGTGTGGCGCCGGGCGGCCGTAGTCGGCGTTGTGCCAGGTCTCGTTCAGCCGCTTTACCCCGGCGCCCATCCCGAGCCGGAAGCGCCCGCCGGACATCTCGTCGACGTCGAGGGCGCTGATCGCGTGGATGAAGGGGCTGCGGGTGAAGGCCCAGACGATCCCGGTCGCAACCCCGATCCGCTCGGTCTTCGCCGCCAGGTAGGCGGCCTGGGTGACGGCGCTGCGGAAGAGCTCCGGCGCCCAGACGCACTCGACCCCCGCCGCCTCGGCCCGCAGCGTCTCTGCCTCGAGGTCGGCAACCGAGGTGCCGATCGCAGCGACGGAGATGCGGTCGAGGGCGCCCATGGAGCCCTAGACGGTCGATTCCGCAATCAGGCACGCCTGAATGAGGATTGGCCTCGCGGCGAGGGGCGGCCGGGAATCGACCATCTAGGCGCTGGCGGGGACGGACTCGTCGGCGAGGACGGCGTCGGCGACCCGTTCGCGGTGCCACCTCGCGTCGCCGAAGTTGGCGGCGTTGGCGCGGCCGCGCTTGAGGAAGAAGTGGAGGTCGTGCTCCCAGGTGAAGCCGATCCCGCCGTGGACCTGGATCGCCGCGTCGGGGACACGCCAGCCGGCGTCGGAGGCATAGGCCTTCGCCATCGAGGCGGCCAGCGGCAGCGACTCCGGCTCGGCGTCGGCTGCCCAGGCGGCCCCATAGGCGGCCGAGCGCGAGTTCTCGGTCTCCAGCAGCATCTGGGCGCAACGGTGGGAGACCGCCTGGTAGGCGCCGATCGGACGGCCGAACTGCTGGCGGTCTTTCGCGTAGGCGACGGACATCTCAAGCGCCCGCTGCGCCAGGCCGGTCGACTCGGCGGCGAGCGCGACGCAGGCGCGCTGGAAGACCGGCCAGTAGTCCTCGGTGTCGCCGGGCAGGGTGTTCTCAGGCGCCACCCGCACGCCATCGAGGCGGACCGAGGAGACCCGGCGAGTCGGGTCGATCGACTGCTCCGGCGTCACCGTCACGCCCCCGGCGTCCTTCTCGACGACATGGCGACGGCCGTCTGCGCTAGCGACGAGGAAGAAGTCGGCGCTTGCCGCGTCCATCACCAGCGTCTTTTCGCCGCTGAGGACGGTGTCGCCGCCATCGCCCGCGGCGGGCATCGCGAACTTGTTCGGCTCCGCCGGTGCCCCCGCGTCGATCAGCGCCGGCGTTCCCAGCAGTTCGCCCGCGGCCAGCGGCGCCAGCCAACGTTCCTTCTGCTCGTCGGAGCCGGCGATGGCGAGCGCCAGGCCGGCGATCGTGTTCGAGAGCAGCGGCGAGGGCGCGCAGACGTGGCCCATCTCCTCGAAGAGGACGGCGAGCTCGACGATCCCAAGCCCCTGGCCGCCCCACTCCTCGGGCAGCGCCAGCCCGGCCCAACCGAGCTCGGCCATCTCCCTCCAGCCGCTCTCGTCGAAGCCGCTCTCGCTCGCGGCGATCTCCCGCAGCTGCTCCGATTTGAAGCGCGAGGCGAGGAGGTCGTGGGCAGTCGACTTGATCGCCTGCTGCTCGTCGGTGAGGTCGAAGTACATGGTTAGAACGCTCCCGCTGAGATCAAAACGCTCCCGCTGAGATCAAACGCTCCCGCTTCCATCAAACGCTCCCGCTGCCCTATCGCAGCCGCGGCAGGCCCAGGACCCGCTCGGCGATGATGTTTTTGAGGATGTCGGTGGTCCCGCCCTCGATCGAGTTGGCGCGGGAGCGCAGGAAGCCGTACTGCCAGGCACCGCCGGCGACCGCGTGCTCAGAGCCGCGCGCCAGCAGCGAGTAGGCGCCCTCGATCTCCAGCGCCAGCTCGGTCAGGTCCTGGTTGATGTCGGCCCACTGCCACTTGCCCAGCGAGCCCTCGGGCCCCGGGATCCCCGACTGCATCGTCTTGGTCAGGCCGCGGTAGGCGTTCAGCCGCATCGTCTCCACCTCGATGTGGAGCTGGGCGATGCGCTGGCGGAAGTAGGGATCCTCGGCCGCGGTGCCGCCGTTCGCCGGCGTCTCCCGCGCCAGCCTGCCGAGCCGGCCGAGGCTGTTCTGGATCTGGGAGATCGCTCCGAAGGCGAGGCCGGCGCGCTCGTTCATCAGCGTCGTGATCGCCACCGCCCAGCCGTTGCCGACGCCGCCGACGACGTTCTCGGCGGGCACCCGCGCCTCTTCGAAGAAGACCTCGTTGAACTCGCCCTCGCCGGTGATCTGGACCAGCGGACGCGTCAGCACCGCGTCCTGTTCCATGTCGAGCAGGAAGTAGGTGAGCCCCTGGTGCTTGGGCGCGTCCGGGTCGGTGCGGGCGACGAGCATGCACCACTTCGCGTACTGGGCGAAGGTCGTCCAAACCTTCTGGCCGGTGATCACCCATTCGTCGCCGTCTTTCACCGCGCGGGTCTTCAGCGAGGCCAGGTCGGAGCCCGACTCGGGCTCCGAGAAGCCCTGGCACCAGATCTCCTCGCCGGTCAGGATCGGCTCCAGGTAGCGGGCCTTCTGCTCCTCGCTGCCGTGGGCTATCACCACCGGCCCGCCCATCGCCAGCCCCAGCACGTTGGCCGGGCTCGGCGCTTCCTGCCGGCTCGCCTCGGCGGCGAAGATCGCCTGCTCGATCATCGTCGCGCCGCGGCCGCCGTACTCCCGCGGCCAGGAGATCCCGGCCCAGCCCGCCTCGTGCAGCTTCAGCTGCCACTCGCGGCGGAAGTCCATCACCTCGTCCAGTCCCGCCTCCGGCTCCGGTCCCGGATGGTTCTCCCCCAGCCAGGAGCGAACCTCGTCGCGGAACTCTGCCTCCGATGGCGACAGCGTCAGGTCCATCGCCGCGCAGCATATAGAGGTCGTCTGGCCGCCTGGCCAGGAAGGTCCATGACGTGGTCTAAGCCTGGCCGCAGTAGTAGGTGCCGAGGGCGGCCGAGGTTTCCCGTGCTCGCATGAACGGTTCGAACCTCTGCGTCGCGATCCAGCTCGGGTCCTCTTCGCTCACCTTGACGCCGTGTTCGAGGGCGCCGACGAAGGCTTCGAATTCGGCCTGCTCGTTCGCCGGCGGGCGGAGCTTGCCCACCGCGTGGATGGTGTCGCGGACGATAGGGAGGATGACTTCGGTCAGCTCCTGTTCGCGCAGTGACCTCGACGGTTCACCCAAACGGATGCCGTGCTTCTTCTCGAAGCCTTCGATTGCGACAACCTGCCGGTCGGAATGCGCCTGGCAGATGTCGCCGAGCCTCTGCGCAATACGGGCTTTGGCTAGAGCGGGCGGGACTTCAGCGGTGGCTTCATCGCCGCTGCTTTTCCCGCATCCACTCAACGCCACAACCAAGAGGACCGTGGCGGTTACAACGACCTTCGCCCCCCTGTCGCCATGCCTAGTCAAACCAGCAGGCGCCCAAACCGTAGTCGACGCTCATCGCGTAGGCCTGGTGGAAGGCGAACCTTTCGTTGCTTTCCTGCATCGATTCCGGGTTGTCTTCCCCGTTTTCGACGCCTTCCTCCCAAGCCTCATAGAGCCTCGACACGAATTCTTCTTCTTCGTGGGGAAGGCCGATTTCCCTCAGGCGCTGAAGCTGCTTCTTGTGAGCTTCGACTGCGACTTCCGCCAAGGCGATGTCACGAGCATGTTCAGACGACCGCTTGCGGTTCCCCGTATCCGCCTTTTCCCACTGCCGGTAGTGGTCGGTGATTTCATTAACCCCCTGCTTGCAGATCGGCCTCGCCAGTTTCAGGTACTGAGCCTTGGTGAAAGTCCCCTGCACCGTCACCTCCGCGGGATCGCCGCTGCTCCCGCAGCCCGTAATCGCAATCGCGAGAAAGACGCCCACGACTGCTAACAAGCTTCTCCCACGTATCACGTTTCTCCAGTTTCGCTGAATATTCGGAGAAAATAGCTCAATTCCCTGGTTCAGGGCAAGAGCCCCCAAACCTTTTCATCGCGCTACCGCGGCCAGGCTAGATCCGCTGGATCAACGTTCCGGTCCCGAGGCCGCCGCCGCAGCACATCGTCACCAGGCCCATCTCCTTGTCGGACCGCTCCATCTCGTGGAGCAGAGTGGTGATCAGGCGGGCGCCGGTCGAGCCGAGCGGGTGGCCGAGGGCGATCGCGCCGCCGTTGACGTTGACGCGCTCCATGTCGGGCTCCAGCTCCCGTCGCCAGGCGCCGATGACCGAGGCGAAGGCCTCGTTGATCTCGACCAGATCGATGTCGTCCATCTTCATCCCGTTGCGCTCGAGCAGCTTCTGCGTCGCCGGGATCGGGCCGGTCAGCATGATCACCGGGTCGACCCCGACGGTGGTCTGGTCGAAGATCCGCGCCCGCGGCTTCAGTCCGAGCTCGTCGGCCTTTTCGCGGGTCATCAACAGGACCGCGGCGGCGCCGTCGGAGACCTGCGAGGAATTGCCGGCGGTGATCTTGCCGTCCTCCTTGAAGGCGGGCTTCAGCGCCGATAGGCCCTCCAGAGTCGTCTCGCGCAGCCCTTGGTCGGTGACGTGGGTGTCGCCGTTGACCCGCATCGGGATGATCTCGCGCTCGAAGCGGCCTTCCCCGGTCGCCTGCCGGGCCAGCTGCTGGGAGCGGACGCCGAACTCGTCGAGCTCAGAGCGGCTGATCTCCCATTTGTCGGCGATCATCTCGGCCGAGAGACCCTGTGGGATCAAGTCGTAGCGCTCCATCAGCTCCGGCGAGAAGGCCAGCCCGTGCTCCTCCATCACCTTGTAGGAGTCGGCGAAGGAGATATGGCCCATGTGCTCGACCCCGCCGCCGATCGCAACATCATGGACGCCGGAGGCGACGACGGCGGCGGCGAAGTTGACCGCCTGCTGGGCGGAGCCGCACTGGCGGTCGACGGTGGTGGCAGGCACCTCCTGCGGAAGCCCGGCCTCGAGCCAGGCGTTGCGGCCGATGTTGAGGCCCTGCTCGCCGAACTGCTGCACGCAGCCGGCGATCACGTCGCCGACCTCGTTCGGGTCGAGCCCGGCGCGATCGATCAGCTCTTTGTAGGTGCGAGCGAGGAGGTTGGAGGCGTGAAGGCCCTTGTAGTAGCCCTTCTCCGGATGGCCGCGGCCGATCGGCGTCCGCACCGCCTCGACGATGACGACTTCCCGTCCTCCGAACCTGCCGTTGCCGTTGCCCATCGCCCGCCTCCGTTCGCTCAAAAGTTCTGCGGCGCGCCACCGCCGCGGCCTCTCTTCAGGGTAGCCGATTGACTGGTCAGTCAGCCAAAGCCAACCCCCCAGGGGCGTGCCTGACCTTAACCCCCCTATTTGTGGGTCAAGCTCAGACACGGGCCGAAATACCCGTACGTCACCGGCCCCTCGATGCGTGATAGAAGCCCCGCCAATGAGCGCTAACCAGGGTTACCTGAGTCCGGGGATCGCGGGGAGCGGGGCGATCGCCACCGGCCTTGCCGCGGTTTCGACCACGACCGCGGACACGATCCTGCTCGCCCGCAGTGAGGCCTCGGCCTGGCGCGCGGAGGAGAAAGTGGTCGCCGCCTGCGCCAAGATCGACGGCGCCGAGCCCTCCCGGCTGCGGGTCACCACCGACCCCGCCGACCTCGCCGACTGCGACGTCGTCGTCGAGGCGATCGTCGAGGAGGTCGAGCCAAAGGGGGAGCTGCTCGGCCGCATCGCCGCGGCCTGCCCCGGCGCCGACCTCGCGACCACGACCTCCTCGCTCAGCATCGCCGAGATCGCCAGGGCGGCCGGTGCCCAGAAGCTGTTCGGCTTCCATGTCTTCAACCCGGTGCCGCGGATGGCGCTGGTCGAGATCTGCATCCCCGACGGCGCCGCCGAGGCGCGCGAAAAGGCTCTCGCCTGGTGCGCGGCGCTCGGCAAGACCGCCGTCGAGGTCCCCGACGAAGCCGGCTTCGTCGTCAACCGCCTGCTCTTCCCCTATCTCTTCGACGCCGCCCGGATGGTCGAACGGACCGGCATGGAGCCTGGCGCTGTCGACACCTGCATGAAGCTCGGCGCCGGCCACCCGATGGGCCCGCTCGCCCTGCTCGACTTCGTCGGCCTCGACGTCTCGAAGGCGATCGGCGACGCCCTCTACGCCGAATCGAACGAGCCCACGCACGACCCGCCGGCGCTGGTCGTGAAGATGGTCGAGGAAGGCAAGCTCGGCCGCAAGTCCGGGGCGGGGGTCTACCCGAACGACTGAGGTTGTGGGGGGGGGTGCCGGTGGGGGTCGCTCGGCACATCTCGCCGAGCAAGCGTCGCAGGCGGCTGACGCCTTGGAGCTCTCCGGC
>JBJMKQ010000008.1:0-3976 GCA_045805725.1 Solirubrobacterales bacterium
CAGGCCGACAAGTCGGCCGACGGCGCCGAGGGTAATCAGGCCCGCGCAAGCCGCACCTACCCATGCCCCGTAGTGAGCGGTGAACGTGTCAGCCGGTCCAAGCGGCACCGCGATGACCTTGATCACGAAACCCAGGGGAATCACAGCTAGGGACGCCGTCAGGGCCCTCTCGCCGATAGCCGCCGGGCGTTCACGCCGCCACGCGTAGACCGCTAGCGCCACCGCGAGAACGCCGCTCGCCAGCAGCAGCATCGAGGGCATGTCGAAGTTCCATACGTTGACCGTTGTCGTTCGGTTCGCGCAGGAGTCTCTGATTCCGCTGAAATCCGCGCCGTATCGTTCGAGAAGGAATTCGCAAAAATTCTCCCCGCTGAGGACCTGATACCAGGGCAGATACATCGAGCCCAGCAGGGAGAACCCGCCAACCGCGAGCAGAGGCACGCCGGCGCGAGTGAAGCTGTTAGCAGTCGACCGGACATGGCCTCCGCGCATGCCGCAATCCTTTCGCGTTGCTCCCAGCGCAACAACCGGGACCAGGCTTGCTGACGCCCCGCTCGGCCGTGCCGGTTCGACGGGCGTGCCTGTTACACGCGCAGCGCGAGCGGCGGCAGCTGCAGCAGCAGCGGCCCTATCGAAACGGGACTAGACGCTTGGGTACGACTCCTGGCGAAGGGGCCCCTAGTGCGGCCTCTCGGCGCTAGACGTCATTCGCGAACGGCCCAACGTCAGCGCATACTGAGCGGATGCCGCGACGCATCCTGCTTCCGGGCCTGTCGCTCGCCTGCTACCTGGCCATTGCGGCTCCTGCACCGGGCCTGGTCGTCTCCGATGTCGTCCAGGGCTCGGCACCGGTCGCAGGGAGCGCCTGTGGCGGGCGCGGAACCGCGACCGTGCGGATGCCGAGCAGGACGCGCAGCGTACGCGTGGCGAACCCAAGCGTCGGCGGACCGGTCTACAGCCACGGTCATGTCGTCGCCAGGGTCGACGCCCGTACCGTGGCGAGCGACGCGAAGGGGTTGTTCGCGCAGTTCACCGTGCACGGCTCGGATGACGTCTGCGCGCATCCGACCAGTTATCCGAGCGGGTGGGCCGGCTACATCGACTACAACATCGACATTCGGCGCCGAGTCCAGGTCTATGCACCGACGCGCTGCCTGCGTCGAGCCCGTGCCCGGCCGAAGGCGATCTTCGTGACCTGCACCGGCGCTCCAGGCGCCCGCGTGCGTCTGGTTCACCTCCGCTGGCGCACTTGGGGGGGCAAGGTGGCCCGGGGCCGCGGTGTCCTTTCGGTCAACGACTGCGCACCGAGCTGCGGGGCCGCGAGCGACAACCGGTATCGCGTCAAGGTCAAGCTTTCCAAGGCGGTTGATTGCGGCCGTTGGTGGTACACCCGCCTGAGAGTGAGGTTCATCGGACGCCAGCCCGCGGGTTCGCGGCACTGGTCGCTTCCCCTCAACTGTCCCTCATAGCCGGCTAAGGGGCACGGAGAGCGGAAACCCGTCGGGTTAGGCCCGAAGGTGCAGCGGGAACCCGAAGGTCTCGCGCGGAGAGTCGCCGGACCGTTGAGCAGGGGGCCGTCTTGCGAAGACGTGTCTGCTTTGTGGCCTTAGCGGTCGCGGGGGGCCAGAGTGCTGGATTCATCGGGAAAGCGAAACTCTGATCGCAGGTGGGTGGAGCTTGTGGTGTTCGTCCAACTCGAAAGGCGCTTCCGCCGGTGGCGGAGACGGCTCCTTCCCGGGCAATAGAGCAAGCCGGTTCTGGTTCGAGTCCGGCTAGCTCTCCGACGAGTACGAATACTTGGGCCTCCGCTCCGCCCGCTGTCGCAACTGCGGCGCCGTCAAGACGCCTCCGACAGGAGCCACAAGTGCGTCAGCGGGTCCGCGCGGGCGGCCGACCCCCTGACTAGAAGCTGGCAACATAGGCGGAATGGCAACAAGCTCCGACGGAAACCCCAAGCTGCCGGCCCCAGGCAGGTCAACGAGGATTGGCTCTACATCTACCGGGACTGGGTCTACGGCCTGGGCTTCGGGCTTCAGCTGGGGGTGGGATTCGCCACTATCGTCGCGACCGCCGGCGTTTACGTGGCCCTAGGCGCGGCGCTCCTGACAGCATCACCGCTGGCAGGCACGCTAATCGGTGCCATCTTCGGGCTCGCTCGCACGGCCACCGTTCTCTTGGGCAGACGGGCGACAACACCCGAGGGAGCTGCTCGGCTGGCTGCGGCGCTCGAGCGCTGGGAGCGTGCGGGGGCGACCGCCAGTGTCGGCGCACTCCTTGTGCTTGCGGTTTGCGGTGTCGCAGCATCGGCACTATGAATGCCTGGGGGCGTGCGTGCGGCGCCTGACTATCCGCTCCCTCATTCTGTCCGGCATGGCCGCGCTCTTGCTTGCCTTGATAGCGGGCGTCGTGGTCGTGGCCGGCAGCGGCCCAGTGAATCGTCCGAGGAGCAAGGCCTCTCGCGGAACTGCAACCGACCGAATTCCGCCACGACGGGTCAGCTCGGTCGGTGCGTCCAGCACCGGTGACGTGACAGGCGGCATTGAAGATGTCCCGCCCCATGAAGGCCTTGTCCGTCTCGCGAAGGTCAAGGGCTTCGGCGTGTTCCAGGCGCGCTGTCCACGCCGGGGACAGCTGCGGGGGCGCTTTATCTCGCAGACCGGGGTCGGGCTCTATGTCTTCGTGGACGCTGGTAATGGACGCCGCCGAGGGCGCTTCGCCAATCGCGGCGACCATATTGCGTTTCCTCACTTCAGGCAGCAGGCGACCGCTCAGCGGTGGCAGCTCGCAACAATCAGCGAAGGCGTGAGATTGGTTGCCTTCGTTTCAATCGTCAGCTCGCCCGATCGGCTCGGGGGATGCTTTGTGTCAACCTACGCAGTCCGCGCTGAGGACTCGCCCTAGCGGCTGCGCGAAGGAAGGACAACGGCGTGGGAGATATTTCAGCACACGGCTTGCGGGCCTCCACGACAAGCTCGTGGAGCGTCGTGATCTTCAAGTACGAGGGGGACGCAGATGAAGGACCCTATGCACCTTGCCTGCATGCCTCCAGTGCTGCGCTTCCCGCTGAGCAACAAGGCGCTTTTCTCCCGACCGTCGTCGAGAGCTTGACCACCAGTCAGCCTGCGCCGCCCTGATCGAACTGTATCCAGACGAGGTGATCGTTCCAGGCCAGGATGACTTTGCAGACACCGCGGAACCAACGGCCCAGCCGAGCTGCGAACCCACCTCACCAGTACAACACGACCGCGCACCAGCTGGAGCGCCGCCGAGAACAGGACAGCAGGTGGCAGCGCAGAAAGAGACAGCCCACCGCCGGCATTTCAGGCGGTCAGCAAGTGGCCCACCATCCGGCGCAATTCCCGGCGCTCGGCCCGGACGACCGTGAGGTGCCAGTGCCGCTTGGCCTGCACCCACCAGCGCGAGTAGAGGCACCAGGCCTTACGCCATGGCGGCTTCCAATCCACCGGACCGTTGTCGCCCATGGAGCGGTTCGACGAGCCGCTCACCGCGATCACCTGCAAGTCCTTGAGGTCGTTCGCGAAGCCGCGGCGGGGCTTGCGGCTCCAGCGCGTCGCTCCCGACCGCCAAGCGGTGGCGAGTGGCGCGATGTGGTCGATGTCCGCCCGGCTCTTGCTCGTCAGGGCGACGCCGGCGTAGAAAGGCGTACCAGCTACTCAGGTCCCGGCGGCGGTCCCCGTGGTGGCCCCGGCGAGGCGAGTGACCCAGTGAGTGCACGGCGCCCCCCGCGATCGTGGGCGCCGATATCGGCAGGTGGGTGGAAAATAGGGGCGTGGGACCCTTAATCCCTCTTGCGCTTGGGGGCGTCTTTGGACTGCTCGTAGCTAGGTGGTGGGCACTTGGGGTAGCCCCGCTCCCAGGGCTCTTGATCGCCGCATCCACCGACGTTGACGAGGTCCCGCCGTCGTTTCTCGGAACTGTCTATGCGCTGGCCACAGCCCTTGCAATCGCGCTAGGG
>JBJMKQ010000009.1:0-73425 GCA_045805725.1 Solirubrobacterales bacterium
ATAATTCCTAGTTATCCGACCCGGCTGACACGGCGGCGGCATACTAGATGATTCCTAAATCATTCCGGCACCAGACCATGGATCTTCGGACAGACAGCGGAACCAGTGACCGTGACAACCTGCTGGCTTCGATCAGGTTGGATGTTTTTTTCTGAGCCGTTCCTCCCTTCGGCTCCCCCCGTTGCGCCTCCTTCGCGAGGCGTCGCTCGTGACGCAGAGCCCTTCTTTGCACATCGTCGCTAGCGCGAACTTCCCATCCATCCACCTAGAGCACCTCACGCCCCGAATGAGTTCCGGGAGGTAGCCAGATGTGAGCCGTGATCACGACCCAGCTCTTCCGCGGCGGACGGTGCGGCTGATTACTCAGCGCGGTGGGTCTTTTCCTGCGCTCGATGGACAGCCTCCCCCTGGTCGGTTAGGTGGAAATTGTCACCCTCGGCAGCAGCCAGCAGCCCCCGGTTGACCAACTCATTCATCGCGGCCTGGACGTCATCAGGCTCATCTCAAGCCGGCTCGGCTTTTTCGAGGCCGAGCTCGACTCGCCGCCGACCGAAGTGAGCGCCTACTACCAGCGCGAATGGGCGAGGCTCGCCCAGGGCGATCGAGGACGAGCGGCTGCTGCGGTCCACGAGCGCAACTAACTGCGCCTACGGCTACCGCCGCACCTGGATCGCCCAACCGCGAGGGGGGGTCAGCAGCTGGCGGGTGCAGCGGCTGATGCGCGAGGCGCGCGTCCAGGGCGCCATTGCATGGGCGCTGGGTGATCAGCGGCGGCCTTAGGGAAGGTGCCGAACGCGGTTCTTCAGCGCGTCGTCGGCCGGATACTCAGTCAAAACCTTCGCTAGGGACTTCACCCAGAGCGGGATTGTTGCCTTGTTCCGAAGCATCGTGGAGTCGCTGGTGAAGATCAGGCCGTAGTGCTCCTCTCCGGCGGCCAGCATCTGGTTGTGGATCAGCTGGAAGTCGAGCACGTCGTTGGTCACGAGGGTTCGTTGCTCGGCGGCGATGCGGCGGACGATCTCGCGCTCGGCGACTGCCTCCAAGTCGGGCCTGTCGCCCTTGATGGCCTGGACGTCGAAGCCTCCCCTACTCCGTAGCTCGCGAGCGATCTTCGGCGAGATCATCTCGTCGAGCAGGAGCTTCACGCAAGGGCCTCATGGCCTCGGCGCCAGCGCTCGCGCTCTCGCTCGCTGGCGACCCGGGAGCGCTCGACCAGCTCGTCCACCTCGTCGGTGTACTCGCCGTAGTAGCGCGCAGCGGCCTCCAGCTGCTCGACCGGGATCTCGAGGTAGGAAGCGGCCTCTTCGACCGAGCCATCGTTCTGGCGGATCGTCTCGATCGCCTCAGCAACGTCCAGACGAGAACCGAGCAGGGCCGGCCGCCGCCCCGCTGCTCCCTCCCGGAAGTAGATCAGGGGATGCTCGTCCTGGCGGATGCCCTCCTCGATGTAGCGCTCGGCGAGTGCCGTCTGGCCGGAGCCCGCGTCGGCGGCATGGTCCTTGAGGCGCCGAACCGTGATCGGGTCGAAGCGAAAGCTGACGCTCTGCTTACCTTGCTTGCTCTGTTTCCTGGCCATCGTGCACTCTCCGTATCGTTGCGTATTGCGAAGTATAGCAAGAGCCTTCCTACCCGCAATTCAAAGCTGGGGTCGATCGCGTGGAAGGTGCGCTCAATAGGCGGGCTTGAGCCCGGTGATCATTGGGAAATGGCGCACGTTGGTCGTCAGCAAGTTGGCCTCAAGCAGGAGCGCGGTGGCGGCGATCAGGTAGTCGGCGTCATCGATGCCGCTGTGGGAGCGGCGGTGGCGCTGGGCAAGCGCGCCGGCGGCTCGTGCCACCTCCTCCCCCACCGGAACCCACGAGATCGCGGAGAAGAACTGCTCCAGTGCGTCGACCTCTTTCCCGCGCACGCCAGCCAACAACTCAAAGCGCACGACCTCGCTGGCAAAGATGGACTCTTCGGCCTCCAGCAGGTCGGTTAGGAGATCGACGGCGGGGGGCGAGCCGCGGAGGTGGTCGATTGCGACGCTGGTGTCGAGCAGTTTCACTTGACGCCGAGCCGGGCCAGGCGATCATCGAGATCCCCGCCTCGAATCGCGTCCACATACTCGGCGCCGCTAATGCGTCGGCCTTTCCAGGAGCCGGCGCTGGCCTTGAGGGCGCGAAGCTTCTCGTCCGCCCCCTGCTCACCGAAGGTTGTGCGAACCGCGCGGCGGATCAGCTCCGAGCGGGATGCACCCGTGTCGCGCGAGGCGCGCTCGAGAAGCTCCAACTCCCCCTCGCCTAGATAGACCTGAGTTCTGCTCATAGCATCACTATACACCCTATGGTGTCGCTACCGCGACGCCTCGACTCCTCTCGGCCGCAGAGCAGAGCCGTTTCGCCGACCGATAACCGGCGGGGCGGTCAGCCGCGTGAGCCGGCGACGGCAACGCCAAGAGTTGCCGCCGCATCGACCAGATCCCTATCCCAGCTGATGAGAGTGACTTCCTCTCGTCCGAGCGCGAGGGCACTGGCCAGGTGGACGGCGTCGTAGCCGCGAAGGCCGAAGGTCTCGGCCTGCTCCGCGGCAGCGCGAGCGATGCCTTCATCGACCCCGACGATGGCCAAACCGGCGTAGCGAGACTCGAAGTCGGCAATCGACTGCGCATAACACGGCCCTCGTAGACGGCCCGCCCGGCGGCCTGAGGCCAGAGCAGCACGACTCTCCGAATAGGCGAGGATGCTCGAGGCAGGAAGGAATGGGGCTGTTCCATAGCACCACCGCCTCGTCTGAGCCTTCCTCCTCGATCACCAGCTTGATCAGCGCGGAGGTGTCGAAGTAGAAGATCAGCGACGCTGCTCCTTCACTAGGTCAGATACCAAGCCTCTAGCTCTAACCCGAGGTCTCGATGCCCTAGCAGGGCGCTCTGGAAGACGAACGAGCCCCCGGCTTACCAGCTCATCGAAGGGGCCGCTTTCCTTCCAGGGGAGCGATCCGGCCCACCGGCTTGCCGCGCCGGGTGACGTCTCCCGCAGTCGCTTCTGCACGCATCGCCCGCCTCCAGCGCTCCGAGCCCGAGGGACGCCAGCCGCGGCGAGAGCTCAATCGACCGGCGTGCCCAGCGCCTTGTCGATGAACGGGCCCAGCAGCTCCGCCACTGCTCTCGCCGTCTCCTCGGCCGACTCCCCCGGCGTCGTCACGTAGCTGATCGCCAGACGCACGAGCGCCTCCGCCAACGTCTTCACGTCATCCGCCGGCGCCTCGGGCCAGCCCTCTTCGATCACCGAGGTCAGCCGCGCGGTCGCCCACTGCACCACGGGCAGCCCCTGCGTGGTGACGAAGGGCAGCATCCCGCCGGTGCCGTCGTCGCTGAGGAGGATGCGGATCAGCGGGTCTTCGCGAGCGGTGCGCAGGAAGAGCTCCAGCGCCCCCGTCACCGCCGCCCGCGGGTCGTCGCGGTGGGCCAGCACCGCCTCCTCGACCCCGTCCATGAACCGTTCCCCCTCGTGGATGACCAGGGCGAAGCCGAACTCGTTGCGGTTGCCGAACTCGTTGTAGAGGGTCTGGCGGCTGACCCCGGCGCCGCTGGCGATCTCGGCCATCGTGATCTCCGACCAGGACCGGCGCCCCAGCTGGTCGCGGGCGGCGTCGAAGACGGTCTGGCGGAGCAGCTCCCGCGCCGCCTCCTGGTAGGGGGTCCTTCCGTTTGGCATGCCCCCTATCGTCGCAGCGGCGGCGGTCAGGTGGCGGCTTCGGCTGGCTCGAAATCGATCTTGTCGCGGACGCCGCAGTCGGGACAGGGCCAATGGTCGGGCACCTGGCTCCACGAGGTGCCGGGTGGAAAGCCCTCGCGCGGGTGGCCGGCCTCCTCGTCGTAGACGTAGCCGCAGCTGGGACAGCGCCAGGCGCTCATACCGGACGCCCGTAGCGCTCCAGCACCCGCCCCAGCTTGCGCGGCTGGATGTTGCAGCGGGCGATGTCGCCCTCGTAGTGCTCCAGCAGGCGCGGGTCCATCACCCGGCGCCACAACGGCGGGAACCAGGCGAGGACGATCATCCCCGCGTAGCCGGTCGGCAGCTGCGGCGCCTCGTCGACGTGGCGCAGGGCCTGGTAGCGGCGGGTCGGGTTGGCGTGGTGGTCGCTGTGGCGCTGCAGGTGGTAAAGGAGCACGTTGGAGGCGACGTTGTTGCTGTTCCAGCTGTGGTCGGGCCGGCAGCGCTCGTAGCGGCCGTCCTCCTTCTTCTGCCGCAGCAGCCCGTAGTGCTCGAGGTAGTTGACCACCTCCAGCAGCGAGAAGCCGATCACCGCCTGCGCCACCAGGTACGGCAGGACGACCGAGCCAAAGACGACCGTGAGGCCCGCGAAGAGGCCGACGGTCATCGCCCAGGCGGTGAGGATGTCGTTGTGGAGGCTGAGGTGCCGCTCACCGAGGCGGTCGAGCCGGGCGGCCTCGATCCCCCAGGCCGAGCGCAGGCTGCCGGCGACGGTGCGAGGGAGAAAGGCCCAGAAGCTCTCGCCGAGGCGGGAGCTGGCGGGATCCTCGGGCGTGGCGACTTTGACGTGGTGGCCCCGGTTGTGCTCGATGAAGAAGTGGCCGTAGCCGGTCTGGGCCAGGGCTACGCGGCTGAGCCAGCGCTCGGAGCTGGCGCGCTTGTGGCCGAGCTCATGAGCGGTGTTGATCGCGATGCCGCCGACCACGGCCATCGTCAATGCCAGCCCGATCGATTCGACGATGGTCAGATCGCCGCTCCCCCACATCCAGCATGCGAGGACCAAAGCCGCGTACTGGATCGGGATGAAGACATAGGTGCACCAGCGGTAGTAGCGATCCTGCTCGAGGAACTTGAGGACGCTGTCCGGCGGGTTGGTCGGGTCGAGCCCGATCGCCATGTCCAGCAGCGGGAAGATCACGAAGACGAGGGCCGGCCCGAGGAACCAGAAGCCGCCGAAGCCGGTCAGCGACCAGTAGAGCCAGGCGAAGAACGGCGACAGCGGGACGATGATCCCCAACAGCCAGGCGTAGCGCTTGCCGTCCGTCCAGGCCGCCGGGTTCAGCTCCACCTCGTCGTGGTGGTGATGGTGGTGCGCGTGCTCGGCATGTGCCTCCACTGCTAGCTCCCTTGTCAAATAGACAGCAGTCGTTCGCTATTTTTACAGAGAAGCCGATATTGTCAAGCGTCGATACATCGGACGATGCTTTGTCCGCGGACGCGTCGCAGCGTGGCGAGTTTGTTACCCAGCAGGTAACAAACTCGACAGTGGGCCAACGAGGGCGCTAGATCTTCAGCAGCAGGAAGGTGTTCAGCGCGAAGATGACGGCGAAGAAGACCGTCGCCCGGTCCAGGTTGCGCTCGACCATCGAGCCGCCGCCGACCGAGCTGCCGCCGCTGCCGATCCCGAAGGCGCCGGAGAGACCGGCGTCTTTGCCCGAGTGGAGCAGGATCAGGAAGATCAGCACGACCGCGACGATCACCTGGATGACGCTGAAGAACGTGAACACGGTGGGAAGTCTAGCCCTGCTCGACCTTTTCCGGCTCGCGAGGGTGGTGGCCGTTGCCGTTCGCGGCGTCCCCTTCGCCGTTTGCGCCGCCCCCGTCGCCGTTCGCGGCCTCGCGGTTGCCACCTGCGCCGGCGCCGTCTACCGGCACCTGCTCGCGGTCGAGGATCTCCAGCGCTTCGCGGCGCAGCTCGGCGTCAACGACGGCGAAGTCCTCGTCGGAGAGCTTGCCGGCCACGTGGTCGAGCTCGGCGTCGCGGATCTCCCGGTACTTGGCTTCCTTGCGCGCATCGGCCTCGGCCCTGACGGAGGCGCCGCGGCGCCTCCCCCGGGTCGGCCAGATCGCAATCAGCGCCCCCGCGAGGGCGATCAGGCCGCCGATCCACATCCAGGTGACGAGCGGGTTGACGATCACCTTGAAGGTCACCGGCGCGTCCTCGCTTAGGTAGGACTCGGCGACGCGTTCGGCGGCGATGCTCTGCAGTTTTGGGATCTGTTCCAGCGCCTGGGGCCGCAGCGCCGGGTTCGCTTTCGCCGCCAGCATCATCGCCCCCAGCGCTTTGCACTGCGGCGGCGTACCAGGGCCGCCGTTGACGCAGGCTCGGAAGCCCTGGTCGGCCGCCCGCGCCCGCCGCTGCACGTCGGCGACGTCGACCCGCGGGGCAATCCACAGGTCTTCCCTCAGCCCCGCTTCGAGCCCCACCTCGCTGGTCGACTCGCCGGCGAAGTAGCTGTCGATCGTCCCAACTTCCATCCCGGTGGGCTTGAAGAAGCGCTGGCTCGGGCGCAGGTGGGCGACCTGCTTGCCGTCCTGTTCGACCCGCAGCACCGACCCGAAGGTGAACTTCTCGCTGTCGACGGCGACCGTCGGCTTCACGTAGGTGATCTTGCGGCCGTCGACGGCGGTGCTTTCGCCCGGCTTGAGGTCGACGTCGCGGTTGGTCTGGAAGCTCGAGGAGGCGGCGATGCCGATCAGCAGGACCGCGACGCCGGCGTGGACGACGTAGCCGCCGTAGCGGCGCCGGTTGCGCGCGACCAGGCCGACCAGCGCGGCAGGCGCCGACTCGCCCGAGAGCCGGCGACGCGCCGCCGCCCCCGTCCAGAACTCCTGGGCCAGACCCGTGAGCGCGAAGGCGGCGAAGGCGAAAAGCGCCAGCGCCCAGGGCTTCTGGGCCGCGTCGCTGAAGATCACCAGCGCGACGGTCGCCACCAGCGCCACCGCCAGCGGCACCCGGAAGGCGCGCCTGGCCGAAGCCCAGCTGACCCGCCGCCAGGCGAGCAGCGGCCCGATCCCGGTGAAGAGGACGAGCAGGATCGCCAGGGGCGTCGTGTAGCGGTCGAACCAGGGCGCGGCGAGGGACGCCTTGTTGCCGGTGAAGAGTTCGGAGATCAGCGGGAAGAAGGTGCCCCAGAAGATCACCGCGGTCAGCCCGACCAGGAGCAGGTTGTTGACCAGGAAGACGGACTCGCGCGAGGCGAGCGAGTCGATCCGCTTCGGCGAGCGCAGGTCGTCGAGGCGGCTGACGATCAGCAGCGTCGAGCCGATCACGACGACCCCGATCAGGCCGAGGATGTAGGGGCCGACGGTGTTGTCGCCGAAGGCGTGGATCGACTGCAGGACCCCGGAGCGGACGAGGAAGGTGCCGAGCAGCGCCATCGAGAAGGTGCCGACGACGAGGCAGGCGTTCCAGACCTTGAGCATCCCCCGCTTCTCCTGGACCACGATCGAGTGCAGGAAGGCGGTGCCGAGCAGCCACGGCATCAGTGCCGCGTTCTCGACCGGGTCCCAGGCCCAGTAGCCGCCCCAGCCGAGCTCGGTGTAGGACCAGCGGGCGCCGAGCAGCAGGCCGAAGCCGAGGAAGGTCCAGGCGATCAGGGCGAAGCGGCGGGTGGCGCGGATCCACTCGGCGTCGACCCGGCGCGTCACCAGCGCCCCGATCGCGAAGGCGAACGGCACCGTGAAGGCGACGTAGCCCGAATAGAGCATCGGCGGGTGGATCATCATGCTCGGGTGCTGCAGCAGCGGGTTGAGCCCGATCCCGTCGGCCGGGGCGGGGCTCAGGGTCGCGAACGGCTGCACGTCGGGCGCGAACAGCATCAGCCCGGTGAAGAAGGCGGCGACGCCCATCATCACCGCGGTCGCGTAGGGGACGATCTCGCGCAGCTTCTCGCGGGTCGCCCAGAGGGCGAGGCTGGAGGCGATCGACAGCACCCAGGCCCAGAGCAGCAGCGAGCCTTCCTGACTCGACCACATCGCCGCCAGCTTGTAGAAGGCCGGCGTCTCCAGCGAGGAATGTTCCTGGACGATCTTGAAGCCGAAGTCGTTGCCGGCGAAGGCGATCTCGATGATCGCCACGCAGGCGGTGAGCAGGCCGCAGAAGGCGTAGACGGTGCGGCGGGAGATCTCGACCAGGCGGCTGTCGCCGTTGCGGCCGAGCAGGGCGAGCACCCCCGCGCTGAGCGCGGCGAGGAAGGCGAGCGCCAGCAGGACGCCGCCGAGGCTAGCCATCGGACTTAGTCGTGAACTTCGACGGGCACTTGGTGATCAGGGTTTCCGGTTCGCCGACGAAGGTGCCGTTCTCGACGCTCCCGGTGAGGACGATCTCGCGGCCGCCACGGAAGGGATCCGGGACCGTCCCGCGGTAGCTGACCGGCAGCGGCCTGCCGTTGCCGTCCCGGTCGACGACGCGGAAGGCAATCCCGTTGCCGACCTGGCGGACCGAGCCCTCGACGACCTTGCCGGTCATCTCGTAGCTGCTGCCGGGCGCGGCGCCGAGCAGTTCCGAGGGCTCCTTCGCCTCGGTCGAGGCCGAGAACGAGGTGTAGATCAGCGCCACCGCGAGCAGGACCGCGACGCTGAGCGCGACGACGAGCCGGATCTTTCGCTTCCGCTGGGGATCCACGAGGAGGCTGGATTATCGCAAGGTGGGTTGGGGGCCGGTTGTGAGGGGTCGGCGGCCGCGCTTCGCGCTGAGTGTGCGGCGACCCCCTCACAACCGGCCCCCGACGATTCGGAATGCGAGAATCTCCCCATGGCCGACGACCCAGTGCTGCTCATCACCGGAGCTTCCAGCGGGATCGGCGCTGCGACTGCCCGCGCGGCGGCCGGGAAGTACCGGCTGGTGGGGGCGGCACGGCGGCTCGAGAGCCTCGAAGCGTTGGCCGAGGAGCTCGGCGGCGAAGAGCGGGCAATTGCCGTGCGCTGCGACGTCACCGAGTGGGACCAGGTGGAGGCGCTGGCCGCGGCAGCGCTGGAGCGTTTCGGCCGCATCGACGCCGTCTTCGCCAACGCCGGCTTCGGCGCCACCCGCGGCTTCCTCGAGGAGTCGGTCGAGCATTGGCGTTCGATGGTCCTCACCAACGTCTACGGCGTCGCCCTGACGATCCGCGCCACCCTCCCCCACCTGCTCGAGCGCGGCGACGGCCACTTCCTCATCACCAGTTCGGTGGCGGGGCGGCGGGCGCTGCCCGGCTCGCTCTACTCGGCGACCAAGTGGGCGGCGACCGCGGTCGGCGAGTCGCTGCGGCAGGAGCTGCGCCAGATGCACGAAAACCACGGCATCCGCGTCACCGTGATCGAGCCGGGCATGGTCGACACGCCCTTCTTCGAGAACCGCCCGCAGGGCGCGCTGGAGGACGAGGACATCGCCCGCGCCGTCGTCTACGCGCTGGAGCAGCCGCCGGGCGTGGACGTCAACGAGATCCTGATCCGGCCGAGCAGTCAGGCCAGCTAGACGATGTAGGACCGCTCGCCAGTACGCGCGCAGGAGGAGGCGGGCTGGGAGAGATCGGGCCAGCGGGGAGATCAGGTCAGAGTCGAGGTCTGGGGTCAGCTGGGCGGCGAATCCGGCGGCCGAGATGGTCCGCCGGCGCTGGATCGCGCGGCGCTCGCGCAGCAGTCGCGGCAGCCAGCCGAGGACTTCGCGGTTGGCGCGGCGCTTCTGCTGTCCCCACCCAGCCGCGGCGGAGACCGCCAGCAGCGCCAGCTCGGTCGCGACCAGCGCCGGCGCCACCAGGGCCAGCAGCGGCGCCGGGTACGTGCGGAGGACGAAGGCGAGGCGGTTCCGCTCGAGCCAGCGCCACTTGTCGACGCTGGCGCTGAATTCGTAGTCGTGGGCGACCACCGCGGTGGGCTCGATGCCGACGGTGCCGCCCGTCAACCGCAGCCGCACAGAGAGGTCGACGTCCTCGTGGTACATGAAGAACTCCCCGGGGAAGCCGCCGATCTGGCGCCAGTTCTCGAGCGGGATCGCGAGGCAGGCGCCGGAGAGCGCCGGCACCTCGCGCGGCGGCGGGGCCTTGGCGAGCGGGCGGCCGTGGCCCCCCGCCCAGACGATCCCGGTGAAGTGGATCGGATTGCCCGCCGAGTTGATCGACGCCGCCGCCCCGTCGGCGACCAGCGCCTGCCACGCCGCCCATCCCCTTCCCTCGCGCCAGGGCCGCCGGATCGCCTCGCCGAAGCCCGGCTGCGGGACCGCATCGGGGTTGAGGATCACCAGCAGGTCGCCGGCCGCGCTTTCGGCACCGGCGTTGACGCCCCCGGCGAAGCCGCTGTTGCGGCCCATCCGAACGATCCGCGCCCGCGGCGCCAGCTCGCGCACGACCTCAAGGCTGCGGTCGCCGGCCTTGTTCTCGACGACGATCACCTCGTCATCCGCTGCCAGCTCTGGCAACAGGGCCGGGAGGGTCTTCCGCAGATCGTCGCGGCTCTCGTAAGCGACGATCAGGACTGAGAGCGTCGGTCGCACCGGCGCGGAGGCTATTCGACCTCCGCGCCGGCGCTCGCGACTGGGCTTCGGCGCCCGATTACTTCTTGTGCTTCTTGTGCTTCCCGCAGGAGGCGATCTTCAACTTGAACTTGTTGTTCCTCACCTTCTTGCCGTTCTGGCCCTTGATGTTCAGCACGGCCCGCTGGGTCTTCGCGCAGGTGTTGGTCGAGTTGACGAGCAGACTCTTCCTGCCGCCCTTCATGTTGAGGACGAACTTGCTCACCGCCACGTCGGGCACGTTGTTGAAGACCGTCTTCAGGCCTCCGTGCTTAGAGCTGATCACTCCGCGCAGGTAGATCTCCACCTGGCCGCGCAGGTCGACCAGCAGGTCCGGCAATTTGTGGTTAGAGGACACGAGGAACACCTTGCCCTTCAACGGCTTGCTGAGCAACGGCGATTTCGCAAAGCCCTTGCCGTAGACCGAGGCCTTCGGGCACTTGTGTTCGGCCAGCTGCGGCCTCGTGCACACGGTGCCGATATGGCTCTGGTCGAGGAACAGCGAGTGCGGCATCGTCAGTGCGGTGCGGACCACGTTCGCCTGGCCCTTCTTGGCCGTCAGGACCGCCTTCAGGCGCGGATTCTTGGCCCGCTTGGTCGGCCCGAACAGCTTCACCTTCAGCTTCGGCTTGAAGCCGAGCTTGTTGCACGCGGTCGCCTGGAACGGGTCATTGATCGCGTAGGAGCTGAACAGCGCCGGGTTGGTCGGATCGGCTCCGCCGCCCCTGATCGCCCCGGTCGTGGCCTGGGCGGCGCAATTCGTCGGGTTGAGCATGAACTTTTCGCGGCTGATGTTGATGTCGATCGACCGCAGGTCCAGCTTCACCCCGCCGAACACGTCGGGGATGGCGTCGGAAACCGCGTTGATCTGCGCGGTTTCCGGGTTGACGTTCAACGCCACCCGCACCACCACGACTCCGAGGTCGAACGGGCCAGCCACCGCCGGGGTGGTGGTCACCAACGAGAGCGGCGCGCCCTTGTAGGGGCCGGCGAGGTAGACGTTCCCGCCCAGCTTCAGCGGGCTGTTGCCGGTGCCCGAGATCGTCTCCGCCGACCCGAGGAAACTGCTGTCTGGGCAGCTCGGTTTGCCGATCTCTTCCAGTCCGCTCTTGCCCGCAGCCGCCGCGATCACGTCCTCGGGGCAGTAGGGGATGCCGGAAAGGTTGCCCGTCAGGCCCTTCGGCAGGGTCACGTCGACCACTTTCAGCTCCTGTTCGCCGTCCTTGCGCGTGATCAGCACATGGAACGGACTGTAGGAGCCGGCCTTGGTGCTGCTGGTGTTAGCTTTATAGGTCGGCGTGAACTTCCGCTCGGCCATCGTCTTCGGGCAGTCGCCGCCGCTCGGGTCTTTGGTGAGCGTAACGGTGCTGTTCACCGGCTTGTTTTCCCCGGGCCTCGCCCAGGGTTCGAAATGGCTCGTTCCTTCGGTGGTGCAGATCGGCGAGCTCGTCAGCACTTGCCTTGAGTCGCTGAAGTGGACCCGAATCGATTCGAAGGGGACCTGTGGCAGGCCTTCCGGCAGTTCCCCGGCGAACTGGCCGATGAGCTTGTCGTTCAAGACAGCGGTCAACTGACCCGTCTTGGCGTTGGCCTTGACCATGCCGATCAAGCGAGCGTCGATCCCCTCATGCTCGCTCTTGGCTTCGAGCAGGATCCTGAACTCTTCACCCGATTCGGGGTTGCGGCTGTTCTGCGTGCCGAGGTAGACATTGCCTTTCAGCGTCTCCGCCAGCGGCGGCGAGTCCACTTCGACCGTGCCGATGATGGACTCATTGGGACAGGCGTTGTTGTAGTTCCGCTCGCCCTTCCTGAACGCCTGGTCGGTGCAGGCGACAAGGCCCTGCGCCCCGGAGGGGTTCAGGCCCATGCCCCTCGGCAGGGTGATTTCGGCTTTGCGGACGTGGGACTGGGAGATCCCTTCGGTTTCGCCTTTGCCGTTCACCCTTACTTCCCCGCCTTCTCTTGCGGGATCGGAGGGAAGCGTCGTCGTCACGGTCGCCGCAGCGGGGGAATCGACCGCATCGGTCCCTGGAGCGACACCGACCGCGGGATCGAATGGAACCCGTTCACAACCCGTCGGCATCACGCCGGGCGGCAGCTTCGCCTCCCATGGAGTCGAGCCTTCGGGGAAGGTCGGATTCGGCTCGCCCCATGACTCTCCCCGGAACCAGGTCGAGTAGAGGTGCGGCAATTGATTGGGGTTGAAGCAGGTGGTCGGGGTGGTGATATGGGTGCCATTGCCAGACTGACCGAAGGCGAGCAAACGGCTTCTCAGCGTCGAGACCCCGACGGACGGTTCCGGAAGGTGGATCGTGAAGTACTCGTGGAAGTCGCTCTCCCAGGCCACGGCCCCATGGAGTTCGATCACTTTGCTGAAGGCGATGACGAAGCCGAGCCGCGCCGGTTCTCCCGCGTTCGGCTCGAGGTTGTAGACGGCGACCCGCGTGCCTTTCGCCGGGTCTGGGGTGATCACGAATCCTTTCGGGAGGAAGTTTCCCGGCGGAGCTCCGGGCACCGGCACAGCGTTTGCCGTATTGACCACGAGCCAGACTTCCTCGCGCCCGATGATCGTGTCAGGAGAGCATTTCGGAACCTGGCCGATTTTACCTCCCGAGCCAGGAATTTCGCCGATCGATTTGAAGTCCGCTTCTGAGCACTTCGGACTGCTTTGCGGGTTCTCGGTGAATCCCGGCGGCAGGTCGACTCGCTCCGTTTTCAGCACCCGGTCTTCGAACGGAAGCGGGTCTGACGGGTCCTCGATCAAGGGTTCAAGCACCAGCCCAGGAGCGACAGGGACAGTGTTGTGCCTGACGATGTACTGGTCGAACCCGAACGGGGGATGCCCTCCTGCTTGCGTGAAGAAGGTTTCCGGGGTTTCCGGTGAGCAAAACGGTTTGGTGGGATCCGTCGGTTTGGTGGGAATCGGCGTTTCCGGCACTTCCCCCAACTGGTTTTCGTAACAGGTGCCCGCCTGCCAGCCGTTCTGCGAGGTCGGCGGTTCATGCTGCGGTTCGATTACGTCACCGGTGTCGGCTACCGCCAGCACCGGTAGAGCAAAAAGAGCCCCGAGACACAAAAGAAGCAGTGCGAGCGAGCGCTTCGCCATCGATTTTCCTCCTCGTTTTCCCTTACGAGGACGCCCCCTGTGGCGCCCAGAACACAACCCTCCCGCACAGGACATTACACAGCGGTGCGGGTCTTTCAAGTACCTACGTGGACTACAACCTCAGTAACAGTTACATCGATTTCTGACATGACACTCTTCGGTGTCTACTTTCTGTGGTGCCTGCCGTGCTTCTTGTGCTTCTTCCTGCACGGCGTGCGCAGCTTGTTGCGGCGGGGCTTGGGCTTGAGCTTCTTGCCGTTCTGCGCCGTGAAGCGGATGACCGCCTTCACCGGTTTGGCGCAGAGGTTGGTCGAGTTGACGAGCAGCCCGTGCTTGCCGCCGGGCAGCGTCATCACGAACTTTTCGACGGGGACGTCGGGCACGCGGCCGAAGGTCGTGCGGATGCCCCCCTTGAAGCTGTCGATCCTGCCGACGAGGTCGATGTCCACCTGCCCTTCGAGGTGGGCGACCAGGTCCGGCAGCGGATTGTCGGACGAGCGCAGGTATACCGGGCCTTCGAGCGGCTGGCCGAGCAGCGGCGTGAAGGCCCGGGCCCGGCCGTAGACGGATTTCTTCGGGCACTGCTGGGCGGCGAACTGGACCCGGGTGCAGATCTTCGCCAGGCTCGCCTGGTCGAGGAAGAGCGCGTGCGGCAGGCCGACCGACGCGCGGGCGATATTGGCGTCGCCGGGCCGCGCCTTGAGGATCGCCCGCAGTTTCGGATTCTTCGCCCGGCGGGTCGCCCCGAACAGCCGCAGCTTCAGCTTTGGGCGGAATTTCAGCTTGTCGCAGCCGGCGGCCTGGAAGTCGTCGCCGACCTTGAAGGCGGAGTAGGCGGCCGGGTTCCCGGGATCCGAGCCGCCGCCGTTGATCACCCCGGCGGTCGCGCCCTTACGGCAGTTGGTTCCGTTGAGGGTGAATTCCTTGCGGTTGACGTTGAGGAAGATCGAGCGGATGTCGAGCTTGGTGCCGCCGTAGACGTCCGGCAGCGCGTTGGTCTTGGGGTGGATCTGGGCGGTTTCCGGATCGACGAAGAACGGCACCCGGACGACGACGTCGCCGAGGTCGAAGGGCCCGGCCAGCGCCGGCGTGACGACGACGGCTGAGATGTTGGCGCCCTGGTACGGGCCGCCCAGGTAGGCGTTGCCGTGGATCTCGAGCGGTGAATCGCCGGTTCCGGCCTGAACCGTGGCCACCCCGATCTTGCTGTCGTCCGGACAGCTCGCGTTCCGTTTCTCCTCGCTGCCCGAGCGGCTTTCCGCAGCGGCGATCTGTTTCGGCTGGCAGTAGGAAACGCCCTTCAATTTCGCGGTCGCGCCTTCGGGAAGAGTGATGTCGATCCCTTTCAACTCCTGCTGCCCCGGCACCCGCGTGATGCGGGTGGAGAATGGGGTGAAAGCTTTCGCAGTGTCGTCCTTCGGCTTTGCGGTGAAGCCCGGTGAGAACGGTCGCTCGCCCAGCGATTTTGGGCAGTCGCCGCCGCCCGGCAATTTGGCCAGGGTGAACTCGCTGGACGGGGTCGCGGCAGCGTTGCCAGACCACGGGCTCAGCGCGCTGACCGCTTTGTTCGGCCCGCAGGTCGGCGGGCTGCTGAGGGGCGCTTTCGACCCGCCGTTGACGCTGATGCGGAAGGTGGTGAACGGAACCTGGGGCAGCCCGCTCGGCAGGTTGTCGTTGTTGCCGCCACGCGTGACCGCTTTCGCGGGTTCGTCGAAGACGGCGGTCAGCTGACCGGTCTTGGCGTTGGCGATGACGTTGCCGATCAGGCGGACGTCGACGCCGTAGCGGGAGGAGGCGGCGTTGACGAAGATCCTGAACTCTTCGCCCGATTCCGGATCGCGGCTCCTCTGCTGCCCGACATAAACGTTGCCCGTCAGCGGCCCCTCCGGCAGCGGCGGGGTGACCACCGTCGCCGTTCCGATCTTCGAAGCCTCCGGGCATTGAACGGGGTTGCGGGTCCCCTTGCCGAATTGCTGGTCGCTGCAGGCCTGCAGCCCGTTGGCCGCCGAGGGGTTCAGCCCCATCCCCTGCGGGAGCGTCACCTTGGCCGACCTCATCGTCGACGTTTCCTGCCCCGTCGCGTTTTCTTCGACGGGGAGCGTCACTTCCGTCGTGGCGCCGGCGGGTGAGTCGACCTGGCTGGTTCCCGGATCGAGATGCAGGCCCGGGTTGAACGGGATCGACCCGCAGTCTTTCGGGCTGGTCCCAGGCGGCAGCGGTGACTCGACGAACGGCGAGCCTTCCGGGAAGTTGGGGTCGGGGTTCTGCAGCGAGTCGCCGCGGGCGTAGGTGGAGTAGGTGTGGGCGAATGCGGGCTGCGTTGGGTCAAGGCAGGTGCTCGGGGTGGTGAGGAAGAAGCCGGGATTTCCTGGCACGTGCGCGAGGCCGTTGAAGATGAGGCGGTTCTTCAACAGTTTCAGCCCACTCGCCTTGGGGACGTGGATCGTGAAGCCCTCGTGGTAGTCGGAGCTCCAGGCGACGTCCCCTTCCAGGAAGACGTCGCTGGGCGGCTCGACGATGACCGGGTTGGGGACGCTGAAGCCGAAGCGGGCCGACTGGCCGATGTTCGGCTTCACGTTGTAGACCGGCAGCGGCGGCAGGGAGATCGGCGGCGTCAGCGGCACTTCCGGCGAGACGGTGATGCGGCTTTCACCGACCAGGCTGGTGGCCGGGCAGGTGGTGGCGTCTGGGTGCTGTCCCGGTTCCAGTTCGCATTGCGGAGTGGCGCCCGGATTGACGCTGAGACCTACCGGAAGGTCGACTCGCAGCGTCTTCAAGTCGACTTCCGGTTCTTCGTGGATCACTTCCGTGGTGTGCTTGATGATGAACTGGGTGATCCCGAACGGTGGGTGCCCAGCCGCGGTTTCGTAGAAAGCGGCGGGCGGATCCTGCGGGGCGCATTCCGGGTCGGTGCAAGTCCCAGCCTGCCAGCCGTCTTCGTTCTGCGGCGGGTTGTGTTGGGGCGCGAAGGGGATTTCCCCCGCCTGCGCCGGCGCCGCCGCGAGCAGCCCCCAGGCAGCCGCGAACGAGACGAATTTCACGATCAATGCTCTCACCCTTGACACGTCGGTACCCCGGCGGTCAGCTTGCTAATCGCGGCTGGGGTGACTCGGTCCGCTGGTCGGGCGGCTACCGGTGACGGTGCCTGTGGTGCTTGCGCGCGTGGCGGCAGCCGGGGGTGCGCAGCAGCAGTTTCTTCTTGCGCAGCTTCTTGCCGTTCTGGGCTTTGAAGTTGAGGAAGGAGAAGTTGGGCCTGAGGCAGAGGTCGCGCGAGTTGACCAGGAGCCCCTTCTTGCCGCCCTTCATGCTGAGCACGAACTTGCTCACCGGCACGTCCGGGACGCCGGTGAAGACCGTCTTCAGGCGGGCCTTGCTCGAGCTGATCACGCCCCGGAGCCGGACCTCGACCTGACCCCTGAGGTCGACCAGCATGTCGGGCAGTTCGTGGCTGGAGGAGACGAGGTAGACCGGCCCTTTCAGTTCGTCGTCGAGCAGCGGGGTCTGGGCTCGGGCGAAACCGTAGACAGAGCGCGCCGGGCAGGCTTGGGTCGCCAGCTGCACCCGGGTGCAGATCGTGCCGATGTGGCTCTGGTCGAGGAACTGGGAGTGCGGCAGGGTCAGCGCGCTGCGGCTGATGTTGGCGTCGCCGCCATGCATAACAAGGACGGCCCGGAAGGCGGGATGCTGGGAGCGCAGCATCTTCTTGTGACCTCCGATCAGTTTGGTGAAGAGCCGCGGCCGGAACCCGAGCGCCCCGCAGTCGGTGGTCTGGAACGGTGCGCTCACCGGGAAGGAGCTGAACGAAGCGGGGTTGGTCGGGTCTCCCCCGCCGCCGGCAAGCGCCCCGCTGGTCGACATCGGTCCGCAGCTGGTCGGGTTGAGGGTGAATTCGGGGCGGCTCATCGACAGCTCGACGGAGCGCACGTTCAGCTGGGTGCCGCCGAAGACATCTGGGATCGGATCCGAGACGGCGTGGATCTGGGCGGTTTCGGGGTCCACGAACAGCGCCACCCTCACCACGGCCGTGCCGAGATCGAACGGCCCGGCCGTGGCGGGGGTGACGACTGCCAGGGAGAGAGGAGCCCCGTGGTAGGGGCCTGAGAGGAAGACCTTGCCGTCGTCGATCCGGTAGGGGGCCGGGCCGGTGCCGACCGCGATCGCGGCGGTGCCGACCTGGCTGGCGGCGGGGCAGCTCGGGGCGCTCTTCTCGTCATTGCCCGCTCTGGTGCTCGCCGCCGCCAGCGCCGCCTCCGGGCAATAAGGGATGCCCGCGAGCTTGCCGGTCATGCCCGGCGGCAGGACGAGGTCGGTCCCTTTCAGCTCCTGCTGCCCGTCTGAGCGCGCGATT
Organism: Solirubrobacterales bacterium; assembly: GCA_045805725.1. Lineage (GTDB taxonomy): Bacteria > Actinomycetota > Thermoleophilia > Solirubrobacterales > 70-9 > VAYN01. Next base: position 17,700 of record JBJMKQ010000009.1, read on the forward strand.
TGGAGGGAGAAGGGACTGAAGGCGCCTGCCTTGGAGCTCGCCGGGCCGGCGCCGAAGGCGGGAGCGAAGGGACGTTCGGCCAGCGTCTTCGGGCACCCGCCCCCGTGCGGGGCCGAGCTGAGCGTAAAGCTGTCGCCCGGATGCACCGGGGGGGTGCCCGACCACGGCGTCATCGTCGTTGCCGTCGGGTTGGGGCCGCAGGTCGGGGGGCTGCTCAGCACCGCCCTGGCGCCGCCGAAGAAGGAGAGGTCGAAGGAGGTGAACGGCACCTGGGGCGCTTCCGAGATCGTCGTCGAGAGCTGGCCGGTCTGCGGATCGGCGCGGACGTTGCCGATCAGGCGGACCGAGATCCCGTAGCGATCGGACTTGGCTTCGATGAAGATCCGGTACTCGTCGCCGGAAGTCGGATCCCGGCTCAGCTGCCTGCCGACGTAGACGTTGCCTTCTAGCGTTTCTTCGGGCTGTGGTTTGGTCGGGTTCTGGAGCGGCGGCGATTCGATCCTGGCACGACCGACAATGGACTCGGCGGGACATGCGATCGGGTTTCTCGTGCCCTTGCCGAACTGCTCGTCGCTGCATACCTGCAGTCCGTTGGCGGCGGAGGGGTTGAGGCCCATCCCGACCGGTAGGGTCACCGTTGCAGCGCGGGTGTTCGAGCTGTCCTGTTCGCGCTCTTTCGTGAGGAGGTCAGGGAGCAGGTGCGGAACCTGGATGTTCACCGCCGGCCCGGAGGGAGCGTTGGTCGCCGAGGTGTTCGGATCGACTTCGACTTCAGGGTCGTACGGGATGGTGTTGCAGTTTTTCGGCGAGGTGCCCTGGGGGATCGGGGACTCGAAGGCGGGCTCCGCGCTCTGAGGGAATACGTAGCCGCTTCCGGCTTCTTCCCCTTCCTTCTCGGCCCAGGAGTCGGCGCGCAGCCAGGTCGAGTAGACGTGCCCGGCAGGTCCCCATGGGAATGATTCCCCGAGGCAGGTGCTGGGGGTGGTGAGAAAGGTCCCGTCGCCGGAAATGCCTTCGAAGACGAGCCGGTTGGCCAAGACCAGCCCTCCGAGGCCGCTGGGAAGGGTTTTCGGCACGTCGATCGTGAAGCCCTCGTGGTAGTCGCCGCTCCAGGCGACGTCGCCGCGCAGGAAGACTTCCTTGCCGCCCAGTTCAAGCCCGAACCTCGCCGCCTCACCGAAAACCGGTTCGACGTTGTAGACCGACACGCGGGTCAGCGGCGCCGTCGGCGGCGTGACTTTTCCGGTCAGCGGAGCGGCGGTGGTGACGAGGCTTTCCCCGACCTGGGAGCCGGGAAAGGAAGTCGCGCAATTTTCGGCGTTCGCTTCGAAAACATCCAGGGGGCAGATTTCGGTGGCGCCGGGGTTGACGCTGAGGCCGACCGGAAGATCGACCCGGATCGTCGCGACTTCCCCGACCGGTTTTTCGAGTTTTTCGCCCAGCACCACTTCTTCGGTGGAGTGCTTGACGATGAACTGGGTGAATCCCCATTTTGGGTGGCCCGCTGCGGTTTCGAAGAACTGGTTAGGGGTGGCGACGGAGCAGAAGTGTTCGCTTTCCGGCGGTTCTTCCTTGCAGGTCCCAGCCTGCCATCCGGAGTCGACCGCGGGGTGGAGCGGATCGCTCGGAGCGATGATGTCCCCGGTGCTGGCGGTTGACGTCGCGACTCCGCTCAACAGCATCGCCGCACAGAACAAGGCAGGGGCGACCAGGCGCCAGCCCCGGTGCGGATATCTCCTCCCAAGCAGCATCCTCGACAGATAACCTACCCGAAATTATGGAGTTAAGTCAACATTTTTGGGTAAAGTAGTCTCATGCCAATCCAGAACGGACATCTCCAAGACACTTATCCCAACCAGCTAGCAAACGGCGCTCTTGCAGCGCAAAATGCCCGTTTGGCTACGCAGAACGGGCATGCTTCCCCACGGGTCGCGGAATCGACTCAGCCAGCCTCGATCCCGGTCGACTGGGAGCGGCTGGCGCGAGCCACGGCTCATCCGCTGCGGGTCTCGATCCTCGAAATCCTCGGCATCGACGGAGGTCGCGTCCTCTCTCCCAGCGAGCTCAGCCGTGAGCTGCAGATCCCCTTGAGCAACACCAACTACCACGTCACCGAGCTGGCGAAATCCAACCTGATTGAACTGGTGCGCGAGCGGCAGGTCCGCGGTGCAACCGAGCACTTCTACCGGCTGCCGGCCGAAGACGGAGCCGCCCGCGCCGACGAGGGCGAGCGGGATGCCGGTGCCGACGAAGCCTTCCGTCATCCGGTCGCCGTCGCTTAGCGCTTAGACCTCCAGTTCGAGAGCGACCTCGTATTTGTCGACCGCAACTCGTTTGCCCATGCCTGCGCCGGGCGGGCTCATCGAGTCCAGCGTCGCGTCACCCCGGCGGTAGTCCTCCTCGGTCTCGAAGAGGGTGATCGCCATCGCCCTGCCGCCATCCAGGTCGTGCAGGAGCCACAGTCCCTTTGCCGGCAATCCCTCAGGCGGTCCAGACTCGGCATCGGCGCGGATCTCATCGGCTGAGCGTTTCAGCGTCTCGGCCTCGGCGCCCTCCCAACGTGCAACTCGTGCGTACATCGCTTCCTCCTCGCGTAGAGCCTCTGCTTTCTAGGCCAGCCGACCATGTATGCCGCCGCAAATCAAGCTCGGCTTTTCGCCTGGCTAGAGCCTGATCGCTGTAATAGGCTCCACTGCGTGGGAGAAGATTCGGTCCTCGCGGCATATGAGGCGTTCGCGCCCATCTACAACGAGTTCAACCACCTCAACGACTACGAGATGTGGGTCGGGCGGGTGCTGCTGCCGGAGCTCGAAAAACACGGCTTGCGGCAGGGACGGGCCCTCGACGTCGGCTGCGGCACCGGCCGCGCCTTCGCCCCCCTGCTGCGCCGCGGCTGGGAGGTCCGGGGCTGCGACCTCTCGCCCGCGATGCTGGAGCGGGCACGAGGCGAGGCCGGTGAGCAGGTGGAGCTGTCGGTGGCCGACATGCGCGAGCTGCCGGTCCTCGGCGAGTTCGAGCTGGTGCTCTCGCTCAACGACCCGGTCAACTACCTGCTCGGCGACGAGGACCTCGTGCGCGCGTTCGCCGGCATGCGCGCGAACCTCGCCGACGACGGCCTCCTGATCTTCGACTGCAACTCTCTCTCCACCTATAGGAGCGTCTACTCGACCGAAGTCCGGGATGTCGAGCACGGCGGCCGCCACTGGGTGTGGCGCGGTGTCGGTGAAGTCGGCGGCGACCCCGCGATGTTCGAATCCCGCATCGAAGGCGACGGCCTCGAGGAGCCGATCGGCCACCGGGAGCGGTTCCGCACCGAGGCCGAAATCCGCGACGCGCTGGCCGCGGCCGGGCTCGAGCCCCTCGCCGTGCTCGGCATGGAGGAGGTCGACAACAAGGTCGTCCTCTCCGAACCCCCTGAAGACGACCGGCACTACAAGGTCATCTACATAGGAGCAAAGGCGAGTTAGAGCGGACGACGGGGGTCGAACCCGCGACCTCAAGCTTGGGAAGCTTGCGCTCTACCAACTGAGCTACGTCCGCGCAGGGCCGATTCTAGGGCGATGGGTGCCGTGGGGCCGGCTGGATCTAATCTTGGGGTCCTGTGAGCGTTCGCTCTTCCATCGCAGTGCTGGCAGTGCTGGCCGTGGTCGGCCTGCTCGTCTATGGGCTGGTCAGCAAAGGGTCCTCTGGCGTGGGGCTGGGGGAGCCGGCACCGAGCTCGCCGTTGCCGCGGCTCGAAGGCGGAGGCAACGGTTCGCTGGCGGAATACAGGGGCCGGTGGGTGCTGGTGAACTTCTGGGCCTCCTGGTGCGGGCCCTGCAAGCAGGAGGCCCCGGCGCTGGAGCGCTTTCAGCGCCGGCAGGGGGGCCGGCGGTTCACGGTCGTCGGCATCGACAGCCGCGACCTGACCGGCGACGGGCGCGAGTTCGTCCGCCGGTACGGGCTCAGCTACCCGCAGCTGCGCGACGGCGACGGCGCGACGGCGCATGACTTCGGCACCACCGGCGTCCCGGAGAACTTCCTGATCGACCCCGGTGGCAGGGTGCGGCTGCTGGTGCGGGGACCGGTCGATGAGGGATATCTGCAGGACGAAGTCGCGCCGTTCGTGGGCGGGAAGTCGTGAGGGCGGGGATCGTCCTCCTCCTCGCGGTTGGCGTGGCCAGCCTGGCCCCCGCCGCGACCGCCGAGCAGAGGGCCTCGCTGATCGAAATCGAAAAGCAGGTGATGTGCCCCGTCTGCGGGACGCTGCTGCAGCTGGCCGAATCGCCGCAGGCCCAGCGCGAGAAAGCGTTCATCCGCCGGCTGATCGCCGCAGGGAGGAGCGAAGCGCAGATCAAGGACGCGCTGGTGGCGGAGTACGGCGACGAGGTGCTGGCGCTGCCACGGGGCTCCGGCTTCAGCCTCTCGGCCTATGTCGTCCCGATCGTCGCCTTCGTCCTCGCCGCGGTCGCGCTGGCGATCGGGGTGATGCGCTGGCACCGCGCCGGCGACCGCTCGGGGCCAGATGGCCCGGGGATTTCAGGTCCCAAAGGGGAGGACGCCGAGCGGCTCGACGCCGACCTCGCTCGCTATGACCTCTAGCGGTGCCGCTCAAGCGCCGACGGCGATCGTGCCCAGCGTCAGAATCGGCAGCCGGTTGATCGCGGCGCGGATCGAACGGCCCTCGCGCCCGGTTGCCGCTGCAGCGGGCAGCCCCGCGATCACCGCGTCTGCCTGGATGGCGGCGGCGGCACATGACTGCGGGTCCTCCTCGACCGGCGGTCCGCCGAGCAGCACCAACTCGTAGGCACCGCGCAGCTTCTCCATCATGTGGACGAAGCTCTGCAGGCCGAGCAGCGTCTCGCCCGTCGCCGACGGGCGGCCGGCGCAGACGCAGACCAGCGGTTCGGTCGCAGCGCCCGCCGCGGGACCACCGAGGACGACCGGCCGGATCACGTCCGCGGGTTCCGCCTCCCAGCGCAGGTACTCGTGCAGCCCCGGCGCGGCGGCGAGTCCGACCTGGGCAGCGAGCCGCGGCTTGGCCAGGTCGCACTCAACGAGGATCGTGCGCCGGCCGGCCGAGCTGGCGGCGGCGGCAAGGGCGAGCGCCGCCACCGACGCCGGCTCCCCCTGCCCGCTGACCAGCACGACGCGCCGCTCGGCCAGCTGGGGCAGCACGACCTCGAGGCTCGCGAAATCCTGCCGGCGCAGCGACCAGACCTGCGACCCCACGACCGCTCCGGCGATCTCGGCCAGCACCGGCAGGCTGGTCCGGCGCCGCAGCATCACATCCGCTCGGGAGCGGAGATCCCCAGCAGCCCAAGGGCGGCGGCGATCGTCCGCTTCGCCGCCAGGCAGAGGGCGAGCCGGGAGGCTTCGACGCCCTCCCCCGCGGCGCCGACCACCTGGCAGTCGCGGTAAAAGGCGTGGAAGTCGGCGGCGACCGCGGTCGAGTAGGCACAGATCCGGTGCGGGGCCCGCCGCGCCGTCGCCGTCCGCACCTCCTCGGGGAACTCGAGCAGGCGCTTGACCAGGACCTTCTCGCTCTCCTCCAGCGGCGGCCGGCTGCTCGCATCGGCTGCGACCGCCGGCCGCGCTCCCTCCCCCGCTTTGCGCAGGATGCTGGCGATCCGGGCGTGCGCGTACTGCACGTAATAGACGGGGTTCTCGCTCGACTGGCTGCGGGCAAGCTCGAGGTCGAGGTCGACCGTGGTCTCGTAGCTGCGCCAGAGCATGAACCATCGGGTCGCGTCGACGCCGATGTCGTCGAGCAGCTCCTCGAGCGTGACGAAGTCGCCGCTGCGCTTCGACATCTGCGCCCGCTCACCCTCTTCGACCACGTGGACGAGGCTCATGATCAGGGCCTCGAAGGCCGCGGGGTCGCCCCCGAGAGCCTCGATCGCCGCCCGGATCCGCGCCACGTAGCCGTGGTGGTCGGCGCCGAGGACGTCGATCAGCCGGTCGAAGCCGCGCTGCAGCTTGTCCCAGTGGTAGGCGATGTCCGGCATCAGGTAGGTCGGCTCGCCGTTGGAGCGAATCAGGACGCGGTCCTTGTCGTCGCCGAATTCGGTCGCCCGCAGCCAGAGCGCGTCTTCGCTGCGGTAGGTGTGCCCGCGCTTCTCCAGCTCGGCCAGCGCCGCTTCCACCTCGCCCTTCTCGTAGACGCTGCGCTCGGAGAACCAGTTGTCGAACCCGACCCCGAACCGTTCGAGGGTGCGGCGGATCTCCGCGAGCATCAGCTCGATCCCGCCTGCTTTGACCTCCGCGCCGTCCCCCGGGTCGACCCCGTCAGCCCGCAGCCGCTCGGCGATCTCGGTCACGTACTCGCCGGCGTATCCGTCCTCGGGCGGCTCCTCCCCCCTCATCCGCGCCGCGATCGAGGCGGCGAAGCGGTCGATCTGGCTGCCGGCGTCGTTGATGTAGTACTCGCGCTGGACCTCGTGCCCGGCCGCCTCCAGCAGCCGCGCCAGCGAGTCTCCGTAGGCGGCGTGGCGGCCGGTGCCGACGTGGATCGGCCCGGTCGGGTTGGCGGAGACGAACTCGACCAAAACCTTCTCCGGCGCCTCCGTCGGAGACGGCCCGAGGTCCTCTGCCGCCTCGCTCAGGTCCGCCAGCGCGCGCAGGTACCAGGAGTCGGCGAGGAAGAAGTTGACGAATCCCGGCCCGGCGACCTCGACCCGGTCGAGGTCGGGCGCCAGCCCGGGATCGGCTTCGAGCTCCTCGCGCAGCTGCTCGGCGACGGCGCGCGGCGGGTCGCTGAGGTGACGGGCGAGCATCATCGCCACGTTGGAGCTGTAGTCGCCCAACTCGGGCTTCGGCGGCCGCTCCAGGGTCGGCCGCGGCTCGCCCGGCGCTCCCTCCCGCAGAGTCCGCGCCGCGCCGTCGACGGCACCGCGCAGCGCGGCGATCGAATCGGTGGCAGTCACCGTCCAATCGTATGGACCGGGACGCGGCCAGGGTACGCTCCCCGCCTTGCGCGCAGCCGTCCTCAGCGACATCCACTCCAACCGGCAGGCCCTCGAGGCCGTCCTCGCGGCGGTCGAGAAGGCCGGCGTCGACGAGGTCTGGTGCCTCGGCGACATGGTCGGCTACGGCGCCGATCCCGACGCCTGCACCGCCCTCGTCCGCGAGCGCTGCAGCACTTGCCTGGTCGGCAACCACGACCTCGCCGTGCTCGGCGCGCTCGACATCGACACCTTCTCCGAGGGCGCCGCGGCGGCGGTCGAGTGGACGCGGGCAAACGTCAGCGCCGAGACGCTCGACTTCCTGGCTGGGCTCGATCCCGTCGGCTCGCGCGGGGAGATCGGCCTCTTCCACGCCTCGCCGCGGGATCCCGTCTGGGAGTACGTGCTCGCCACCGACCAGGCCGAAGCCGGCTTCGAAGCGATGGAGGAGCGGGTCGGGCTGATCGGCCACTCCCACATCGCCCTCTTCTTCCTCCGCGTCCCCGACGCCAGCCCCGGCCACGCGCAGGGCGCCCAGGCCGCCGAGGGTGACGAGGTCGAGCTGGGCGAGGGGGAATGGCTGCTCAACCCCGGCAGCGTCGGCCAGCCGCGCGACGGCGACCATCGCGCCGCCTGGCTCGAGCTCGACACCGAGGCCTGGACAGGGCGTTGGCACCGAGTCGACTACGAGATCGAGGATGCCGCCGCGGCGATTCGCGCGGCCGGCCTCCCCGCCTCCCTGGCGGAGCGCCTCGAGGTCGGCCGATGAACGGGAAATGCAGGGTAAATATCGATCCCGAGCCTTTCTCTAGACTCGAACCATGGGTCGCTTGAGCGCACTTCTGGTCACCCTGATCCTCGCCGGGACCAGCGCCCTGGCGCTGGTCTCCTGCGGCGGCGGCAGCGACGCCAAGCTGCTGCCGGGGGCGAGGGCGAGCCAGATCGAATCCAACCTCGACCAGGTGCAGCAGCTGGTCGCGAGCGGCGACTGCATCGGGGCCGAAGACGCAGTGGCCGCCGTCGCGGCCGAAGTCGAAGAGCTGAACGAGGTCGCGGCGAAGCTGAAGGCGGCCCTGCAGGAAGGTGCGGCCAAGCTCAGCGAAGTCGTGGGCCGCTGCGAAGAAGAAGCCAGCGAGGAAGAAGCGGAACCTTCGCCGGAACCCGATGTTGAAGCAGAAGAATTGGAAGCAGAGGAATCGGAAGCCGAAGAAAAGGCCGAGAAGGCGCAGGAAAAGGCCGAAGAGCAGGCGGAAAAGGATGAGGAAAAGGCGGGAGGCCCCGAATCCGAAGAAGGGAACCTGCCGCCTCAGTCAAATGGCAATGGCAAAGGCAAAGGCAAAGGCCATGAAGAAGAATCTGCCCCGGCTCCCTCACCCGCCGCCGAACCACCCGCGGAATCCGAAGCGGGCGGAGTCAGTCCCGGGGTAGGAGTCGAAGGCTGATGGCGGCCGGGACGCTCTCAGGCCGCTACGAGACCGCCGAGAAGCTCGGCACCGGCGGGATGTCGAACGTCTACAAGGCGACCGACCGGATCCTGGAGCGCACCGTTGCGGTGAAGATCCTCGCCGAGCACCTCTCCGACGACGAGCGCTTCGTCGCCCGCTTCAAGCGCGAGGCGCTGGCGGTGGCGAAACTGATCCACCCCAACATCGTCCAGGTCTACGACACCGGCGTCGACGAGGGCCGCCACTACATCGTCATGGAGTACGTCGAGGGCCGCTCCGGGGCGCAGATCCTCCAGCGCCAGGGCCCCGTCGAGCCGGAGACCGCCGCCGAGATCGGGATCCAGGCCTGCGCCGGGCTCGACTACGCGCACCGGCGGGGGATCATCCACCGCGACGTCAAGCCCGGGAACCTGATGGTCGTCGGCGGGCCGGTGGGAGCCGGCGAGATGGTCGTCAAGCTGACCGACTTCGGGATCGCCCGGGCGATCGAGCAGACCCGGATCACTCAGGTCGGCTCGGTGGTCGGCACCGCCGCCTACCTGGCCCCCGAGCAGGTGCGCGGCGAGGAGGCGACGCCGGCGACCGACGTCTACGCGCTCGGCGTCGTCCTCTACCAGTTCCTCACCGGCCGGCTGCCCTACGAGGGCTCCTCGCTGGCCGAGCTGGCGGTGCGCCAGCAGAACGAGAAGCCGCTGCCGCCGAGCACCTACGACAGCGAGGTGCCGGAGCCGCTGGGGGCGGCGGTGCTGCGAGCGCTGGAGGGGGACCCGAACCGCCGCTACGCGAGCGCCGAGGAGCTGGGGCAGGGGCTGCAGCTGGGCCTCGAAGGCGAGGACGTGACGCTGCCGCTGGAAGAGGGAACCTCGGCGACGCGAGTGCTGGGAGGCGATACCGCGGCGACCCGCCACATGGGCCGGGACACCGCCCAGACCGAGTACCGGCCGCCCTCGCAGACGCGGCGCCCGGCGCCGCGCCAGGTGCCACCCGCGCCCGCTCCCGCTCCGGTTGCGCCACACCGCACCCAGCCGCAGCGGCGCGGCGCCTTCTCGCGCTTCGCCCGCTTCGTCCTCGCGCTGGTGGCGCTGGTGCTGGTCGCCGCCGCGGTGGCGACCGCGGTAATCGTCACCACCGACAAGGCCGCCGGAGTCAAGGTCAGCCGGGTCGCCGGCGACACCGTCGACAGGGTGGTCGAAGAAGTGAAGGACCTGGTTCGGAAGAACACCGAATGAGCCCGCGGGCTCAGGTCGCGGCCCAGGGTGCGGCTCCGCCAAGCACAGCGGCCCGGTAGTCCCCGAAACTGCCGCACTTGATCGCTGCGCGGGCGTGGGTGGTCAGCTCGCGCATGTAGGTGAGGTTGTGGAGGACGATGAGGCGGACGGCGGTCAGCTCCTCGGCCCGCGAGAGGTAGCTGATGTAGTCGCGGTCGTGGCGCTGGCAGGTGGGGCACGGGCAGCCCTCGACCAGCGGTTCGCGGTTGCCGACCCATTTGCCCTTGCGCATGTCGAGGCGCCAGCGGGTCTCCGGCGAGGGTGCCAGCGCGGCGCCGTGGCGGGCGAGCCGGGTCGGCACGGCGCAGTCGAAGACGTCGAGCCCGAGGGCAATCCCCCCGAGCAGGTCGTCGACCTCGCCGATCCCGAGCAGGTGCTTGGGCGCCGCCTCGGGCAGCAGCGGCGCGGTCAGCGCCAGTACGCCGGCCATCTCCTGCTTGTCGCGGCCGAGGGTGCCGCCGATCGCCAGCCCGTCCACCCCGGCCTCCGACACGTACTGGGCCGATTCGCGGCGCAGGTCCTCGTGGGTGCCGCCCTGGACGATCCCGAAGACCGCCTGCCGCTCCGGCCCCTCGCGCTCGTGCCAGGCGAGGCAGCGGTCGAGCCAGCGGTGAGTCCGCTCGGTCGAGCGGGCGGTGTAGTCGCGGTCGGCGTGGAATGGGGTGCACTCGTCGAAGACCAAGGCGATGTCGGAGCCGAGCGCCGCCTGCACGCTCATCGAGACCTCCGGCGAGATGAAGAGCTCGGAGCCGTCGCGGTAGGAGCGGAAGCGCGCCCCCTCCTCGGTGATCTCGACCCTCGAGCCGGGCTCGCCGCCGGAGCGGCCGCTGCCCTTGACCTCGTCGGCGACGCCGCCGTGGGCGAGCGAGAAGACCTGGAAGCCGCCCGAGTCGGTGATCAGCGCCCGCTCCCAGCTCATGAAGCCGTGCAGGCCGCCAGCGGCGGCGATGCGCTCGGGACCCGGCGAGACGAAGAGGTGGTAGGTGTTGCCGAGGATCAGCTGGTAGCCCAGCTCCGCGACCTCGCCCGACTCCAGCCCCCGCACCGTCCCCTTCGTCGCCAGCGGGATGAAGGCCGGCGTCTCGATGGGGCCGTGGGCGGTATGGATGACGCCCGCGCGGGCGCTGCCCTCGCGAGCGTCGATCTCGAACCGGAGCCGCCGCGGGTCGTCGCGCACGTCCGCAGCGTATGCGGCCAGCGGGTCAGCTACCCGCCGCGGTGCCGGCCGGCATGCGATTCTCGGAGCCGCTCTGCTCCCTGGCCTCGATCACCGGTTTCTCCTCGCTGGAACCGATCTCGATCCGGGTCGGCCTGCGCTCCTCCGGCTTTGGCATCCGCACCTCGAGAACGCCCTTCTCGAAGCTGGCGCCGACGCTCGCCGGGTCGATTCCCTTCGGCAGCTCCAGCGAGCGGCTGAACCGCCCGAAGGACCGCTCGACGCGGTGGTAGCCCTCGCGCTTCTCCTCGTGCTGGGCCCTGCGCTCGCCGGACACCGTGAGCACTCCGTCCTTGACCTCGATGCTGATGTCCTCCCGGTCCATGCCCGGCAGGTCCGCGCGCAGGACCAGGCTGTCCTCGGTCTCGACCAGGTCCATCGGCGGGATCCAGCGCCGCGAAGCGCCAGATGCGGCGGTCCCCTGATGACGGCCGAAGAAACCGTCGAAGAGCCGGTTCACATCGCTCTGGAGAGCGTCCATCTCCCGAGCCGGGTCCCATCTCACAAGTGCCATCTTCATACCTCCTGCGTCCTCGCCCCAAGCCATCGCTGCGGGGCGGTTTCTCAAGGATCTTCTTTGGAAGAAGTATGAAATCTAAGGCAGTACATGTCAAGTCTACAATCCGTTGGAGGACGAACCGCTTGGGCCGTCGAGATAGAAGAGCTCGCTGGATACGTCCTTCTTCGTGTCCACCCCGCTGACGAAGGCGCGCACCTTCCTGTCGAGGACCCGTTCGACCACCCCGCAGAAGCGATCCTCGGTTGCGTACTGGAAGTACTGGCGGGTGTCGCGCAGGCGCTGGTGCTCACCCATCGCCACAAGCGCGCGCTCGGCGGGGGTGAAGCTGTCCTCGAGCGTGCAGATCAGGATGTCCGGCCCCGCGAAATCGGTTCTCGCCATCGTCGGCCCACGCCCGAAGAGGTCCTTGTAGAGCCGGACCATCTCCCGCGAAAGCTCGGCGCGGACGGAGTGGGTCGCTGCATCGTCCTCCCGAACCGGACCGGTGTCCTGTTCATTCATCTTGGCGGGTCGCTGACCCCCCCTCTGGGGATGAGCCGCGCGCAAGGAGGAGGAGGATGAGAACCCGACGGACGGAATGCTGCCCGTTCAGCGTAGCGCGGCAACGCCCCCTACCGCTCGACGAGCGAGCGCCCGGTCATCGCCGTCGGCTGCGGGATGCCGAGGAGCTCGAGGGCGGTTGGGGCGACGTCGGCGAGGATGCCGCCCTCGCGCAGGCGGAGCCCCGCCGCGGTGATAATCAGCGGCACGGGGTTGAGCGAGTGGGCGGTGTTGGGCGAGCCATCCGGCTCCAGCATGTGGTCGCAGTTGCCGTGGTCGGCGGTGACGATGCAGGCGCCGCCCATGGCACCAACGGCGTCGACCACCTCCCCGAGCTGGGCGTCGACGGTCTCGACCGCCTCGACGGCGGCGGGGATGACTCCGGTGTGGCCGACCATGTCGGGGTTCGCGAAGTTGATGATCCCGAAGCGGTAGTCGCCCTCGCTCCAGCGGCTGACGAAGGACGCGGCCGCGTCGGCGGCGCTCATCTCGGGCTTGTGGTCGTAGGTCGGGACGTCGCGGGGCGATTCGACCAGGCAGTGCTCCTCCCCCTCCAGCTCCTGCTCACGGCCGCCGTTGAAGAAGTAGGTGACGTGGGCGTACTTCTCGGTCTCGGCGACGTGCAGCTGGGTCGCGCCGGTGTTGGCGATCGTTTCCGCCAGGGTCGTCTTCGGCCGCTGCTCGGGGAAGGCGACCGGGTAGGGCCAGCCCTTGCGGTACTCGGTCATCGTCGTCAGGTCGAGCGGCGGCGCCCCGGCGCGGGAGAACTCCTCGAAGCCGGGTTCGGCGAGGGCGCGGCTCATCTGCCGGGCGCGGTCGGGGCGGAAGTTGACGAAGATCGCGACGTCGCCTTCGGCGGCGCCGTCGTAGTCGCCGATCACCGTGGGTTTGACGAACTCGTCGGTCTCCTCGCGCTCGTAGGAGGAGCGGATTGCCTCCGCCGCGCTGGCGGCGTGCAGGCCCCGGGCGTGGACGATCGCGTCGTAGGCGAGCTTGGTCCGCTCCCAGCGGGTGTCGCGGTCCATCGCGTAGTAGCGGCCGCTGACGGTGGCGACACGGCCGGCGGCGCGCAGCCAGCGCTCCAGCTCTTCGAGGTAGCCCTTGCCGCCGTGCGGAAGCGTGTCACGCCCGTCAGTGAAGGCGTGGAAGACGACGTCGGGGACACCCTCCTGGGAAGCGAGCTCGATCGCCGCCTCGAGGTGCTCCCAGCCCGAGTGGACGCCGCCGTCGGAGACGAGGCCGAGCAGGTGCAGGCGGCCGCGGGGGCTGTTGCGCGCCCGCTCGCAGGCGGCGAGCAGCGCCTCGTTGTCGAAGAAGCTGCCGTCGGCGACCGCGTCGTCGATCCGGGCCAGGTCCTGCTTGACGATCGCTCCGGCGCCGAGGTTGAGGTGGCCGACCTCGGAGTTGCCCATCTGCCCCTCCGGCAGGCCGACGTCACGACCCTGGGCAGAAAGCTGGGTGTGCGGGAACTCGTCCCAGAGGCGGTCGAAGACCGGCGTCTCGGCGAGCGAGATCGCGTTGCCCGGCCCCGGCTCGGCCAGCCCCCAGCCGTCGAGGATGATCAGAGCGAGGGAGGGGACCTGCTCGGGCATCCGCTCAGCCCGCTGCCTCGACGATTGCCGCGAAATCTTCTGGGTCGAGGCTGGCCCCCCCGACCAGCGCGCCGTCGACGTCGGGCAGCGAGAGCAGCTCGGCGGCGTTGCCGGGCTTGACCGAGCCGCCGTAGAGGATCCGGACCTCGTCGGCGGCGGCGCCGCGCATCCGCACCACGTCGCGAATGAAGGCGCAGACCTCCTGCGCCTGCTCGGGCGTTGCGGTGCGGCCGGTGCCGATCGCCCAGATCGGCTCGTAGGCGATCACCACGTTCTCGATCTGCGCCGGCTCGATCCCGTCGAGGTCGGCCTGCAGCTGGCGCTCCAGCACCTCCTCCGTCTCCCCCGCGTCGCGGGCGCTCTCGCTCTCGCCGACGCAGAGGATCGGCTCGAGGCCGGCGGCCAGCGCGACCTGAACCTTGCGCGCCAGCGCCGCGTCGGTCTCGTTGAAGTACTGGCGGCGCTCGGAATGACCGAGGACAACCGCCTCGACGTCGAGCTCGACAAGCATCGGCGCCGAGACCTCGCCGGTGAAGGCGCCCGAGTCCTCCTCGTGCATGTTCTGGGCGGCGACCTTGACGGCGGTGCCGTAGCGGCGCTCGACCACCGCGCTCAGCGCCGTGAACGGCGGGCAGATAACCACGTCACTCTGGGTGGCGGCGATCCGAGGCAATAGCGCGTCGACGAACCCGGCCGCCTCGGCGACCGTCATGTGCATCTTCCAGTTGGCGGCGATGTAGGGGTTGCGGTCAGGCATCGGCGGTCTCCTCTTCGGCGTCGAGCAGGGCCTCCACGCCCGGCAGCTTCCTTCCCTCCAGCAGCTCCAGCGAGGCGCCGCCGCCGGTCGAGACCCAGTCCACCTCGTCCTCGAGGCCGAACTGGTTCAGGGCGGCGACGGAGTCGCCGCCGCCGACCATGGTGGTGCCGGGCGCCGCGGCGACCGCCTCAGCGATGGCGCGGGTACCGGCGGCGAAGGGCGCCATCTCGAAGGCCCCCATCGGCCCGTTCCAGAGCACGGTCCCGGCTTCCTTCACCGCCTGAGCGTAGTTCTCGGCGCTGCGTGGGCCGATGTCGAGCCCCATCCAGCCCTCCGGCACCTCCACCCCGTCGCTCTCTTGGCGCTCGGTGTCGTTGGCGAACTCGCGGCCGAGGACGAGGTCGACCGGGAGCCGCAGCTCGCAATCGGACTGCGCAGCCCGCTCCAGCGCCTCTTTCGCCTCGTCCTCTCCCTCGGCGAGGGAGTTACCAGTCGCGATTCCCTGCGCCTTGAAGAAGCCGAAGCACATCGCGCCGCCGATCAGGATCCGGTCGGCGACTCCGAGGAAGCGGTCGATCACCCCGACCTTGTCCGAGACCTTGGCCCCGCCGAGCACGACGACGAGCGGCCGCCGCGGGTCCTCGATTACCCGGGTCAGTTCGTTCACCTCGCGCTCCAGCAGCAGCCCCGCGTAGGCCGGCAGATAGTCGGCGACCCCAGTGGTGCTGGCGTGGGCGCGGTGGGCGGCGCCGAAGGCGTCGTTGACGAAGACGTCGGCCAGCTGCGAGAGCGATTCGGCCAGCTTCGGGTCGTTCCTGGTCTCCCCCGGCTCGAAGCGGACGTTCTCCAGCAGCAGCACGTCGCCCGGCCCGAGGGCGCCGCAGGTCAGGTCGACGTCGCCCTCGATCACCCCCCGCGCCAGCTGCACCTTGGCGCCGAGCAGCTCACCCAGCCGCTTGGCGACCGGCGCCATCGAGAGGGCCGGGTCGCGTTTGCCTTCCGGTCGGCCGAGGTGCGACATCAGGATCGGAGCCGCGCCGCGCTCGCGCAGCAGCTCGATCGTCGGCACCGCCGCGCGGATGCGGGTGTCGTCGGCGACGACCCGCTCGCCGCCCTCGTCCTTCAGCGGGACGTTGAAGTCGACCCTGACGAGGACGCGGCGCCCCTTCACGGGGGCGTCGCGGACGCTTGCCTTGTCGAAGCCCATCGCCGAGGAGGGGCCGCGCCGCTAGGGCAGGACCTTGCCGGCCAGCTCGACGCAGCGGTTGGAGTAGCCCCACTCGTTGTCGTACCAGCTGACCACCTTGACCAGCTTGCCGTCGCCGATCGCCATCGTCTCGCCGGCGTCGAAGATCGAGGAGTGAGGGTCCCCGACGATGTCGGTGGAGACGATCGGGTCCTCGGTGTAGGAGAGGATCCCCCGCATCGGCCCCTCCGCCGCCGCTTTGAGGGCGGCGTTGACCTCCTCGGGGTTCACCGCCTTGGCCGAATTGAAGGTGAGGTCGACGACCGAGCCGGTCGGCACCGGCGCCCGCATCGCAAAGCCGTTCAGCTTGCCGTTCAGCTCCGGCAGCACCAGGCCGACGGCCTTGGCGGCGCCGGTCGTGGTCGGGATCAGGTTGAGCGCCGCGGCGCGCGCCCGGCGGAGGTCCTTGTGCGGCATGTCCTGTAGGCGCTGGTCGGCGGTGTAGGCGTGGATCGTCGTCATCAGCCCCTGCTCGATCCCAAAGGCCTCGTGGAGGACTTTCGCCAGCGGCGCCAGGCAGTTGGTCGTGCAGGAGGCGTTGGAGATGACGTCGTGCTTCCCGGGGTCGTAGTCGGAGTCGAAGTTGACGCCGAGGGCGACGGTGACGTCCGGTTCCTTGGCCGGGGCGGAGATGATCACCTTCTTGGCGCCGGCCTCGAGGTGCTTGGCGGCGTCGGCGCGGGCGGTGAAGAAGCCGGTCGACTCGATCACGACGTCGACGCCGAGATCGCCCCACGGCAGCTGGGCGGGGTCCCGCTCGGAGAGGACCTTGAGCTCGTCGCCGCCGGCGAGGATCGTGTCGCCGTCGACCTCCACTCCGCCGGGGTACCGGCCCAGGATTGAGTCGTACTTGAGCAGGTGGGCCATGGTGGCCGTGTCGACGAGGTCGTTGACGGCGACGAAGTCGATGTCAGCGCTCGCCGCCTTGGCGGCGCGGAAGACGTTGCGCCCGATGCGGCCGAAGCCGTTGATGCCGACCTTCACAGCCATGAACCAATTCCTCCTGAGTTTCGTTTGTGAAGCGGGTTTGGTGAAGCCGATCCTATGGACTCGGCGCCGTCGGCTCCGCTAGTCGGAGCCGATCGTGATCTCGATCTCGTACCCGTCCGGGTCCTTGAGGAAGGCGGAGTAGGAGCCGGAGCCGTGCGAGCGCTGCTCGCCCGGGTCGGAGACGCTGACGCCGCCCGATTTGACCCCGTTCTCCCACGCCGCCTTGACCGCGACGATGCCCAGAGCCGAAAAGCTCAGCAACCCGAAGCCGGGCTTGGGATCATGTTTGCCTGACACGAAGAAGACCGGTTTAGCGATGCCCCAGCCAATCGTCTGATCCTGCTCGAAATGCCGCCGCCAGCCCAGCGGGGCCAGCATCGAGTCATAGAAGGCGGCGCTGCGGTCGAGGTCGCCGACCTCCAGGAGGACGTGATGGAGCATCGGCCGGGGAGGCTATAGGAGCCCCTCCCGGAATGAACGCGGCCCCGATTCCGAACTGCATCAAATTTCCGGCCCAGGAGCCAGGAAATTTGATGCAGTTCGGGGATCAGGTCAGCCTGATCTCGGGGTCCAGCGGAAGAACTTGATCGCGAGGAGGAGGCCGGCGAGGCCCCAGAGGGCGACGACGGCGAGGTTGTCCCAGGAGACGGCGGGGCCGCCGGCGGGTACATAGGCGTCGAAGAAGGCGTCGAAGAAGTGGCGAACCGGGAAGAGGTCGGCGAAGGCGATCACGCCGTTGGGGAGCTGGTCTTCTGGGATGAAGACGCCGGAGAGGAAGTAGAGCGGCAGCAGCATCGCGTTGACGATCGCGGCGGCGGCGTCCTGGGAGGGAATCGCGGCGGTGAGGGCGACGCCGAGGCAGCAGAAGGAGGCGGCGCCGACGACGAGGGCGAGGAGGATCGCGGGCAGCCGGTCCCAGGGCACGCTGACGCCGTAGAGGACGCCGCCGATCGCCGCCAGCAGGACCAGCATCATCAGGGCGACGACGATCGAGTTGCCGACACGGCCGGCGATGAAGACCCAGGCCGGCAGCGGAGTGCCACGGCCGCGCTTGAGGCGGCCGTCTTCGCGGGCGATCACCAGCGTCATCGCCAGCGTCTGCATCGTCGCCGAGATGATCGAGAGCGACATGATCGCCGGCACGTAGTAGGTGGTCGCCTCGACTCCGCCCCGCACGTCGACCGTTTCGCCGTCGAAGACGACGGCGAGGATCAGGAAGACGATGACCGGGAACATCACGGTGAAGAAGACGGAGGCCGGGTTGCGCCAGAAGGCCTTCTGGTCGTAGCGGAACTGGTGCCCGACGAGGGTGAGGCCGGTCATCCCGCCTCCTCTCCGGTGGCAGTCTCCGCGGCAGCCGGGGTCTCGGCGGCAGCGGAAGCCTCCGCGGCTGCCGAAGCCTCCGCGTCCGCGGTCAACTCCAGATAGACGTCCTCGAGCGAGGGACGGGTCACTTCCAGGCCCTCAAGGTCCGCTCCATTCGCCAGCGCCTCGCCCGTCAGCTCGTGCAGGGCCCTGATCGGGTCAGGGGTCTGGAGGGTGACCTCGTGGCCGTCCCGGCGATATCGGATTGTCGTCTCGCCCGCGTCGCGTTCGCCGAGATCCTCCGGGCTGCCCTGCGCGACGATGCGGCCGGCGGCGATGATCGTCACCCGGTCGGCGAGGCGCTGGGCCTCGTCCATGTAATGGGTGGTGAGGAAGACGGTCTTGCCGAGGTCGCGCAGGCCGGCGATCACGTCCCAGGCATGACGCCTGGCGGAAGGGTCGAAGCCGGTGGTCGGCTCGTCGAGGAAGAGCAGCTCGGGGTCTCCGACCAGCGCCATGCCGACGTCGAGCCGGCGCTGCTGGCCGCCGGAGAGGCGGCTGGTCCGCTCCCCGGCCTTACCCTCCAGACCTATCAACGCGATCACGTCCTCGGTGAGCAGCGGAGCCCGGAAGTAGCCGGCGTAGAGATCGAGCGACTCGCGCGCGGTCAGGTAGGGGTCGAGCCGCCCGCTCTGCAGGACGATCCCGATCCGCTCGCGCCACTCGCGACCGGCGCGCTCGGGGTCCTCGCCCAGCACCGTCACCTCTCCCCCGGTTCGCCGCCGGTACCCCTCGAGGATCTCCACCGTCGTCGTCTTCCCCGCCCCGTTCGGCCCGAGGAAGGCGAAGACCTCGCCCCGGTTGACCTCGAGGTCGATCCCACGGACCGCCTCCGTGCTGCCGTAGCTCTTCCGCAAACGCTTGATGGAGATGACTGGCTCAGCCAAGGCGGCGATTCTAGGTGGGACAGCTGAACGATCGCCGGGGGGTTGGGGAGGTCGTCCCAGGACACTCAACAGCGAGCCATAGGCGAGCTGTGAC
This sequence comes from Solirubrobacterales bacterium, assembly GCA_045805725.1. Taxonomy (GTDB): domain Bacteria; phylum Actinomycetota; class Thermoleophilia; order Solirubrobacterales; family 70-9; genus VAYN01. The sequence continues at coordinate 36,543 of JBJMKQ010000009.1, forward strand.
CGGGGACGACCTCCCCAACCCCCCGCTACCCAAGCTCGACATCCCGATGCTTCACCCGGACGATGACGTCCTCCCTGGAAGCAAGGTCCCGCCGGATGCGGTCGGCAACCGTGATCGAGCGGTGGCGGCCGCCGGTGCAGCCGACCGCGATCGTCAGGTGGCTCTTGCCCTCCGCGACGTAGGCGGGGACGAGGAACTCGAGCAGCGGCAGGAGGCGGCCGTAGAACTCGCCCGCCTGAGTCCCGTTCTCGACGTAGGCGCGGACCTCCTCGTCCATCCCCGTCATCGGCCGCAGGACCTTGTCGTAATAGGGGTTGGGCAGGAAGCGGACGTCGAGGGTGAGGTCGGCGTCGCGCGGCGGCCCGTTCTTGAAGCCGAAGGTGAGCAGGGTCAGGGCCAGCTTGCCGCTCTCCTCCTGGCCCAGCAGCTCTTCGGCGATCTGCCGCCGCAACTCCGCCCCGGTCAGGTCGCTGGTGTCGATCACCTTGTCGGCCCGCTCGCGGAGCGGCGCCAGCAGCGCCCGCTCGGCCCGGATCCCCTCGACGATCCGGCCTTCCGGCGCCAGCGGATGGCGGCGGCGGGTCTCCTTGTAGCGGTCGAGCAGCGTCTCCTCGCCGGCCTCGAGGAAGAGAACCATCGGCGGCGTGCCTTCTGCCTCGAGGTCGGCGAGGACCTGGACGAGGTCCTCGAAATACTCGCCGCCGCGCACGTCGGAGACGATCGCCGCCCGCTCCACCCCACTGCCTTCGTGGCGGAAGAGCTCGCCGAGGCTGGCGATCATCCGCGGCGGCAGGTTGTCGACGCAGAAGTAGCCGCCGTCCTCGAAGGCGGCGATCGCCTCCGACTTGCCCGCCCCTGAGTGGCCGGTGATGACGACGACCGTCACCGGCTGGGCCGGAACGTCACCGTCCCTCTCGCCGCTGCTCTCTCGCTTCGTTTCCACCCGCTCCGCCATCCGACTCCTCAGCTGGTCCGGTTGAGCTGCTCGTGTATCTCGCGCCCTACTTTGCCAGGCAGGCCGGGCACCGCCTCGAGCTCCTCGCGGGTGGCGGCGAGGAACCGTTCGGGCGTGCCGAAGTGTCGCAACAGCGCCCGCTTGCGCGCCGGGCCGATCCCTGGCAGCGAGTCGAAGACGGAGCTCTCCAGCAGACCGCGGTCGCGGCGGCCCCGGTGATGCTCGATCGCGAACCGGTGGGCCTCGTCGCGGACCCGCTGCAGCAGGCGCGAGGCTTCGGTGTCGGCGGCGAGGTCGAGTGGCGCGGAGCGGCCGGGGACGTAGACCTCCTCCAGCCGCTTGGCGAGGCTGACGACGGTGACGCCGCGCTCGGTGAACGGCTGCAGCGCCCGCACGCCCGCCGCCAGCTGTCCCTTGCCGCCGTCGATCAGGATCAGCGAGGGGAGCGAGGCGAAGCTGGCGTCGCGCTTGCCGTCGTGGGGTGAGAGGTCGGCCTGTTCGAGGTAGCGCGCCATCCGCCGCGCCAGCACCTCCTCCATCGAGGCGAAGTCGTCCGGGCCCCCATTGCCGACCCCGCCGACCCGCAGATCGCCGCGGACTTTGAAGCGGCGGTAATCGGACTTCTTCGGGGAGCCGCCCTCGAAGACGACCATCGAGGCGACGGTGTGCTCGCCGCCGATCGTCGAGATGTCGAAGCCCTCGATCCGCACCGGCAGCTCCTCCATCGCCAGCGCCCGGGCCAGCGCCGCCAGCGCCTCGACCCGCTGGGTGCGCCGGTGCTCGCGGCGCAGCTTGTCCTGGTCGAGGGCGAGCTGGGCGTTGCGCTCGGCCAGCTCGCGCAGGCGCCGCTTGTCGCCCCGCTCGGCGGCACGGACCTCGACCGGGGCGCCGCGGCGCTCGCTCAGCGCCTCGGCCAGCACCTCGGCGCGGTCGCGCAGGTAGGGGCCGACGACGATCGTCCGCGGCATTGCCGGCGAGGCGGCGTAGTACTGGGAGACGAACTCCTCGGCGACCTCGGCCGGCTCGCGTTCGCCCTGGTTTTCAAGGTAGAAGCTCTGGCGCTCGGCGAGGATCCCGTCGCGGACCTGGAAGACCTGGGCGTTGGCGTCCTGGCCCTCGACCGCGACCCCGATCAGGTCCGCGGTCCCCATCGCCGCCCCCGCCACCCGCTGGCGCTCGAACAGCGAGCGGATCGCCTTCAGGCGGTCGCGGTGGATCGTCGCCCGCTCGAATTCCTCCGCCGCGGCCGCGGCTGCCATCTTCTCCTCCTCCTCGCGCTCGACCTGGCGGTAGCGGCCGGAGAGGAAGCTGACGATCGCCTCGATGTTGTGGCGGTACTCCTCCCTGCTGATGTACTCGACGCAGGGCGCCCCGCAGCGCTTGATGTAGTAGTCGAGGCAGGGGCTGCCGGAGCGGCGGCCGGGCTCGCGCCCCTCGCAGGTGCGGAACTGGAACAGCTTGCCGAGCAGGTCGAGCGTCTCCCGCACCCGCTTGGCGCTGGAGAAGGGACCGAAGTAGGCGCGGCCGGAGCGGTGTTTCTCGCGGGTGAAGTAGACGCGCGGGTAGTCCTCGTCCAGGCTGACCGCGACGTACGGGTATGACTTGTCGTCTCGCAGGCGGATGTTGAAGCGCGGCCGGTGGCGCTTGACGAAGCTCTGCTCGGTCAGCAGCGCCTCCGCCTCGTTGGCGGTGACGAGGCTCTCGATGCGGTCGATACGCGAGGTGAGGCGGGTGTTGCCGCCGGAGAAGTGGGAGGAGATGCGCTTGCGGATCGAGCGTGCCTTGCCGACGTAGAGCAGCTCGCCGTCGCCGTCGTAGAAGAGGTAGACGCCAGGCTGGTCGGGCAGCTCCTTGCGCTGCTGCGCGATCCGCTCGGCGCGACTCAGCGCCCCCTCCCGCTCCGGCTTTCCGTCGCCTCTTGCCATTCGTCAAGGGTAGGCTGCTGGCCACTCGGCCAAACCCCCGGAGCAGAGCAGAGGAGCGAGATGACCAGCGAGACCGTCGACCCGCCGCAGCTGAACACGATTCGCATCGAGGTCGATGGTGAGATCGGGACGCTGACCCTGGACCGCCCCGACGCCTTCAACGCGATGAGCCCGGAGATGATCGGCGAGCTGACCGTCGCCTTCGCCTGGCTTGCCGACCGGGCGCCGCTGCGGGCGCTGATCGTCACCGGCGCCGGCAGGGCCTTCTGCGCCGGGGGCGACGTCACCTGGTTCCGCAAAGGGGTCGAGGAGGAGGGGATCGACCTGCCCTCCGAGGTGCGCCGCGGCGCCGAGGTCCTGCACCAGGCGATCGTCGACCTGCGGCGGATTCCCTATCCGGTAATCGCCGCGGTCAACGGCCCGGCCGCCGGGGCGGGCTTCTCGCTGGCCCTCGCCTGCGACTTCCGCATCGCCTCCAGCACCGCCTTCTTCGCCCCCGCCTACGGCCGGATCGGCGCCTCGCCCGACGGCGGCATGACCTACTTCCTGCCGCGGGTGGTCGGGCCGAGCAGGGCGCTGGAACTGCTGCTCGAAGATCCCAACCTGAAAGCCGAGGAGGCGCGGGCGCTGGGGCTGGTGAGCGAGGTGGTCGGAGCCGACGAGCTGATGTAGGCGGCGCGGGAGAAGGCCGGGATGCTGGCAACGATGGCGCCCCACTACGCGCGGATGGCGAAGCGGCTGGTCGGGGTCAGCATCGAGAACAGCATCACCGAGCACCTGCAGCTGGAGCGCCACGGGATCGCCGACTCGATGGCGACCGAGGACCTCCGCAACGGCGTCGAGACCTTCTTCGGCGGCGGCACCCCCGAGTTCCACGGTCGCTGAACCGGGTAGCGAGGGCCTGCGTACGCCACTAGAGTCGTACCCGGAACAGTTCTAGCGGGAAAGGAATCAGATGAAGAAGCTTGCAGTCCTGTTCGCCATGCTCCTCGCCGCACTCGCCCTGGTCGCCTGCGGCGGTGGCGGCAGCTCCACCAGCGAAGAAACCGGCGGCGTCGCGGGCGCGGTCGAAGAAGCCGAAGAAACCGCCGAAGGAGCCGGCGAAGAAGTCGAAGAAAAGGCCGAAGAAGCCAAGAAGGAAGCCGAAGGCGGCAGCGCCGGCTCGGCCGCGGCCCTCGACGTCGAAGCCGATCCCAGCGGCAACCTCGCCTTCACCTCGGACAAGGCGACCGCCAAGGCCGGGAACGTCACCGTCGACTTCACCAACCCCTCTCCCGTCCCTCACAACGTCAAAATCGAAGACTCGGGGGGCGAAGAAATCGGCGGCACCGAAACCATCTCCGAAGGCTCCGAATCCGCCCAGGTCGAACTGAAACCCGGCACCTACACCTACTACTGCTCCGTCCCCGGCCATCGGCAGGCGGGTATGGAAGGCACGTTGACCGTCAAGTAGCGCTGCCGACACAGCTCCGAACTTTGGGCCCTCGTAGGGGCCCGAAGTTCGGAGTCGTCGCCGGCGTCGGATGGAGACCAATGTCGAAGCTCGCCAATTCCGAGCAGACCTCTCGACCCTGGCGGATCCACGAGCTGACCGAGGACTTCCGCCTTCTTGACGTCTGGGCCCTCCCAACCCCCGGCGGTCCCGACGACTTCTCGCGCCTGGTGGAGATCGTCGCCGGCGGCGACAGTGCGCAGACGCCGTCCCGAGCAGCCCGGGCGCTTTGGGCGATCCGGTGGAAGCTCGGCGAAGTCTTCGGCTGGGACGAGGTCGAGCCGAGCGATCTCCCGGACTGGAGGATGCTGCGGGACCGGCTGCCGGCCGACCTGCGCGAGGGGCCGACGGGTCCCGAATTCGACAAGCTCCCCTTCAAGCCGGTCTACCTGCTCGAGGACGAGTGGGCGGCGGAGCTGGCCAACAAGACCGTCCACGGGGTCCTGCACCTCTCCTGGGTGCCGGACGGGCAGGACGCATATCGCGGCCAGATGTCCGTCTACGTCAAGCCGAACGGTGCCTTCGGCAAGGCATACCTCGCGGCGATCCAGCCCTTCCGCCACCTCGTCGTCTACCCGCCGATGATGCGGGAGCTGGAGCGACGATGGCGTGAGGAAGGCGAACGGCGGGCGGCGCCAGCCTAGTCGGCGGCCATCACCCGCGTGACCGAATCGCCGACGAAGCAGGGCTTCTCGCCTCCCTCGACCTCGAGGGTGAAGCGGGTCACGACCTCGTACCAGCCGCCGCCCTTGTCCTCGACGGAGACGACCGCGGCGTTGGCGCGGATGCGGGAGTCGACGGGGACCGGGGCGGGAAAGCGGATCTTGTTCCAGCCGTAGTTGACGCCGAGGGCGAAGCCGGTGGAGGAGATCAGCTCCTGGCGGAAACCATCGACGGTGGCGAGGGTGAGGTTGCCGTGGGCGATCGTGGTCCCGTAGGGGCTTTCGGTTCCGGCGCGCTCGGGATTGACGTGGATCCATTGGTGGTCGCCGGAGAGCTCAGCGAAGGCGTCGATATCGGCCTGGGTGATCGTCCGCCACTCGCTCGGCCCGATCTCCTCGCCGACCAGGGCCCTCATCCCCTCGACGCCCTGCACCTCGGTTGCCATTGGCGGGCAGTCTATCCCGCGAGTCCGCGAAAAACCGTGCTGTACACGGTTTTTCGCGGACTCGGCGTCAGTCGCCCCACCAGCCGGGGACGATCTTGCCGTCGCCGTCGCGGCGCGGGCCGAAGGCGATCACCTCGAGGCCGTCGTCGCCGGCTTCGAAGGCGCGGGTCACGTCCGGCGAGACGCGGATCGCATCGAGCGTCTCGACCTCGATGATCTCGTCGTCGAGTTTGAGCAGCCCGCCGCCGCGGACGACCACGTACACCTCCTCCGCCTCCTCGTGGTTGTGGCCGAACGGCTGCCGCTTGCCCGCTTTCAGCCGGTGGAAGCTGAATCCGGTGTCCTCCGCCTCGACGTCGTCCTTGGCGAAGCGGGCCTCCATGTCGTCGCCGAAGCCGAACTCCGGCGCCGAATCCTTGACCTCGTCGAGCTTTTTGTGAGTGAAGGGATTGCGCATGCCGCTCCTTTCGCCGTCGCCGTCGCTTTTCCGCTACCCGCCGGCCGCCGGGCCAAGCAGTTCAGCCTGGGAGGAGAACTCGCCGTCGCCGAAGACGTGGAGGGCGAAGCCCGGCGGATCGACGAAGTGGACTTCGTTGCGCTCGAAATCAGGGCGCGCCTGCAGGCAGGCGCTGGGCGCTGAGAATACGGTGCAGCCGCCCAACGCCGCGGTCGCGGCGCGGTGCAGGTGGCCGCCGACGATCGCCCGCAGCTGCGGATGGCGGGCGGCGACCGTCGCCAGGGCCTGGCGGTCCCCCGGAGCGAGGTTGATCGCATCCCAGCCGGAAAGTCCCGTCGCCAGCGGGGGGTGATGCGTGGCGACAACGGTTGGGGCATCGCGGTGGCGGTCCAGCTCGTCGTCCAGCCAGTCGAGTCGTTCGCGGTTGAACTCCCCGGCGTCGCGGCCGGGGACGATCGAGTCGAGGACGACCAGGCGGAGCTCGCCGACTCCGGCGCTGTAATTGACCGGCTCCGCCCCGCTGCCCGGCAGGTCGAAGGCCTGCCGCAGGTTGCTGCGGTCGTCGTGGTTGCCCGGCAGCACGTGAACCGGCACGTCGAACGGCTCCAGCAGCCGGCGCACCCTGCCGCAGCTGTCCGGGCTTCCGTCGTCAGTGAGATCGCCGGTAACGACCACGGCGTCGACCGGGTTCGGCAGCGAGCGGACCGCGCTGACGACGCGCTCGAGCCTCGGGCCGGGGTCGACCCCCTCCCATTCGTCGCACAGATGGGGGTCGCTGAGCTGGGCGAGCAGGGTCGGCTTCGGCATCGGCCGCGACGATAGGGGAGGACGTCCGGCCGGCGTGACAACCCGCGCCAAGTAGCCTTCGACCGGTGACCCGTCCCGTCGGCCGTGTTCTCTCGAGCAGCCAGCTGGCGACGCTGGCCGAACACGGCGAGGAGCGGACGGCGGAGGTCGGCGAGGAGCTGTTCCGGATCGGCGACGAGACCTACCCGTTCATCGCGATCCTCGAGGGCGAGGCGGCGGTGCTGGATGGCAACGGGCAGGAGATCGTCCGCCACGGCGCCTCCGGCTTTCTCGGCGAGATGAACCTGCTCTCCGGCCAGACGGTCTTCCTCACCGCGGTGGCGACCGAGCCGATGCGCTACGTCGCGGTCGACCGCGAAGAGCTGCGCAAGCTGCTGCTGGAGGACGCCCCCCTCTCGGACATCCTCCTCTCGGCCTTCGTGCAGCGGCGCGAACTGCTGCAGCAGCGGCAGGGCATCGGGATCGAAATCATCGGTCCTCGCGATTCCGAGGCGACGCGGCAGTTGGTCGACTTCGTGAAACGGCAGCGCCTTCCCTACTCATGGCCGGACCCGGCGGAGGATCTGGAGGTGGCGCAGGCACTCGAAGCTCTGCAGCTCGAGCAGATGCCGCTGGTGAGGTTGCCGGGTGGCGGTGATCTGCATGCCCCGAGCGACGGCGAGCTTTCGCGGGCGCTCGGAATCGGGCTGGAGCTGAAAGCGCGCGAGGAGGTCGACCTGCTGGTGATCGGCGGCGGCCCGGCGGGGCTGGGGGCAGCGGTCTACGGGGCCTCGGAGGGGCTCGACACGCTGGTCGTCGAGAGCACCGTCCTCGGCGGCCAGGCCGGCACCTCGAGGCGGATCGAGAACTACCTCGGCTTTCCGGCCGGGATCACCGGCAGCGAGCTGACCAGCCGGGCGGTGACCCAGGCTCGCAAGTTCAGCGCCCGTACCGCGACGCCGTACCGGGCTCAGGCGCTGGAACCGGGCGAGGAGCGCCACGTCGTCCACCTCGAGGAGGGGAACGAGATCAGCGCCCGGGCGATCGTGCTCGCAACGGGGGCCGAATACCGAAAACTCCCGGTCGCCGACCTCGAGCGCTACGAGGGCTTCAGCATCTTCTACGCGGCCGGGCCGCCGGAGGCGCAGATCTGCGGCGGCCAGCGGGTGGGCGTCGTCGGCGGCGGCAACTCGGCCGGCCAGGCCGCCGTCTGGCTCGCCCGCGGCGGCGCCCTGGTCACGCTCCTCCACCGTCGCGGCCACCTCGGCGAGACGATGTCCAATTACCTGATCGACGAGCTGGACCGCTACGGGGTCCACGTCCGCGACCGCAGCGAAATCGTCGAGCTGCACGGCAGCGACGGTGCCCTGGAGGCGGTCACCCTGAGCGACGGCAGCCGCCTCCCCTACTCCTACCTCTTTCTCTTCCTCGGCGCCTCACCTTGCACCGACTGGCTCGACGGCACCGTCGACCGCGACAAAAACGGCTTCATCCTCACCGGTTCGGAGATCGGCGCCGGCGGGGTCCAAGAAACCAGCGTCCCCCGCGTCTACGCCGCCGGTGACGTCCGCTCCGGCTCGATCAAGCGCTGCGCTACCGCGGTCGGCGAGGGCGCCGCGGTGGTTCGGTTCGTGCACGAGCACCTGGAGCCGACGCAGCCTTCGCTTCAGCGTCCCACCTGAGAAGGTCCTCGACCCCCCAGCCTTCCTCTGCTTCCTTTGACAGCTTCTCGATCAGCTCGTCAGTAAGCAGCTCCCCGGTGACCAATCGTCCGTAGTTCTTCGGCTCCGCCATCATTCCCCTGGTCGAGAAGTTCTCCGTTTCGGGCGCCCCCAGGTAGAGAAGCTTGCCTTCCTTCATCTGGAAGATCTGCATCGGGTGCCTGACGGCATGCCTGATCTCGGCGGCAGCGATCCCATCCCTCGGCGCTGCCGGGTGGACGTCCCGCATCCTTCTAACCCGGAAGTTCACGCCACCAGCCGCACTTCGAAGCTGGGCATGGCGATCGCGCCGGCGCCGCCGATCAGGGCGAGGATGCGGGTGACGTAGGCCCGGGTCTCTGGGTATGGCGGGATGCAGTGGCAGGCTTCGACGGGAGCGGGGCCGGCGTTGTAGGCGGCGAGGGCCAGTTCCGGCGAGCCGAACGTGCGCAGGAGATCGGACATCAGGTGGGCCTCGGCGTCGATCGCCGCGACCGGGTCATAGGGATCGGTGAGCCCGTAGGCGGCGGCGGTGCCCGGCATGAACTGGGCGATCCCCTGAGCGCCGGCGGGCGAGCCGGCGTCGGGGTCGAAGCCGGACTCGGCCATCAGCTGCCCCGCCATCAGCGCCGGCGGCACCCCCCATCGAGCGGCCGAGCGGAGGATCGGCTCACGGTATTGAGCCGGGACGAAGCTGGGCAGGGCCGTGGAGGCACTGGTGGACGCACCCCCTCCTCCGGTAGCCACCGCTTCCCCCTCCGGCGAGCAGGGAGCAGGCCCCGCGTCGAACCCGTAATGCCAGGCCTCCCAGCTGTAGCGCTGGACGAAGCCGAAGCGGCCGGCGTTGGTGGCAAGCCATGAGTAGGCGGACGACCGTCCGAGGTCCAGCTCGGTGGCGCACCGGTGCAACGAGTGGCCCGGGGGTGCCACCCAGGTCGGGTCCGGGTGGGCTTCGAAGAGTTCCGCCTGTTCGGCGTCGGAGCGAAAGCCGGAGACGACGATGAGGACGATCCCGTCGGCGCGCGCGGCGACCGCCATCCGGTCATAGGCGGCGGCGACGTCCGGTCGCATCCCCTCCCCGTCCCTGTAGATGAGCGGACCGGAGTAGCCGCCGCCACTCGCCATCCCGGCGCCACCGCCCGCCGCCGCGCCGTAGGGGGCAGCCGCTTCGGCGACGGCGGAGGCTTCGACCGGCTGCCCGCCGCTTTCGCGGAGCCCGGCGACGATCGTCGCCTTGGCCCGAACAGGGGCGAAGGAGCCGCCATCGGGGAAGCGGAGGAGGACGCGGTCGGGGTCCACCCCGTTCTGCCGGGCCGCTTGCAGCGCTGCCCTCTGTGCCCGCGCCAGGTAGCCGACCTTCGGGAGGTGCCGCGGATTGGGCCGGCCGTCGGCAAGTCGGGGCGGCGACAACAGGCGATCGAGGTCGTCCCGCATCGAGCGGACCGCCGAGATCGCCACCAGGTCCGCGGCCCGCTGCGCCCTGCCTTTCCCGGTGACCGCGCCCGCGATCGCGACCAGGGCCAATGCCACGACGATCAAACCGAGCGCTCCGCCCAGCGCCAGGATCAGCGCCTGCCCCGACTCTTCCCTTCCCCGCATGCCACGACGCTGACTGCCGCCGACGCGCGTGTGGCGCGCAGAAGCAAAATCTTTCGGATCGACATTCGAACTTTTCCGTGACCTCGGGCGTAGACCGAGCAACCTCGGAAGAAGGAGACGCCAGATGCCGCTGCCAGCAATTCCCCGCCCGCGCCCGTACCCGATTCGCATCGCCCTCCTGGTACTGGCGGCGCTAGCTCTCCTATCAGCCGCCGAAGCGGCGGCGACGCAGCGGGGCAGGCAGGTGGCCAAGGAGGCGCAGAACGTCACTCTGGGCCGCTCGGTTCTCACCACGACCGCAGGCAAGACTCTCTACAGCCTCAGCGTCGAGACCCACGGACGGTGGATCTGCACCGGCGTCTGCCTCGCCTCTTGGAAACCGTTGCTGGTGGCCAACGGGGTGAAGCCGAAGGGGCCGGTGAGATTCGGATCCGCGCAACGACCGAACGGCAGGACGCAGGTCACCTACAAGGGCCTCCCCCTCTACAGCTTCAACGGCGACGTCAAGAGCGGAGAAGCGAACGGCGAGGGGTTGAAGGACGTCGGCACCTGGCACGCCGCGAGGGTCGGCACCGTCAACCCCCAGCCGACGCCCGAAGCCGAACCTCCGTATCCCTACTGAGGGCACCGAGGCGGCGCGTCAGCCGCCTCGGCAATCCGCCCGCGGCATCCGCTGACAGCGCGCCGAAGAGGGCGCGCCGCTCCACCACCCAGCTGAGGCGGTGCTTGAGCACTGCCACCGCGAACCCACGGTCGATCAGATCGCGGGCCGCCAGAGCGACCAGCGGCCGGTCCGCGGCCAGATCGGCGCGCAGGAGCACGCCGGATGGGCGCAGCCCGAACTCGCCCGCCAGCACCGTCTGCAGCAGCTCGGGCGGCAGATGGAGCACGGCGGTCGAGCCCCGCGCGACGCTGACCGCGGCAGAGGCGGCATCCAGCCCCTCGGGCGTGGCCGGGACCGCGAGCTGACAGATCCGCCCGCGCGCCGCGGCCCTCGAATCGGGCAGGTGCGCAGCCAGCCGCCCCTCCAGCTTCTGCGCGGAGGCGCTCGCCAGCAGTGCCGGTCGCGGCGCCCTGCCGCCGACGTCGACGAGAAGGGCCACCGAGTCGAGATCCGCCGCGGCGCAGGCGAGCGCGGCCGCGGCGCCACGCGCCCCTTCAGCCTCCCCCACCCCGGCGGCGATGAGCGTCGACCCGTCCTGCAGCGGATTGAGGACGCTCGACGCGCCAGCCCGGATCGCGGCAGGAGCGCTCATCCCGCCGGCCGCGCGGAGGCACTGCTGCTGATCGTCAGGCCGTTCGCCAGGGCGGGTATCGGCGACGGCGGTCGCAGCCGAACCGAGACCCGGCTTCCCGAGATCGTGATCGAGACGTCGTCGCGCGCCCACCCCGGCAGCGCCTGCCGCGTCGCTTCGGCGGCCGAGCCTCCCGAGGCCAGAGCCAGCGCCCCAGCCTCGGCGGCGCCGTCGGCGAGGGTCATCGCGTAGCCGGCGGCCAGCAGCTGCAGGGCCGCCAGGGCCGCCAGCAGCAGCGCCGGCAGGGCCGCCACCAGCTCGACGGTCGCCTGTCCCCGCTCAGCCACCGCTCGGATCCAGATCGCTCGCCGCCGCCACCTGAACGGGCGACAGCAACGGGATCAGCCGGGGCACCTCGACCCGCACCGAGACGTCGTCGTCGTCCTCGACCCTCGCCCCCGCGCGAAACGTGGGCGGGAGCGCGGAGCGAGCGGCCGCTGCCGCGTCTCCTCCAGCCGCGGCTGCCCGCGCCCCCGCCCGAGCCGCCACGCTCGCCGACCAGAGCGCCTGCCCGGCGAGCGCGATCTGCGCGGCCGCCACGATCGCCAGCAGCAGGAACGGAACCGTCGCGACAAACTCCACCGAGGCGGTCCCCTCCTCCCCGTGCGCTGCGTTGTCGGCTGCTCGCGGCATAGCCCCACCCTGCCGAGCCAAAGCGCACACGTGGCGCGCAAAAAGCAAATCTTCAGCGCCAGCTATGTCACGAGATCGGGCCATCTGCCCCCTCGGCATCGGCCGGGGGCGCCCGCTACTGGTAGGTATTCGCCTCGGTCCAGACTTTCCAGATCGCCGCGACCGAGGCCGCCAGCAGGACGATCCAGAGCACGGTCCCGCCGCCGGTCGCGAACAGCTTGTCGCTGCCGGCGATCAGCAGGGTGAGCATCCCGAGCGCGCCGTAGAGGATCGCCCGCCGGCCGTCGCTCAGCGTCGCCAGCGTCAGCTGGCTCTCGCGGCTTAGCGTGTAGACCATCCAGGCGATGCCGGCCAGCAGCCCCATCGTCAGCGCGGTGATCGCCGCTTCGGCCACGTTGCCGCCGCCGGGCAGGAAGGCCACCCCCAGCGCCAGCAGCATCACGATCGCTACGTTGCGCGCGGCTCGCACCCCCTCAGTGTAGAGCGATCCTGGGGGGCGGCTTCTAGTTCTTCGTCATCACGACGATGCCGACGACCACCGCGACCAGGACGCAGAGAAACGCCAGCGCCCCCGCCGCCCCGGCCGCCGCCGCCGCCAGCGGCCGCTCGTTGCGGCTCAGCTCGACGAACTGACCGGTTCCCCAGATCCCCAACGAGAAGGCGAAGGTGACTCCGGCTCCGGCAAGCACCGACGCCGCGACCGTCTGCCACAGCTCCTTCCACTGGACGATCGTCGCGATCATCCGCCCGCCGCCGTGACGGGAGCGCCGCGCTGCGCCCGGCGGGCGAAGGCGGCGGCGACCAGCGAGAGCGCCATCAGCGTCACCAGCACCGGTCCCAGCGCGCCGGTGCCGAAAAGCCGGGTGAAGCCGTAGGTGAGCCCGCCGATCAACGCCGCCGCCGGCAGGGTCAGCAGCCAGGCGACGATGATGTTGCCGGCCACCCCCCAGCGCACCGCCGAGAGCCGTTTGGCGGCCCCCGACCCCATCACGCCGCCGTTGATCACGTGGGTGGTCGAGAGCGGGAAGCCGAAGTGGGTGGAGGCGAGGATCACCGCCGCCCCCGCCCCCTGCGCCGAGAAGCCCTGCGCGGCGTCCATCTTGATGATCCGGGTGCCGGTCGTTTTGATGATCCGCCAGCCGCCGCTGTAGGTGCCGAGCGCGATCGCCGTCGCGGAGGCGACGATCACCCAGGTCGGCGGGTCGGCTTCAGCGCCGAGGGTGCCGTTGGCGATCAGGGCGAGGGTGATCACCCCCATCGTCTTCTGCGCGTCGTTGGTGCCGTGCGCGAGCGCCAGCAGGCCACCGGAGATGATCTGCCCGTAGCGGTAGCCGCGGCTGACGATTCCCGGCCGCTGCCTGCCGACGACCCGGTAGGAGAGGCCGATCGCCAGCCCGGCGACGAGGAAGGCGACGATCGGCGCCACCACCGCCGGGACCAGGACCTTGCCGACGAGGCCTTCGGCGAGCACCGCGTCGAGGCCGGCGGCCGCCACCGCCGAGCCGACGACGCCGCCGATCAACGCGTGCGAGGAGCTCGACGGCAGCCCGAAGTACCAGGTGACCAGGTTCCAGGCGATCGCCCCGATCAGGCCCGCGAAGACGATCGTTGGGGTGATCACTTCGGCGTCGACGACGTCCTTGGCGACGGTGGCGGCGACGCTGATCGAGATGAAGGCGCCGATGAAGTTGAGCAGCGAGGCGAACCCGATCGCCACCGACGGCCGTGCCGCCCCGGTCGAGATCGAGGTGGCGACGACGTTGGCGGTGTCGTGGAAGCCGTTGGTGAAGTCGAACGCCAGCGCCGTGCCGACGACGATGACGAGGATCACGTCGGAGGACACGACTACGTCCCCGTGAGGAGGCTCAGGTCGAAGGACGCGGTGACGAGCTCCAGGCGTTGCCAGACAGGGACGCAGGGAGCGTGGCGTGCTTCGCACGCGAGCGACCGAGGACGCCGTATGGCGACGCCTGGAGCCGTCACGAGTTCTTGATGACGATGCCCTCGATTATCTGCGCCGCGGTCTCGGTCGCGTCGATCGCCTCCTCGAGCACCGCGAACATGTCCTTCCACCGGATCACGACCATCGGGTCGATCCCGTTGGAGAACAGCGAGGCGACAGCGTCGCGGGAGATCCGGTCGCCGTCGTTCTCGAGGCGGTGGATCTCGATCCAGTACTTGTCGAGGTCCTTGAAAGAGGGCAGGTTCTCCAGCCCCATCGCCAGCTGCTCGCAGGAGGCGACGAGGACTTTGGTCAGCGCCTGAGCCTGCTCCATCGGCGCCTCGATCTTGTAGAGGCCGAGGAAGTCGGCGGCCTCCTCGGTGAAGTCGACGATGTCGTCCATCTGCGTCGCCAGGCCGTAGATGTCCTCGCGGTCGATCGGGGTGACGAACGTCGTGTTGAGGCGTTTGACGATGTCGTGGGTGATCCGGTCGCCCTCCTGCTCGGCCAGGAGAATCTCCCGGGAGAGGTTTTCGCTCTCTGGCCAGGTGTGCATCATCTCGTCGAGTAGCTTGGCGGCGCGGACCGCGTTCTGGCCCGCCTCGATGAAGAGGTCGAAGAAGGTCCGGTCGCGGGGGAGGAGCGAGAAGCGCGCCACTGCCGAGGCATCCTAGTCATGTAAGAACTCGGTGCGCGTGTCAGGCGGCGGAAGCCGCGAGGTGCTCCGCGGCACGTGCGGAATGCCGCGCCATCAACTCCTCCTGCGCGCTGCGGGGTTCGCCGTCTGGCCTCAGACGAGTCCAGCGCCCGTCGGGTCCCAGCTCCCAGGAGCTGGCGGTGTCGGCCAGGCAGCGCTCCAGCACGTCCAGCAGCTCCGCCTTGATCTCCGCGTCCTCGACCGGCGCCACCAGCTCGACCCGGCTGTCGAGGTTGCGCGGCATCAGGTCGGCCGAGCCCATCAGCACCCGCGTCTCCTCGCCACGACGGAAGGCATAGATGCGCGAATGCTCGAGGAAGCGGCCGACGATCGAGGAAACACGGATGCTCTCGGAGATCCCTTCGACCCCCGGGCGCAGGCAGCAGATCCCGCGCACGTTGAGGTCGACCCGCACCCCCGCCCGTGAGGCCCCGTAGAGCGCCTGGATGCAGCGCCCGTCGACCAGCGAGTTCATCTTCAGGGCGATCCGGCAATCCTCGCCGTCTTCATGAGCGGCAACCGTGCGCTCGATCTCGTCGATGATCTGGTCGCGCATCGTCGTCGGCGAGACCAGCACCTTGCGGAATCCGGCCGGGCGCCCGTAGCCGGTGAGGAAGTTGAACATCTCGGCGACGTCGGCGCCGATGTCGGGATCGGCGGTGAAGATCCCCAGATCCGTGTAGAGCCGCGCCGTCTTGGGGTTGTAGTTGCCGGTGCCGACGTGGACGTACTCGCGCACCTGCTCGCCCTCGCGGCGGGCGACCAGGATTGCCTTCACGTGCGTCTTCAGGCCGGGGATGCCGTAGACGACGTGGACGCCCGCCTCCTCCAGCGACTTCGCCCAGTGGATGTTCGCCTCCTCGTCGAAGCGCGCCTTCAGCTCGACCATGCAGACCGCCTGCTTGCCGCGTTCGGAGGCGCGGATCAGCGACGGGACCAGCGGCGAGTCGTCGCTGGTCCGGTACACGGTCTGCTTGATCGCCAGCACATCGGGGTCGGCGACCGCTTGGGCGACGAAGCGCTCGACCGAGCTGTTGAAGGACTCGTATGGATGGTGGACCAGCAGATCCTGCCGGCTGATCGCGGCGAACATGTCGACCGGCTCGTCGTCCTCGGCCTGCAGCCGCGGCTGGGTGACCGGGGTCCAGGGGCTGTAGCGCAGCTCGGCATGGCCCGGCACGTCGGCGATCGAATCGAGGTCGGAGAGGTCCAGCAGGCCCTCGATGTCGTAGACCTCGCGATCTTCCAGCCGCAGCGCCGCGACCAGCTGCGAGCGCAGCTTCGGGTTCATGTCAGCCTCGACCTCGAGCCGGACAACCTCGCCGAAGCGACGGCGACGGAGCTCGTCCTGCACCGCCTGCAGGAGGTCGTCGGCCTCGTCGGAGACGTTGAAGTCGGCGTCGCGGGTGACCCGGAAGTAGCCGTGGTCGATCACGTCGATGCCGGGGAAGAGCGCATCGAGGTTGGCGGCGATCACCTCCTCCTGCGGCACGAAGGTGAGGCCGTCGTCGCCGAGCGGCAGGAAGCGGCCGAGCAGCTCCTTCGGGACCTTGACCCGGGCGATGATCTCGTTGCCGCTCTCGGAGTCGCGCAACAGCACGCCGAGGCTGAGCGAGAGGTTGGAGATGTAGGGAAAGGGCCGGCCGAGGCCGATCACCAGGGGCGTCAGCGCCGGGAAGACCTGCTGCTCGAAGCGGGCGTCGATCTCCCGCCGCTCCTCGTCGCTGGCGGTATCGAGGGTGACGATGCGGATTCCCCGCTCCCGCAGTGCCGGCCGCAGCTCCGCCCCGAAACAGCGGCAGAGCCGGTCGTCGAGCTCGAGGACCCGCCTCTGGATCGCGTCGATCTGCTCCGAGGGCCGCAGCCCGTCGGGGCCCCGCGCCTCGATCCCGGCATCGAGCTGGTCGAAGAGCCCGGCGACGCGGACCATGAAGAACTCGTCGAGGTTGTTGGCGTAGATCCCGCAGAACCTGACCCGCTCCAGCAGCGGCACCGCGGGGTCCTCGGCGAGTTCGAGAACCCGCTGGTTGAAGTCGAGCCAGGAGAGCTCGCGGTTGAAGTACAGCGCGGGTTCGTCGATTGGTCCATCGTACTGGCGCGCCCTCGGCGGGTCGCCGGCACCGTGCTCGCATCCCTCGCCCGCCGACAGGATTCCGCAGTGGAGTGGCGGGAGATCCGAGAAGCCGGAAAAAGCGGGCGTTTTCCGGAATTCCCGCCTGCCCCGGGGGCGAACTTCAGGCGCGCCGACCTTCTCCAGCCATGGCCGAACGCTTCTTCGTCCGAACCCTCGTAGCCGCTGCCCTCGGCCTCGCGCTCTGTGCCTCCGTCTCGGCGCCGGTGCCGGTGGATGTGCAGGGTGATCCCGATTTACCGGCACCTGCCTTCCACCAGGTCGGCCTGTACCGGCTTGAGGTGGCGCTGCTCGCCTTCTACGGCGACCTTCTCCTGATAACGCCCGCCTTCATGGGGTTGGCTCAAGGACGACTGCCAATCGAGATCTCAACTCGGGGAGTGAAGTTCGGAGACAAGGTCGACCAGTCGGCAGAACAAGCAGCGACAGCGATCGAGGAACTGGAAGAGACCACGAGCCGCCTAGCCGATGGGCTCACCAAGGCAAGTCTTGAGATCAAACGGGTTGAAGAAGGGCTAGGTGACAGAACGTGACCACGGGTAGATTCGATCCGATGAACGAACAGGAACGACGAGAGTTGGCCCGACGGCTTGCTGACGTCTCAGACGTGATCGACTACGAGACTGCCCTTCGAATCGCGCAATCCGAGCCCGCGAAAGCCGAAGAGCTGATCCAGATGCGAGTGGAAAACAAGCGGCGGCAGGAAGAGCGGGCACGCACCCTCGAGGAACTCCACCTCGCCGCCCAGGAATTTCGCTAGACCGCGACGCGCTCGGGGGGGCTGCCGTTGGCGTTGCCGTTGAGGAGGTCGAGGATGACTCCCTCGCGGAGGCCGCCCTTGCCGATCTGGAGGGGCTGGCCGAGCAGGTCGGAGACCTTCTCGAGGAGGAGAACGCCGGTGGGCAGGATGCGGACGCGGGTGGGGTCGAGCTCGAAGCGGCGGCCGACGTCGGCGGCGGGATCGCCGCAGAGGACGCGGATGCCGCGCTCCAGGGTCTCGTATTCGAGGACGGCGCCGACGAGGCGGCGCAGCGAGGTGGCGGAGCCACCGACGGCGACCGCCTGCGCCGGTTGCTCGAACTCGATCCCCTCGAAGATGTCGTCGATCCGATCGCGGCCACGCCGGATCTCCGCCGCCGAGGGCGGATCGGAGGCGATCACCTCGTCGGCGAGGTTGCCGGAGCCGACCGGCCAGGAGCGGACGCTCTGCACTCCCTCGGCAACGGTCCCGAGGATCACCTCGGTCGAGCCGCCGCCGATGTCGACGACGCCGACCAGGCCCTCGGACGGATGCCCAAGCGTCTTGGTCGCGCCGAGAAACGAGAGGCGCCCCTCCTCCTCCTCGGGCAGGATCTCGATCGGAATCCCGGCCGCGCGTCCGACCGCGCCGGCGACGTCGTCGGCGTTGCTCGCGTCGCGGATCGCGGCGGTGGCGACGGCGCGGATCTCCTCTGCCCCCAGCTCACGCGCCAGCCGCACCTGGGTCCCGACGACCTCGCCGACTTCCTCGACTTTCTCCGCCCGGATCGCGCCCTTCTTGTCGACGGCCTTGCCGATCCGCGTGTAAGCCCGCTGCTCCATCACCTTCTTCAACTGCCCGTCCACCGGCTCCGCCACGAGCAACCGAGTCGTATTCGAGCCAATATCTATCGCCGCACAGAGGGTCACGGGTATCCCCCGCATGTTCCCAGCCCCATCGGATCTGACACGGGAGCGGTCCGTGGGGGTCCCTGGGTACTCAGCATGGAGCCGCGCCGAGCGGCCCGAGGCGTCAGCCGGGGGCCGCACCTCGCGGCGGAGGTGCTCCCAGGGACCCCCACCGGACCGCTCGCCTATGACGGATGCGAAGCGTCCTCGAACTCCCGGAACAGCCCCGTGACGACGAAGGCCACCTGCTCGCCGATGTCCACCGCGTTGTCCGCCGTCCGCTCGATCGCCCGCGCCGCCAGCAGCATCGTCATCGCCCACTCACGGCGGTCGATGTCGTCGCCGATCTCCAGCGCCAGCCGGAAGCAGTCGCGGTTGAGGTTGTCGACGACGTCGTCCTGACGGACCAGGTCGCGCGCCATCTCCACGTCGCGCTCCTCGAAGGCCCGCTTCGCCTGCACGATCAGCGCCTTCGTGTGCTGACCCATGGACAGGATCAGCCGCACCATCTCCTCGTCGGCCGGCGGCTCGGTCCCGGAGATCGGGATCACCTTGCAGATGTTCACGCACTGGTCGCCCATTCGCTCGATGTTCTTCAGCACGTGCAGCAGCGAGGAGATCAGGCGCAGGTCCGTGGCCACCGGCGACTGCGTCGCCAGCAGGGTGATCAGCGCCTGGTGGACCTCCAGGTAGCGGCCGTCGATGCGGTCGTCGTCCGCGACGACGATCTGCGCCAGCTCGACGTCCTGGTGCTCGACCGCTTCCAGCGTCCGCGTCAGCGCCGTCCCCACCAGGTCGAGGCCGCCCAGGGCGCTCGCCTCCAGGTTGGCCAGTTCCTCCACGTATTCGGCTCGCGCCACTTCCGGCATCTCTTCCTCCCCCGGCCTAGCCGAAGCGACCGCTGACGTAGTCCTCGGTCTCCCGCCGACCCGGTTTGGTGAAGATGTCCTCGGTCGCACCGACCTCAACCAGGTGTCCCGGCCTGCCGGTCGCCTCGATGTTGAAGAAGGCGGTGACGTCGCTGGCCCGCGCCGCCTGTTGCATGTTGTGAGTGACGATCACGATCGTGTAGCGGCTCTTCAGCTCGCCGATCAGGTTCTCGATCGCCAGCGTCGCCACCGGGTCGAGCGCTGAGCAGGGCTCGTCCATCAGCAGGACCTCGGGGCCGACCGCGATCGCCCGAGCGATGCAGAGGCGCTGCTGCTGGCCGCCGGAGAGGCTGCCGCCCGGCTTGTCGAGCCGGCCCTTGACCTCGTCCCAGAGGTGGGCCCCGCGCAGGCTCCGCTCCACCACCGCGTCCTTCTGCGCCTTGGCGACCTTCTTCGCGTTCAGGTTGAGGCCGGCAGCGACGTTGTCGTAGATCGACATCGTCGGAAACGGGTTCGGCTGCTGGAAGACCATCCCGACCAGGCGCCGCACCGCCACCGGGTCCACCCCGCTGCCGTAGACGTCTTCGCCGTCGAGGGTGATCTCTCCCGCGACCCGCGCTCCCGGAGTCAACTCGTGCATGCGGTTGAGCGAGCGCAGGAAGGTCGTCTTGCCGCAGCCGGAGGAGCCGATCAGCGCCGTCACCTTGTTCGGCTCGACCGTCATCGAGACCCCCCCGACGGCCTGGAAGTCGCCGTAGAAGAGATCGACGTCGCGCGCCTCGATCGTCTTCGCCGGGCGTCCCGGCATGGCGGCCACGGGCTCGGTGGAGGTGGCGGTGACGCCGCGGGAGCCGGCCATCTCGGCCCTACCCTCCTCCGGCGCGCTTCGCTTCGTTGCGGCTCCCAGCATCGATCTCAGCTTCCTCCCTTCCGCACTCATCGGATCTCGGTTTTGTACCGCCGGTAGACCAGCCGGGCGGCGACGTTGAGGATCATCACGATCGCGATCAGGGTCATGGCGGCAGCCCACGCCTTGTCGTAGGCGGCCTGTTTCATCACCCCGGGCGAGCGGTACTCGTTGTAGGCGTAGACGGCCAGGTTCTGCATGCGGCCGTTGAAGGGATCGGTGTTCATCGAGTCGACGACGCCGGTGGTGACCAGCAGCGGCGCGGTCTCGCCGATGATGCGGGCCAGCGCGATCATCACCCCGGTGAGGAGGCCGGCGATGGCGGTGGGCAGGACGATCCTGGTGATCGTCTTCCACTTCGGCGTCCCCAGCGCGTAGGCCGCCTCGCGCAGGTGGTCGGGGACGATCCTCAGCACCTCCTCGGCGGAGCGGATCACGATCGGGATCATCAGCACCGAGAGGGCCACGGAACCCATCACGCCGAGCCGGATTCCCGGCCCGAGGAAGATCTCGAAGAGGGCGTAGGCGAAGAGGCCGGCGACGATCGAGGGGATGCCGGTCATCACGTCGACGAAGAAGGTGAGCGCGCGCCGCAGGCGCCCGGTGCCGTACTCGGTGAGGTAGATAGCGGCCATGATCCCGATCGGGACCGAGATCACGGTCGCCACGGCGGTGATCACCAGGGTGCCGACGATCGCGTGCGAGGCGCCGCCGCCGCCGACCACCCCGCGCGCGTCGGCGGTGAAGAATTCGAGGCTGAGGCCGGGGATGCCCCGTTTGGCCACTTCGAAGATCAGCGAGAAGAGCGGGATCATCGCCAGGCCGAAGGCGGCGGCGATCCAGAGCGTCATCACCCGGTCGAGCGCCCGCCGCGGCCCCTCCAGCGCCCGCGCCCAGGCGTAGAGGACGATCGCCGCGAGGACCGTTCCGAAGACGAGCGTCAGCGGCACGGTGAACACGCCGGTGGCGAGGAGGACGGCGGCGGTCGCCGCCGCCGAGCCGCCGAACACGGCCCCGGTGGCCCTGCCCGGAAGGGTGCCGCCGCCGCGCTCGAACCTCAGACCGCTGGTGGCATGCATTGGGTGGGAAGCGTTCTCCATCGGCCTATTTCCGATTGTCGCGGGCGATGATCGCCCGCGCTCCCATGTTGGTGACGAGGGTGATCGCGAAGAGGACGAGCCCGGTCGCGATCAGCGCGTTGATCGCCAGGCCGGAGGACTCGGGGAAGTCGAGGGCGATGTTGGCTGCGATCGTCGAGGGGTTGGCCTGGCTGATCAGGTTGAAGCTGACCGCGCCGGACACGGAGAGGATGATCGTCACCGCCATCGTCTCCCCCAGCGCCCGGCCGAGGCCGAGCATGGCGCCGCTGATCACCGATGAGCGGCCGAACGGGAGGACGGTCATCCGGATCATCTCCCAGCGGGTAGCGCCGAGCGCCTGCGCGCCTTCCCGCAGCCGGCGCGGCGTCTGGGCGAAGGCCTCGCGGGCGACGGCGGAGACGATCGGCAAGATCATCACCGCCAGCACCAGTCCGGCGACCAGCATCGTGCGGCCGGTGACCGAGGCGGGTCCCTCGAAGAAGGGGATGAAGCCCAGCTTCTCTTCCAGCCATTTCAGCACCGGCACCGCCGCCGGGCCGAGAACGAAGATGCCCCAGAGGCCGTAGACGATGCTCGGGATCGCCGCCAGCAGGTCAACCAGGTAGCCGAGCGAGAGCGCGATCCGCGGCGGCGCGACGTGGGTGATGAAGAGCGCCACCGCAACCGCGAGCGGGACGGCGACGAAGGCCGCCAGCGCCGCCGCCAGCACGGTGCCGAAGGCGAGCGGGGCGACGTAGTCGACGAAGGTCTTGCCTTCCGGCAGTTCCGAAGCGGCGGCGGTGAGGGCCGGGAGACCCTCGGAGAGGAGGAAGATCGCGACCCCGGCCAGCAGGGCCAGGATCGTGGCCGCGCCGAGCACCGCGGTGCGGGAGAAGACGCGGTCGCCGCGGCGGCGCCCTCCGGACGCCGCCGCCAGCAACTGGCCCGCGTTGGTCGTGGTGTCGACCGAGGGCACGGGCCTACTGGCCCCCCTCGATCGCTTCGACCGCGGGCGTCACTTTCTTCGACAGCGCCGAGGAGAGCGGAGCCGAGCCGGCCTGTTCGGCGGCCAGTTCCTGTCCTTCGGGGCTGACGACGTATTCCGCGTAGCCCTTGACGGCTTCCGCTTCGGAGGTGGAGCCGTACTTCGTGCACGCGATCAGGTAGGAGACGAGGACGATCGGGTAGGTCCCCTGCGATTCCGTCCTGCGGTCGAGTTCGTAGGCGATCGTGTACCTGCCGGGGCTGAGTTCCGTGTCGAGAGGAGACTCCTCGACGATTTTCGCCGCGGACTCGGGAGTCGGTTCCGCCCATTCGCTGCCCACCTCGACCTTGGCGACGCTCAGTTCGCCGGCCTGGCTGGCGTCGGCGTAGCCGATCGCGCCTTCGCCGGCGCCAACCGCTTCGACGACACCCGAGGTGCCCGAGGCGGCTTCGCCGCCCCTCGCTGGCCAGTCGCCGCTGACTTCGAACTTCCAGACGCTGGGAACGACCTCGGAGAGGTATTCCGCGAAGTTCTGAGTCGTGCCCGACTCGTCGGAGCGGTTGACCGGGGTGATGCGGGTGTCCGGCAGTTCGACGCCGGGGTTGTCCTTGGCGATCGCCGGGTCGTTCCAGCTGGTGATTTCCTGCGCGAAGATCTTCGCCAGGGCTTCCGGGTCGAGCTGCAGTTCTTCGACTCCCGGCAGGTTGTAGATGACCGCGATCGGCGAGATGTAGTCGGGGACCTCGATCAGTTCGCCGGGCGAGCACCGCTTTTCGGCCTTTTCCAGTTCGCCTTCTTCGCTCGCGAGGGCCGCGTCGCTGCCCGCGTAGGCCACACCGCCAGCGATGAACTGTTCGCGACCGCCGCCGGACCCGACCGGGTCGTAGGAAATGGTCGCGCCGCTGTTGGCGTTCTCGAATTCGGCGATCCAAGCTTCCTGCGCCGCCTGCTGGGCGGTCGAGCCGGCACCGGCGATCTCGCCGGAGACTTCACCGCCGCCGGCCGAGGAGCCACCGCCGGTTTCGTCGCTGCCGCTGGAACCGCAGGCGGCAACGCCGAGGGCGAGGGCCACGGCAGAGGCGATCACCACAAACCATCTAGAGCTGGACATCAATCTCCCTTTTGGAATCGTTCGACATAGCTGAGCCGCAGGCTCCCAGCCGTCGACCTCCAGCTTGTTACTGCGCTGTGGCGAAGTTGTAAAAAAGATGTGAAAGGCGCAGAACCGGGGATCGGTTCACCCATCTGGCGAGAAGGGGATGGGTCGTCCCATGCCGGCCGGCCATGGCCGGCCCGGGCGAGGGGAACGGCTATCTCGCCGTGAAGCTCTTCTGGGCGCGCTGTGAAGCGTCGACGGGCTGCTGCCCCCGGGCGCCTGCCCCGGCCGACTCCGGCACACCCGCCTCCGCCGGCTCCGCGGCCGGGCGCAGCTCCGCGGCGACGATCCCCGCCGGTTCGGGCTCAAAGCGGTAGCCGATGCCGAAGTGGGTGTGGATGTAGGACCAGCTCGGCGAGCGCTTCTCCAGCTTCTGGCGCAGCTTGCGGATGAAGACGTCGACCGAGCGGTCGCCGTGCGCCATCGCGTAGCCCCAGACGCGCTGGTAGATCTTCTCCCGCTCCAGCACCTGGCCCCGTTCCTCGGCCAGCAGGTAGAGCAGCTCGAACTCGCGGCGGGTGAGGTCGAGCGGCTCGGTGCCGACGAAGGCTTGAAAGCGGTCGGGTCGGATCTCCATCTGTCCGGCGGCGAGCGGAGCCGCCTCGACCTCGCGGCGGCCGTGGCTGTGGCGGCGGGCGACGGCTTCGATCCGCGCCATCGCCTCCTCCGGGTGGGAAGGCTTCGTCATCCAGTCGTCGACGCCGAGCCGCAGCCCGCGGACCCGCTCGGCGACGGTGGAACGGCCGGTGCAGACGACGAGGCCGAGCTCCGGCAGCATCGAGGCGATCCGCTCGAGGTAGGGCCAGGCTTCATCGCCCAGCAGGGCCGGGTCGACGAGGAGCGCGTTCAGCTTCATCGCCACGAGCTCTCGCGGCGGAATCGGCCCAGCGCTGCGGCTGAGGTGCCAGCCGGCGGCTTCGGACCGCTTGGCGAGAACGGTGACAAAGCCGCTGTCGGTGTCGATCACGGCAATGCGGATGGGCCGATTGTATGCCCCCTGGGAGCGCGAACCGCCTGCTGTTCACAGGATTTTCACAGCCGTGCCCGGGAGCGGGGCCGAATTTGCGGGAGGCGGCGGGAGGGGCTATGGGCGACGCCGCCGCCTTTCGACACACCTTGGTCTGTCGAAGAAGTCGGGAGCGGCTTTCAGAAAGTGGCAGGGCGCAGACCGGTGGCGATGATCAGCAGGACCGCGACGCCCACGGCGTAGCGGTAGAGGACGAAGGGCCGGTAGCTGGTCGTCCGCACCAGGCGCAGGAGGAAGGAGATCGCCAGGTAGCCGGAGACGGCGGCGGCGATCGTTCCCACCACCATCGGCCCGGCGACGCCGTCGGGCAGCCCTTCGTGGGCGGCGCTGGCGGCCTTGTAGAGGGTGGCGCCGGCGACAGCGGGGATCAGCAGCAGGAAGGAGAAGCGGGCGGCGGAGTCGCGGTCGAGGCCGAGCCAGCGGGCGGCGGTGATCGTGATCCCCGAGCGCGAGGTGCCCGGCGCCAGCGCCAGCACCTGGGCGAGGCCGACGTACCAGCCGTCGCGGAGGCTGGTGTCGTCGAGCCGACGCCGCTGAGGCATACGGTCGGCGTAGCCGAGCAGGGCTCCGAAGAGGATCAGCTGGATCGCGATCATCCACGGCTCGCCGAGGTGTTCGTCGATGAAGCCGGAGCCGAGGCCGCCGATGATCACCGCGGGGACCGTCCCGATCGCGATCGCCACCGCGAGCCGCTGCTCGTCGGTCCTGATCGCCCGCTGCCGCACCGCGGCGAAGAAGCCGCGCAGCAACGTCACGACCTCGACCCGGAAGTAGGCGACGGCGGCAACCAGGGTGCCCGCGTGCAGGGCGACGTCGAAGGTCTTGTTGAAGGCGTCGTTTTCCTGCAGGAACGTGTAGCTCTGCAGCCAGGGGACCAGGATCAGGTGGCCCGACGAGGAGATCGGCAGGAACTCGGTCAGCCCCTGGACGATCCCGAGCAAAAGCGCCTCGGCGTTCGACATCGGCGCGCATCCTATGCGGGGCGACCTCGGGGTGCGCTAGATTGCCGCCCGTGAAGCGCGCCCTTGCAGCCCTGCTTGCGACCTGGGCACTGTTCCTCGTCGCCGCCCCGGCCGCCCTTGCCGACGAGGGGGTCGGCCTCGCCGGTCCCACCACTGACAAGACGGTGACCTTCTTCTGCTTCGGCGTGATCTTCTTCTTCGCGGCGCTGGTGATCGTCCTCTCGCTGGTCCAGGGCAAGCTGGAGAAGCGCAGGGAACAGCGCAAGTCCGACCTGGCGCGCTTCAACTGACGCGCGCGCGAGGCGGGTAACCCGTAGCGAGCCGGCGACGTTGTAACGAGCCGGCAATTTTCCCCCGCTGAGGGGGATTTTTGACGGCTCGTCGAATCAGGACAGCCGGAAGCCGCTGAGCAGCCGCTTCTCGGTCTCGCCTTCGACCCGCGCGATGACTTCCACCCGGCCCTCGAGCGGGGTGCCGCGGATCTTGGTGGCAAGGAGGTCGTCGACCTGGAAGATGCCCGCCGAGTTGTTGAGCTGGATCTCGATCCGCACCGGCCGCTCCTCGCCGCGCTCGATGCGGACCTCGTCGATCGCCGCGGCGGAGATCGAGTGGATCCCCTCATGGCCTTTCTCGAGCGGGATCCGGGTGCGGCCCTGCGCCATGTCGAGGGCGTCGGCGACGCGGACGACGCCGGCCTCGAGCGTGTAGGGCTCGCCGCGACGGCGGTGGCCGATGATCGCGTGGAGGATCTCCGAGGCGACAACGGTGCGCTCCGGCTGGCGGTAGCAGTCGGCAAGCAGCCGTTCGAGGGCGCCGTTGGCGAGGAAGAGCGAGTAGGCCTCGTGGTCGGCGCGGTGGATCGACATGCCGATGTCGTGCAGGAGGGCGCCGCCGGCGACGACCACCTCGGCGTCGCGGTCGCGCATGCCGTGGTCGCTGACCATCACCGGCTCCACCCCCGCTTTGACCAGCAGCCGCAGCAGGCGGAGGGCGATGTTGAGGACGATCTGCATGTGGACCCAGGAGTGGTCCGACATGCCGAGCCGCTCGGCGTGGACCTGAGCCATGTACCACCAGGCCCGCACCTGCTCGTCGGAGTTGACCGCCTCGAGGAAGCCCTCGAGCTTGCGGTTGCCTCGGCTCGGCGCCCGCACTCGCGCCTCGGCGATCGCCTCCTGCGGCGGCTTTCTCCTCGGCCCGCCGGCATCCGGCGTGGGAACCCTCTCCTCACTCATCGGGTTGTGATCGTAGACGCGGAGATGGCGTCTCCGCGGGTGGCGGCGAATTCGAGGAACCCCCCCGTGAGGGAGAGCCGGAAATCGGAGACGGGGCCCGGCGGGCCCATCGGCTCGGCCTCAGCCGCAGACGGGCCAGGGGCTGGAGCCGGATTGCGCGTAGAGCAGCGCCGCCCGGTAGTCCTGCTCGGCCGCGGGGGCGGCGGCCGGGTCGCCGCTGCCGCCAACCGATTCCCAGGTCCCATAGTCGAACTGGTATTTGCCGCGGTAGGTCCCATCCGAGGAGACCGCAGCCGGGTCGCCGCCCGACTCGCAGAAGGCGATCCCTTCGAGGGTCGAGATCGTGACGCCGCCCGGCAACGCGGCGAACTCCTCTTCGCGTTGACGCCGGACCTGGCGCGCCGCGGCCCGGGCTTCGGCTTTGATCTGCCGGGAGATCGTCTCGACCACGTGCCGGAAGCGCGAAACCGGCCGCTGCAACGGCGCGATCGGCACCACTTGGGCCTGGCCCACCGCGGGCCGCGAGGTCGATCCCCCACCGCCGGCGGCCAGAGCAGCGGCCGGGAAGGCGAGGACAATGAACAAGATCGAGGCGAAATGTTTGCGTTTTGTGAGCAAGCGCGGAACCGTGAGGGTTCCCACCGCTCCCATGTGTGCCCCCCATCACAGACGCCGCCCAACTCGCAACATCCCGCACTAGCTCACGCACCAAGCTGCCATTCCACCGGCTGACGTGGTCGCGATCTTGCGCTCGCCGCTCGCTCCCGTGACTTTGACGCGACACCGGTCAGGTGCGGCTGCCTCGAGCTGGTCCACAGCAAGCGACATCCAGGGCGAGGGGGTCACCCTCCCCAGACACTCAACAACGAGCCATAGCGAGTTGTGTCTGGGGAGGGTGACCCCCTCGCCCCCTTACCGCCGCGTCTGGTTAGACCGCCTTGGCGATCAGCAGCCGCAGGTCCGGCAGCGTCCGGAACGACTTCACCCCGACCCCGCCATAACCGCTCTCCTCCATCCACCGCGAAACCTCCTCGACGGTGTAGGTGTCGGCGCCCGAGGTGAGGTGGAAGAAGAGGCCGAGGATCGAGGCGAGGTTGGCGCGCTGGCCGCCGGGGCGGTCGTAGAGGTCGAGGATGCAGAGGGGCGCGCCGGGTCGGAGCACCGCCCGGATGCGCTGGAAGAGCGCCCGCGCCTGCTCGGGCGAGAGGTGATGGATGATGTTGAAGCAGAGGGCGCCGTCGTAGTGGCCGTCGTAGTCGACCTCGAACATGTCGCCGACGAGGTGGCGGACGCGGTCGCTCATCCCCGCTTCGGCGACGATCCCTTCCCCGACCTTGGCGCTGCCCGGCAGGTCGACGATGGTCGCCCGCAGGCCCTCGTGCCGACGGCAGAGGGCCATCGAGTACTCGCCGTGCGCCCCCGCCACGTCTAGCAGCGAATGGGCGCCGCGGCCAAGCGGAATCGCCTTCGCGACTTCGGCGCTGGAGAGCCGCGCCAGCTGGTACTGGCCGCGGATGTAGGAGCGCCAGTAGGGATCGTCCGCGTCCTTACCGTGCAGCTCGGCATGGGTGCCGTCGCGGACCAGGTCCTCCAGCTTTCCGTACCAGTCCCAGTAGTAGGCGGTGTCGGCGAGGAAGTCGCCGAGGTAGGTGTCCGAGCGCGGGTCGAGCCACGGTCGGCCGCTCCTGGTCATCTCGTAGCGGCCGTCGGGCCGCTGCCTGACGTGGCCGAGCGAGGCGATCACGTCGAGGACGCGCACCGTGCCCGTCGTCTGCAGGCCGAGGTGCTCGGCCAGCTCGGCGGGGTCGCGCGGCCCCTCCGCCAGCGCCGCCAGCATCCCGGTCCGCTGCGCCACCTGCAACGAGCGGGCGATCGGCATCGAGTACATCGCCTCGCCGATCGGCGTCGGCAGCTTGTTGAGGAGCAGGCCCAGCCGCTCCACCGCTCCGTCGGGGACTGCCGCGATCCGCATCGACCCCACCCTATCCGCGATGATCACGACGATGGCGGATCAGCCCACCTCGCGCCTGCTGCTCGCCTGCCCCGACCAGCCCGGCCTGATCGCCCGCGTCAGCGGCTTCCTGGCGGACTCAGGGCTCAACATCGTCGACGTCGACCAGCACTCGAGCGGAGAGGGCCGGTTTTTCATGCGGATGGTCTTCGATCGCGTCCCCGAACCCGAGCGCGAGGAGCTGGAGCTGCGGTTCGCGCGGGAGATCGGCGAGCCGTTCCGGATGGACTACGGGTTCCACGACAGCGCCCGGACCAAGCGGGTCGCGGTGATGGTCTCCCGCGAGGACCACTGCCTCTCCGACCTGCTCTGGCGCTGGCGCAACGGCGACCTCGGCGGCGAACTCGTCGCCGTCATCTCCAACCACCCGGACCACCGCGACCAGGCCGAGGCGGTCGGGCTGCCCTTCCACCACGTGCCGGTCGAACCGCATGCCAAGGCCGGGGCCGAGCAACAGATCCTCGACCTGGTCGCCGGCGCCGACCTCCTCGTCCTCGCCCGCTACATGCAGATCCTCTCCGAGGACTTCCTGCGCCGCCTGCAGGCGCCGACGATCAACATCCACCACAGCTTCCTGCCGGCCTTCGTCGGCGCCGACCCCTACCACCGCGCCTACGAGCGCGGGGTGAAGCTGATCGGCGCCACCGCCCATTACGTTACCGCCGAGCTCGACGCGGGGCCGATCATCGCCCAGGACGTCGAGCCGGTCGACCATCGCGACGAGGTCGCCGACATGATCCGGATCGGCCGCGACATCGAGCGGCTGGTCCTGGCCCGGGCGGTGATGGCGCACCTCGACGAGCGGGTGCTGCTCGACGGCGACCGCACGATCGTCTTCTGAGATGAGCGAGCGGCCGCCAGGATCGTCCGCACCGGCCCTGGTCCAGGCGGGCCGCTACCTGCGCGACCCGCTCGGCTTCCTCCCCCGACATCGAGAGCGCTACGGGGACATCTTCAGCGTCCACTTCCCCTTCTTCGGCCACATCGTCTACGTCGCCAGCCCGGAGCTGGTGAAGGAGGTATTCACCGGCTCGCCCGCCGTTCTCCACGCCGGAGAGGCGAACGCGACGGTGCTGGAGCCGGCACTTGGCCCCAACAGCGTCCTCACCCTCGACGACGAGCCGCACCTGCGCCAGCGCAAGCTGCTGCTGCCGCCCTTCCACGGCGACCGGGTGCGACGCTACGGCGAGCTGATCCTCGAGGTGACCCGCCGCGAGATGGCGACCTGGCCGGTCGGCGAGACCTTCGCCCTGCGGCCCAGCACGCAGCGGATCACCCTCTCGGTGATCCTTCGCGCCGTCTTCGGCGTCAACGACGAGAGCCGGGTCGACCGGGCGTCGAAGCTGATCGACGCCTTCTCCGACCGGGTGACGACGATCACCAGGTTCCCGTTCCTGCGCCGCGACCTCGGTCCCGGCAGCCCTTGGCGCCGCTTCCTCAAGGCTCGCGGGAGCCTCGACGATTTCGTCTACGAGGAGATCGGGCTGCGGCGGGCCGAAGCCGGGGAGGAGGAGCGCGACGACGTGCTCTCGCTCCTGCTACGCGCCCGCCACGAGGACGGCTCGCCGATGTCGGACTCCGAACTGCGCGACGAGCTGCTGACGGTGATCGGCGCCGGCCACGAGACCACCGCGACGGCGCTGGCCTGGGCGATGGAGCGGTTGCTGCGGACGCCGCGGGCGCTGGAGCGCCTGCGCGATTCGATAGCCGCCGGCGAGGACGAGTACCTCGAGGCGACCGTGCGCGAGACGCTGCGGGCCCGGCCGGTGATCCTCGACGTCGCCCGCAAGCTGACCGCGCCGGCGAGCATCGGCGGCTACGCGCTGCCGGCGGGGAGCTTCGTCGTCCCGGCGATCGCCGGCATCCACTACCGCGAGGACCTCTACCCGCAGCCGGGGGAGTTCCGGCCCGAGCGCTTCCTCGACGGCGGGGTCGACAACTACGCCTGGATCCCCTTCGGCGGCGGCATCCGCCGCTGCGTCGGCGCCGCCTTCGCCGAGTTCGAGATGCGGACGATCCTGCGCGAGATCGTCAGCCGCGCCGACCTGCGCGCGCCCGACCAGGCGCCGGAAAAGGTGGCGATCCGCAACATCACCCTGAGCCCGAAGCATGGCTCACGGGTGGAGCTGGACCGGCCGCTGTCCAAGATCGCCTGACCGGCGCATATCGGCGTCCTCGGTCGCTCCCGTGCAGAGCACGCTTCGCGCACCCCGCCGAAGGCGGGGTGCGAGCGCGTCAACGCGAGTTCCTTGATCTGCTCGGTCAGCTGACCTCGGCCTCGGTCTGGGTGGCCTCCCACTCGGCATAGAGCTCTTCCACCGCGGCCTTCGCTTCTTCGTGGCGCTTGCTCCCCCGCTCGATCCGGCCGGGGCTCGACCAGGCGCCGGGATCGGCCAGCTCGTCCTCGAGCGCGCGCAGCCTCGCCTCCGCCTGCTCGATGCGCTGCTCCAGCTTCGCCGCCTTCCGCGCCGCTTTCTGCGCCGGCTTCGTCGCGCTGTACTTCCCGCCGCCGCCGGCCGAGGTCTTCGCCGCTGCGGCCGCCTCGGCGCCGCGCTCGTCGCGCCGCCGCTGGTACTCGGCCCAGCCGCTGGGATGGCTCTCCAGCCTGCCGCCCTCGCAGACGAGGGTGCGGCCGCCGACCGCCTCCAGCAGCGCCCGATCGTGGGAGACAAGCAGCACCGAGCCCTCGAACTCGATCAGCGCGTCCTCGAGCGCCTCGCGGCTCTCGATGTCGAGGTGGTTGGTCGGCTCGTCGAGGATCAGGACGTTGGCGCCGGAGGCGACGAGGATCGCCAGCGAGAGCCGCCGCTGCTCGCCGCCGGAGATGTCGCCCAGCTGCTTCTCGACGTCGCCGCCGGAGAAGAGGAAGCCGCCGAGCAGCGCCCGTGCCTGGTTCTCGCTGAGGCCGGTCTCGCGCTTGGCCGCGTCGAGCACGGTGCCGGCGCCGGCGGCGCTGTCGGCATGCTGGGAGAGGTAGCCGATTTTGACGTTGTGGCCGCTGCGGACGCTGCCGGCGGCGGGCGGTCGGCGGCCCGCCAGGGTCTCGATCAGGGTCGTCTTGCCGGCGCCATTGGGACCGACGAGGACGACGTGTTCGCCCCGCTCGATTTCGAGGTTGGCTGCGGCGAGCAGCGTGCGGCCGGGCACCTCAAGGGTGCCGTTGACGAATTTGAGGACGATCCGCCCCGGGCGCTCCGGCGACTTGAAGTGGAAGCGCAGGTTGCGGTTGTCGCGCCGTTCGGCGGCCGGACCCGAGCGCTTCGCCTTCTCGATCTTCTTCACCCGCGACTGCGCCTGGCGCGCCTTCGTCGCCTTGTAGCGGAAGCGCTCGACGAAGCGCTCCATCCGCGCGATCTCCGCCTGCTGGCGCTCAATCGCCTTGCCGAGGGCGATCTGGCGTTTCGCCTGCTCCTGGCGCCAGGCGTGCCAGGGGCCGGCGAAGAAGCGGGCCCGCTGGGCCTCCAGCTCCAGAACCGAGGTTCCGACCGCCTCGAGGAACCAGCGGTCGTGGGCGACCAGGACCACCGCGGCGTCGAGTTCGACCAGGTAGCCCTCCAGCCACTCCAGCGAGGGGATGTCGAGATGGTTGGTCGGCTCATCGAGGAGCAGCAGGTCGGGGCGGGTGGCGAGGGCGCGGGCCAGCGAGGCGCGGGTGAGCTCGCCGCCGGAGAAAGTCGAGAGTCCGCGGTCGGACTGCTCGGACTCGAAACCCAGCCCGCGCAGCACCGCCAGCACCTGGTCGCGCCAGCGGTAGCCGCCGCCGGCTTCGAGCCGCTGCTGGGCGGCGGCGTAGGCCCGCATCGTCTCCTCCTCGCCGTCGCCCATCGCCGCCTCCAGCCGCGCCAGCTCGGCCTCGGTTTCGAGCATGTCGGTGCGACCGGAGAAGACGTACTCGCCCAGCGTCGCCTGCGATTCCCGCGGCGGCCGCTGGTCGTGGAGGGCGACGCGGGCGCCCCGCTGGACGCTGAGCGAGCCGGAGTCCGGCGCCAGCTCGCCGGCGAGCACCCGCAGCAGCGTCGACTTGCCGGCGCCGTTGCGGCCGCTGAGCGTCATCCGCTCGCGCGGCTCGAGCTTGAAGCCGACGTCCGCGAAGAGCAGCTTGCCGCCGACGTAGACGTCGAGCGAGGTTGCGGTCGCGATTGCCATGGCAGGCACCAAGGTAAAGGGCGATCGCGTCCTCCCGCCCCCGCGTACCGGGAACGGGATGCCGATGGTCGCGCCGTAGCCTCTCTCGATGGCCTGGCCCGCCAACCTGAAGGGCTGGCGGAGCGGCCCGCGCGCTCATAAGCTGCGTCGGTGGAGCGAGATGAGCTACGCGCGGTTCAGGCGCCGCTGAAGGAGCGCTACGAGCGCTCACCTGAGAGCGCGATGGTCACGCTTGAGGCCATCGGGACCCTTGGCGAGGGAGTCGCCTGCTCGATCGAGACCGGTCGCGCGATCGCCGAGGCCGGCCTCCACCCCGCCTCCGGCGGCGACGGCTCGCTCCTCTGCTCCGGCGACATGCTGCTGGAGGCACTCGCCGCCTGCGCGGGAGTCACCCTGCGCGCCGTCGCCACCTCACTGGGGATCGCGATCGAGTCAGGACAGGTCCACGCCGAGGGCGACCTCGACTTCCGCGGCACGCTGGCGGTCGACCGCGAGGCTCCGGTCGGGTCCAAGTCGATCCGGCTCAGCTTTCAGCTGGAGACCGATGCGGACGAGAAGCAGCTGGACACGCTGCTGAAGCTGACCGAGCGCTACTGCGTCGTCTTCCAGACGCTGGCCACGCCGGCCGAGCTGTCGGTGACGATCAGCAGCTGAGCGCGCCTGCCCTTTCCACCGCTATGCGGTGGAAAGGGCAGGCGCGCTAGCGGTACCTGGCGGCGATCTGCTCAATCGTCCCCATCGCGCGGCGGGTATCGGTGCCGAGCTGCGCGGTGATCGCCTTCAGGTCGAGCTCGGACTCGAGCAGGCCGCCGCTGGGAAGCCAGTAGAGCTCGCGTCCCTCGAGCGCCAGCAGATCCTCGTCGGTCGCCATCGCCAGGACCTTCCTCTTCACAGTCGCGCTGGGCTTCTCCATAAACAGTGAGACCTGCAGTTTTCCTTTGACTTCGCAACCCGCTTCGCATCGAAGGGCTCCTGGGCCGCGATCGCCGCCACCTCGGCGATGTTGCGCAGGAACACCGGCACGTCATAGCCGAGCCGCGCGCCCAGCTCGGCTTCCAGCCGCCGCGCCAGTTCGCTCTCCGGCTCGCGCCCGGAGCTGGAGAAGACCACGTTGCCGCTCGCCCGGAACGTCGCCACCTGCTCGAAGCCGATCTGCTCGAAATGCCGCCGCAGCTCCTCGTTCTTGATCCGGCGAGCGCCGAGGTTCATGCCGCGCAGGAAGGCGATGTAGCGACCCATGGGCGGACCCTAGCTGTCAATCCAGCGAAGCGGATGCCGTTGTCCGCGGGTGCGGCTGCTGCGCCGCTGTGCTCTCGACGACCAACTCCGAGCCGCTGACGCTGGCATCCCGATAGCAACGAGGGGGCGCCCGAGAACGCCCCCTCGCAAGCGGAACTAACGCTGGGGCGGATCCCGATCGTCGCGATCCGCCTCGTACGGCTCACGCGCTCCGGACTTGGCCAAGCCGCGGCTGATCATGTAACCGACCGCGACGATGGCGACGTAGAGCCACGCCTGCCTGGCGATGAACTCATCGGTTCCGGGGGCGGTGTCGCCGCCCTTGATCGTCGCGGCGGCGACGAGAATGCCGACGATAACCGCCACCATCGCCCAGAACTCGGTCGTCTTGAACGCTTGTTTCGTCTCGGTGGAGAGGCGGCGGACCACGCCGCGTTCCGCCCGGCGCTCGACACCTCCGCCCGCACCTCCAACTCGGGTAGTTGCTGACTCCATGCTGATTCCTCCTAATGGATTGGCTTCTTCCCGAAGCCCACCTCCCCGGACGAGACGGCGCGGCTTTCGGCGATTGCAGAAAGCTCCCGAGAAGTCTCCCCGCGGCTGGTCGAACCTGGCGATCCACTCGGAGCAGGGGTCAACTACCCATGGCGTCACGCGCAGAAACCGCGCTCTCGTCGCAGCGCAGCGACGAGCCCTCTTCACAGCCGCGCTGGGCTCTCGTCCACGACCTCAACGGGGCCGATGCTGGGCCTGTCACTGCAGCTGTTGCCTCGTCCTCGTCTCGGTCGCGAACTTTGAGCCGCTCGAGATTGCGATCTGTTGAAAATCAGGTCCCGGAGGAGATTCCTCCTCCGGGACCTTGCAAGCCACGATAGGTCCAACTGGGAGACCCGCCGGCTATTCGGCCTCCAGGTAGAAAGCCGCCGGGACGCTCACCGCCCAGGTGAATTTCCAGGTCGCTTCGGCTGCGGGGCATTTTTTGCCTCCCGCGACGGGTTTCATTTTCTGCGGGCCGGTGATCGTGGCCGCGGGCGTGCCGGGCCCTCCGGTGACCGTCGAACTCGTGCCGTTCAAGAAGGTGCAATTGATTTTTTCGACTTTTTGGTTGCACAGGACGGAGAATCCGAAGTTCCCCAGATTGCTCGTGGAGATGCCGAATTTGCCGTTCCCGTTGTTGCCCTGTTCGAAGAAGGCCGTCCACTGTTCCAGTT
Source organism: Solirubrobacterales bacterium (assembly GCA_045805725.1). Classification (GTDB taxonomy): domain Bacteria; phylum Actinomycetota; class Thermoleophilia; order Solirubrobacterales; family 70-9; genus VAYN01. The sequence continues at coordinate 71,737 of JBJMKQ010000009.1, forward strand.
CGGCTGCTCCGTAATTGACCGGTTTCACGGCGCAGCTTTCGGTGCCGCCCAACCCGTCCGGGACCGTGCACTGTTCCAGGGCGAATTCGTTGACCCTGCCGGGCACGCTGAGCCCTTTGCCGCCGACTGCGGACGTCTTGATGCCGATCCGGCTGGTCAGGCAGGTGACGGTCACCAGTTCCGTTTCGATCACCGTGGTGGTCATCGCTGGCAGCGCCGCTTTGACCTGGGTTTCCGCGGCATACACGTTCGCCCCGCAAGGGGTGACCTGTTTGGAGCAGAGCACCGTCGCCGAAGCCGAAGCCGGCGCAAACGCGCCGGTGAGGGCGATCACCGCGCACAGGGCGACGCCGAGGGCAGAAATTCGCTTCATGTCGCTTCTCTCCCTTCCCCTGCCCTACTTACGCAATAAATCTTAAGCGCTTGAAGACGAGTTGCGCAGCGACCCAGGGTCTCCTGCCCGCCCGGACGCCTCGGCGAACGGATGGAGATGGAATCCAGAGGTCGAACCCTCATCGGGGCTCGACATCTGATCGTCTATGGAGGCGCCGAGATTCGAACTCGGATCCGCGGACGCGGTGCGAGGGTGTCTACAGGTTTAGCCGGCGCTTGATTCTCGTCTCCCGGGGTCCGCGCCGGCGGGCACTGCGGGAGATAAAGCCCCTTCGATGTTCCCTTGCGGTCAGGGCGATCCGCCTGGGTGAGCCCACTTCTGAAGCCGGTGCCCCTCCCCGTGGGCGAGGGAGGACCGACTCTCACAGCGCTTAGCTATTGACTAAGCGGCGAGGGCGAACTCATGGTCCGCACGTATTGGTTTGTGCTGGGGTTTAACGAGGCCTCCAGCAACCTCGACCTGCAACCGTTCGCACGAGTCGACCACGTCGAAGCCTGTCGCCCCCGTGCTTGGGAATGCCTTCACAGTGTAAACGGCTCGGGCTGGCCGGCCGGGTCGGGTCGCCTGAAATGATGCGCCCCGTGAGCGAGCGCCGCAACGACGCGATCGTCCTCGGCGCCGGGCCGGCCGGGGAGGTCTGCGCGGGGCGGCTGGCCGAAGGCGGCCTGCGGGTGGCGATCGTCGAGCGTGACCTGGTCGGCGGCGAATGCTCCTACTACGCCTGCATGCCCTCGAAGGCGCTGCTGCGGCCGGCCGCCGCGCTGGCCGAGGTGAAGCGGATCCCGGGCGTACCGACCGGCCACGGGGTGCTCGAGCCGCAAGCCGTGCTTGCCCGCCGCGACGAGGTGGTCCACAACCTCGACGACACCGTGCAGCTTCCCTGGCTGGAAGAACGGGGGATCGACCTCTTCCGCGGCAGCGCCCGCTTCGAGGGCGAGCGCCGGGTGATGGTCGGCGACGAGACGCTGACGGCGGCGAAGGCGATCGTCGTCGCCACCGGCAGCAAGGCGGCGATGCCGCCGATCGACGGTCTCGACCAGGTGCAGACCTGGAACAACCGCACCGCGACCAGCGCTGAGGCCGTGCCGGAGAGCATGATCGTCCTCGGCGGCGGCCCGGTCGGCAGCGAGCTGGCGCAGGCCTGGGCGAGCCTCGGCACCCGCGTAACTCTGGTCGAGGGCGGCGAGCACCTGCTCTCGCGCGAGGAGCAGTTCGCCGGCGAGGAAGTGGCGAAGGGGCTGCGCGAGCGCTTCGACGTCGACGTCCGCACCGGCACCGAAGTCGAAGCGGTCCGC
>JBJMKQ010000010.1:0-119849 GCA_045805725.1 Solirubrobacterales bacterium
TCCAGCTCGGCGATCAGCTGCAGGTGACGCTCGCGAGCGCTCTTCTCGACCGTGGCGCTCATCTCGACCCGTTCTCGACCGTGGCGCTCATCTCGACCCGTTCTCGACCGTGGCGCTCATCTCGACCCGTTCTCGACCGTGGCGCTCATCTCGACCCGTTCTTGGCCGGGCCGGGATCGGCATGCCAGTCGACCGGCCCGGCGAGGAGGGTGTGCGAGCCCAGCGGCCGGCCGAGGACGTCCTGGGCGGCGCGCGAGGCTTCCAGCAGGCGCTCGAGGTCGATCCCGGTCTCGATGTCGATCTCCTGCAGCATCGAGACCAGGTCCTCGGTGGCGATGTTGCCGGTGGCTCCGGCCGGGACCGGGCAGCCGCCGAGCTCGCCGAAGCTCGACTCGAAGGAGTCGCAGCCGGCCTGCAGCGCCGCGAAGACGTTGGCGAGGCCCTGGCCGCGGGTGTTGTGGAAGTGCGCGGTGCGCTCGACGCCGGGAAGCTCCTCGGCGGCCTTCCAGAAGAACTCGGCGACCTGGAGCGGGTTGGCCATCCCGGTGGTGTCGCCGAAGCCGACCTCGACCGCGCCGGCCCCGCTCAGGCGCCGGGCGATCTCGAAGACCCGTTTCAGCGGCACGTAGCCCTCGTAGGGGCAGCCGAAGCTGGTGCTGATCACGCCCTCGCAGCGCAGCCCCTCCTCGCTCGCGCGCGCTAGCACGCGCTCCAGGCCGGCCAGCGACTCCTCGACCGAGCGGTTGACGTTGCGCCGGTTGTGGGTCTCCGAGGCGGAGAGGAAGACGTTGACCTCGTCGATTCGGTCGCGCACCTGCAGCGCCGCCTCCAATCCCCGCTCGTTGGGGACCAGGACCGAGACCGAGACCTCCTCGGGGATCCGCGCCCGTTCCAGCACCTCGCGGCCGTCGGCCAGCTGCGGCACCACGTCGGCGCGGACGAAGCTCGTCACCTCCAGCCGCCGCAGCCCCGTGCGCGCCAGCAGCTCGACCAGCCGCACCTTCTCCGCGGTGGCGATCGTCTCCGGCTCGTTCTGGAAGCCGTCGCGCGGCCCGACCTCGCGGATGCGAACCGCGGTGGGGAGCGTCATCGGAGGGCTCCGCGGCGCTGGCTCGGGAGGTCCACGCTACGCCCCCAGCGCCCGGGCGATCACCATCTGCTGGACCTCGTCGGTTCCCTCGCCGATCGTGAGGATCTTGGCGTCGCGGTAGAAGCGGCAGACCGGGTACTCCTCGATGTAGCCGTAGCCGCCATGGATCTGCACCGCCTCCTCGCAGCAGCGGACCGCGAGGCGGCCGCTCTTCAGCTTCGCCTGGGCGGCGGTGAGGCTGAAATTCTCGCCCTTGTCCTTCATCCGCGCCGCCTTGTAGACGAGCAGGCGGGTCGCCTCGATCTCGGTCACCATGTCGGCGAGCTTGGCCTGGATCGCCTGGAAGCGGGAGATCGGGCCGCCGAACGCCTGGCGCTCCTTGGCGTAGGCGAGCGCCTCGTCGAGCGCCCCCTGGGCGAGGCCGACGCCCATCGCGGCGACGCCGATGCGGCCGATGTCGAGCACCTGCAGGAACTGGCGGAAGCCCATCCCCCGCGGGCCGAGCAGGTGGGTCTCCGGCACCCGGCATTCGGCGAAGGTGAGCGGGCGGGTGTCGGAGGCGTTCCAGCCCATCTTGCGGTAGGGCTCGCCCTGCTCGTAGCCGGGGGTGCCGTTGGCGACGATCAGGTTGGAGATCTCCTCCTCGCCGGTGCGGGCGGTGATGCAGACGACCCCGGAGATATCGGTGCCGGCGTTGGTGATGAACTGCTTGGCGCCGTCGATCACCCATTCGCCGCCGTCGAGGCGGGCCTTGGTGCGGACGTTGCCGGCGTCGGAGCCGGCCTCTGGCTCGGTCAGACCGAAGGCGCCGAGGATCTCGCCGGCGCAGAGCCGCGGCATCCACTCCTCCTTCTGGGCCTCATCGCCGAACAGGTAGATCGGCTGGGTGCCGAGCGAGGTGTGGGCGCAGAGGGTGATTGCGACCGAGGAATCGACCCGGCTCAGCTCCTCGACCGCGAGCGCGTAGGCCAGCGAGTCGCCGCCCCCGCCGCCGTATCGCTCCGGGAACGGGATCCCCATCAGGTTGAGCTCGGCGAGCTTGGCGACGATCTCGTAGGGGAAGCGCTTCTCGCGATCGAGCTCCTCGGCGACCGGCGCCACCTCGCCGGTGGCGAAGTCGCGGACGGTGCTCTGGATCAGGCGGTGCTCGTCGCTGAGCTCGAAGTCCATTTCGCCAGCTTACCGAATCGTCATTCTAATTTCGAAGGATCGTTCGGTTTTTCGGCTATTTTGTCGCCATGCCCCTTCCTTCGCCCCCAAACCGGCCGGCGCTGCGCGCCCGCTACGAGGCGCGGCGGCGCGAGGTGATCGACACCGCCGCCACGCTCTTCGCTGAGCGCGGCTACGACGGCACCTCGATGAGCGACCTGACCGCCGCGACCGGCCTCGCCGCCGGCGGTCTCTACCACTACATCGAGGGCAAGGACGACCTGCTGATCGCGATCTGCGACGAGCTGCTGGAACCGCTGCTGGCGCGGGCGCGCGAGATCGTCGCCACCGACGCGCCCCCGGTCGAGCAGCTGCGCGAGCTGGTCACGGCCTGGGTCGCCCACGTCGTCGCCCACCGCCACCACATGGTCGTCTTCACCCAGGAGCGCCAGGCGATCGAGCCCCAGGCGCGCTGGCGCCGCGTCCGCTCCCAGCGCAAGGCCTTCGAGAGGATCCTCGACGGCGTCCTCGCCCGCGGCGAGGCCGATGGCTCGATGACCTTCGCCGACCGCCGCCTCTCCCTCCTCGCCCTGCTGGGGATGGTCAACTACACGCCGCAATGGGTGCGGCCGAAGGGCCGGCTCTCGGCTCGGAAGATCGCCGACGGCTACTGCGCGATGGTGCTGGGCGGCGGCCCTTCGTCCTGAAGTCGAATCCAACGTTCGAAAAGGGGGTCCACGAGGATCGGCTGCCCGTCGGCCCGCACCACCTCGCCGTCGCGGGTCAGCCCCTGCAGCCCCGACTGCGCCTGCCCCTTGTTCAGGTCGAACGCCTTCAGCGTCCGCTGGTTGAAGAGGGTCTCGTCGCTGATCGCCAGCGCCTTGAGGACCCGGCGCTTGTTCCCGCTGCCCGCGCTGGCCTGCCAGGTCGCCTCGAATCTCTCCTTCGTCTCGCGATCGACCTGGCCCAGCGACCGCGCGAGCGTGTCCGCGTCCGCCGTCTCGCCGCCAGCCGTGCAATCCCAGAGGTGATGGGCGACCAGCATCGCCCGCTGGGGGTGACCGCGAACCAGGGCAAGGAGAAGATCGAGCGCTTCGCCCGCGTCTTTTCCCGTCCTTGAGAAACGGTCGGCAACGTAGTCGCCGAGAGCAGCGTCGGGAAGCGGCGGGAGGTAGATCGGCCGCGCCTGGTCGAAGAGCGGCCGCTCCCGAGTGCCGAAGTACTCCTCAAGAAGCGCCTGCTCCGAACCCGAGAAGACATAGCTGGCTGCCTCGCGGTGAAACTGGATCTTGCTGCGGAGAAGACCGTCGAGCCCGCCCTCGGCTCTGAGGAAGTCCTGGAACTCGTCGAAGACGACGATCGTCCGTTCGCCGCTCGCCTCGAAGACCTTGCCGGGGAGGTCGAGTAGGTCCGCCAGACGCTGCGTGACGTCGTCCCCGGCGGCATACTCGAATTCGCCGCCCACACCGCCGGGAGCGGCCTTGATCCGGCCCCGCCAGCTGCGCCGCATCCTGTCGAAGAGCTGCCGCACCGCCCCCTTGAGGGCTGCGACATAGGCCTCTTCGATTCTCCTCGAAACCTCAACCGGCGTCGTCGCGAGCAGGAAATCGACGTAGACGGTCCGGAAGCCCAGCCGCTCCGCCTCCTCGCAGAGCTTGACCAGGACGCTCGTCTTCCCGTAGCGGCGGGGCGCCTGCAGGCGGGTGTTGTGCGCTCCTTCCGCCAAGGCGAGCAGCTTCGCTAGCTCCTCCTCGCGATCGACCAGCTCGCTCGAAGGAACGGGATCGTCATAGATGAAAGGATTCAGCTGATCCATGGTATAGGCAGACTATACCAATGGGTATAGATGAACTTTACCGCACAGTAAAGATCACCTTTACCACCCGCTAATAGGGGTGCGGCAGGGTGGCGACTGCAACGGCAACGACGATAGCGATCGCGAAGGTGAGAAGCGCGGTCTTCAGGGGCGCGGGTGGAGCAGGACGAATCATGCTTCGAACGTACTCCGCTCGCCCGGAGATTCCTGTGCGGGAGGGCACAGTTTGATGACCGTCACATTTGGCGCCGGCGGCCGCTAGCCCGCCATCGCCCGGGCGATGACCACGCGCTGGATCTCGTTGGTTCCCTCGTAGATCTGGGTGATCTTGGCGTCGCGCATCATCCGCTCGAGCGGGTACTCGTTGACGTAGCCGTAGCCGCCGAGGACCTGGATCCCCTCGACCGTCACCTTCATCGCGTTGTCAGAGGCGAAGAGCTTCGCCATCGAGGTCCACTTGCCGAGGTCGGCCGGGCGCTCGGGCCGGTCGGCCATCGAGCAGGCTTTGTAGAGGAGCTCGCGGGCGGCGGCGGTGCCGGTCTCCATGTCGGCAAGCTTGAACTGGATCGCCTGCAGCTGGTTGATCGGTTTGCCGAAGGCGATCCGCTCGGCGGCGTAGGCGTTGGCGTAGTCGGTCGCTCCCTGGGCGATCCCGACCGCCTGGGCGGCGGCGCCGAGGCGGGTGCGCTCGAGCGTGCCGAGGGCGACGCTGAGGCCCTTGCCCTCCTCGCCGATCAGGTTCTCGTCGGGGACGCGGACGTCGGTAAAGCTGGGCGAGCCGGTCGGCGACCCCTTGATCCCGAGCTTGTGCTCGAGCTGGCCGGGATCGAATCCCGGCCGGTCCTTCTCGACCACGAAGGCGCTGGTGCGCCGATTCTCGCGGTCGGTGGTGGCGAAGACGACGTAGAAGTCGGCGACCGTGGCGTTGGAGATCCAGGCCTTCTGGCCGTTGATCACCCACTCCTCGCCGTCGCGCACGGCGCTGGTCCGCATCGCCGCCGGGTCCGACCCCGCCTCCGGCTCGGAGAGCGCGAAGGCCGGCGACCACTCGCCGCTGGCGCATTTCGGCAGCCACCGCTGCTTCTGCTCCTCGGAGCCGAAGAGCTGGATCGGCAGCGTCCCCAGCTCCTGCACCATCAGGATCAGCGCCGAGGAGGCGCAGGCCTTGGCGATCTCCTCGACCGCCATCTGCAGCACCAGCGTGCCGGTGCCGGTGCCGCCGTACTCGCTGTCGAACGGCAGCCCGAGCACGTCGTGGGAGGCGAGCAGCTCGCGCACGTCCCACGGGTATTCGCCCTTGCGGTCGATGTCGCCGGCCCGCGGCGCGATCTTCTCCTGGGCGAGCCGCGCCGGACCATGTCCCGCAGGTCGAGCGCCTCCTGGGAGACCTCGTAGGCAGGAGCAACTGCTTCGACGCTCATCCTGTTCCTCTCGGTTGCATCATGATGTAAAAATGTATTTATGACGAAAGCACGAACCACCGTCACCCTAGACGAGGAGGTCTTCCGAGCGGTGAAGATCAAGGCCGCCCGGACCGGGAAGCGCGATTCGCAGGTAATCGAGGAGTCCCTGCGGCGGGATCTGGGCCTCGACGAGCTGGCCAAGATCTGGTCCAAGGTCAATCCCGTCACCGAGGAGGAGAGCCTGAAGCTCGCAAGCGACGAGCTCCACGCTATGCGCAGGGAGAAGCGTGACGAGGGCGGTTCTTGACTCGAACGTCCTCGTCTCGGCGCTGGTTGCGCCTACGGGCGTCCCGGCGAAGCTCGTGGTTGCCGCTCGTGGCGGCGACTTCGACCTGATCGCATCTCCGCTGCTGCTTGCCGAGCTGGAATCTGTTCTGAGGCGGGACAAGTTTCGCGACCTCGTAGACATCGAACGAGTCGTCGCCTACATGGAGTTCCTAAGGCGCGAGGCACATGTCGTCCCCGATCCGGACGCTCCATCCCCAGTCCGCTGCGAAGATCCCGGGGACGACTACCTGATTGCCCTGGCTCATGACCAAAAGGCGGTACTCGTCTCGGGAGATCGCCACCTGCTCGTCCTCTCCGGGCGGATCCCGGTCCTCTCACCGAGCGAGTTCCTCACACAGCTCTAGAAGACCGGGGACTCGGTGTACGTGCCGAAGACCTCCTGCATCGCCGCGATCATCTCGCCCTCGGTGGCCTGCTCGCGGGCCGCCGCGATGATCGGCGGCATCAGGTTGCCCTCGCCGGCGGCGACGCGCTTCAGCTCGGTCAGCGCCGCCTCGACCGCGGCGCCATCGCGGGCGGCTTTGGTCGCCGCCAGGCGGTCAACCTGCTTGCGTTCCAGCGCCGGGTCGATCCTGAGGATCGGGGTCGGGTCTTCGTCGTCCTGGACGAAGTCGTTGACGCCAACGACGATCCGCTTCCGTTCGTTCATCTCCTGCTGGTAGCGGAAGGATGCCTCGGCGATCTCGCGCTGGGGGAAGTTGCGGCGGATCGCCTCGACCATCCCCCCCAGCTCGTCGATCCGGGCGAAGTACTCGTACGCCGCGCGCTCCATCTCGTCGGTCAGCTTCTCGACGAACCAGGAGCCGCCGAGCGGGTCGGCCGTGTTGGCGACGCCGGTCTCGGTGGCGATGATCTGCTGCGTCCGCAGCGCCACCCGCACCGCCTCCTCGGTCGGCAGCGCCAGCGCCTCGTCGTAGGAGTTGGTGTGCAGGGACTGGGTCCCGCCCATCACCGCCGCCAGCGCCTCCAGCGCCGTGCGGACGATGTTGTTGAGCGGCTGCTGGGCGGTCAGGCTGACGCCGGCGGTCTGGGTATGGAAGCGCAGCCGCATCGACTCCTCCTTGGTCGCGCCGTAAGTCTCCTTCATCTCCCGCGCCCAGATCCGGCGGGCCGCCCTGTACTTGGCGATCTCCTCGAAGAAGTCGATGTGGGAGTTGAAGAAGAAGGAGAGCCGCGGCGCGAAGTCGTCGACGTCGAGGCCGCGCGAGATCGCCCGTTCCACGTAGGTGAAGCCGTCCTTGAGGGTGAAGGCGAGCTCCTGCTGCGCGGTCGAGCCGGCCTCGCGGATGTGGTAGCCGGAGATCGAGACCGGGTGCCAGCGCGGCATCTTCTCGGTGCACCACTCGATCATGTCGGTGACCAGGCGCATCGCCGGATCGATCGGGAAGCACCACTCCTTCTGGGCGATGTACTCCTTGAGGATGTCGGTCTGGATCGTGCCGCCGAGGTTTGCCGCCGGCACCCCCTGCTTCTCGCCGACGAGGACGTAGAAGGCGAGCAGGATCGCCGCCGGCGCGTTGATCGTCATCGAGGTGGTGACGCCGCCCAGCGGGATCCCCTCGAACAGGCGCTCCATGTCGGCGAGGGTGTCGACGGCGACGCCCTCGCGGCCGACCTCGCCGAGGCTTCTCGGGTGGTCGGAGTCGTAGCCCATCAGGGTCGGCATGTCGAAGGCCGTCGAGAGGCCGGTCTGGCCCTGGTCGAGCAGGTAGTGGAAGCGCTCGTTGGTCTCCTCGACGGTCCCGAACCCGGCGAACTGGCGCATCGTCCAGAGCCGCCCCCGGTACATCGAGGGGTACGGCCCGCGGGTGAAGGGGTAGGCGCCGGGCTCGCCGACCCGCTCCTCGAGGTCGGGCGCCTGGTCGGCCTCGGTGTAGAGCGGCTCCACCTCGTGCCCCGAGATGGTCGAGAACTCGACGTCGCGCTCAACCCCGGACGGGGAAGAGGAAAAGGTCCGCCGGTCCTTTTCACCGCTATGCGGTGAAAAGGGCAGGCGCACTCGCTTGTTACCGGAGATCTGGCTCATTGGCCAGGATTCTGACAGGGGTGCGAAGGAGCCAATGCCACCGACGGGACATGACCAGACGCATGGACCCGGTTTTCGGTCGCGTCGACAGGCGCTGACGCGGCTCAGCCGGCCGCGGCTGCCCGCAGTCGCGGCGCCCAGATCTCCTCGAGGAACTCGCTCAACTCGGCGTCGAGCCGCTCGGGGTCGAGGCGCCACTCGAAGATCGAGTTCGCTTCGACCAGGCGCGCGTTGGGCAGCTCGTCCAGCAGCATTCCCGAGTCGCTGAACGGGTGCAGCGGGTCGCGCGGGTGGCCGACGACCAGGGTCTCGTGCTCGATCTTGACCCGCTCCTCGCGGTGGGGCGCGGTCTCTCCCAGCAGCAACCCCTCGAGCACCGCCTGCGAGGGGCCGGGGCGCTGGCGCAGGAAATCGAGACCCATGTCGACCAGGTAGCTGCTGCGCGGGATCGCGCGGGCGAACAGCGAAACCCCCTCGAAGACGGGGCGGCCGAATTTGAGCCCGAGCAGGACAGGCGCGAAGAAGCCGGCGACGGCGGAGAGCGCGTTGTCCAGCACCGGCATCTCGATGAAGAGGGCGCGGGCCCGCTCCGGGTAGCGGACCGCCAGCTCGAGGGCGACGTTGGCGCCGAGCGAGGTGCCGCCGACAACCGCCTGCTCCTCTCCCAGGTGGTCGAGCAGCGCCACCACCTGGCGGGCGAAGAGCGGCATCGAGTAGAGGCGGAGGTCCTCGGGGCGGTCGGAGAGACCATGCCCGAGCATGTCTACCGTCACGACCCGGTTGCCGCGCTCGGCCAGCTCCGGCCCCAGCCGGTCGAACATGCGGCGGTTCATCAGCAGCCCGTGGACGAGGACGATCAGTCGTTGCCCCTGGCCGTAGACGTCGTAGGAGATCCGGTGCCCCTCGTAGCGGAACTCGCCCATCGCCGCATCGTACGCGCGGCCGCCGCCGGAAGCCATCAGTAGTCAACCGCCGCGCGGGGAAGGTCGCGCAGGCGCGGCATCGGCGAGGGCAGCAGCCAGAGCACCCCGGCGAGGGCGCCGATCGCCGTCACCCACATCGTCGCCTGCAGCCCGACCGCCGTCGCCAGCAGACCGCCGGCGAGGGCGCCGATCGGGCGCACGCCGTAGTTGACCAGCAGGAAGGCGCCGGAGACGCGGGCCCGCAACGGGTCGGGGACGAGGGCGGCGTAGAGGGCGCCGAGGCCGACGTCGAGGACCATCACGCCGAGGCCGTTGAAGAACTCGGCCACGGCGAGGATCAGGGCGGGCGAGGGAAGCCCCGCCGCCAGCGGCACCAGCAGCAGCGGCGCCGGAGTGATGACGAAGGCGACCACCAACGACATGCCGAGGCCGAGCCGGCTGCTGAGGCGGCGCATCAGAAGCACGCCCACCAGCGACCCGACGCCGCCGATCGCGAGGGCGAGCCCGAGGGCCCCGGCCCCGATCCCGAGGTTGCGGGTCGCATAGAGGACGAGCAGGGCGTAGAACGCCGTGTTGAACAGGTTGAGGGTCGCCGAGGCAAGCAACGAAGCGCGGATCAGCGGCGTGCCGGCGATGAAACGGCCGCCGGCGGCGAGGCTCTGCCGCTCACCCTCCGGCGGCGCCGGCGCCGCCTCGGCACCCCGCGCCCGGGCGACGAAGAAGGCCGAGGCGATGTAGGAGCAGGCGTCGAGGAGCAGCACGAACGGGGCGGTGAGCCACTGCACGAGGAGACCGGCGACGCCGTTGCCGAAGACGGAGGAGGCGGCACGGCTGCCCTGCAGGAGCGAGCTGCCTTCGATGTAGTCGTCGCGCTCGAGCAGCGAGACGAAGACGACGTCGTAGGCGACGCTGAAGATGACGCCGAGCGAGCCGGAGGCGAAGGCGACGAAGTAGAGCTGGGTCAGCGAGAGCGCGCCGAGCGCCCACGCCGCCGGGATCGTCATCAGCAGCAGGGCGCGGCCGAGGTCGGCGGCGACGAGGAGCTGGCGCCGCCGCGGCCGCCGGTCGGCCCAGGCGCCGAGATGGAGCGAGAAGAACAGGTTGGGCGCCAGCGCCGCCGCCGTCAGCAGGCCCATCTGAGCCGCGCCGGCGTCGAGCTCGAGCGCCGCCAGGAGCGGGATCGCCAGCAGCGAGACCTGGTCGCCGAATAGCGAGATCGTCTGCCCTGTCCAGAAGTCGCGGAAGGACCGGTTGCCCCGCAGCAGCCGCGGCGGCGTCGGACCCGTCATCGCTCCCCCTTCCCCCGCACCTCGGGGAGCGGGAAGGCAAGGCCGATGACGTTGACCGGCCGCGCTCCCTGCACCGGCGGCTGGCGGTCCTCGAGCCGCTTCAGGTAGGGCTCGAGCAGCGCCCCGATCTCCCGGCCGAGCTCACCGAGCTCCTCCGGGGTCATGTAGACGAGGGCGTCGCTCATGCCGGCGGCGTCCACCCACTCCGGCGCTTCGCCACCCCGCCGCTCCAGCCAGTCCATCGCGCTCTGGAGGTAGCGCTCGACGACGACGCGCGAGAGCATCGCCCCGGCCGCGTCGGCCTCCTCGTCGCTCCCCCGCGCCGCCCATTCGGTCGAGATCGCGGTCGCCTGCCAGGGCCGCTCGCGGCCGCGGCCGCCGCCGGCCTCCTCGACCAGCCCGTACTTCGCCAGCTGCCGCAGGTGAAAGGAGCAGCTTGCGGCGCTCTCGCCGATCCGCTCCCCCGCCTGCGTCGCCGTCAGCGGCCCGCCGCGGCGCAGCAGCGAGATCAGTTCGAGCCGGATCGGATGGGCGAGCGCCCGCAGCGCCCGCGGCTCGGTCAATTGCACCGTCCGCTGCTTCGACATTTCTCGAAAGCTAGCTTTCGAAAGGGTTCTTTTCAAGACGCCCCACCCGGTCCCCATCGAAATGGGATCGCTGCGGTGCCGCCGAGGGTTACCTGGCGGCGGGGGCGGGGGCGGCGACCGAGCCGCCGATCCGGTCCAGCGCCGGCACCACCCTCTCGCAGAACGTGCGGACCAGGTCGGGGTCGAACTGCGTGCCGGCGCCGGCACGCAGCTCCTCCAGCGCCTGCTCCTCGGCGAGGGCGGCCCGGTAGGCGCGGCCTTCGGTCGTCGCGTGGTAGGCGTCGCAGATGAAGATGATCCGGGCGCCGAGGGGGATCTCCTTCGCCGCCAGGCGATCCGGGTATCCGCTGCCGTCCCAGCGCTCGTGGGTGGAGCGGACGACGCTGGCGACCGGCCCCAGCGCCGGGGCCGCGTCGAGGATGCGCTCGCCGATGATCGTGTGCTTGCGCATCAGCTCCCACTCCGCCGCCGTCAGCTCCCCCTCCTTGCGGAGGATCTCGTCGGGGATCGCGATCTTGCCGATGTCGTGCAGCTCGGCGGCGCGGACGAGGACGTCCTGCTCCTCGGCGTCGAGGGCGAGAGTCCTGCCGAAGGCGACGGCGAGGGAGGCGACCCCGTCGAGGTGGCGCTCGAGGTCGGGCTCGCGCTCGTGCAGCATCCGCAGCAGGACGCCGCGGGTCTGGCTGCGCGCCGAGTCCGCCCGCCGGCCCTTTTTCGCGTACATCCGCCGGTCGGCCACGCGCAGCGCGTCGGTCGAGGTGGTCACCTCGACCGGGATCAGGACCTTGCCCCAGGAGGCGGTGACCGCGAACCCCTTGCCGCGTTCGGTCAGCGCCACCTCGGCGGCCTCGCAGATCGCTTCCGCCGGCAGCTCCCGGGTCGCGGCGAGGACGCAGAACTCGTCGCCGCCGAGCCGGTAGGCGCGCCCGTAGGGCTCGACCGCCGCGGCCAGCTTGCCGCCGAGCCGGCGCAGGAGGTCATCTCCCGCCGGGTGGCCGAAGCTGTCGTTGTAGGCCTTGAAGCCGTCGAGGTCGTAGAGCGCCAGGACCATCGCCTCCGGCGGCGTCGCCGCTACCGCCTGCTCGAGATCGGCCATCAGGCGCCGGCGGTTGGCGAGCTCGGTCAGCTCGTCGGTGACCGCCTTGGTCTCGGTCACGGCAAGGATCCGCGTGTTCTGGTCGAAGGTGATCACGAGGCGAGCGAGGACCGCGACGCCGCAGGCCACCCCGCAGGCGACCGCCACCGTGCCGATCGAGACGAAGCTGCCGGCGGCGAGGAGGCCGATCCCGATCACGCCCATCGCGATCGGCACCGCGATCTGCCACCGCTCGGCACCGGCCACCGAAGCGCCCGCGGCGGCACCCGGCAGCCAGGAGGCTGCGGCGAGCAGCAGGAAGGCCGACGGCCAGCCGAGGCTGGCGACGTTGAGGGCGGTGGTCGACTGGCCGCCGACCGAGAGGTAGACCACGTCGGCGACGCCGAAGAACAGCAGCGCCAGCGCGATCAGCAGCCAGGTCCCATGCGCGCGCCACTTCGAGGCGGCGAAGGCGCCGCTCAGCAGGCCGAGGAGGACGAGGTCGAAGCAGGGATAGGCGAGGCTCACCGCCACGCCGAGCACAGTGCCTTCGAGCGCTTCCAGCACCGGCGGGAGGATCAGCGCCGCGGCGACCCCGGCGACCGCGAGGGCGCCGATCAGGCCGTCCACCCAGGCGAGCGGATCGAGGTGGGAGACGCGGACCCGCAGCAGCAGCACCAGCGCCAGGTAGCTGGCCGGGTAGAAGGCGAGGAAGCCGACATCGGCCGGCGAGGGGAACGGCGCCGGGCTGGCGTAGTAGAGGACGATCGAGTAGTAGGTCTGCCCGGCGGCCCAGAGCAGCAGGGCGATCCCGAGCGCCAGCCACGCCCGGCGCTCGGCGTCGAGCAGGATCGCGCGCGCAAGGACGATCAGGGCGGCGCCGACGACCACCGCGTCGTAGAGCCACCGCCCGACGGCGTCCTGCAGCGAGGCGCTGCCGATGGTGCCGAGGATGACGGCGGCGTACACCGCCAGCAACCCCGCCAGCAGGGCCAGACAGGCAAAGGCGACTATCCGCGGCGACCTGCGCGTCTTAGACGGGTTGTCCACAAAGGCGTCATCGACTGGTGCAGCCGCTTCCTTTAGGCGGCTCCCGCTGGGAAAACCCGTCCCTGCGCTTGATCAACAGCCACTGCGGCTTCTCGCCGCGGAGGGTGCGCTGCAGGGCGAAGCCGCCCTTCAGCTTCTCGCCGTGGAGGACGAAGACGGCGTGGCCGCGCTCGAGCGCCTGCGGCCACGGCAGCCGCCCACCCTGCTCGTAGCTGCCGCGGTCCCAGATCTTCACCCAGCCGCCGTCGAGCTCGCCCTCGAAATCGTTGTATGAGATCGAGTGGTCCTCGACCTCGATCGCCAGCCGCTTCACCGCCGGGTCCATCGAGGGTTCCTTCGGCACCGCCCAGGAACGCATCACGCCCTCGACCTCGAGCCGCAGGTCGAAATGGTGGGCGCTCGCCTGGTGCTCCTGGACGACGAAGGCGCCGGCGCTGACGCCGCGAACCGCGAACTGCTCGTGCCCCTCGACCTTCGCCTCCTCTACCCCGAGCTCCCCGAGCGCGGCGCCGGGCGGGCCGCTGCGGAGGAAGTCGAGCAGCTCCTCGAGGGCCGGCCCAGGCGCCTCCGCATGGACCGAGACGGTGCCGTCCTCGCCGTTACGGACCCACCCTCGGACGCCGAGGCGCCGCGCCTCCTCGAGGGTCGCCTGCCGGAAGCCGATGCCCTGCACACGGCCCCGGACCACTGCCCGCACCGCCCGTAGATCCCGATTCACAATCGAAGCTTCTCAGCAGCGGAACCTGCGTGTTTAGCGGCGGCTGGAGGAGGCAACTAGGGGATGTAGTCATTGATCCACCAGCGGAAGGCCATCCGTGTCAGAACGAATCCTCATCACCGGCGGCGCCGGGTTCATCGGATCTCATCTCGCCCGGCACCTCCTCCGGCAGGGGCACGGGGTGCGGGCGCTCGACCGGCTCGACCCGCAGGTCCACCCCGACCGCGAGCGCCCGGCCTACCTCGACGAGGAAGTCGAGCTGATCAAAGGCGACGTCCGCGACCCGGCCGCGGTCGCCGCGGCGCTGGACGGGATCGACGCGGTGGTCCACCTCGCCGCCCGCGTCGGGGTCGGGCAGAGCATGTACGAGATCGCCGACTACTGCTCGGTCAACACCGTCGGCACCGGGGTGCTGCTGGAGGCGATGCTGGAGAGCCCGGTGCGGCGGCTGCTCGTCGCCTCGAGCATGAGCATCTACGGCGAGGGCCTCTATCGCGACGCCGACGGCGAGGTGGCCGAGGCGGTCGAGCGCGACCGCGGTCAGCTCGAGCGGGGCGAATGGGAGCCGGCGTCCCGCGACGGGCGCGCGCTGGCGCCGGAGCCGACGCCGGAGACGAAGAGGCCCTGCCTCTCCTCGATCTACGCGCTCAACAAGTACGACCAGGAGCGGATGTGCCTGCTCTTCGGCTCCTCCTATGACGTGCCGACCACGGCGCTGCGCTTCTTCAACGTCTACGGGCCCGACCAGGCGCTCTCGAATCCGTACACCGGCGTGCTGGCGATCTTCGGCGGCCGGCTGCTGAACGGCCGCTCGCCGCTGATCTTCGAGGACGGCGAGCAGCGGCGGGACTTCGTCAGCGTCCACGACGTCGCCCGCGCCTGCGCTCTGGCGCTGGAGCGCGACGAGGCGGCGGGCTGCGCGGTCAACGTCGGCAGCGGCGAGAGCATCACGGTGAGGGAGATCGCCGCCCGCCTCGGAGAGGTGACCGGCCGCGAAGGGATCCAAGCTGAGGTAACCGGCAAATACAGGGTCGGAGACATCCGGCACTGCTTTGCCGACATCACCACGGCCCGGGAGGTTCTCGGGTACGAACCGCAGATCGCACTGAACGACGGGATGGCCGAGCTGGCTGGATGGCTCGAGGGTCAGACCGCGGAGGACAGGGTGGAATCCGCGCACGGTGAACTTGCCGCGCGAGGACTGACCCTATGAGTGGAGCCCTCGTCACCGGCGGCGCCGGCTTCATCGGAACCAACCTGGTGGACCGACTGCTCCGAGAGGGGCATCGTGTCCGCATCGTCGACAACCTGGCGCGGGCAGGGGTCGAGCGCAACCTCGCCTGGCTTCGCAAGCGCCACGGCGAGCTGCTCGAGGTCGCTATCGGCGACCTCTGCGAGCCCGGCCTCGCCGCCGCGGCCGTCCGCGGCGTCGATACCGTCTTCCACCTGGCGGCGCAGGTGGCGGTGACGACCAGCCTCGAGGACCCGCGCCACGACTTCGACGTCAACCTGCTCGGCAC
Source organism: Solirubrobacterales bacterium (assembly GCA_045805725.1). Classification (GTDB taxonomy): domain Bacteria; phylum Actinomycetota; class Thermoleophilia; order Solirubrobacterales; family 70-9; genus VAYN01. The sequence continues at coordinate 14,995 of JBJMKQ010000010.1, forward strand.
CGTCAACCTGCTCGAGGCGGCGCGGGCGCAGGCGCGGGCGCCGGCGCTGATCTTCACCTCGACCAACAAGGTCTACGGCGGGCTCGAGGACGTCGAGCTGCGCGACACCGGCCGGCGCTACGAGCCGCTGGCGAGCGCGATCCGCCGCGGCGGCATCTCCGAGAGCCGCCCGCTCGACTTCTGCACCCCCTATGGCTGCTCGAAGGGGGCGGCGGACCAGTACGTGGTCGACTACGCCAAGAGCTTCGGGCTGGAGACGGTCGTCCTGCGGATGAGCTGCATCTACGGCCCCCACCAGTGCGGCAACGAGGACCAGGGCTGGGTCGCCCACTTCGCGATCAGGGCGATCGACGGCGAGCCGATCACCGTCTACGGCGACGGCCGCCAGGTCCGCGACGTGCTCTTCGTCGAGGACCTGGTCGAAGCGTTCCTGCTGGCGCGGGAGAACGTCGGTCAGATCGGCGGCCGCGCCTACAACATGGGCGGCGGACCCGGCAACGCGGTCAGCCTGATCGAGGTGATCGAGCGGATCGGCGAGCTGCACGGCGAGTCCCCGCAGGTTCGCTTCGGCCCGTGGCGCCAGGGCGACCAGCGCTACTACGTCACCGACACGCGTCGCTTCCAGGAGGACACCGGCTGGCGGCCGCGGGTCGACGCCGACGAGGGGATCGAGCGGCTGTACGGATGGCTGCGCGCGGAGCGCGCTGTCGGCAGCCTCGCCCGGGTGGCCTAGGGGGAGACGGTGGCCCGGGCGGCGATGATCCGCGAGAGCCGGTCGGCGGAGCTGGTCGACGTGCCGGTGCCCGAGCCGGGCGCCGGGGAGGTGCGGTTGCGGCTGGAGGGCTCGGGCGTCTGCGGCTCGGACCTGGCGGTCTGGACCGGGCGTCCCTGGTTCGAGTACCCGCGCCCGCCGGGGGCGCCGGGCCACGAGGGCTGGGGCGTCGTCGACGCGGTGGGCGACGGCGTCGAGGGGCTTTCCATGGGCGACCGTGTCGCCGGCCTCTCCTACAACGCCTACGCCGAGTACGACCTCGCCAGAGCCGAGGACCTGGTGCGGCTCCCCGGCGAGGTCGAGCACTTCCCCGGCGAGGCGCTCGGCTGCGCGGTCAACGTGATGCGGCGCAGCGGGATCGGGGCGGGCGACACGGTGGCCGTGGTCGGCGCCGGCTTCCTCGGCTGCGTGATCGCCCAGCTCGCCGCGGAGGCGGGGGCCCGGGTGATCGCGGTCTCGCGGCGGCGCTCGGCGCTGGAGAGCGCGGCGGCGATGGGCGCGGCGGAGACGGTGGCCCTGGAGGAACCGGTGGTCGAGCGGGTCGAGGAGCTGACCGGCGGTGAACTCTGCGACGTCGTCGTCGAGGCGGCCGGCGTGCAATCGACCCTCGACCTGGCGGGCCCGCTGACGCGGACGCGCGGCCGCCTCGTCATCGCCGGCTTCCACCAGGACGGCGGACGCGAGGTCGACATGCAGCTCTGGAACTGGCGCGGCCTCGACGTCGCCAACGCCCACGAGCGCGACCCCCGCGTCTACGTCAAGGGAATCCGCGAGGCGGCGGCTGCGGTGGCCGCGGGGCGGCTCGATCCGTCGCCCCTCTACACCCACCGCTTCGGCCTCGACCAGGTGGACCGGGCGCTGGAGACCGCGGTCGAGCGGCCCGACGGCTTCATGAAGGCGCTGGTGGTCGCGTGACGGTCGCGACCCTCCCCCGCCTCGGCTTCCTCGGCGTCGGCTGGATCGGCCGCAACCGGATGGAGGCGCTCGCGCGCGAGGGGCTGGCGCAGGTGACGGCGCTGGCCGACCCACGGGCGGAGGCGCTGGAGGCGGCGGCCGAGGTGGCGCCGTCGGCGGGAGCGGCGGAGTCGCTGGAGGAGTTGCTCGAGCACGAGCTCGACGGCCTCGTCATCGCCACCCCCAGCGCGCTGCACGCCGACCAGGCGGCGGCGGCGCTGGAGCGCGGCCTCGCCGTCTTCTGCCAGAAGCCGCTGGCGCGCGACGCGGAGGAGACGCGACGGGTGCTGGCGGCGGCGCGGGCGGCCGACCGCCTGCTCGCGGTCGACCTCTCCTACCGCCACGTCGAGGCGCTGCGGGCGGCGCGCGAGCAGGTCGCCGGCGGGGCGATCGGCGAGCCGCACACGCTCGACCTCGTCTTCCACAACGCCTACGGCCCCGACAAGCCCTGGTTCACCGACCCCGAGCTGGCGGGGGGCGGCTGTCTGATCGACCTCGGCACTCACCTCGTTGACCTCGCGCTGTGGTTGACCGATTCCGTTGTTCCTTTCGAACGACACCTGTCCGAAAGGAACCACGTAGTCGAGATCGAGGCGGCGCGGACGCTCTCGCTCCACGGCCATGCGGTGGAGGACCATGCGATCGCCGAGCTGGCCCTCGGCGGGGTGCGCGCGCGGCTCGCCTGCTCCTGGTTCACCTCGGCCGGACGCGACTGCGCCTTCGAGTGCACCGCCTGGGGCAGCGAGGGCGCGGTCTCGGTCCGCAACGTCGGCGGCTCCTTCTACGACTTCCGCGCCGAGCTCTGGCGCGGCACCCGGTCACAGCCCCTGGGGATGCCCGACCTCGAGGCCCGAGCAGGCGGGGGGGCCGGTAAGGACGATGGGGCCGACGGGGCCGACGACTGGGGCGGCCGCGCGATCGGCGCCTGGGCCGAGCGGCTGCGCAGCGACCGCGGCTACGACCCCGCCGCCGACGAGCTGGAGCTGGTCGCCGAAACGATCGACGCGCTCTATGCGAGGGCGGGGCGATGAAGGTCCTGATCAGCACCGACACCGTCGGCGGCGTCCTCACCTACACGACGCAACTCGCCGCCGCCCTCGAGGCGGGCGGCGACGAGGTCGTGGTGGCGACGATAGGCCCGCGGCTCCAGCCCCGGCAGCGGCAGCAGCTGCCGGCCCGCGTCCACGAGAGCGGCTTCCGGCTGGAGTGGATGCAGGACCCCTGGGACGACGTCGCCGCCGCCGGCGAGTGGCTTCTGCGCCTGGAGGAAGAGGAGCGCCCCGACGTCGTCCACCTCTGCTCCTACGCCCACGGCGCCCTCCCGTTCCAGGCGCCGAAGCTGCTGGTCGCCCACTCCTGCGTCCTGTCCTGGTGGCGCGCGGTGCACGGCGAGGAGGCACCCCCGAGCTGGGACCGCTACCGCGAGCAGATCGGCGCCGGCCTCGCGGCCGCCGACGCCGTGGTCGCCCCCACCAAGGCGATGCTCACCGAGCTGGAGCGAGACCACAACCTGCGGGCCGAAACCGCCACCGTCATCCACAACGGTTCCGGTGCCGCCCCAAACGCCCGAACCACGCCCAGCGAACTGCATCAAATTCTGGTCGAAAAACAACCAGAATTTGATGCAGTTCGAGCGGAGCCGGGCTTGGTTCTGGGGTCGGGGCGGTTTTGGGATCGGGCGAAGAACCTGGTGGCGCTCGATGCGGCGGCGGAGGGGCTGAGCTGGCCGGTGGTTCTCGCCGGCGACCTCGGCGGGGGTGAGGAGCCGCGCCACGCGACGAGCCTTGGCCAGCTCGACGCCGCCGAGCTGGCGCAGCTTCGCCGCGAGGCGTCGATCTACGCGGCGCCAGCACTCTACGAGCCCTTCGGACTGGGGATCCTCGAGGCCGCCGGCGACGGCTGCGCGCTGGTGCTGGGGGACATCCCGTCGCTGCGCGAGCTCTGGGAGGACGCGGCGATCTTCGTCGATCCGCGGGAACCGGGCGCCCTGCACGAAGTGCTCAAGGCGCTGATCGCCGCCCCGTCCCTGCGCGAAGAATTGGCCGAGCAGGCGCGGCAGCGCGCCCCCGACTACTCGATCAAGGGCACCGCGCGCGCCTATCGCCGGCTCTACGAGCAGCTGCTGAAGTGTGAACACCCTGCTCCCCGCATTCCGGGGAGAGAGCGGTTGACGAAGGCGTTGCAGACGTGAAGGTCGTCGTCTTCTCCCACTCGCTGGTCTCCGACTGGAACCACGGCAACGCCCACTTCCTCCGCGGCGTCGTCAGCGAGCTGCAGGACCGCGGCCACAGAGTCGAGGTCCTCGAACCGGCCGACGGCTGGAGCCGGACCAACCTCGTCCGCGAACACGGCGAGGCGCCGCTGCGCGAGTTCGCGCGCGCCTTCCCCCAGCTCGAGAGCCGCTCCTACGATCCCGCCTCCCTGGACCTCGGCTACGCCCTCGACGGCGCCGACCTCGTCCTCGTCCACGAGTGGAACCAGCCGGACCTGGTCAGGCGGATCGGCGCGCACCACGCCCGCCATGGCGGCTACCGGCTGCTCTTCCACGACACCCACCACCGCGCCGCGACGGCGCCGGAAGAGATGAGCCGATTCGACCTCTCCAACTACGACGGCGTCCTCGCCTACGGTGAGGTGATCCGCCGGATCTACCTCGATCGCGGCTGGGCCGCGCGGGCCTGGACCTGGCACGAGGCCGCCGATGTCCGCGTCTTCCGCCCGCTGCCGGCGCCTGAGCAACCCGATCGGCGCTCGTCCCATTCCTCCGACGGGGAGAAAAAGGACGGACGCGGCGACCTGGTCTGGATCGGCAACTGGGGCGACGGCGAGCGCAGCGCGGAGCTACGGGAGTTCCTCCTGGCCCCGGCGCGGCGGCTGCGGCTGAGCGGGCAGGTCCACGGCGTCCGCTACCCGCGGGCCGCCCGGCTGCGGATCCTCCTCGCCGGCCTGCGCTACCGCGGCTGGGTCGCCAACCACCGCGCGCCCGAGCTCTTCGCCCGCCACCGGCTGGCCGTGCACGTGCCGCGCCGGCCCTACGTCGAGGCGCTGCCGGGAATCCCGACCATCCGCCCCTTCGAGGCGATGGCCTGCGGCATCCCGCTAGTCTGCTCGCCCTGGGAGGACGCCGAGGACCTCTTCCGCCCCGGCGAGGACCACCTCGTCGCCCGCGACGGCGCCGAGATGCGGGAGGCGATGCGGGCGGTCCTCGAGGAGCCGGGGCTGGCCGGGCGGCTTCGCGCCGGGGGCCTGGAGACGATCCGCGCCCGCCACACCTGCGCCCATCGCGTCGAGGAGCTGCTGGCGATCGACGCCGAGCTGCGCGGCGAGCCGCTGGAGCTGGCCTCGTGAAGATCGCCATCTTCGGCTCCAGCCTCGTCTCCGCCTACTGGAACGGCGCCTGCACCTACTACCGCGGGATCGTCCGCGCCCTCGACGCGCGCGGCCACCAGGTGACCTTCCACGAACCCGACGCCTTCGACCGCCAGGCCCACCGCGACATCGACGACCCGGCCTGGGCCGAGGTCGTCGTCTACGAGCCGGCCGACGAGCGGGCGGTGCGGGCGGCGGTCGCCGCGGCCGCCGACGCCGACTTCGTCGTCAAGGCCAGCGGGGTCGGCGTCTACGACGAGGTGCTCGAGGCGGCGGTCGCCGAGCTGGAGGGACCGCGGGCGCGGATCTTCTGGGACGTCGACGCGCCGGCGACCCTGGCCGCGATGGAGGGCGACCCCGAGAACCCGCTGCGGGGGCTGATCGGCGGCTACGACATGGTCCTCACCTACGGCGGCGGCCAGCCGGTCATCAACCGCTACACCGCCCTCGGCGCCCGCTCCTGCACGCCGATCTACAACGCGCTCGACCCCGCGACCCACCACCCCGAGCCGCCGCGCGCCCAGCTCGCCTGCGACCTCGCCTTCCTCGGCAACCGGCTGCCCGACCGCGAGGCCCGGGTGGAGGAGTTCTTCTTCGGGGCCGTCGAGGCGCTCCCCCACCGCTCCTTCCTGCTCGGCGGCAACGGCTGGGAGGAGCGGGTGGCCGGGCTGCCGAACCTGCGCTACCTCGGCCACGTCCCCCCCGGCGACCACAACGCCCTAAACCGCAGCGCCCTCGCCGTCCTCAACGTCAGCCGCGAGAGCATGGCGGCGAACGGCTGGTCGCCGGCGACGCGGGTCTTCGAGGCGGCAGGCGCGGGCGCCTGCCTGATCACCGACGAGTGGGAGGGCCTGGAGGAGTTCCTGACCCCGGACGAGGAGGCGCTCGTCGCGCGCGACGGCGGCGAGGTCGCCGAGCTGCTCGACGGGCTCGACCGCGAACGCGCCCGCATGATCGGCGAGGCGGCCCTGGAGCGGGTCCTCGCCGAGCACACCTACGACCGCCGCGCCGAGCAGGTCGAGGCGATCCTCGGGCAGGTCGTGGCGAGCCCTTCGGGGGTCGGTCAAACGAAGGCGGGGGCGGCCGTCAGATGAAGATCGCCTTCCTCGGCCTCTCGATCACCTCCTCCTGGGGGAACGGTCACGCGACCAACTACAGAGCGCTGGTGCGCGAGCTGACCGCCCGCGGCCACGAGGTGCTCTTCCTAGAGCGCGACGTGCCCTGGTACGCATCCCAGCGCGACCTGCCGGAGCCGCCCTGGGGCCGGACCGAGCTCTACGGGTCCCTGGAAGAGCTGGAGGGGCACGGCGACGAGGTCGCCGCCGCCGACCTGGTGGTGATCGGCTCCTACGTGCCCGAGGGGGTCGCGGCCGCCGAGTGGGTCCTGGAGCGGGCCGGCGGGGCCGTCGCCTTCTACGACATCGACACGCCGGTGACCCTCGGCAAGCTGCGCCGCGGCGACCAGGAGTACCTCTCCCCCGACCTCGTCGGCCGCTTCGACCTCTACCTCTCCTTCACCGGCGGCCCGACCCTGGAGGTGCTGGAAGGGGAGTTCGGCGCCCGCCGCGCGATCGCCTTCCACTGCCTCGTCGATCCCGAGGCCTACCGGCCGCTGCAGGCGGCGCCGCGCTGGGACCTCGGCTACCTCGGCACCTACAGCGAGGATCGCCAGCCGGTGCTGGAGCGCCTGCTGATCGAACCGGCCCGCCGGTCGCCGGGCGCCGAGTTCGCCCTCGCCGGGCCGCAGTACCCGGAGGGGATCGAGTGGCCGCAAAACGTCGAGCGGATCGAACACGTCCCGCCCGGCGACCACCCCGCCTTCTACGCCTCCCAGCGCTTCACCCTCAACGTCACCCGGGCGGCGATGCGCGAGGCCGGCTGGTCGCCGAGCGTGCGCCTGTTCGAGGCGGCGGCCTGCGGGGTGCCGGTGATCTCCGATCGCTGGGACGGGCTGGAGGAGATCTTCACTCCCGGCGAGGAGATCCTCGTCGCCGACTCGGCCGAAGACGTGGTCCGCCACCTCGCCGGGACCGGCGAGGACAGGCGCCTCGCCCTCGGCGAGCGGGCGCGGGCGCGGGTGCTTGCCGAGCACACCGCCGCGCGGCGCTGCGAGCTGCTCGAGGAGGAGGTCGCGGGGGTGGCGGTGCGATGACGGCGACGGGCGGCGAGAGGGCGGCGCGATGACGCTCGAGGTCCCCGGCTCGATCGCCGAGCTCGGTCCCTGGTTCCACAACCTGCACCTGCCCGACGGCCGGCAGACCGCCCCCGAGCACCCGCTCGGCGACTTCCCCGCTTTCAAGTGGCGGCAGATCGACGGCTGCCTGCCGCAGGACCTGAGCGGCGCCCGCGCCCTCGACATCGGTTGCAACGCCGGCTTCTACTCCTTCCAGCTGGCTGAGCGGGGAGCCCGGGTGCTGGCGCTCGACCTCGACGAGCACTACCTGCAGCAGGGGCGCTGGGCCGCCAAACATCTCGACCCCGAGGGCCGGGTCGAGTTCCGCCAGGGCTCGGTCTACGACCTGGTTGACATCCAGGGCACCTTCGAGGTCGTCCTTTTCATGGGCGTCCTCTACCACCTCCGCCACCCCCTGCTGGCGCTCGACGTCGTCGCCGAGAGGGTCGGCGGCACGCTGGTACTGCAGACGCTGACGATGCCCGGTGAGGAGTCGGAGGGAACGCCTCGGAACGTCGGGATCGACGAGCGCAAGAAGCTGCTCGAGCCGGGCTGGCCCCGTGCCGCCTTCATCGAGCACCGGCTCGCCGGCGACCCGACCAACTGGTGGGCCGCCGACCCGGCCTGCGTCGAGGCGATGGCCCGCTCCGCCGGCCTCCGCTTGGTCGAGCGTCCCGCCCACGAGTTCTGGATCTGCGAGCCGAACCCGGGCGAGGACCACGCCCGCGGCCTCCGCGCCGCCGAACTTCGCGCCGCCACCCGCGTGTCCCGTTGACGAACCCACCCCCGCTGGACCTGCATCAAATTCTGGTGGCATCACAACCACAATTTGATGCAGTTCCGGCGGTTCGGCGGCTCCGCCCGGTCAGGCGGCTATGCGGCGGCGCTCCGGCTCGGACAGCGCCACGGGCGGGCCGAAGATGCGGTCGGAGAGCTCGAGGACCTCGGGGGTGAGCATGCGGTGGAAGCGCTCATCGCCGACGAAGCGGTGCCAGCGGCGCAGCACCGGCATCTCCTCGGCGCGGCCGTCGTAGGCGGTGCCGTCAAAGGAGCTGCCGCCGGCGGCCGCGGGGACCTTGTGCGCTCCGCGGTCGTCGAACTCCAGCCCCAGCGCCGCGGCCACCTCGCGGCGGTACTCGACGCTGGTGACCCATTCGTTGTAGCTCACCATCAGTCGCTCCTGGCGCAGGTTCCGGCGCCGGCCGAGGAACTCGCGCGCGTGCTGGGACCAGACCCTGGCGACCAGCTCGTCCTCGAGCCAGCCGTAACCGGAGGCGAGGCGGCTGGCGAAGAGATTGCGGGGGTCGCGCAGGATCAGCAGGTCGACGCGACGGCGGGAGGTGCCGACCCACTCATCGTGGCGCCCCTCATTCTCGGGCTTCTTGAACGGACCTAGAAAGGTGTCCTCGTAGCTGTGGATCAGCAGGTCCTTGCGGCTCAGCCGCCCATCCCCCTCCGCGTCAATCTCGAAGCCCTCGTAGAGGGCTCGCCAGCCCGGCAGCTCCGGCGTCCGCGGCCGGGCGGAGACGAACGGGCTCCAGCCCGGCTCGGCGCAGTTGAGAAAGCAGGTGCGCCCCGGCGCTTGGGCGAGGATCCAGTTGACGATCGCGTGGTTGCCGCTGCGCGACATCCCGATCACCCGGATCTCGGTCTCGTTCACGTGGGGGCCCGGGGGCATTGACCACCCCTACCCGACGAGGTTGGCCGCCAAAGCCGCAGCCGCCCGGCTACTCGTCCGCGAGCCAGCGGAAGTAAACGCCGTAGCGCAGCGAGCCGGTGTGGTTGACGCCGCCCGAGTGCGGCAGGTCCGGCGTCATCATGATCGCGTCGCCGGGATCGGCCTCGACCGGCGCCGGCCCCTCCGCCGTTTGCACCAGCAGGCCGCCGTTGTCGCCGCGCCACAGGCTCAGCGGCACGCCGACGATCCGCAGGTACGGTCGATCGCCCGCCCAGCTGGGCTCCTGGTCGAGGTGGAAGCTGATCTCCGGCTCCGGCCCGACGTGGGGGAACTGGAGGAGGATCTGCGGGTCGCAGATCTGCCCGCTCCGCCACTGCTCGGGAAGGGACTCGGCCAGCGCGACGATCTCCTCGCGCTCGTTCAGGTGCGGGAACCAGTGCGCCCCCCAGAGCCAGCCGCTCAGCTCCTCCGCCGAAGCCCCCCTCTCCAGCAGGTCGAGGTGGAGCAGCCGCAGCGCGGCGTCGATCCTCTCCTGCGGCACGACGCCGCGGGCAACCTCGAAGGAGCCCTGTACCGGCTGGGGTGGCACGCGGCAATCCTTTCAGGATGCGCGGCGGCGGTCCCGGTCCCTGCCTCGAGATGACGCCCTTTGCGCGCCCGGCCCAGGGTGAGATACTCGCCGCAAATGAGGGCGCATGGGTGCATCCACTCGGGGAGTGGGCTTGGAGCCGACGCCCACGCCTGCTGGGGCTTCGACCGCCGGCAGGAGTTCCTCGACGCCGCGCTCGAATACCTCACCGACGGCCTCCGCGAGGGCCAGCGGATCGCCTACGTCGGCAGCGAACCGCTGGCCGAGCAGCGCGAGCGGCTGGAGCCGCTCGGCGGCGTCGGCTCGATGATCGACGAGGGGGCGCTGCAGCTCTTCGAGCTGCGCGACCTCTACGAGGTCGGCCGCCCGGTCGACGCGGGTGCCCAGCTGGCGAGCTACGCGGCGGCCACCGACGCGGCCCTGGCCGACGGGTTCACCGGCCTTCGGGTGGCGGCCCAGGTCACCAACTTGCTCGCCGAGCCCGCGACCTGGGACGCGCACCTGCGCTGGGAGAGCGTCGCCGATCGCTTCATGTCGGTGCGCCCCCTCTCGGCGCTGTGCGGCTACCAGCGGGACCTCGTCCCGGAGCGGATGCTCGGGGAGCTCTCGGCGGTCCACCCCGAGACGAACGCGGCCGCTGCCGAGGTCCCGTTCCACCTCTTCGCCAGCGAGGGTGAGATGGTCCTCAGCGGCGAGGTCGACCACTTCTCGGCAGCGGTCCTCGACCGCGTGCTCGGGGTCGCCTGCGACGGCGCCGAGCCGGTCGACCTCGACCTCTGGGAACTCGGCTTCATCGACCACCGCGGCCTCGAAGTGCTGGCCCGTCATACCCGCCGGCTCGCCGCCGCGGCCGGCTGCAGCGTCCGCAACACACCGCCGGTGGTCGAGCGCCTATGTGGGCTTCTCGACCTCGAGCTCTAGGATCCGCCGCCGCGGGTCAGCCGCCGGGCCCTTCCTCGCAGCGGAACGAGTGGCCGACGCCGGGGGCCCCGTCGCAGTAGTCCCGTCCCGGTCCTCCGTAGAGCTGGTCGGCCCCCGGCCCGCCGAGGAGCCGGTCGTCGCCCGGACCGCCGTGGCAACCATCGCTGCCCGGGCCCATCGAGCAGACGTCGTCTCCCGGCCCGCCCCAGCAACCGTCGCTGCCGGCGCCGTGGCGGCAGACGTCGTCGCCCGGCCCGCCGACGCAGTCGCTGTTCATCTGTCCGGTGATGCAGACGTCGTCGCCGGCGCCGCCGACGCAGCGGTTGCGCCTGGCGCCCTGTGAGTAGCAGGTATCCGGCTCCGCGTTGCCGACGAACTTGTCGGAGCCGCCGCCGAGATGGACGGTCAGCGGCAGCGGCAGCGGGGTCAGCACCCGCACCCGGTCTTCGGCGTCGTTCATCTGCAGTTCGACCCCGCCCACGCCGTCGACCGGGCAGCGGGCGACCCGGTGCCGCCGCCCGTAGCTGCAACCGACCGATTCCGCCGGTTCCATCGCCCCTTCGACCACCAGCGCCCCTTCGGTCATCGCCAGCTCGAGGTGGGATCCGCTGGCGAGGCCGGCGACCGTGACCATCCCGGCCGAAGAGCAGCTTGAGGGAGCGGCGAGGAGCAGGCCGAGCGCCAGCGGCAGAGCCGCCCGACGGAGCAGGTGTGCGCAGGTTCCTCGCAAGGTCGCTCTACCGGCGGGCAGCCTAGCCGAGCGGGAAGCGGCAACGGCACCTGTACGGGAGGGGCGCGATCGGCGAAGATCGCTCTGTGGGCAGAGAGAACGGGATGCACGACTACGTGATCGTCGGCGCCGGCTCGGCCGGCTGCGTGCTCGCCAACCGGCTCAGCGAGGATCGCTCGGTGCGGGTCCTGCTGGTCGAGGCCGGCGGCAGGGACCGTCATCCCAACATCAAGATCCCGGCCGCCTTCGCCAAACAGTTCAGGACCAGGCTCGACTGGGACTTGGCGACCGAGCCCGAGCCCCACTGCGACGACCGCTCCCTCTACATCCCGCGCGGCAAGGGCCTCGGCGGCTCGAGCTCGATGAACGCGATGCTCTACGTGCGCGGCAACCCGCTCGACTACGAAGCCTGGGTCGAGGCCGGCGCCGCCGGCTGGGGCTGGGACGACGTCCTCCCCTACTTCCTCAAGGCCGAGGACAACCAGCGCGGCGCCTCCGAGTACCACGCGACCGGCGGGCCGCTGCGGGTCGAGGACGAGCGCTCGCCCCGCCCCCTCACCGGCCGCTTCCTCGCCGCCTGCGCCGCGGCGGGCGTGCCGCGGATCGCCGACTACAACGGCCCCGAGCAGGACGGCGCGGCGCTGGCGCAGGTGACGCAGCGGGGCGGCAAACGCTGGAGCGCCGCCGACGCCTACCTGCGCCCGGCGCTCGCGCGGCCGAACCTGGAGGTGGTGACGGGGGCGCTCGTGTCGGGCCTGGAGATCGAGGGCGGCGCCGCCCGCGGGGTCCGCTACTCGCGCCGCCGCGGTGGCGAGCGGGTGGCGCGGGCCGAGCGCGAGGTGATCCTCAGCGCCGGCGCGATTGCCTCGCCCCAGTTGCTGCTGCTCTCGGGGATCGGCCCCGCCGAGCAGCTGCGGGCGCTGGGTCTGTCGGTTGCCCGCGACCTGCCCGGGGTCGGCGAGAACCTCCAGGACCACCCCTACGTCGTCTGCGTCTGGGACGTGCCGAGCGGCGGCTCCCTGGCCGACGCCGAGAGGCCGAAGGCGCTGCTCGAGTACCTGCTGCGCCGCAGCGGCCCGCTCACCTCCTCGGTCGCCGAGGCGTTCGCCTTCATCCGCAGCCGCCCCGGCCTGCCGGCTCCCGATCTGCAGTTCCACTTCGCACCCGCCTACTTCGTCGACAACGGCTTCGACGAATACGACGGCCACGCGATCAGCAGCGGCCCGGTTCTGGTCAAACCGCGCAGCCGCGGCTGGGTGCGGCTGCGCTCCACCGACCCGAGCGCGAAGCCGCGCATCCTCACCAACTCGCTGGCCGCCGACGAGGACGTCGCGGCGCTGCGCGCGGGGGTCGAGCGCGCCCGCGAGATCGCCGCCGCCGGCCCCCTCGCCGAGGTGGTGGGCCGCGAGCTGTTCCCCGGCCCCGAGGTCGACACGCCGGCGGCGATCGACGCCGACGTCCGCCGCCGCGCCGAGCTCCTCTACCACCCGGTCGGCACCTGCCGCATGGGCAGCGACCCCGACGCCGTCGTCGCCCCCGACCTCCGCGTCCACGGCGTCGAGCGGCTCCGCGTCGTTGACGCCTCGGTGATGCCGCTGATCCCCGCCGGCAACACCAACGCGCCGACGATCATGGTCGCCGAGAAAGCCGCCGACCTGATCCGCGCCGGCGCCTGCGCGGCGGAGGGAGGCTTCGCCGGTAGGCCGAGCGCCGGCGCCGCAACCTCCACTGGCCCGGCTCGGGGCAGGCCCTGAGCGAGGGTGTGTCGCTTTTGTCTCCCCATAGGAAACAAAAGCGACACTGGAATTCTTGAGGGGCCGCGGGAGGCGCGGCCCCTGGGCAGTTAGCGGGCGAAGATTCGGTTGGCGACCGCCGGGTCGCCGATCTGATCGAACTGGATCAGCCTGCCGCCGCCGTTATAGGTGAGGACGTCGGCCGCCTCGCTGCTCTCCCCCTCGATGCTCACCGTCGTCAGCACGACCACCTTGTCGCCGTCGGCGAGAAAGTCGCGCGGTTCGGTCTTGAGCCCTTTCTCGGCCAGCTTCGCCCACAGTTCGGCGACTTCCTGCTTGCCGCTGTAGGTGCCGGTCAGCGAGCTGTCGCCGCGGGCCGTCCAGACGACCGAGTCGTCCATGTCCTTCATCGCCGCGGCGGCGTCGCCCTCGCCGAAAGCCCGGTAGGCGGCTTCGGCGGCGGCCCTGTTCTGGTCTGCGCTCATGGCAGTCCTCCTTCGCGCGCTTGCGCGCGCATCAGAGGCTCCCGAAACTCCCGGCCGGCGATCCACCTCTCCTCGCCGGACCCTTCGACCGTAACCGAGGTGGATGGGCGGCACAAGCCCCGGGACCGAAGGCGCCGGTTCGAGGGGCGCGGGAGCCAGCCACCTGGTCTCGCCGACCGCGGCCAGTGCTTGAGGCCGGTGCCGGCCGGCGAGCCGCCAAAATAGGGTCACCCGATGGCCGATCGCCCCGACCAGAGCCCCGGCAAGCGCTTCGCCCGCGCCGCCGGGCGTCTCAACCGGCAGCCGCGGCTGCTTGAGTCGGTGCAACGCGCGCGGGAGCGGCTGCTGGGGGACGACCGGTTCCTCGACCGGCTCTCCACCGCGCGCGGCCGCCCCTCGGACCTCGCCCTCCAGCAGCTGGCTGACCTGCGGCGCGAGGCGCCGGGGGTGCTGGGCGAACTCGGGCTGACCGCGCTGCAGGCCTGGCAGTGCCTGGCCGAGTCGCAGGACCGCGGCCGCGGGAAGGTCGACGTCGCGATCCTCTTCACCGACCTCGTCGGTTTCTCCAGCTGGGCGCTGGAGGCGGGGGACGCGTCGGCGCTGCGGCTGCTGCGCGAGGTCGCCGAGGCGGTCGAGCCTCCCGTCGCCGAGCACCGGGGCAAGGTGGTGAAGCGGCTCGGCGACGGCTTGATGGCGGTCTTCTGGGACGCGCCCGGCGCGGTCGCCGCGGCCTTCGCCGCCAACGAACGGGCGGCGGCGGTCGAGGTCGACGGCTACCGCCCGCGGCTGCGCACCGGCATCCACCTCGGCCGGCCCCGCAAGGTCGGCGGCGACTACCTCGGCGTCGACGTCAACGTCGCCGCCCGGCTCTGCGACGCGGCCAAGCCGGAAGAGGTGCTCGTCTCCGACCGGGCGCTGCTGCGCCTCGACCCGGTGACGATCTCGAACGAGCACCGCCGCTTCCGCGCCAAGGGGGTGCCGAAGGAGGTCGCCGTCTACTCGGTCAGCTCGACCAGCTCCAGGTGAGCGTCGATCGTGAAATCGGCCTCCGGCCCCTCGCCGCCGTCGTCGTGCATGCCCCGGTAGCGGGCGGTTCTCATCCCCAGCGCGGCGGCGCCAGCGATGTCGGTGCGGCGCAGGTCGCCGACGTGCATCGCCTCCCCCGGCCGCGCCCCCAGTGAGGCGAGGGCGGCTTCGAAGGCCTGCGGCGACGGCTTGTAGTGGCCGGTTTCGTCGGAGAACGACCAGCCGTCGAAGTGCTCGAGCAGGCCCTCGCGGGCGAGCAGGTCGCGCAGCAGCGCGCCGCCGCTGAAGCCGACGTCGCAGACGATCCCGATCCGGACCCCGCGCGCCCGCAGCGCCTCCAGCGCCGGCCGGATGTCCGGCGCCAGCTCCAGCTGCACCGCCCGCCCCGCGTCCAGGAACGCCTCGACCACGGGCTGCCCGAGAGCGTCCTCCAGCCCCAGCGCCCGGACCAGCAGCTCCCCTCCCTCGCGCGGGTGCAGGTGCGCCCCTTCGGCCCAGGAGCGCTCCCACTCGAGCCCCACCTCCTCGAGGCCGGCGGCCAGCAGCTCCGGGTCCAGTTCGACCCCGCCTTCCTCGCATGCCGCCCGCACCGCCCGCCGGCGGGCCTCGGTCATCGCCCCGCTCGGCGCGCGGGCGATCGTGTTCCAGAAGTCGAAGGTGACGGCTGCGATCACATCCCCATTGTCGCCTCGAGCTCCTCCGCCAGCCAGAGCATGTAGGAGCACCGAACTTCCAGCACCTCCGCGAGCCTCTGCAGGGTCCCCAGCTTCGGGTTCCGCCGCCCGGACTCGAGATGAGAGATCTCGCTGGGTTTCACCCCGACCTCGAGCGCCAGCTGTTCCTGGGTCAAGCCCGCCTGTGTGCGCAGCAACCTGATCACGGCGGCGATGAAGGGCTGGGGGAGCTTTGAGGTCGACTGCAAAGCCCAACGAGAAAAAAACCATCCGGCGCCGCCCGGCCATAGGGTTCGGCTCAAGGTCGGGCCGCGGGGCTGCACTTTGCGGATTCCGAGGTTCCGAAAAAGAGCCTTTTCCAGACCCGGATGGCACTGCGGACGACCCTGGACCGACCACCCGATTATCAAGCCGACAAAGCCCGAGAACGCCAACCACCCGCTGGAGGACTTTCCCGAGGCCGCCCAGCGTCCCCGCGCCGCAGGTCGCCGGGAATCGGGTTTCCGCTCTCGATCCGCCGGGAACGGGTGCTGGCATGACGACCGAGTTCCCCAGCCGCGACCTCACGCCCGAGGAGCGTTTCAAGCGCCGGGCGGCGGTGGCAGAGGTCAATGGCCGGCGCGTCAACGAGGCGATCGAGCCGCGCGGGCGGGCGGCCGTCCTCGTCTGCGAGTGCGGCCACCTCGGCTGCAACGAGACGATCGAGATGTCGGTCGCCGGCTACGAGGCGGTGCGAACGAGCTTCGACCGCTTCCTCGTCCTGCCGGGGCACGAGATCGAGGAAGTCGACGAGGTGGTGGAGCGCCACCCGGGATACCTGGTCGTCGTGAAGCGCGAACCGGACGCCAGGGATCTGGCCAGAGCCAGCGACGAGAGATCTCCCTGAGATGGTCGAGGATCGCGAGCCTCGGACGCAGGCCAGGCCGACGCTCTCCGGGTTCGAGCTGACGCGCCCGGCGGAGCCGGAGGCCGTCACCGTGCTCCGCCATCGCGCCGCCGCGTTTGCCGCCGAGAGCGGTGCCGATCCCGCTACCGTCGACGACGCCGCGCTGGCCGTCTCGGAGGCGGTTTCCAACGCCGTGAAGTACGCCTACCCCGCGAGCAAGGCAGGCACAGTGGAGCTGTCGGCCGCAGTTCAGGACGGTTGGCTGGAACTCCGCGTCATCGACCGCGGCGACGGGTTCGGCGCCGGCTCCTCGGACGGCCTCGGCCTCGGCCTCGCCATCATCGCCCGCCTCTCCGACGACCTGAAGATCGTCCAGGAGGGGGCCGGGACCCAGGTGCTGATGCGCTTCGCCCTGCTCGGCTAGGGGCGGACCTCGCCGGGATCGCCGTCGCCCGCCTCAGGCGGTCATCTGCTGACCGTTGCGGTTGCGCTCGTGAAGCCGCTCGAAGCGGCGGTGATCGTGTGCGAGAAGGCGCCGCTGGAGGGGGCCGTGTAGACGAATTCGGCGGTCGAGACGGCGGGCCCGGTTTCCGCGGTGACCAGCGGCGAGCCGACGAGGTTGGAGCCGGCGGTCGCGGTGACGGTGACGGTTTTGGCGCCGAGGTTGGAGACGACGTTGCCGACGCTGTCGGTGACCGCGACCCGCGCTTTGACGACGCCGGCGTTGCCGAGCGCGGTCACCGTGCAGGTGAAGAGACAGGGCGAGCCGACGGTGCCGGCGCTTGCGCTGAGGCCGCTCGTCGCGAGCTTCGAGGCGGCGCCGGTCGCGACGGTCACGGCCAGGGGACCGGCGGTGGCAATCGTTCCGTCGCCTGCTTCCAAGTTCGCTGCGCCCGCCTTGTTCAGCTTCGCGAAGCCGTTTTTCGAGGAGGCGACGGAGGCGATCCCGGAGCTGAAGGTCAGCGCCGTCGGCGAGCCGAAGTTGACCGCCGTGCCGCTGCTGTTGACCACGGTCGGAGCGGCGCCGCTGGGGCTGGAGAGGGCGCCCGAGAAGGTGATGCTCTTGGAGCCGGTGTAGGAAGCGGCGGTGTTTCCATAGGCGTCCTGAGCGGTGGTGGTGAGGTTGAACCCGGTCGCGGCGGTGGGCGTCAGGGTCGAGGAGGTGAGGACGAGCTTCGTCGCCGGGCCGGCTGCCACGGTGACGGTGAGGGCGGTCGGGGTGGTGATCGCGCCTTCGGTCGCCTTGACGCTGGTGGAGCCGATCTTGTAGAGCTTCATCAACCCGCCGCCGCCTTCGCTCGCCCTGGCGACCCCGGCGCTGAAGCCAAGCGCGGTGGCGGTGCCGAACGGCACGTCGGCGCCGCTGGAGTCGGTGACGGTCGGGTTGGTGCCGCTGGGGCCGGCCAAAGCCCCGGAGAAGACGAGGCCGCGCGATCCCGCGTAGGTGGTCGCGGTGTTCCCGTAGGTGTCCTGCGCGGTGACCGTCAATTCGTCGGCGGCTCCAGCGGTGGGGGTCGCGCTCGCGGCGGTGAGGACGAATTTCGAGGCCGCCGCCGGGCTGACCGTGATCGTCGGCGGGCTGGGGGTCGTGATCGAGCCCTCGCTGGCGACGATGATCGCGGCTCCGCTCCGGTAGAGCCTGGCGATGCCGTTTTTCGTCGTGGTCACGGTGGCCACGCCCGAGGTGAAGCCGATCGCGGTGGCGGTGCCGAAGTTGGTCGCGGTGCCGGAGCTGTTGGCGACGGTCGCTTTGGTTCCGCCGGGCGAGGCTTCGGCGCCAGAGAAGACGAGCGAGTGCGAACCGGCGTAGGTGGTGACGGTGCTGTTCAGTTCGTCCTTGGCGGTGATCGTCAGATTCGTCGCCCCGCCCGCCACGATCGAGGTGGCGCTCGCCGCTACCGTGAACTTCGCCGCCGCGCCCACCGTCACTTTCGCGGTCGTCGCCCCGCTGGACGTCGTCCAGGTGCGCCAGACGGCGGTGACGATGTAGCTGTGTTCGCCGACGGGAACGGCCGCGTCGGTGCAGGTGGTCACCGCGGCGGGCGCCGCCGGCGCGGGACAGCTGCCCCCCGGGGCGCCGCCGTCGCGGGTCACGTAGTAGGTCATCGCCGGTTCCCCCGGCGGCGTCACCGCGGTCCAGGTGAGGGCGACGGTCCCGCCAGCGGCGGGGGTCGCGGCGCTGATCGTCGGGGCCGCCAGTTTCGAAACCGCCGCCGCGGCGTTGCCCGCCCCGGTGTTCGAGAAGTAGGCGAACGCGGTTCCGGCGAGCGCCAGGACCGCAACGAGCAGGCCGCTGCTGAAGCGGCAGGCCGGATGCCGCTTCATCCGCGAGCCTCGCCGCTGAAGACCAGCGGCAGCTCGATTCCCTGGCAGGCGTTCTGGTCGAACGGCAGTTCCCGCAGCGCGATCGCCGGCGCCTCCACGGTGGGGCTCGGCAGCGTCACCGAGGTGCCGGCGGGGACGCGCAGGGAATCCGCGGGCGTGATGCCGGCGGGCCTCAGGTCGAAGTTCGGCTGGGCCGGGCAGCCGCTCGGGTCCGGGGCGATCGAGACGGTGACGCCGGTGACCTCGATCGGCGCCGGGTTCGGGTTTGCGATCCGCACCGGCAGCGGCTGGGGAGGAGCCCCCGGCATCAGGTCGGCGGGCGGCGCGCTCAGCGGCTCGATCGAGAACCGCTGCGCCGCCAGTTGCGTCCAGGCGTGATATACGGCGGGACCCGCGCGGCCCCCGGGGCTGAGGGCCCGGGCCGCGAAGGCATGCTCACCCGGCTCGAGCCGGGTGAGCAGCCGCGGTGAGTCGCAGCCCTCCCAGGCGCCGCCGTCGAGGCTGCATTCGAACCGGCGCCACTGCCGCGGCGGCGGCCCGGCCGGCCCCGGGCCTCCCCCCGCGCCGGGGTGCCGCGGTGTCACGTGAAAGCGAAACTGAGCCTGCGCGCCGATCGCCGGAGCGGCCGGGACTTCGATCAGGCGGGGGCGCGGCGGCCGGACAGATCTACCCGTCCCCGCCGCGTTCCGCCCGGGGCCGCCCTGCCCCCTATGCGCGCCGGCCCGCGTCTGCGCATAGGCGACCACGGATCCAAGCAGCCCGGCCAGGGTGATCGTGACGATCAATGCCCTGGCCGCCGAGAAGCGACCAGGCGCGGGCCGGTTCATGGTCGGGAGCCGCCCCGGGCTCTAGTTGCTCGAGAGCGCGAGCGTCAGTTCGGCGCCCTGGCAGGCGTTCTGGTTGACGCCGGTGTCGTTCATCGTCAGGGTGCCTTTCGGCGTCACCGCTTGGCCGTTGCCCGAGGCGAAGGTGGAGTTGACGGTCACGGCGGGCATCGAGAAGTCCGGGTTGCCGCCGGTGATCACCGCGCTGCAGCCGGAATGGCCGGCATCGACCGTGATCCCGGTCAGGCTGATCGTGCCCACCCGCTGCGCCCCGGAGGAGGGGTTGTCGACGGTGAAGGAGACCTGCGAGGAGGCGCCGGGGAAGAGATTTCCGGCCACGGTCCCTTTCAGCGTCACCGCCGAGCTGGTCCCGACTTTCGCGGTCGCGGTTCCCGAGCCGGTGCTGGTGAAGTAGGCATAGGCCACGGCGCCGATCGCCAGGGCCGCGACACAGGCAAGTGCCACGACTGCCCGCCTGTTGGGGATGCGGTGCATGGGGTCTCTTTTCGTTCCGATGTCGAGCGGCTCGCCGCTCCCGACCCGCACCTATCGGCTATCTGTCCAAAGAGCTAAAGCCCCCTGGCAACTGTTCAAAGAACCCTCTTCTAGTCTGGTTTTTCCAACCTGAGATGGCTTTTCTCGCCCTCACGGCGTCGCCGGCCGATTGGCCAGCGCCTGGTAGCCGCGGCACGGCTCCCCCCGCAGGCCCGGGCAGGGTGGCAGGCCGGTCGGCGCGCCCACCCCGGGCACGACGGGGAGCAGGAGGTTGGAGGGCGTCGAGCCGCCGTAGGCAATCGCCACCTGCGCGGTCCCCGCCGGTTCGGTCTGGTCGAACGCCCAGATCGGCTGGGTCCCGTTCGGGGCCGCGACGGTAACCCGGATCCGTGAGCCCGCCCGGTAGGCGTGGCCCTCGTAGTAGAGCGGGATCGTCACCGGCACGAACTGGTCTGGCGGCAGCGGCGAGACGTCGGATTCGCGCAGGCTCAGCACCGGCTCCAGCGGGGTGCTCTTTTCGGCGTCGAGCTTGCGCTCGTTGCCTCGCACCCAGCCGGTCTGGACGAAGGTCTCCTTGCCGTCGGGCCGGACCTCGCTGATCGTCGCCTGCAGGTCGACGTTCGGGGTCGAGGAGCGAACCCAGAGGTTCACCGCCCCGGCCCCGATCACGGTCCTGTCGGCGCCCAGCGGCGGCGTCAGGTAGGAGACGGCGCTGCCGGGCGGGCTCTGCTCCCAGTCGTATGCGGGAGTCGCGGTCCAGAGGCCGCCTTCGCCGGCGGCGGTGTCGCCGTTGAAGTCGGTCAGCGGCAGGGCCTGGGCGTCCCAGCTGAATTCGTCGGTATGTTCGGCCACGGGCGGGCTGGTCCTGAGGCCGCCGCCGGGCGAGAGGTACCAGGCCCTCGCTTCGGTCCCGGCAACCGGGAACTGGTCGAAGGACTTCTCGAAGCCGGGGTAGGGCCGGCCCGGCCCGAGGCCGTCGGCGCCGCTGTCGAAGAGGACGCGGATCGGTTTCAGCCCTTCGAAGGCGGCCAGCGCCGATCCGTAGGTCGGCTGCAGCTGGATCGGGTCCGGCGGCAGCGTCACCCCGGGGATGCCCATCGCTTCCTGATAGACCAGCGGCGCCGCGGCCCTGACCGCCGCCGAGGCGAGGATCGGCGGCCGCTTGGCGACGTAGAGCTGGAGGAAGTCGAACCAGCGGTTGAAGGTCGCCGGGTCGAGCGAGTCGACGTGGGTGCCGTTGGTGAAGGTGAACCACTTGCGGCGGGTGCCGGTCATGTGCTCGGCCAGGGTCGGGCAGTGGCCGCCGGTCTGCTCGTCGGTCCACTGGCAGGCCATGAAGGTCGGCACGTCGATCTTGTCGACGAAGGTGACGGGAGAGAGCGGGTCGGCGACTTCGGGCCTGTAGTGGCTGTTTTCTTCGATCTTGTGGAGGAGGTCGACCGCCTCGGGATGGAGGGCCTGATTGGCCGCGCAGATCTGGTCGCCTTCCTGGATGCGCTTGTAGGACCATTCCTGGCCGGAGGTCGGCCCGGCCGCTTCGGCGTCGTGGACCCGCTCCTTGGCCCATTCGAGGGCGAAGCCGGTGTTGAGGATGCCGCCGGGGTAGAGCGTCGTCTGGGTGTTGTCGATCACCGAGAGCGGCGAGATCGCCGCCAGGTCCGGGGGCTGGGTCGCGGCGGTGAAGAGCTGGCTGATGCCGCCGTAGGAGATCCCCATCATCCCGACCTGGTTGTGCAGGACCCACGGCTGGTGGGCGATCGTCTCGACCACGTCGTAGCCGTCGAGGTTCTGCAGCGGCTCGAAGAAGTCGTAGGCGCCGCCCGAGCAGCCGGTGCCGCGCATGTTGACGTCGACCACCGTGAACCCCATCAGGTTGGCGATGATCGAGATCCCGTTTTCGGGCCCGGCCGGGTTCGCGTACCCGTAGCCCGAGTACTCGATCAGGGTCGGCGTCGGACCGCTCGGCAGCGGCGGCAGTTCGGCACCCGGGAGGGCGCGCGTCACGTCCTGCGGCGGGTGGACGTCGATCGCCAGCTTGGTGCCGTCGCGCGTGGTCAGGTAGCCGTACCCGCTCGAGGGGATCGACTGGTCGTAGATGCCGGTGTCGGGCGGCGCCGGCTGGGCGCTGAGGACCCGCAGCGGAGCCGAGCTCGGGCCTCCTGCCACGCCGACGGTGTAGCCGTCGCCGGGCGCCACGTTGCGGAAGAGGACGCCGCCGAGTGCGTTCGCGGCCTTCGCGGCGACTTCCGCGCCTTCGGCGTCCTGGAGAGAGACGTGAGCGCCCGGCAGCAGGCCGGTCGCATAGACCTGTTCGACGCTGCCGCGGGCTTCGAACCCGGGATCGGCGGCGGCGCGCCCAGGAACAAGCAGCAGGGCGAGCAGGCCGCAGCCAAGCGCTATCCACGTCGGCGCCCAGCGCCAGCCTCGCCACCCCTCCAGTGAACGGCCTCTACTCAAGACTGAGTACGAGTACCACCCTGCGCGAACTTCAAACGCCGGCCAGCCCAGAGGATCAAGACCCCCTACCCGCGCCGCCGGCGCCGTTTCGAGGAAGATGCCCGCATGCCCCAACCCCGTCGCCCCAGGAAACGTGCCGAGCCCGAAGACCACGGCTGGGTGATCTCGTTCGGCTGCAAGACGACCGCCACCCTGCGCCGCCTCAAGGTCGACACCGATCCCTCCTCCGACACCCGCCCGATCGAGGTCCCCTGCCCCTGCGGCGAAGCGCACAAGGTCACCGTCTCCCCCTACCGCCGCCGCCGCTCCGCCGACGAGCCCTTCGACCTCGAGGTCACCTCGCTAGACGAGCTGCGCTGAGCGTCAGCGCCTGTTGATCATCCATTGATGGCCAGGCTGCCACGCCTTCCCGCCCTTCGACACAGAGGCCGAAATCCAGCGATAGCGAGTAGACCCATGGCCGCCGGCGACCACTCCGTGCAGCCACGACGCCCGCTACGTCTGTTGCCTGGCCTCGCTGCCATCCTCATCTTCTCCTCCCCATCCTCTCGGGCAGCCTCCATCGGTAGCGGACGACGGTGGGCTCATCACGAAGGTGACGGTGCGCTTCGCGAACCTGGCGGATGACCGTCAAGCCCTGGCTCTCAAGCTGCCTGACTCTCTCCGGTCCCATCCTGATTTCCTCGCCCACGTCGCGCCGCGAGGGACTCTCGCCGTCCCACATGCCCGAGCGCATACGGAGAACATTATGGTGTGGTCGTCCAGGCCAGCAAGCTCTCCCTCACCGAAGCTGTCGAGGGTCACCGGCGGCAGACTGCTGGTCCATCGATAGGACCGCTCAGCGGCCAGCCCGAAGCGGTTCAGCTCAGTCATGAGGGACCGACGTCCTTCCCACCCGCGATCTCAAAGGCGGCGACGGCGACGATCACCGGGATTCCGTCCCTCGGGCGCTCCATGCGCTCCGCGCTCTTGTCCGCGACGGCCCGGACTCTGTCCTCCACGTTGCCGAGCACCCGGCGCAGTTCCTTCCAGCCGTGCTTGTCACCATTCAGGCCGGGAGCCAAGAGAAGCCCGATCCCTCGCGGGACTCAACGGTGCCGGCGTCCAAGGCTTCGACGGCGCGGCTGGCAAAGCCGGCGAGGGCGCTACCGGCGTAGTGGGTCCGCAGCGCGGACGGAAGGTCTTTCCAGGCTCCCGACCCGATGGCTCCGCGTGGCTTGAGGCTGTAGATGTGCTCGATACCCCCCCTCTGCGGGATGGTCTCCACGAGTTTGATGCAGTCGCACTTGAGGAGCACCTTCATGTCGTAGGAGACGTTCCCCAGCTTCTCGCCCACGCGATCAGAGAGGCGTTTCGGTCCGCTCGTCCCTTCTCCAGTTGCCGCAAAATCTCCACTCGCAGGGGATGTGCCAGCGCGCGGACCATCTGGTGATCGACTTCGCCCCTCTATTAACGGTCGCTCGATTCCTCGGTAGAAGTGCTCCAAGGCTCCTCGCACGGGCCTCGTACCGACTTCCTCAGCACACTGACGTGGTAGCTCACATCTGAAAGTTCCGCGTGTAGCTCCCGGCTCAACTGGGCGGGGCTCATCTGATCGCGATCCGAAGGAAGCCGCAGGATACGCGCACGACGAGGGTGCGACATGGCGGTAATGCGAGTGGTCTTGGCCCTTTCTCGCTGCTCTGACCTCGGTTGCTCCTCGGTCGCTTCCGCCTGGTCTGACCACGTCGCTTTGGTGCGCTTTGACATCGCTGCGCTACTCCTTTCAAGCCTGGTTGAGCACTCGAGTTTACGCCCGTAGACGAGAGCTTTTCCCTGGCTTGAGCAGCACATCCTCGGTCGCCTTCTATTGCTAGGAAGTATTCTAGTAATTTTGCTCAGTCAAATTTGATTAAACCAAGGAGGTGGGCGACATGAGCATTGAAGGGACGCAGCACAAGCTGCCTAGCATCCATATCGTCAAGACCTCCTAAACGTTGGTGGTCAGGCAAGAGGAGTGTTCCTGTTGTGCAATTCCGGGCAGGAGACGCACCGACCTCGCCTGCCAAACGTCAGGGAGGTTCTACGCAGTGGGAGGGACTCGCCTAGCGGCTCCCTCCCCGAGTCGAAGGCGCGAAACCGGATCACGACCAGCCCAGATGGCCGATCCCTCGATGGGCCGCCAAGAGAGTTCTACGTCGCCACCCCGCGCAGCCGCGAGGACACCTACCTCTATGCGACTCCCGAGATCCAGTTCAACCGGACGGTACGCCGCGCTCGTCGCGTCTGCGTGACGGCCTCCACCTGCGGCAGAATCGCCCGGTGGCGCCCAAAGCGGAGTTCGACCTCAGCGCCGAGCAGGCGCGGCGCCTCGCGCTCGCCGCGCAGGGGTTCGGTCGCGCGCGGCCAGCCGGACGGGTTGATGCCAGACACCTGCGGCGGGCGATCGACGACGTCGGCCTGCTCCAGCTCGACTCCGTCAACGTCCTCTGCCGCTCCCACTACATGCCGGTCTACTCGCGGCTCGGTCCGTATCCGCGACAGGCCCTGGACCAGCTGGCGTGGCACGTGGACGGCCAGGGCAAGGCGCGCCGGGCGCGGCGGCGGGACCTGATCGAGTACTGGGGGCACGAGGCCTCGCTGCTGCCGGTCGAGCTGCAGCCGCTGCTGCGCTGGCGGATGGCGCGGGCGGATGGGCTGGCGTGGAAAGGCGTGGCGCGGGTCGCGGCGGAGCAGCCGCAGCTGCTCGAGTTCGTGCTGAACGCGGTGCGGGAGCGGGGGCCGATCCGCGCCTCGGAGCTGGCGGCGGCGGGGCGGCGGCGAGCGCCGGGCGAGATGTGGAGCTGGAGCGAAGAGAAGACCGCGCTCGAGTACCTGTTCTTCTCAGGCCAGGTGTGCGCGGCGCGGCGGGTCAACTTCGAGCGGCTCTACGACCTGCCCGAGCGGGTGCTTCCACGGCACGTCCTCGAGGCGGCGACCCCCACGCAGGAGGAGGCGCAGCGGCAGCTGCTCCTGATCGCCGCCAAGCGCCTGGGGGTGGCGACCGAGGCCGATCTCGGCGACTACTTCCGCCTGCCCCGCACCGAGTCGAAGGCCCGCGTCGCCGAGCTCGCCGAGGAGGGCGGCCTGGTCCCGGTTCGCGTGGAGGGCTGGCCCCGTCCCGCCTACCTCTCGACCGAGCGGCCCGCGGGCCTGCGCCGGGCCGCGGCGGCGCGGGCGCTGCTGACCCCGTTCGACTCCCTCGTCTGGGCACGCGAGCGGACCGAGCGCCTCTTCGGCTTCCGCTACCGAATCGAGATCTACGTGCCGGCGCCGAAGCGTGTCTACGGCTACTACGTCCTCCCCCTCCTGCTCGGCGATCGCCTGGTCGCGCGGGTCGACCTAAAGAGCGATCGACAGGCCGGGGTCCTGCGGGTGCGCGGCGCCTTCGCCGAGCCGCATGCCGACCCGGCTCGTGTCGCCAAGGAGTTGGCCGAGGAGCTGCGCCTGCTCAGCGACTGGCTCGAGCTCGGCGGCGTCTCGGTGGCGCGCAAAGGCGACCTCGCCGCGCCGTTGCGTCGCGCGGTCGCTTGAACCGCTCTTCCTGGGCATCGCACCGAACTGCGTGTCTCCGCCCACGGCTAAGCTCGAATCCTTGTTCGCCCTCACCCTCCATCGCCCGTATGGATGAGTCCGCCTCCAGCGCCAGCGCGGACATTTTCGTCGCCTGCGCTGAGGCGATGGCGGCCTTTGTCCTGATCCGCAAGATCAGCAAATCCGACAAGGAGTTCCACTTCCAGAACTGGGTCGAAGGGAGGATCGAGGATGCCGGCATCAGCCACGACCTAGCTGGACGCAATAGCTACCCGGACTTCACGCTCGTTCGCTATCCGGAGGGCTACGAGGTTAAGGGCCTTGGATATCCAGGTCGCGAGGCCGACTACGACGCCAATAGCCGTCTCCCAAGCGGCCTGCACAACGGTCGATCGATCTTCTATGTCTTCGGCCGCTATCCAGCCGAAGCGAAAGAGCGCGAGTATCCCGTAGTTGACCTTGTTATCTGCCACGGGGACTTCCTCAACGCCAATCACGAGTACGAGCACAAGAACCGCAGCTTTCGAGGTTTCGGCTCCTACGGAGACCTTCTCGTTCGGGACCGGAAGATGTATGTCGCGCCGACGCCCTTCGCGCTCGCTGAAGGCACGGCCGGCAAAGCGACCCTGATCACGCCCCACGACCTGTCTTCCGACGACCGCCTCGAACAGGTAGGTGAACTTACTCGCATCGAGGCCGAGCAGTCGATCGTCGGCTACACGTTTGACTTCCGTGACAACACCCTCGTTGCCGAGCATGCGCCAAATCCCTCGGCCGGAAAGCAACATAGGTTTCTCGCTTACCGACTGGCGGGAGCGTCTGCAGAGGCAGTGACGATGAAGAGCGCCAAGGCTGTTGAGCAGGAGTTCGAGGAAGACATCCAATGAGCCTGCTTGAACCGCCGCTTCAAGAGCGTGAGGCGGAGCTTGCCGCCGTACCAGCCGCCGGGAAGAGCGCCCTCGAGCATGAGTTCCCGGCCGCTGAGATCAGCCGCATTGCCGAGGGCGAGTCATGGCGAAAGGAGGTTCACCGGCCAGCGACGGCAACCCATAAGTGGTGGGCGAAGCGCCTTGGGAGCGTTTTTCGGGCGATCCTCGCCGCCGCCGTCACCGAATCCGGGCAGTCGGCTCTCGACGGCTACTCCGGGGCGATCGACCTCGATGGCCTAACCGTGCTCGATCCCTTCGCCGGCTCAGGCACCACGCTTGTCGAGACGGCCAAGCTCGGAGGGCGCGCGGTTGCTTTTGACATCAACCCGGTTGCCACGCTCGTGGAGCGCCAAGCGGTTGCGCGTTGGGACGCGGCTTCGCTGGCTCAGGGGTTCGCCCAGGTCGAAGTGGCCAGCCGCGACGAGATCGATCGCCTGCACCGCACCGATGCCGGCGAGCCGGCCCTCTACTACTTCTGGGTTGCCGTTGCCGATTGTCCTGACTGTGGCGAGGCGACCCGCCTCTTCTCCTCCCACGTCTTTGCCCAGCACGCCTATCCCCGCCGGCACTCCGCCGCCCACTCGGTCTGCCCGGCCTGTCTTGATGTAGTCCCGACGCGCTTCGACTTCCAATCCGCCGTCTGCGGGAACGGGCATACGTTCACCAGGCAGGGTGCCGTGGAGCGAGGAGCGATGACCTGCCCCAACGGCCACGTCAACTCGATCATCGAGGCGCTGGGCGGCAGAGCGCCCGATCACGACCTCTACGCGAAGCTCGTGCTGGGCGCCGACGGCAGGAAGCGCTATGCGCCGATCGACGACTTCGATCGCGAGCTTTACCTGGAGTCGGCGCAGCTCCTCTCCGAGCGCGAGGAGCAACTGCTGGTCCCGCTGGGAGGACTGGAGCCTGGAGAGAACACCAAGCAGGCGTTGCGGTGGGGCTACCGGGAGTGGCGTCAGTTCTTCAACGCTCGTCAGCTCTACTCCCTCGGCCTGATCGGAGCGGCGATCAGGGACCTCGAATGTGGAGAGGCCGAGCGCGAGGCGCTGGCGGCGCTCTTCTCCGGCACGCTGGAGTTCAACAACCTTTTCTGCTCGTTCAAGGGGGAGGGAACCGGAGCCGTGCGGCACATGTTCAGCCACCACGTGCTCAAGCCCGAGCGAACTCCGCTGGAGGCTCACCCCTGGGGAACCCCTGCCTCCTCTGGGTCGTTTTCAACCCTCTTCGAGCGCCGAATCCTGCGCGCCCACGACCACAAGGTTCGCCCCCAGGATCAGGTCCTCGCCAGCGGGAAGGTGACGAAAGTTGCAGGGCTCTCGCTGCCGCTCGAGCGTGAGCTTGCCAACTCCTGGGAGGAGCTCTCCTCTTCATCCGGCGCTGCTTACATCCGGACGATGGACGCATCTGAGACCGATCTTCCTGACGGATCGATCGATCTCATCGTCACGGATCCGCCGTATATGGACAATGTCCACTACTCGGAGTTGGCGGACTTCTTCCATGCCTGGCTACGGGGCCTGAGCCCATATGACTCCTATCCGAGCGATGCGCCCTCCACTCGCATGAGCGGCGAGGTGCAGAGTCCCACGCCGGAGGGCTTCGGCGAGGCCATCGGCGCAGTATGGGCGGAGTGCTACCGCGTCCTGAAGGACGGTGGCCTGCTGGCCTTCACCTTTCACCAAGCTCGAATAGGGGGATGGCAGGCGCTGGTGTCAGCGCTTGCCGATGCGGGCTTTCAGATAACGGCGATCCAGCCGGTCAAGGGAGAGATGTCGACGAGTTCGACCAAGCACGGCAGAGAGCCCTCCAACCTCGACTCGATCGTGGTCTGCCGCAAAACCCAAGAGGTGCCCGAGTCCCGGATGCCCGCCGCCGAGGCAGCAGCCGAGGCGGAACGCAAACTCTCCGCGCTTCGTGAGGCCGGCGTCGAAGTCGGGGCCGGCGATGTCCGCTCCGTCGTTCGCGGCCACGTGCTGGCCACCTACACCGCTGCCCCCGCAACCACGAACCTCGCCCGCCTAGCTGTCGAAGCCGACAACCTGGCAGCGGTGGCAGTTACCGCCGAGGCTGATCGCAGCGCAGAAGTGGCCGCTGCTTGGTCAGCTGGCTAGGAGGAGAGCTCGATCACGCTGCGGATGCCGTCCTGGGCCTCCATCAGCTCGAAGCCGCGGTTGACCTCGTCGAGCCCGATCCGGTGCGAGACGAAGGGCTCGACGTCGATTTCCCCAGCCAGGTAGCGATCGATGAGGACCGGAACCTGGTCGCGGCCCTTGACGCCGCCGAAGGAGGAGCCGGCGATGCGGCGGCCGGTGATCAGCAGGCGAGGAACGACGTCGAGGGTCTCCCCCCGGCCGGCGACCCCGGCGACGGTGCAGAGGCCCCAGCCCATCCGCGCCGCTTCGACCGCCTGGCGCATCACCGCGACGTTGCCGGTCGCCTCGAAGGTGTAGTCGGCGCCGAAACCGTCGGTCAGCTCGAGGATCTGCTCGACCGCCCCCTCCCCGCCCTCGAGCAGGTCGGTCGCGCCCTGGCCGCGGGCCAGCTCGAGCCGCTGCGGCGAGAGGTCGACGCAGATGATCCGCTCGGCCCCCTGCAGGCGGCAGCCGGCGACCGCCCCGAGCCCGACCATGCCGGCGCCGAAGACGGCGCAGCTGCTGCCGGGCCGCACGGCGGCGGTGTTGATCGCGGCACCGAGCCCGGTCGAGAGCCCGCAGGCGAAGAGGCAGGCGTGCTCGAACGGGGCCTCCGGGCTCACCTTCGCCAGCGCGATCTCCGGCATTACCGTGTACTCGGCGAAGGTCGAGCAGCCCATGAAGTGACGGATTCCCTCGCCGTCCCGAGAGATCCGCGTCGTGCCGTCGGGCAGGTGCCCCTGGTTCTGCTCCTCGCGGATCGCCAGACAGAGGTTGGTGCGCGGGTCGAGGCAGTGGACGCACTCGCGGCACTGGGGCGAGAAGAGGGTGACGACATGGTCGCCCGGCGCCAGCGAGGCGACGTCCGGCCCGACCGCCTCGACGACGCCGGCCCCCTCATGGCCGAGCACGGCCGGCGCATACCCGGAGGGGTCGGCGCCGGAGGCGGTGTAGAGGTCGGTATGGCAGACGCCGCAGGCGCGCAGGCGGACCAGCACCTCACCGGCCCGCGGCTCGGCCAGCTCGACCTCCTGCACCGCGAGCGGCTCGCCGAACTCCTCCAGCACCGCCGCCCGCATCCTCATCGCGCCAGGCTCCTGCCGCAGTCGGCAATCGTCTCCTCGACCGGGCGCGGCTCCCAGCCCAATGCCCTCGCCTTCGCGTTGGAGAGCTCGACCCGGCTGCCGAGCTGGCCGACGACCGAGCGCGCACCGGGATCGAACAGCGCCATCCCCCGAACCAGGAGGTCGGGGACCCGGCGCTGGGGCACCTTCGCCGCCTCCGGCCCGAGGCGCTCGCGCAGGACCGCGGCGACGTCGGCCATCCACTGGAAGCGGGCCACGGCGAGGTAGCGCTCGCCGCCGGCCTCGGCGGCCGTCATCGCGAGGATCTGCAGCTCGGCGACGTCGCGCGCGTCGACGACGCTGAACCCGATCCGCGGCGTCCCCGGCATCCCCTTCAGCAGCCGCTCGACCATCTCCAGGGAGAAGGAGCGCTCCGCGCCGAGGACCGGACCGAGGATCGCGCCGGGGTTGACCACCGCCAGCCTCCCCTCCTCCCCCCGTTCCCGCACCAGGTCCCAGGCCGCCCGCTCGGCGATCGTCTTCGAACGCGCGTATGGAGTCAGCGCGGTGTCGTCGGGGTCCGACCAGTCAGCCTCGGTCAGCGGCGCCGGGACGGACTCGGCGCTGCCGCGGACGGCAGCCACCGAGGAGGTGACGACGACCCGACGCGCGCCGGCGTCGAGGGCCGCCCGCAGAACCCGCAGCGTCCCCTCCCGCGCCGGCACGATCAGCTCGTCAGGGTCCTTCGGCTGCGCCCTGGGGAACGGCGAAGCGACATGCAGCACGTACTCGCAACCCTCGACCGCCTCCGCCCAGCCCTCGTCAGAGCGGAGGTCCGCCCCCAGCACCGCGAGCCGGTCGCCGGCCTCGACCTCGGACCCGACCCGCGCCCGCACTTCCCCCTCCTTGGCAAGGTCCCGCACGGTCGTCCTCACCGCGTAGCCGCGACGCAGCAGCTCGACCACGCAACGGCCCCCGAGGAAGCCCGACCCACCGCTGACCAGGACCGTCTCCATCAGCGACAACCGTACACCGGGCTAGGCTCGCGTGAGCTCAGAACTCGAGCGTGTTCTCAAGTGTCGCGCATGTTCGTCAGCACGGGCATCGGAAAGGCGACGGCGGTGAGCTCGTCTGATAGCTCGAAGTGGTAGCCATCAAAGTAAACCAGCAATGGCTGCTGAATCCAGTTGAAGCGGAAAGCCCCGCACGCTCTAACTGGCAATTGAACTGGTCGAAAATGACCTTGAAGGAAGCCTCCGTTTTCCTGCGAAATCCGCTCAAACGATCGGATTGTCAGCCGCGATCCGTATTCCATACCCCTGACGACCAAGAGGGCCTGTTTGTCCCCGCTAATTTTGCGAGGGGCGCTCCCGACCTCCGACGCCGCCCGACGCTTTGGGGGGGAGGGGGGAGAAGGGAAGGGGAAGCCGGTTCCCCAACTTCGCTGAAATGCGCGGCAACCGACTCCCCATGAGTTCACCTAGTTGTGCTTGGTGATTTGGGCCGGAACAACATCAGCCACGATGCATACCTGCATCAGCGCTCACCTCCCCTTCTCTTTCAGGAGGCCCGGCCCTTTTACCGGGCCTGGGGGAGGAACGCTAAAGATTTTTCCAGTTTCCAGATTTGCGTGGAGGGTCGGCGTACCCAATACGGACCCGTCCCTTAACCTAAAGTTGACTCCAACAATCAGAAACGACTTTTAGGGAGGTTTGATCCGATGTCGTCGGCGCAAGCGAAACCGCGGGGGGTCGATGAACTGATCGTCTTTGTGCTTAAGCACCCGATCCGAGTCGATGCCCTGGCGATCTTCAATGAACGCGAAGCATCCGTCGTGGAAATCGCCCGTCTAATCGGGGAGGACGAGAAAAAGGTTGGGAACCACGTTCGCGCCCTCCTTGACTGCGGATGCATCGAACGGGTGCGATCGGCTAAACGGCGAGGCGCTGAGGTCCACTTCTACCGGGCCTCGCTCCGACCTCATATCGGCGACAAGGAATGGGCAACCCTTTCGCCGGTAGCCCGCCATGAAATTTCGGCTCTCGTCTTTCAGGCCATCGTTACGGAAATCCTCGCGGCCTTCCGAACGGGCAGATTCGATGCCCGACTGAACCGTCATCTGAGCTGGCGCGCAATGCAGCTCGATGAGCTGGGTTGGACCGAGTTGACCGACGAGCTACGGGAATCCTTGGAACGCATAGAAGGAATAGCCACTCGATCAGAGGAACGACTTGCAGAGGCAGGCAAGCCCGGTTTCCCTGCCGTAGCAGCCGCAGTTGGGTTTGAAAGGGCGCTCCCGGGACGCACTCGGACCACCCTCGGCCATCGACTCCTTTCGAACCCTCCAGAGTAAATAGGGATAAAAAGTAGGGTTGAAGTAAATGACTAAAACCATTACAACTCTGTTGGGTTAACTTCAAGGGACCCATTGCCACGATGCAGGCCACCCTCGGGAGGCAAAGCGGAAGGGGCTTTTCCCCAATGAGAGTCACTTCCTCGACACAGCCTCCCGAGGGGCTGGGCAGTTCGTATAGGAATGTGTCAGTTCGTAATGCAGATTCTTTTCTCCAATATAGCCACCCCAAGCGGTTTCCTTCCGTGTCTGGCCGATAAGGGAGAGTTCACGCAGCGTCGGGCAGACAGCTTTTCTTGCTGCCTGCCCGGCAACCAACGGTGCCGCACCTTCTTCCTTAACGACCGGCAAGACTAGAGTCGCATGGGGCACGGAAAGGAGGGGCGCGACCTCACACACCTGTACGCCGAGGCGCTGTCTCATCCGCTCCGAATCCTGATCCTCAGGTTTTCCATAAAGGAGGGAAAGGCCAGCCCTGCACAAATGAGCAGGGGTCTTAACCAGGACCTCCCAAAGGTCGCTTATCACACGCGGGTGCTTGCTGATCACGGATTGCTCAGGCTGGCCACCACCCGAAAGGTGCGCGGCGCCATTGAGCACATCTATTCTCCCGTTGAGTCTACGCTCGCTCACCCCGTCGTCATGGGCGCTCTCATTGAAGGGGAGGCGCCCCCCAGCAATGGCTAACTTCCGCCGCCCGCCTTACTCGCCGCCGCTTACCCGCCGGCCAAGGGGGAGCGTGCGCGACGGTAATGCTCCTGTGCTGCAACCGACAGTGACCTCAGACGGATAGGGATCGATCATCGCGGCAGCACACAACCTCCGAACCGGATGGACGTTTCTAGTTGAGTTAACGACTGGCGGCCAGTGGCGCGGGGCGGATACCCAGCTATTCAACTCCGCCGGAGAGGCTGCCGTTCAAGGTGACGAACAACCTGTTCCACCGGCTTGAGTAATTAAGCAACCTTTTCAGTCGCTTAAGGCCGCTTAGTCTTTGCGTGGTTGACCAATCATCCCTAGATAGCGCATGGTTGGGCCGCCGTTTGAAGAAGGCGGGCCGTGCGCGGGAAGCCCGGCCCGCCCTGCCATGCGTGAGGGGGTGAGGCTGATGGCTGCAAGCCAGATCGAGCGGATCGTTCCGATTCCGAGCATCATGAAGTCCGGCTGATGCCGTTAAACGCGCGGGTGGCCGGGACCAAGTACCACCCGACCCCCCGCGCGTTGTCGTTGAAGAAGCCGGACACCCGCCAGTACTGCGCATTAGTGGTCCGAGAAGAACCTGGCAGTGCTGGCTGGGGTTACAGCGTGTCCGACTGAGAGCCGAACATACAATCCATACTCCGGGCTGAATTGAGCATGCGCATGGATTTCCGAAGGGCCCGTCAGAGAGGGATCTTGCGGGGGCTTCCCCGGCCTCCGACCCCGCCCGACGCTTTGGGGAAGGGAAGGGGAAGCCGGTTCCCCAACTTCGCTTTGACCAAGGGCGCGAATACTTCTTGGACTACGGGCGGAGGGCGCCGGAACGCTTTCCTAGGACCAACGATGCCCCCGCTCCCGATCTGGTCATCACCATTTGGGGCCGTCAGATGAATATCCGATTCGAGTACTTCTGCCTGAACGGCAGCAAAACTTGAGGCCCGGTTCAAGCATCTACGCAATCCCAACGGCCACTTGCAGCAACTTCAAGAGGGGTGGCAGACGGGATTCGAACCCGCGACCGCCGGCACCACAAGCCGGAGCTCTACCAACTGAGCTACTGCCACCATGCTGGCGTTTGCAGGGGTTTTTGACCCCACGCCGAGTACATCGTATCGCTTGGCCCCTAGGAGATGCGTTGGGTGCGGCCGCTGAGGCGGGCGCGGGTCTTGACAGGGAGGTGCCGGGCGCTTAGCGTCGGATGCTTAGGTGGATTTGCGGTAATAACTCGCTGGGAGGCGGCATGAGGGTGGCATGGTGTAACTCCAGGACCAGGCGGCGCCTGGTGATAGGCCACATGCCGCGCCCGGTCACTTGAACCTCGTCCACGCCGAGCTGCCCGATGACGCGGTCGGCGCGGCGAAAGCGCTGCCGACGACTGAATTCCTTGGGGGCACTGCAGTGGAGGGCGGGAAAACGCGCCTCGAAGGCTATGCGACGGACGAGGGGGTCCCTGAACTGGAAGCCCTCGGCGCCACCGTGACGATCCTGAAGAGCTCCACGGAGGCGGAAAGCGACTCACAGGAGCTGCTGGCGATGATCGACGAACCGGAACCTCCGATCGCCTGACGCTCGATGGCCTACCCCTCCTCCCCAGACGCCATCGAGAAACGCATCCGCGCGCTCGACCCGCCGACCGGGAAAAAATACGCCGCGTACTGCACTCGCTTCGACCTCCCGCACCGGACGCACGAGGGGACGACGGGCGGCAGCCCCGGCCGCGTCGTCTCCTGCCTGCGAATCGGCACCGGAACCGGAGAAGGCCGGCCCCGCATCCTCATCGTCGGCGGCATCCACGCCCGCGAGTGGGTGCCGCCGGACGCGATCGTCACCTTCGTCGAGAAGCTGCTCGAGGCCTACCGGACCTCCAAACCGATCGCCTACGAAAGGTTCGTCGACAAACGCAAAAAACCGTCGATCCCCTATGCCGAAGCTCGGATCCCGTTCGAACCGGACGTGAAGCTGATGATCGAGCGCGCGGAGCTGTACATCGTGCCGCTGGCGAACCCTGACGGGCGAGCGTTCTCGATGTCGGCGGAAACTCGGAAAGGGTGGCGGAAGAACCGCCGGCCGGCCCCCACCGGCGTCACCTGCCCCGCGCTGCCAAAACCGAACGTCTGGGCGTCGAACGACCCGGCGGGCGTCGACCTCAACCGCAATTTCGACATCGCCTGGGACTTCAACACCTACTACGGCGCCGCGGCGGCGAAAAAAATGGCGGAAACCGGGGAACTCGGCATCAGCGATTCTCCCTGCTCGCCCAGCCAGACGTTCCACGGCCCGAGCCCTTCCCCTGCGAGCGCGCCGCGGGAAATCGAGCCCGAGACCCTGAACATCCAGGAGCTGATCGACTCCAAAAAAATCAACTTCTTCGTCGACGTCCACTCGGCCGCCGGAAAGATCCTCTTTCCATGGGGACTCGAGCAGAACCAGGAGACCGACCCGACCCAGACCTTCCACAACCCCGCCTTCGATCGCGGCAACCCGACGGAGAGGGACGGCCCGGGCCCCGCATACAAAGAGTGGATGCCGCCCGGCAGCGAAAAAAGCCACAGAATGCTCGGGGAGCACATGGCGGCGAGGATCGCCGACAGCACCGGCTTCACCGCCAACCAGGCGCTGAAAGACAAAGTCGCCGAAACCGCTCGAAACGAGTCCAACTACGACACCGTGCCGGCGACCGACCTGTTCGGAACCTCGCTGGAATTCACCACCGGCGCCTCGGAAGAATTCGCCTTCAGCCGGTCGATCGGCAAAGAACCCGGTACGCCGGTCAAAGCGAAAGCCCTCGACCCGATCTTCGCCTTCACTTTCGAGTGCTGCCGTGCCTCCGACGGTGGCTTCCAGCCCAACGCGACGACCGAGTACCCGAAGGTCGAGCGCGAGGTCGCCGTCGGCCTGGCGGCGTTGATCGCCTTCGTCGCCACCTGGAAAGCCCCGGTGCCGCCGCCCGCGACGACGACTCCGCCCGCCCCACCACCCGCGACCCCGGCGAAATCCCCGAGCTGCTGCTTCATCGCAACCGCCGCCTACGGATCGCCCCACCACCCCAAGGTCCGCTACCTCTGCGACATCCGCGACGACGAGCTGAAGACGACCGAGTTCGGCCGCCGGTTCATGTACGGCGTCGAACGCGTCTACTACACCTTCAGCCCCCAGACCGCCGAGTGGCTGCACCGCCACGAGCGGGCGCGAAGGGCGGTCCGGCACGGGATCGTCGAGCCGTGGATCGCGATCGTCTGGACCGCCGAGACGCTGACCCACCGGGTCCGGCCCGCCGAGCTCCGCGCCGGCGCCTTCCTCGGCCTCGTCAGCGTCGCCACCCTGGCGGCGATCGTCGCGATCGCGCTGCTGCCGTTCGCCCTCGCCCACTCCCTCACGAGCCTGGCGTAGCCGTGGCCGGGGGCACGCTCGACCGGATCGCCCTCGAGCTGGCCAAACTGCTGGAGCCGCTGCAGTCGCGGCTGAGCGCCGGCCAGATCCGCGACCTCTTCATCGACCTCGGGCTCGAGTTCCCCCCGGAGCTGGAGACGCAGGGCTCGTTCGTCGGCGCGCTCGAACGCACCGGCACCGCGATCGGGCAGCTGGAGCCGCTGGTCGAGCAGCTGGTCGGCGCGATCGAAGCCGAAGACGTCGGCCAGATCGTCCAGCTCTCCACCCAGATCGTCGGCATCGTCGCCAACGTCCTGCCGGCGCTCGACACGATCGCCACCGAGCTCGACAACCTCTCCGGCTCGCTGCCGGGGATGAGCCCGGCCGACGTCGAAGCCTTCGCGGCGAACCTCGCCGTCCACCTCCTCGACTTCTCGATCGCCGGCTACCTGCAGGACTACCACCCGATCCTGCTCCAGGTCCTGGCGCTGCTGGGCATCGTCGAGGTGATCCACGAACCGGGCGTGCCCGGCGACGAAACGAAGCCGCCGCACGTGAAAAGGACCCTGCGGCTGGAGCAGATCGGCGACCTCCTCAGCTCGCCCGATGCCGAGCTGAAGAAACTCTACGGCTGGGGCGAAGCCGGCTTCGACGGACGGGCGTTCCTCGAGCGAGCCAGCGACCTCCTCGCCAGCCTCTCAGTCCCGGTCAGCTACGACGCCGCCGCGACGCCGCCGACCCTCAGCATCCTGCTCCTCCACCTCTTCCCGCGCACCGACCTGACGCCGCCCGGGCTCGAGGCCGAGCTGGGACTCTCGCTGCCCGTCGGCGAGGAAATCGGCTTCCCGCTGATCTCCCCCGAGTGGCAGCTCGCGGTCGCCCTCAAAGCCGAGCTCGCGGCCGACGTCGGGGTGACGATCCAGCCGCCGGCCCAGATCGAGATCGTGCCGCCGGCCGGCTCCGTGCAGGGGCGCGCCTCGGTCGGCGTCAACCGCCTGCCGAAGGCACCCGCGACGGCGATCAGCCTGCTCGCGATCCCCGGCGGCAGCAAACTCGAGGCGGGCGAAATCGGCGCCGGCCTCGTCGCCGACCTCCACTGGGACTCGACCGCGAACAAGGCGAGCGCCGACTTCGGCCTCGAAGGCCACGTCAAAGGCGGCAAGCTCGTGCTGACGATGGAGGAAGCGGACGGCTTCCTCAAGCAGTTGCTGGAAGGATTCCGGGTCGAGTCCGAGTTCGACGTCGGCTTCGGCTGGACGGCGGGCGGCGGCGTCTTCTTCACCGGCAGCAGCACGGTCGAGATCCAGCTGCCGGCGCACATCTCGCTCGGCCCGGTCGACATCGACGCGATCACGCTCTCGCTCGGCCTGAAGGGACAGGAACTGCCGGTCGCGCTGAGCGCGAACCTGAAAGCCGCGCTCGGCCCTCTCCAGGCGGTGGTCGAGGGGATCGGGCTCGAAGCCCCCCTCAGCTTCCCGCCCGACCATAAAGGGAACCTCGGCCCGGTCGACCTCGGCTTCCGCTTCAAGCCGCCGAAAGGAGCGGGCCTCTCGATCGACACCGGCGTCGTCGTCGGCGGCGGCTACCTCTTCTTCGATCCCGATCGCGGCGAATACGCCGGAGTCCTCGAACTCGCGCTGGCCGAGATCGTCACCGTCAAGGCGATCGGCCTGATCACGACCCGGATGCCCGACGGGACCGAGGGCTTCTCGCTGCTGATCATCATCACCGCCGAGTTCGGGGCCGGCATCCAGCTCGGCTTCGGCTTCACCCTCAACGCCGTCGGCGGCCTCCTCGGCGTCAACCGGACGATGCTGTTCGAACCCCTGATGCAGGGCGTCCGCACCGGCTCGGTCGACAGCATCATGTTCCCGCGGGACGTCGTCGCCAACGCGCCGCGGATCATCAGCGACCTCCGGGCGATCTTCCCACCCAACCAGGGCACCTTCCTGATCGGCCCGATGGCCAAGCTGGGCTGGGGGGAGCCGACCCTGGTCAGCCTCTCGCTCGGCGTGATCATCGTCATCCCGCCCGGGGACATCGCCCTGCTCGGCGTCCTCGAGCTGGCGCTGCCGACGGAGGAGGCCGACATCCTGCGGCTGCAGGTGAACTTCGCCGGCGCCCTCGAGTTCAGCAAGCAGCGGCTCTACTTCTTCGCCTCGCTCTACGACTCGCACTTCCTCTTCATCACGCTCCAGGGCGAGATGGGCCTCCTGTTCGCCTACGGGCAGGACGCCAACTTCG
Source organism: Solirubrobacterales bacterium (assembly GCA_045805725.1). Lineage (GTDB taxonomy): Bacteria > Actinomycetota > Thermoleophilia > Solirubrobacterales > 70-9 > VAYN01. Next base: position 53,428 of record JBJMKQ010000010.1, read on the forward strand.
TGCTCTCGGTCGGCGGCTTCCACCCGCGCTTCAACCCACCGCCGCTCCCCTTCCCGACGCCGCAGCGCATCCAGCTGAACGTGATCAACGAGTCCTACGCGCGGATCCGCTGCGACGCCTACTTCGCGGTGACGACGAACACGGCGCAGTTCGGCGCCCACGCGGACATGTTCTTCGGCTTCTCGGCGCTCTCGGTCGAAGGGCATTCGGGACTCGACGCGCTGATCCAGTTCTCGCCGTTCCACTTCATCGTCGAGATCTCGACCTCGTTCAGCGTCAAGGTCTTCGGCGCCGGCGTCTGGGGGCTCGGGATCGACCTCACCCTCGAGGGGCCGACGCCCTGGCACGCCCACGGCACCGCTTCGATCTCCTTCCTCTTCCTCTCGATCGACGTCAACGTCGACTTCACCTGGGGCGACGCCCGCGACACCACCCTGCCGCCGGTCGCGGTGATGCCGATCCTCGGCGGGGAGCTCGAAAAGCGGAGCAACTGGAAGGCGGAGCTGCCGAGCGGCTCGAACCTGCTGGTCTCGCTGCGGCACCTCGACCAGGCCGAGGCCGACCTCGTGCTACACCCGGTCGGCTCGCTCCAGGTCAGCCAGCGCGCGGTGCCGCTCGACCTCCACCTCGACAAGGTGGGCAGCCAGAAGCCCAGCGACGCGAACCAGTTCTCGCTCGAAGTGACCTCGACCGGGCTCTCGAAAACGCGCAACCTGACCGAACCGTTCGCGCCGGCGCAGTTCCGCGACTCCGACGACGCCGGCAAGCTCTCCGCGCCGGCCTACTCGCCCTTCGACAGCGGCATCGAGCTCGCCCCGAAAGGGAAGACCGCCGACTCGGGAGCCGCCCTGACGCGCGCCGTCCGCTACGACCTCCACATCGTCGACACCAAGCTCCACCCGCCCCTGCAGCGCCTCTTCTGGGTCTATCCCGGGGCGCTTTTCCAGCACTGGCTCGGGGGCTCGAGCGTCGCCCTCAGCGCCCTCTCGCAGGCCCAGTCGAAGCTGACCAAGCCCTACGCGGAGGGAGTTTCGGTCGGGGCGGAGACCTTCGCCGTGGTCAGCGCCGCTGACATGACGCTCGTCGACGGCGGGGCGGCCACCTTCACCAGCAAGGCCGCCGCGAGCGACTACCTCGCGGCCAGCGTCGCCTCCGATCCCTCGCTGGCGGGAACCATGCAGGTGATGTCCAGCTTCGAGGTGGCCGCGTGAGCGGACTGCCGACCTACAGCTTCCTGCCCTGGTACCGCCGCGGGATCGCCAACACGATCGCCACCGCCGACAAGGACGACAAAGTGGCGGCCCGCGCCACCACCCACGTCGAGCTCGAGCTGAGCGGCACGCCGGTGGCCGGCGGCGAAGCGCTCACCGACGAGGTCAAACAAGACATCGCCCTCTACGGGCCCGGCGACCTGGTGGGAATCGAGGAGCGGGCGATCCTGCGGACCGAGCCGCGCAACTGGATCACGAACTTCGAGTCGAACTACCTGGCGGCGGTCGACTTCTACGACGAGGACTTCCTCTGGCGCTACACGCCGGCCGCGCCCGACGGCAGCCACCTGAGGCTGCGCCCATGGCTCACGCTCGTCGTCCTCGCCGAGGGCGAGTTCGAAGACGGAACGAGCATGGCCGGGCGGCCGCTCCCCTACATCACCAGCTCCAACGCCGACCTCTTCCCGCCCGCCGACGACCTCTGGGCCTGGGCTCACGTCCACTTCAACCAGTCGCTGGCCGGCTCCCCGCAGGAGGTCGTCTCGACCGACGCAGCCGCCGTCGTCGGGCGCGCCCAGACGATCCTCGACCAGAACCCCGACGCCGGCTACGCGCGCCTCCTCTGCCCGCGCCGCCTCGAGGACGACACCGCCTACCACGCCTTCCTCGTCCCCACCTTCGAGACCGGGCGACTGGCGGGCATCGGCAAAGACCCCGACGACGCTCCCTTCGCCACCGCGTCGGCCTGGGCCGACTATCCGCCGGGCGCCCCGAAACCGCGCCAGCAGGGGAGCGAGTACCCCTTTTACTTCCGCTGGTACTTCCGCACCGGCGGTCACGGCGACTTCCTCTACCTCGTCCGGTTGCTCAAACCGAAACCGGTCGACCCGCGGGTCGGCGTCCGCGACATGGACGTGCGGAAACCGGGCTCGAACGTCCCCGGCATCCACAACCTGGGCGACGTCCTCCGGCTCGGCGGCGCACTCCAGGTTCCGGAAGAGGACCTCGACGAAGGCGAGCTCGAAAAGCGCGAACTGTTCGAGAACTGGGACCAGCCGTTCCCGCGCGCCTTCCAGAAGGGACTCTCCGCCTTCGTCAACCTGCCCGACGACTACGCGGCGCAGGAGGCGGGGGAAGCAAACGCCGAAACCGGCCTCGGCCCCGAAGTGCAGGAAAACCGCGATCCGCTGATCACCGCCCCCCTCTACGGGAAATGGCACTCGCTCACGCAGCGCCTCCTCGTCGAACGCGACGGCACCCCGGTCCCCAACCGGCAGGGGTGGGCGCAGCGCCTCAACCTCGACCCGCGCTTCCGCGTCCCGGCCGGCTTCGGCGCCGAGGTGGTCGAGTCGAACGCGGAGCAGTACATGAACTACGCCTGGGAGCAGATCGGCGACGTGCTCGAAGCAAACGCCCTGGTCCGCCGCTTCCACCTGGCGGCCGAGGTCTCGGCCCGCTGGTACGACTTCCACCTCCTCCCGCTCCTCGCGGCTCAGCCGGAGCGGACCCTGGCGCTGACCGCCCCCGTCCAGGCGAAGATCCTCGGCAGCCCGACCACGGTCGAGCACCTGCGGAAGAGCAGCCGCGTGCCACCCGTGCTCACCTCCACGGCCTTCCGCCGGGTCACCCGGCCGCAGAGCCGGCTGATCCGGACGCTGCCGTTCACGGCAGAGGCGACGCCGGCGAACCTGCTGCGGCGGGTGAACGCGGGGGAAGTCACCCCCGCGCCGCCGAAGACGGTCCCCGGCGGCGTGGTGACCGTCGACAAGGCCGCGGCCGTGGCCGAGCCGAAAGGCGCCCCGCGCGGGATCTTCGCGCTGCTCGAGCGGTACCCCTGGCTGCCGTGGCTGCTGATCGCGCTCGGGGTCGTCCTCCTGATCCTGCTGGCGCTGCTCCTCTCGCTCGTGCTCGGGATCATCGCCTTCGTCGTGCTGGTCGGCCTCGCCCTGCTCCTCCTGCGCTGGAAGGCCGCGGACGCGCCCGCCGCGAGCATCGAAGAAGACGACCAGACGCCGGCCGCCGTCGCCGGGCTGCCCGAAAACCCGGGGTTCGGGCTGAGCGAACCCGGCGCCGGCACCTCGACCCCGACCGGCAGCGGCGACAGCGCCGCCGCGGGGCGGCTGAAGACCGCGATCGAAGACTCGTTCGGCCTGATCGACGCGAGCCGCCAGGTCGGACGGCAGCCCGAGCCGAAGGAGCTCGACCTCGGCGGCGTCAACGAAACCGTCGTCGCCGCGCTCGACCCGCAGGTGACGATCCCGCGGCGCGCCCGGACGCTGATCCAGCTGCCGCCGTGGATCGCCGACCCGCTGGTCGAGGACTTCGGCGAGGTGATGGCCTATCCGCGTATCGACCTGCCGATGTACGAGCCGCTGAAGAAACGCTCGGTCGAGCTCTTCCTGCCCAACATCAACCTGATCGAGCCGAACAGCATCACCCTCGTCGAGACCAACCAGCGCTTCATCGAGGCCTACATGGTGGGCCTCAACCACGAGTTCGCCCGCAAGCTGCTCTGGCGCGAGTTCCCCAGCGACCAGCGTGGCTCCTACTTCCGTCAGTTCTGGGACGTCCGCAGCGTCGTCAACGTCGAGGGCCTGAGCGAAAACGCGCTCCGCAAACAGCTCTACGACATCCCGGAACTGCACCGGTGGCCGACCTCGACCAAGCTCGGCACCCACAACAACCGCCAGAGCCCCGACGAGCAGGGCAAAGACGGCAAACCCCGCGAGCAGGCGGTGCTGGTGATTCGCGGCGAGCTGCTGAAGAAGTACCCGACGGCGGTGATCTACGCGCACCGGGCGGAATGGGAGTTCGAACCCGACGGAAAAACCCCCGACCTGACCGAACCGCGCAAGCTCGTCGACCTGGAACCGAGCGAGGAGAGCGAACCGCCGAAGGAGAAACTCCGCGCGCCCCTCTACGAGGCGAAGGCCGATCCGGACATCTACTTCTTCGGGTTCGACCTGACGATCGACGAAGCGATGGGCGGGTCGGGGGAGCCGCCGGACACCGATCCCGGCTGGTTCTTCGTGATCAAAGAGCGGCCCGGTGAGCCCCGCTTCGGCCTCGAGCTCGAACGCGACCCGGCCCCCGAGGTGCTCGACGAGCTGACCTGGGACGACGCGGGCGTCAAAGGCTCCGAGTTCCTCCCGGCGGACAGCCTCGCGTCCTTCCCGCTGGCCTCGGTTCCAAAAGGAGATTCGGAGCACAGGGCGGAACAGCACACCGCCGACGAGGCGGCGCTGGGCGCGGCGGCCAGCTCCGCCCGCTGGGCCTACCTCCTCTTCCGGCCGCCGGTGATGGTGGCGATCCACGCCGACGAGATGCTGCGGAGCAAACCCTCGTGAGCGACTTCGAGACGGCCCGCTCTCAGCTCCTGGCGGCACGCGCCGCGCAGGCCGAAGCGCGGCTCGCGCATACCCAGGCCCGGGAAACCCAGCGAGCGCTGGCCCAAGAGGGGGAGTCCGGGCGCGTAGCGCAGAAAGCCGCCTCGGAGGTCGCGGCCGCGCGGGCGAGCGCGCTGGAGGCGGGCAAAGCCGCGGCCGCCGCGCTGGAGGGCTTCAGCGTCTTCAGCGACCCGCGGCGGATGGTCGGCCAGCTGCCCGACCGCTCGCCGCTGGCGTTGCTGCCGGTGCGGATCGAGACCCGCTTCGCGACGGTCGGCGAGGGCGGCGAATCGCGGCGCCAGCTCTGGGTTCGCATCTATCCCGACGACTGCTCGATCGACACCTTCGAGCCGACGCTGTCGAGCACCGAGATCGAAAACGCAAAGCGATACTGGATGCGGATCTGGCGCTCCGGCGGCGTCGAGGACGACGAACGCGCGGCATGGCGCGACCTGGTCGCCGCCCATGGCTCGGGCCGCGCCGGGTTCGTCGTCGACGAATACGAGCCGGCGAACCTTGGCGCGCGGCCGGCGAAAGCCCAGCCGCGGGATCAGATCCTCGTCATCCCCACCCAGGCGCCCCTCGGAGCGGCCGAGGCCGGCGCCGTCGCCGCCTACTGGGAGGCGGTCTGGCTCGCCGCCGACGAGGCGGCGCTGCAGGCCGCGGGGGCAGCGCTGATCGCCGCGGTGGGCGGGGCGCGGGCAGACGAGCTGCGCGCCGGATACGTCCCGTTCAACCTCGCGGACGTCCCGCCTCGGCCGGCGAGGAAACACGACGTCGCCCTCTCCACCGCCTTCGTCGCCTTCGGCCCGGACCCGCCCCCCAAACAGTCCTCCTGGTCGCAGGCGCCGCAGATCAAGCAGTTCCCGGAGCGCTTCGTGGTGATCGGCTACCGCGATGGCAAACAGGTGCTCGAGGCGATCTCCGAGCACCCCGTCGCGACGCCGCTCTACGTCGGGCCCGACCCCGCCGCCGAGCCGAAAGATTCGATCCATCCCGACGGGGAGAAGCTCGTCACCCCCGAGGAGCTGCGCTGGCTGGTCGACTTCGAGCGCGCGGTAGAAGCCGGCGTGGGCCTCGCCATCGACCTCGATTCGGGCTCGGCGGGGGCGGGATTCGACCGCCTGCTCGTCCTCGGCGTTCAGCTCGGCCTCGACGACGAGGAGGGCAAGGCCGCGCTCGAGGAGCTCCTGCACAACCACCGCGTCGGCCGCAGCGGGCTCTCCCTCGTCCCCCAGGGGACCCCCACCCACAACACCACCGGCGCGAAGAGTGGCTACACCCGCCTCGACGACGCCGACCAGAGCTTCGACGACCGCAGGAAAGCGCCGCTCTTCACGCCCAGCGACGATCCCGGCGAGAAGCGCGACGGCCAGTGGCTGGCGGAGGCGCTGGGGATCGACCCGACCCAGCTGCAAGGCGTCCACGGCGCCGGCGGCGTCGACCAGCAGCGGGCGCGGGCGATGCAGCGCGCGCTCTGGCCGGCGACGCTCGGCTACTGGATGGACAAGATGCTGACCCCGGTCTTCGGCGACGAGACGGTGGCGCAGGCACGGGCCTTCTTCGGCGGCTGGGTCAGCGGACGCGGCTCGGTCCCGGCGGTCCGGATCGGCACCCAGGCCTACGGCGTCCTCCCGACCACCGCCTTCTCGCGGATCGGCTGGCTCGACGAGCAGCCGCGCGGCGGCGGACGGATGATCGCCGCCGGGCGGGGGGAAGCCGCGCCCACGCGCGCCTTTCTCGCCCGCGTGCTGGCGCTGCTGCGCGCGGTCGACGCCGACTGGACGGCGATCAGCGCCGGCGCCGCCCACGTCGGCAGAGACGGCGACCCGCACCAGACCCTGCTCGACGTCGTCGGCCTGCACCCCGATTCGGCCGAGTTCCACTGGCGCTACTCGGAGAGCCTGAAGGAGCTCTACAACGTGGTCAACCTCTGGGGCTTCGGGCCCAAGTTCTGGAACGCCTGGCAGCAGGCCGGCCTCCAGGCCGGGGCGGCGGCGCTCCTGGGCCGGCTCGGATACGAGGGCCCGAGGCCCGACATCCTCGAACACGTCTTCATGCGCGACTCCGGTCTGATCGATGTCGTGGTCGACGACCGCCCGTCCTCCGAGACGGAGCCGGTGCGCGAGTACACCGACGACCACCGGAACTACATCCGCTGGCTGATCGACGCGGCGGGCGCCTCGCTGGACGCCGTCACCGCCGAGGAGGGCTTCACCGACGGCGCCTCGCCGCGGGCGCTGCTCTACCTCTACCTCCGCCATGCGCTGCTGCTGGGCTACTACGACACGAGCTACGAGCTGCACAAGTCGGCGGATTTCCTCGCCGCGGAGGAGCTGCTGGCAATGAAGCCGGAGCCGACCTTCATCCACGTCGACCCGGAAGCGGAAGAGAGCGAGAGCCGCTACGCCGCGCTCTACAAGGTCGAGCCGCGGATCACCCAGAGCCAGGACCTGCTGGTCAGCGACTACATCTCGGCCAACCTCGAGCGGCTGGGCGAGGCGGCGGGGCTCAGCGACCAGATCGAGGCCCTTCGCGTCCTCGAGCAGGCGCCGACCGCGGAGCTCGAGCGGCTCTTCGCCGAGCACGTCGACGTCCTCTCCTACCGCTTCGACGCCTGGCTGCTCGCCCTCGTCAGCCACCGCCTCCAGAACCTCCGCGCCGCCTCGCCGATCGCCACGGCGAAGGACGCGGTCGGGTCGGGAGGCGGGCAGGGAACGGGAGGCGGCATCTACCTCGGCGCCTACGCCTGGGTCGAGGACCTGCGCCCGGCAGGTGCCCAGCTCGAGCCGGTGGAACTGCCGACGGATCTCGAAGGGACCTTCACCGAACAGCAGCCGCTCCGCCACGACCCGGCGAACGGGGGCTACATCCACGCTCCCTCGCTGACCCATGCGCGGACCGCCGCGGTCCTGCGCAGCGGCTACCTGGCGAACGCCTCGCCGCAGGCCCCCGACGCGCTTGCCGTCAACCTCTCCTCCGACCGCGTCCGCCTCGCCCTCTCGCTGCTCGAGGGGATCCGCAACGGCCAGAGCCTCGGCGCCCTCCTCGGCTACCGGTTCGAGCGCGGGCTCCACGACGCCCACGGGCTCGCCGAGGTCGACAAGTTCATCTATCCGCTGCGCAGGGCGTTCCCGCTGGTCGCGGACTCCCTGGCGCCGACGCAGACGCAGCCCGACGTGTCGATCGAGGCGATCGAGGCCCGCAACGTCCTCGACGGACGCAAACTGCTCGCGCGCGTCAGGTCGACCGGCAAAGGCAGCTATCCCTTCGGGCTCTCCGACGAACAGCTTCCCGAAGCCACGGTCGCCGAGGCGGAAGCGGTCAACGCCCAGGTGGAGGCGATGCGCGACATCGACGACGCGGTCGCCGACGTCGCCCTGGCCGAGGGCGTCCACCAGGCGGTGCAGGGGAATTTCGACCGCGCCGCGGCGACCCTCGACGCCTACGGCAGCGCGACGTTCCCGCCCGATCCCGAAGTCGTCCAGACCCCCGCGCCGGGCATCGGGCTGACGCACCGCGTCGCGCTCCACCTGCGCCCCGGCCTGGTCGCGCCGCCGAACGCGACGCCACGCGCAACCGCCGAACCGGCGATAGACAAATGGCTCGAGGGCATGCTGCCGCCGCTCGGCAAGGTCGGCTGCACGGTGAGCTGGGCCGATCCGGTCACCGGCAGCCCCGATTCCGCCGGCGTCACCCTCGCCGACCTCCACCTGCACCCGCTCGACGTCCTCGAGCTGGTCAGGCCGGACGACGTGCAGGCGATGTCGGAGCTGGACGACCGGATCATCCGGTGCGTGCGTGGCGGCGGGAACCCCCCGCGCGCCGACGCCGAGCTCTTCATCGAATACCGGGCCGCACCCGCGGGAAAGCCGTTCAGCGTCTTCGAGCTCTCGGCGCCGGCGAGGAACCTGCGCAAGCTGGTGGGGGAGTCGCGAGCGCTCCGCGCCACCGACTCCTACCTCGGCAACGACGCCCGCCCGGCCCACGACGAGGCGGTGTTCGTCGAGGCGGCGCGGATCACCGGCCCCAAGGAAGCGCTCGACACCCTCTTCGGCGCGGTCGAGACCTACCTGGCGGCGCTGCAACCGCTGGTCGCCGACCCGGTCGCCAACCGGGGGGCGATCCTCGGCGGGGTCGACGCATTCCTCGACGAAGGGGTCGCCCTGCTCGAGCGCGCCGCCCGCTTTGGGATCCCCCAGTCGGGCTGGGGCTTTGCCTACGACTGGCGCCGGCAGGCGATGCACGACCTGCTCAGCCTCGTGGAGACGCGCGGGAAAGCGTGGGACAAACGACTCGAAGAATTCGACCAGAAGATCGCCGACTACGACGCGCTGCCGAGCGCCACGCCTGACTTCGAGCGCTTCGAACTCCTCCAGGTCGCCGAGGTCCTGGTCGCCGCCATCCTCGAACCGCCGCCGAGCTCGCCGGCGGCGCTGCGCGCGGGGCTCGACGCCCAGCGCACCGCGCTGCAGGCGAAGCGGGATGAATTCCACGCGGTGTCGGTCGCCGACCACGCCTCCTTCGCGGCGGCCCTGAACGCGGTCAGGAGCCTCCTCCCGATCGACGCCCTGGACCTCGAGCCGTTCGACCCCGAGCCGGCGGCGGACGGCGCGGTGATCTTCGCCGAGGACCTGGCGGGCACGGTCGGCAGCCTGCGGGAAGAGCTGGCGGCGCGGCGGAAAGACGTCGAAACCCAGCTCCAAGCCCACGCCGCGGCGACGACGGCGCCCGCCCAGGTCGAGGCTCTCCAGGCGGCGGCACGGGCGCTCTTCGGGGAGTCGTTCGCGCTGCTGCCGGAGTTCGGTTACTCCCCGGGGCAGGGAGGCGAGCTGGCCGCCGCGGTCGCCGCCGGCGAAAGCGGCGCCCTGCTCTCCCACCTGACCACGAACGTCGGGGTCGAGCGCCCCGTCGAGGAGTGGCTGCTCGGCGCCGCGCGCGTCCGGCCGGCCCTCGGGGCGTGGCAGACGTGCTCCATCCTCGCCGGCACCTTCGAACGCTCCGAGCCGGTGCTCACCCCCGCCCAGCTCCCGTTCAATGCGACCGCGTCGTGGCTCGCGCTCGAGTTCCCGCCGTCCCCCGAGATCGACGGCGACCGCCTCCTCTACACCGCCCACCACGCGACGCCGTTCGAACCCGCGGCTCGGCAGTGCGGGCTGCTCCTGGACGAGTGGACGGAGGTCATCCCCGGCACCGACAGGGACACCGGGATCAGCTTCAACTTCGACCGACCCGACAACGAGGCGCCGCAGTCGATCCTGCTCGTCACCCCGGCCACGGCCGACGGCGCCTGGCATTGGGACGACGTGGTCGGCGCCGTCAACGAGACCCTTGACCTGGCGAAGAAACGGGCGATCGAGCCGGCGATGGTCGACCCAACCATGTACTCCCGATTCCTGCCGGCGACGATCATGGCGGTGACGCTGCGCGGGATCTCGATCGCCACCATCCTGGCCGTCAGCAGCGACGTGATGAAGAAAGTCGAGGTGAAAGACGATGCCTAACAGATTCCAGATCGCCGACATCCAGACCGCGATCCAGGAGCGCCTCTTCCCCTCGATCACGATCTGGAACCGGGTCGAGGGCCGCCCGCGCGCGCAGAGCTTCGACCGCGCCCTTCAGGCCGAAGTGCGCGACGCGCTGTGGATGCTGACGAAGCAGTGGCAGATGGGGGAGTTCCGCGGCAGCGACGCCGGCTCGCCGGTGTTCGCGAAGCTGCAGGTCGACACCACCCGCCTGACCAAGTACCGGCCGGGGGCGGGCGCGGCGGAGGGCTTCGACGAGCAGGTGCCGCTGGAGGCGAAGGTCGAGCGGCGGCACCTGCCGCTGCGAATCCACCGGCGCGTCGCCTCGCTCGACCTCCGGCTCGCGATGGGGCGCGAGTGGCTCGCCCTGACCAAGGGGATCGGCAACCACCGGCAGGCGTTCGTCAACGCCTACCCGATCGAGGCGCCGGACCCGGAATCGAACGCCGACGCGGAAGTCGTCGCCAACCCCCAGGCGTGGGAGCTCTTCGCCGCCGTCGCGGGGCGGGAGATGGACGGCGGCAAGCTCTACGAACACCTCGTCGCGAACCCCGGCAACCATGCCTACGACGGCCTCCTCGGCATCGCCCCGGCCGAGCGGGCGACGTTCGACGTGGCGGCGAAAAAGTTCCTCGCCTGGTTCGAGCGCCTGATCCTGCAGCCGCCGCGCGCGGGAGACGATGCCTGGGCGCCGTCGCGGCTCGAGTACCAGTTCGCCGCCTCCGCGCCCGAGGGCGAAGAAGCCGAGAAGGTGTACGTCGCCGGCGAGTACGGCGAGGGGCGGCTCGACTGGTACAGCCTCGACGTCGACGCCGGCGCGAAACCGCTCGACCCGGTGCCGGGCGCCGACATCGCGCCCACCTCGGTGAAACGGGTGACGATCCCGGTCCCGGTGTCCTTCACCGGGATGCCGAACACTCGCTGGTGGGCGTTCGAGGAGCGCAAGATGAACTACGGCGACGTCGACGCCGGCACCACCGACCTCGCCAAACTGCTCTTCCTCGAGTTCGCGCTGGTCTTCGGCAACGACTGGTTCGTGATCCCGTACACGCTGCCGGCCGGCACTCGCGCCGATGTCCGCGGCGTCGTCGTCACCAACGTCTTCGGCGAGCACTTCTGGATCGGAGCCGCCGGCGCCGGCGCCGATGACGACTGGCAGCGCTGGAGCATGTTCACGATCAACGTCGAGGGCGAGGAAGGTGCCGCTGACAATTCCCTCCTGCTGCTGCCGACCGTCCCCAAGATGGACCAGGGTCCGCCGGTCGAAGACGTGATGCTGATCCGCGACGAGGTGGCGAACATGGTCTGGGGAATCGAGACGACGGTGCCGCTCCCGAGCGGGAGCTCGGCACCGGGAGGCGAGGCCGCCCGCCAGCTTCGCGAGTTCTACGAAGCGAGAGCCGCAACCGGCGAAGAAGCCTCCGGCGAGCCGACGGCTCCGATCCGCTACCAGGTGATGAGCACCGTGCCGGAGAACTGGATCCCGTTCATCCCCGTCCACGTCGAGGGCAGCAACCGCGAGATCCAGCTCCAGCGCGCGGCGCTGCCGCGAACCCTCGAGGGCGATCCGCACCCGGCCAAGGTCGAGCCCCGGACCGTGCTCCTCCGCGAGGGCCTCGAGAGTACCCCCGCCGAGCACTACTTCCTCCACGAGGAGGAGGTCTCCCGCGCCGGCACCCGCGTCTTCCAGGCCTACCAGCGAACCCGCTGGACCGACGGCCGGGTCGTGGTCTGGCTCGGCGCCCGCCGGCAGACCGGCCGCGGCGAGGGCTCGAGCGGCCTCAGGTTCGACGGGCTCGTCGACCAGCCAGAAGGCGATTAGGAGGCGGGGCGCCGGACCAAGCGTGCCCGCCACTCCAAGCGTCAGGCAGCCGATCCCGCGAGTCCGCGAAAAACCGTGCTGTACAAGGTTTTTCGCGGACTCGCCGTCACTGGCTCCACCAGACGGGGACGATCTTGCCGTCGCAGTCGCGGCGCGGGCCGAAGGCGATCACTCCGAGGCGGTCGTCGCCGGTTTCGAAAGGGGCTGGGAAGGGCTGGCGTCCACGTCAAGGATGCTTAGCCGACCGAGGCGAGCTCGTCGCTTCGGCCTGCGGCCGTAGCAACGGGAGCCGGGCCGCGCGAGAAGTCCATTTCGTCATCGAGGGGGCCGCGTTTTAGGAGGCGGACGTCGCGCACGTAGTTCTGGTGCAGGCGCCAGGGCTGCCGGGCCGCCTGTTTGGGCAGCTGGTCGAGCGAGCGCAGGACGTACCCGGACTTGAGGTCGGTGAAGGGTTCGGTCGGCACGGAGGGGTCCGGCGACCGCGGCGTGGCCACCTTGTAGCCATGCTCGTCCATGTAGGCGAGCAGGCGGCAGATGTGTTCGGCGACGAGATCGGTCTTCAGGGTGAAGGAGGCGTTGGTGTAGCCGAGGGCAATCACCATGTTGGGGATGCCGCTGAACATCATCCCCTTGTAGCCGACGGTGTCGGAGAGCTTCCGCTCCTCTCCGTCGACGAGGAACTTCATGCCGCCGAAGACGAGCATGTTGAGCCCGGTGGCGGTGATGACGATGTCGGCCTCCAGCTCGGCGCCGGACTCGAGCTTGATCCCCTTCTCGGTGAAGGTCTCGATCCGGTCGGTGACGACCGCCGCCTTGCCGCCGCGGATCGCCTCGAAGAGATCACCTCGGGGCGCCGCGCAGAGGCGCTGATCCCAAGGGTTGTAGGTCGGGTTGAAGTGCTTCTCCACCTCGTAGCCCTCCGGCAGCTGCCGCTTGGCGCGGCTGAGGAGGACGCGGCGCACCAGCTTCGGCCAACGGCGCGAGAGCTGCCAGCTCGCCTGGGTCAGCAGCACGTTCTTCCAGCGCGTCAGCGCGTATACGGTCTTCTCGGGGAGGAAGCGACGCAGCAGGCCGGCGATCGGCTCGACCCCCGGCAGGGAGATCACGTAGGTCGGCGAGCGCTGCAGCATCGTCACCTGGGCGGCTCGCTCGGCCATCGCCGGCAGCAGCGTGATCGCGGTCGCGCCACTGCCGATCACGACGACCCGCTTGCCCTCGTACTCGAGACCGTCGGGCCAGTGCTGGGGGTGGACGATCTGGCCGCCGAAGCGCTCGGCGCCCTCGAACTCGGGCGAGAACCCCTCGTCGTAGCGGTAGTAGCCGGTGCAGCCGTAGAGCCAGTCGCAGGTCAGCTCAACCGGCTCGCCGTCGCGCTCGGCGCGGACGGTCCAGCGCGCCTCGGCGCTCGACCACTCGGCGGCAATCACCTTGTGGCGGAAGCGAACCTTCTCCTCCACCCCGTACTCCTGCGCGGTCTCGCGGATGTAGTCGAGGATCCAGCCGCCCTCGACGATCGACTCGCGCCGCGTCCACGGCTTGAAGGAGTAGCCGAGGGTGAACATGTCCGAGTCGGAGCGGATGCCGGGATAGCGGAAGAGGTCCCAGGTCCCGCCGATCGCCTCGCGGGACTCGAGGATCGCGTAGCTCTTCTCGGGGCAGTTCCGCTGCAGGTGGGCGGCGGCGCCGATGCCGGCCAGGCCCGCGCCGACGATCAGGACGTTGACGTGCTCACGGGGCATGGAGTCCTCCTGGGGCGGCCGGCTCACAAGCAAAAGTTATCAACACCCTGTCGAATGTGTCAACCACTTGTCGAGACTCTCGACGCAATGTATCCTGAGGCACGTGCCGACCGCCGCCAAACCCGCTGCCGCCGCCATGGGCCGCGGCCGGCGCGCCGCTCGCGCCAGCGGCGACGACCGCGAGCGGTCGATCCTGGAGACCGCCGAGCGCCTGCTCGAGGAGCGGCCGCTGAGCGAGATCTCGGTCGACGACCTCGCCAAGGGCGCCGGCATCTCCCGCCCCAGCTTCTACTTCTACTTCCCGTCCAAGGACGCGGTGGTGCTGACGATCGTCGACCGCCTCGTCGCCGCCGCGGCCGACAGCCGCCAAGAGGCGCTGAAGATGCTGGCCGCGGGCGAGCCGCGCGCCGGCTTGCGCCAGGCCCTCGAGGACCTCTATGGCGCCTTCCGCTCCCGCCGCGCCGTGACGCTGGCGGCGGCCGAACTGCGGATGACCAACCCCGAGGCGCGCCAGCTCTGGGCCGAGGTGATGGAGGGCTGGGTCGCCGACGTCACCGCGGTGATCGAAGCCGAGCGCGCCCGCGGCGCCGCCCCGCCGGGCGAGCCGGCCCGCGACACCGCGATCGCCCTGGTGCAGATGAACGAGCGCGTCCAGTACGCGACCTTCGCCGGCGAGTCCCCCTCGCTGGAGGACGACCGCGTCCTCGACGTCCTCGTTGACATCTGGTTGCGGGCGATCTACGGCACGACCGAGCCGAGTTAGACGCGCGAGTCCGCCAAAAGGCGGGTACTACACGCTTTTTCGCGGACTCGCGTCAGACCCGCGGGGCGATATCCCGACCCATCAATGCGACCGCGTCGAGGTCGCGGTGGAGCAGGTGCTGGCCCATGATTCGGGCGAGGCCCGCCCGCTCGAGATCGCGCAGCTGCTCGACCGCCTCCTCGACCGTGCCGAGGATCGTGCTCTCGCGCAGGCCGGCGATGAACGCCTCGCCGTCGTCGTTCTCCCCTTTCCATCGCGAAAGGCGGGAGGCGCGGTCGACCAGTTCGTCCCGATCGGCACCGACCAGCCAGCCGGTCATCATCGAGAGCGGCAGCGTCGCGGGGTCGCGCCCCTCCGCCTTGCAGGCTTGGTCGAGGCGCCGGCGGATGTCGTCCACTTCCCCGGCGGTCGCCATCACCGTGTTGTACTCGTCGGCATAGCGGGCGGCAAGGCGCAGGCTGCGCGGTCCGCCGCTGCCGCCGAGGATCAGCGGCAGCGGCCGCTGGACCGGCTTCGGCAGCGCATCTAGTTCCTTCGCTGAGAAGTACTCGCCGTCGAAGCTGAACGGCCCCTCGCCCCAGTGGCCGCGGACGATCCGCATCTGCTCCTCGAGCGCGCCCATCCGTGGCCCGACCGGCGGCAGCTCGAAGCCGTAGAGCTCATGCTCGCGCTCCCACCAGCCCGCGCCGATCCCGACTTCGACCCGGCCGCCGGAGACATGGTCGGCGGTGACCGCCGCCTTGGCGAGGACAGCCGGGTGGCGAAAGGTCGCGGGCGAGACCAGCGTCCCCAGCCGCAGCTCCTCGGTCACCGCGCCGAGCGCCGTGATCGTCCCCCAAGCGTCGAACGAGCCGCGCTCGCGCCGGTCGTCGACCGAGAGGTAGTGGTCGGAACGGAACATCGTCCCCACTCCATTCGCCTCACAGGTCTCGGCGAGCCCCAGCCAGTCCTCCCAGGTGACGTCCTCCTGGCCCTCGACCATCAGGCATACGTCCATGGGTCGCTCCTACCCTCGCTACGGTTCAGCCATGTCAGGGCACGGTGGGCACGGGCGCAGATGAGCGGTGGCGGACAACCCGTGAGCGGTGTTCCTTTTGTCCGCTATGGCGACATAAAGCGCACCGCTTGGGCGGTCAGCCTGACGATCTCGCTCATCGGCCTGGCATCGATCGCCTCCGCCGCCTCCGCCATCGGCCCCTACCCCGCGCTTGGCACCTGCTCCGTCTTCCCGCCGCCGCCCGCCTCGCTCTCGCCGCGCGCGCCGTCCCTCCCCACGGAGGCCGCATGGAACCAGGACGTCTCGAAGGCGCCACGCGACCCGCGCTCGAGCGCCTACATCGCCTACATCGACTCCCACGGCGGCAACCACCTGCACCCCGACTTCGGCTCGCCGCGCCCCTACGGCTTCCCCTACTCGGTCGTGGACGCCAGCCAGCGCCGGCTGCCGATCCACTACACGGCCTACGGCGATGAGAGCGACCCGGGGCCGTTCCCGGTCCCGCCGGGAGCGCCGGTCGAGGGCGGCAACGGCAGCGACGGCGACCGTCACGTGCTCGTCGTCGACCGCTCCGCCTGCAGGCTCTACGAGCTCTACCGCGCCTTCTACGTTGCCAAGCCGCAGCCGCATTGGAACGCCGACTCCGGAACCGAATGGGATCTGCGCTCGGCCGCGCGGCGTTCCGAGGGCTGGACCTCGGCCGACGCCGCCGGGCTGCCGATCTTCCCCGGCCTGGTCCGCTACGACGAAGTCGCCGCCGGCCACCTCGACCACGCGATCCGCGTCACCCTCGAGAGCACCCGCGAGGCATGGATACACCCCGCCTCCCACTGCGCCGGCGACACCGCCAACCCCGCGGCGCCGCCGATGGGCCTGCGCCTGCGCCTCAAGGCCGGCTACGGCCTCGGCGCTTTCAGCGGCGCCGCCAGGACGATCGCCGAGGCGATGAAGCGCTACGGCCTGATCGTCGCCGACAACGGCTCCAACTGGTACTTCTCGGGCAGCAGCGACCGGCGCTGGGACGACGAGAACCTCGACCAGCTGAAGCGGATCCCCGGCAGCGCCTTCGAGGTCGTCAAGAGCGCCGCCGCCGTGCACTCCTGCTGAGGATCCCACGCCTGAGGAGCGCGCTCCGCCCCCTCCGAAAGCGCCGATCCGGTTACGAGCCAGATCGCCGGGTACCTGGGACTGGGTTTGAAAAAGATCGCCTAACGGGCGGAGGAGGGCAAGATGGCCAAGGACGCCGGAGACATGATCGGGTCCGTGATCGGGACTATCGCCAAGGAGCTCGGCGAAAGCGTCTCCCACGACGGCAGCGGCAACGGCAACGGGCACTCGCCCCTGAGCAAGGACGGAGCGCTGTCCGGCGCCCGCGGCGTCGTCGCCGGCGCCGCCCTGGCGGCAGCCGTCCCGGTCGCCGGGATGGCGGCGAAAAAAGTCGTCCTCAAAAAAGTCGGCAGCCCGGGCGATGCGGCGAAGAAGGTCGCCGAAGGCGCGACCGACAAGGTCAGCGGCGGCGTCAAGGAAGCCGTCAGCGACAAGGTCGATGAAGCCGGGAACGCCCCCGGCATCGTCAAGGAGGTGGGCAAGAAGATGATCCCGGGTCTCGGTGGCAGCGGTGGCGGCGGCAAGGGGAAGGAAGACGCCTCGGGCACCGGCAAGGGCCGGCGGATGCCGATCCAGCAGGAAGTCGACGTCGGCGTCCCGCTCTCGGTCGCCTACAACCAGTGGACCCAGTTCGAAGAATGGCCGCAGTTCATGCACCGCATCGACCAGGCCTCCCAGGAGGACGACGGCAGCGTCTCCTTCCGGGCCAAGATCTGGGGCATGTCGAAGCAGTTCGTCGCCGAAATCGTCGAGCAGCGACCCGACGAGCGGATCCAGTGGAAGGTGAAGGAGGGCATCGCCCACACCGGCGTCGTCAGCTTCCACGAACTGGCGCCGAAGCTGACCCGGGTGCAGGTGTCACTCGACCTCGAACCGGGCTCGCTGCTGGAGAAGGCGGCGCGCGGAATGCGCCACGTGAAGCGCGCCGTGCGAGGTGACCTGCACCGGTTCAAGGCGTTCGTCGAGATGCAGGAGGACGAGACCGGCGCCTGGCGCGGGGAGATCCACGACGGCGAGGTCGCCAAGAAGGGCGGCGGCAAATCGTCGAAATCGTCCTCGGGGAAATCGTCCTCGCGCAGTTCCTCCTCGGGTGGACGCTCGCGGGCCAAAAAACGGTCCGGCTCCGGGTCGCGCAAACGCGGCTCCTCGGCGAAGAGCAAAAGTGGGTCAGGCAAAAGCAAAAGCGGATCGTCCCGCTCGTAGCGGCTCACGATGGCCCCACTCGACCTCAACAGGCTCGCCTCATCGGCGGCCGAGGCATACCTCCAGGAGGGCCGGCAGGGAACCAACGGCAAAGTCGAGGAGAGGACGAAGCGGCGGCTCGGGGGCGGTGCCGCGGTGGCGACGGGCGCGGGTCTCATCCTCGCCGGCCGCGCCGTCTACCGCCGCCTGCGCCCCCTCGACCTCGAGCGCCTCGGTCACGCCGCCGAGCAGAAGCTCAAGGGCTAAGCAACCGCCGGCCACCGTTCCGACCGGCGTTTGCCCGCAAGGCCCGCGGGTAGCCCGGTTGCATAGGGATTCTTATCCGAGGAGGAGAGAAACGATGGCGACGACGAAGACCAGGAGCGGGGGCAGCACCGGGTCTGACGGCAGCGGCTCGCAGAGCCGGTCGAACGGGAGCGGGGGGAAGGCGCGCTCGAACGGGGCGAAGGCCAGCCCCGGCAAATCGAGCGCGAAAAAATCCAAAGCCGCGTCGAAATCGAGGGCGAAACCGGCCCCCAAATCGACCGCGAAACCCAAAGCTGGATCGAAAGCGAAATCGAAACCGAGCGCGGGCAAAGCGCCGAGCAGCGCTGGCAAAGCCTCTCCGCGGCAAGGCAAAGCTCCCTCCCCGCAAAACGGTGGCGGGGAGAAAGTCAAAGGCGCCGCGAAAGGCGCGGCGGTCGCGGGCGGCGCCGCCCTCGCCGGTCTCGCCGGCGGCCTCGCCCTGACCCGCAACGGCCACGGCAAGAAGAGCTCGATCCCCGGCCTGGGCAAGAAGGGCAAGGGCATCTCGATGCCCGACGTCTCGATGCCGAAGCTGCCGGTGCCGAAGCTCTCGGCGCCGAGCCTGCCGAAGCCGGACCTCTCGAAGGCCCGCGGCGACAGCGGCAAGGCGACGCGCAGGGCCCTCGGCAAGACCGCGAAGGCACTCAGCGACGCAGCGGTCGAAGTCGGCAAGGCCGGCTACCGCGTCGGCGAGCTGACCAACGAGGTGCGCCGGGTCCGCGAGCAGGCCAAGGGCGACGAGTAGCCGGCGACGCGACGCAGGGCAAGGAGCAGCGATGGCGGAGAACAAGCAGAGCCGATCGAAATCGCGTAACGGCTCGAGCTCGGAGCCCCAGGGCGACAGAGCCACGGGCGCCCTGCACGCTGTCGGCGAAGCGGCGGGCAGAGCGACGGTTCCGCTGGTCGCCGGCGGGGCCGCGATCGCCGGCGCCGCCGGGGGTCTCGCCCTCGCAACCGCTAAACAGGGACGAAGGAAGGGCATCAAAGCGGCGATGCCAAGGGCCCCGAAGGTCACCTCGGGGAACGTGGCGAAGGCAGCCAAGGAGGTGGGGAACTTCAGCGCGCAGGTAGGAGCACTCGCCACCGAGTTGCAGCGCGCTCGAGAGTCGGCCAACGGAGCGGACGCGAAGCGCCGCTCGCCGATAGAGGTCGTTCTACAGGGACTGACCGCGAGGCGTTAGCGCCGGAGCTGGCCCTGAGGACATTGGCTGCGACCGCGCGTCTGGGACGCGCGCGGTCGCCGGCCTCAGTTCTGCGAGTCCGTAGCGGGACCCTCCGAGGGGTCCGCCTCCGGGCTCTCCGAGGGCTCCGCCTCGGCGCCCTCGGCATCCTCGGACTCGAACCTCGCCGCCCACTCCTCCTCGTCGTCGGCCGGGTGGACGATCCGCTGCTGGACCGACCAGCTGACCTCGACGTCGCGGTAGGTCACTCCCTCCTCCGGATCCTCGGGGATGTTCTCCCGCTCCACCTCGACCTCGGTCTCGTGGTCGGGTTCGCCGTAGTAGCGGACCTTCTTCTCCGGAACCCGGCCAAAGGTCAGCTCCTCGGCCTTGACCGTGGTGAAGAAGTCGATGTCGGGGCGGCGGCCGCTCATCCGGCGGCCGCCTTCTCGACGTCGCGGAGGGTGATGCGGCCTTCGGCGCCGCTGCCCTCGACGTCGTCGATGTCGACCCCGGCCTCCTCGGCCTTGCGCAGCGCCGCCGCGGTGGCGTGGTGCTTCTCCGCCCGCTTCTGGCGCCGCCGCTCACCCAGCTCGATCGCCTTCTGGGCGGCGCCGATCCCGAGGTCTTTGACCTCGTCACTTGCCGCGGCGCTGAGTTCCTTGGCGACGATTTTGGCGATCTGTTTGGCGATCCCGCCGCCGGCGCCGCCGCCGCCTTCGCCCCCATTGCCGCCGCCGTTTCCTTCGCCGCCGCCGTTGCCGCCACCGCCGCCGCCGAGCTGGCCGAGCGCGCCCAGCGCCCCGGCCCCCTGCCCGAGGCCGCCGACCGCCTGGCCCGCGCCCTCGCCCAGGCCGCCGACCGCCTGCCCGGCGCCTTCGCCGACGTCGCCGACCGCCTGCCCGGCGCCTTCGCCGATCTGCCCGACGGCTTTGTTGGCACCCTCGCCGACCTCACCGACGGCTTTGCCGGCGCCGCCGCCGACGTCTTCGACCGCCCCGCCGGCGCCTTTGCCGACGTCTTTGACCGCGCCCCCGGCGCCCTCGCCGACGTCCTCCACGGCGCTCCCCGCGCCTTTGCCGACGTCTTTCACGGCTCCCCCGGCGCCCTCGCCGACGTCTTCGACGGCGCTGCCGGCGCCTTCGCCGATCTGCCCGACCGCTTTGTTGGCGCCCTCGCCGACTTCGCCGACGGCTTTACCGGCCCCCTCGGTGACCGGTTGCAGCGCCTTGGCGATGTTCTGCAGCACCTCCGGGTTGCGGTCGAGCGTGGTCAGGACGCGGTCGATGATCGCGGTCACGTGGTCGAGCCGCGCCCGCAGCAGCGCCTGCGCTTCGACCCCTTTGATGTTGAGTTCGACCTTGCCCAGTTCGGCGTGGACGCCGACGCTCAGCTTGACCAGGTCGAGCACCTCGGCGTGCAGGGAAACGCGGGCGACGAGGTCGTCGAGCTCGAAGTGGATTTCGTCGACCTTGACCACGGGGATGTCGACGATGACGTCGGGCTCGTCGGTGTCGCTGATTTCGCCCGGGTCGATGACCGTGTAGTCCTCGTACATCTGCTCCGGCCGCGTCTTGCCACCACCCTGGTTGCGGATCTCGCTTTTCCGCTCGCCGCCGTTGGATGTCTGCTTCTCCTTCTGGGGGGTCGGGCTTTTGTTGCGCCCGCTGCCCTCGGTGCTCTGGTGGACCGCCCTGCGTCCTTTGCTGCCGGAAGATCTCGACTTAGACGATTTGCGATCGCTTTTGCTCTTCGTCTGCTGCGCCATCGGTTCCACCTCTCCTCGCTGAGCGATTCTCTTCCCTAAGGAAAACTTCCCGTTGCAAAGGGCCGCAAACGCGGCGCGGGCGGATTCAGCGGGCGCCGCGGCCGCCGGCGACGAGGCGCCAGGCACGGCCGAGCAGGGCCAGAACTGCGAAAGCGACCGCGAACCCGATCGCGCCGAGCACCAGCAGGAAGAGGACGAAGGCGGCGATCGCCAGTGGTACCAGGAGCAGTTTCACGCGATCCCTAGTCTTTCAACCGCGATGGGCGCGGCGGCGGCACTGGCAACGGTCCTGATGGCCTTCGGGCAGGTGGGCATCGGCGTGAGCGGGAGCGACGGCGCGGTCCAGTCGCTCAGCGAGAGCCTGGCGCTGGTCAGCGTCCGCCACCAGGTCAGCGGCGGACGCGGAGCGACGACTCGGCGGCCGAGCCGCCAGCCGGCGCCAGAGGCTCCCGCCCAGCCGAGCGCAGCCGAAATCGCCGCGGACCCCTCGAAGCTGCCGCCCGCATCGGCCGGCAGCAACGGCACCACCGTCCCCCACGCCTCGCACCTCAGCCGCGCGGAGATCTTCGCCCACAGCCGCGGCGGCGGCTCGACCTCGCTCCTCCTCACCGGGGTCGCCCTCGCCCCGCCCGATGCCCCGGAAGCCGTCAAGGGCGCGATCAATGCCGCCAACATGATCATCGGCCGCCCCTACGTCTGGGGCGGCGGGCACGCCTCCTTCTACTCGCAGGGCTACGACTGCTCCGGCGCGGTCAGCTTCGCCCTCTTCGGCGGCGGCCTGATTCCCCGACCCCTCGCCTCGGGCGAGCTCGAGCACTGGGGGGAGCCCGGCCCCGGCAAATGGATCACCGTGTACGCGAACGCCGGCCACGCCTTCGCGGAGATTGCCGGCCTGCGCTGGGACACCGTCGGCGACGAGCAGGGGAGCGGTCCACGCTGGCACCTCGCGCCTGCCTCCGGCGCCGGTTTCGTAGCCCGCCACCCGCCCGGACTCTAAAAACCGCTGCAAATACTCCCAGCGGAAAGTGAGATTTTTTGAACAAGATGTCCACAATTTGAACTACGATCAGGCTCTCGGCAGTAATCAGCCACCAATAAGAGAGCGAGCAATGTCAACCAAAGCCCAACGCCGCAAGGCCGCCGAAAATCGCATCAAGGCGATGAGCCACCCCCTGCGGGCGGCGATCCTGCGGATCCTCGTCGACCGCACCGCCAGCCCAGCCGAGATGGCGCGGGAGCTAGACGAAGAGCTCTCGAACGTCAGCTACCACACCAAACAGCTGGTCGAGTTCGAATGCGCCGAGCTGGTCAGCACCCGTCCGGTCCGCGGTGCCCTCGAGCACTTCTACCGTGGCACCGAGCGCCACCTGATCGAGACCGAGGAGTGGGAGGAGCTCGACCCGGTGATGGCCGAGGACATCATCTGCGAAACCCAGCAGAAGATTCTCGACGACTTCGTCACCTCGATGCGGGCGCAGCTGGTCGGCGGGGACAAGGACTTCCATCTCACCCGCACCCCGCTGGTGCTCGATGCGCAGGGGCTGCAGGAGGCATTGGAGGCGCACGAACGAGCGCGGCTGGAGCTGGTGGAGATCGGGGCCCGCAGCGCCACCCGCCTGGTCGACTCCGGCGAGGAGGGGCTGAACGTCTGCAGCGCGCAGTCCTGCTTCAAGATGCCGGACCCCAAGGCCCGCTGACCCTTGCGGCACCCGATCGGGTGCCACGAGCCGACGTGCGCGTCTCCGCCGGGCCCGAGTGACTGAGGCAGTCACTTAGAAACCCTTTTCGCCGTTCAGGGTGTCTGGTTAGCTCAAGACCTACTTAGCAGAGCGCTCGGGAGGCGCCTGCTTCCTCTAGAGATGGGAGACATGATGAGAAAACGCCTGATGGCGCTTGCGTCCACGGCGGCGATCCTGCTCGCCGTTGCCGCAGCCACGCCCGCGAGCTCGCTCGCGCAGGACCCGATCCTGTTCGTCCACGGATACGTCGAGAGCGCCTCGCTGTGGAACACGATGATCGGCCGCTTCGAAAAAGACGGCTACGCGAAATCGTCTCTGTCGGCCTATAGCTACAACACCTCGCAGTCGAACAAAGTCGACGCCGAAGAAGTCAAATCCCACGTCGAAAGCCTGCTGAAAAGCACCGGCGCCACCAAGGTGGACATCGTCGCCCACTCGATGGGGAGCCTCAACAGCCGCTGGTACATCAAGTTCCTCGGCGGCGAATCCAAGGTCGACGACTGGGTCTCGCTGGGCGGGCCGAACCATGGGACCGAAACGGCGAACTTCTGCGCCAGCACCTCCTGCGTGGAGATGCGGGTCGGCTCCACGTTCCTCGGCGAACTGAACGCCGGCGACGAGACCCCCGGCACCGTCAACTACGGCACCTGGTGGTCGCCGTGCGACGAAATCATCAACCCCGACTCGAGCGTCGCGCTCACCGGGGCGACCAACCACAAAACGGCGTGCATCTCGCACACCGCCCTCACCACCGACGAAACGGTTTACAAAGAAGTCCGCGAATTCGTCAAATAGCCGGCTAGAGCACCAGCTCGAGCAGGCCGCGCAGGAGCAGCAGGAGCCCGATCACGACGGCTCCTGCTGCCGCGGTCTGCCGTCCCTTCTCGCGCAGCCAGCGGCTGAACCGGTCGACCGCCCGCTGGGTCCACTCGGGCGAGACCGCGTAGCCGATCAGCGGCGCCTCCAGCAGCACCTGCTGGACCAGGCAGAAGCAGATCACCAGCGCCGCAGCCGCGCCCGCGCCCGCGTCGAGGTGGGCGATCCGATCGAGGGCGACGAGGTAGGAGGCGCCGGGAAAGCTGAGCACAGCGCCGACGGCGAAGGCGACCTTGGCCGACCCCCGCCCCAGCAGCCGCTGCGGCCACGACTCCCGCTTCGGCTCCTCCTCCTTCTGCTTCCGGCGCCTCTCCCCCCTGTCGCTGCGCAGCACCAGCCCGACGATCAGCGCGATCGTCCCGAGGACGATGTCCTCGGCCGGGGTGAGGGTGTTCCGCGCCGTCTCGACGCTGCCGCTGTCGTGCAGCGAGAAGACGATCAGCAGCCCCAGCGAGATGCTGGTCAGATAGCTGCCCAGCAGGTACCCCAGCATCAGCCGCTTCGTCTCCGGCAGCAGCATCATCAGCGTCACCGCCGCCAGCAGCGTCGGGTTGAGCATCGCCGAGAACGCCAGCACGAGGATCGTCGCAAGGTCACCCACGCCCGTAGGCTCTCAGCTCATGACGACGACCTTTTGAGGGCGGCGAGCGCAACCGCGGCCAGTGACGCTAGAACTCCGTATCAAGAGGCAGGGGTCTTAGGACCCAGGCCGACGCAGAGAGGACGGTGCGTCCCCTTGCCGGCGTAAAGATCCCCGCTGGACAGCCGATCCACCCAAATCGATGAACTCGTCTCCGCATCCGCAAATCCAGGTGGAGTTCCCTTCCGAGCCGGCCTCGGTGACCTCGCTGCGGCACCGGGCGGCGACCTTCGCAACCGAACAGGGGGCGGACGCGCAGCTGGTGGCGGACGTCAACCTCGCCGTCTCCGAGGCGGTCACCAACGCCGTCAAGTACGCACACGAAGCGGCGAGCGACGGCGGCATCGGCCTCACCGCGGAGGTCAGGAACGGCTGGCTCGAGTTCCAGATCACCGACCGGGGCGAGAGCTTCGGCAAAGGCTCGAGCGACGGCCTCGGGCTCGGGCTGGCGATCATCGCCCGCCTCTGCGACGACCTGCGGATCGTCCAGGAAGGCGCTGGCACCACGGTGCAGATGCGCTTCGCGCTAGTCCGGGCCTGACTCAGGCGCTGATCAGAACGACGCTGACCTGGGGACCACAACGACCAGTCCTACCGGTTCGTCATCGAAGCCAGGCATCGAGCCCCTTCCAAGGGATACGCAGCGGGAGGGGGGCTCGATCGGCGTCGGCCGTCAACGCCGGGAGCGTCTCGAGCCGTTGCGAGGACGGGCGGTGGCGACCCCGGGGGTCCCCGCCGCGCCGAACTCCTGCGTCAGTCCGAGTTCGCCGGCCATGCGCCCGACCTCCTTGGCCTGGTCGGCGAGGACGAAGCTGATCCCGGTACCCCGCCGCCCGGCGCGGCCGGTGCGGCCGATCCGGTGCACGTAGGAGTCACGGTCTTCGGGAGCGTCGAAGTTGATCACCTGTGTGATGTCGGCGACGTCGATGCCGCGAGCGGCGACGTCGGTGGCGATCAGGGCGTCGACCTTCCCGGCCTCGAAGCGGGCGAGCGCTCGTTCCCGCTGACCCTGGCTTTTGTCGCCGTGCATCACGACCGCTCCGAGGTTTCGCTTGCGCAACCGCTGGGCGAGCCGGTCGGCGCCGCGCTTGGTGCGGACGAAGACGAGCGTGCGGCCGCCGACCCCCTGGCCGAGCTGGGCGATCAGGTGGTCGAGCTTCTCGCCCTGGGAGTCGACGTGAAGGAAGCGATGGTCGATGTCCGCCTTGGCGCTGCTGTCCGCGGCCTGCGTGTGGCGGCGCGCGTCGCGGGTCAGCTCGGTGGCGATCTTGCCGGTTGCGCCCTCCAGGGTCGCGGAGAAGAAGAGCGTCTGGCGCACCTCGGAGGTCTGGGCGACGATGCGGTTGACGGCCGGCTTGAAGCCCATGTCGAGCATCCGGTCCGCCTCGTCGAGGACGAGGATCCGGACCTGCTTCAGGGAGACGACGCCGCGGGCGATCAGGTCCTCGAGCCGCCCGGGCGTGGCGACGAGGATGTCCGCCCGTCGGGCGGCCTTGCTCTGCGGGCCAAAGCCAACGCCGCCGTAGACCGCCGCGAGCTTGAGCCCGCGGGAGTCGGCAATGGCGCGCAGCTCTTCGACTATCTGCCCCGCCAGCTCGCGGGTGGGCGCAAGGACGAGGCCGGCGCTGACGCCGGAGCCGGGTTCGATCCGCTCGACCAGCGGGATTCCGAAGGCGAGCGTCTTGCCCGACCCGGTCGGCGACTGGACCAGCAGGTCATGGCCGGCCAGCGCATCGCGGACGACCAGCTGCTGGACGGGGAAGGGATCGGTGATGTCGCGGCGCGCGAGCGCTCGCGCGACAGGGTTAGATATGCCGAGATCGGCAAACGAAGTGATGTTCTGTGCTCCTTTTTGAGCGTCTTAGGGGAGATCCAGCAGCCCCTAGGCGTCAACGGCACAGGAGGAAACGGAACCTCTCGGATGGCGAACCGCCCAATCCGACCTCGCCACGGTAGCAGCCGTTGCCACGGAAGCGCCGCAGTGCCGGCGCTTGCAGATCCAGGCCCGAACGGATCGGAACCAGCCACCGTCGGATGAGAAGTTCAGCCGGAAGTATCTAAGGGCGGGCTCCTGTCAGCGCAGAAGCCGAACCCTTGCGCCTAGCCCGGAAACGCGTGCCATCTGCTGATCTCCGGTGACGATCAAATCGACATCAGGGTTCGTCTCCGCGGTGGCGAGGTCAAAGCGTCCGGCATTCGCAGTGCCTTGCAGCGAGAGCGGAGTTCGGCCGCCTCGTCGGCGAGAGCGACGTCGACGGGCAGGACCGCCGAAAGCACTCAGCGAGGGAGCAGGATTTGCCCATACCTCAGCGGTAGTCGACGGCTTGGCGGAAGCAACCCGATTTCCGCAGGCAGTAGTCAGATCCGACACCGGCGGAGGCGGCGAGACGGTCAGGTGTTCGGGGTGGGCGTCGCGGAAGGTGGAGGCGGGAGAGAAAGCCTTCAAATGCCTGTAGATGGTCACCGCCAAACGTCTGGACGAGGAAGAACCTCTCAGGCCCTTGGCTCTGGCTGCGTGAGGAGCTACCCGCTTGGGATATTCGTCGCAGAGCATCTACATGACGCGGTTCCACGGCCGGTCATTCTGCCAAGCGCTCTGACCTCGGAGCAAAGCGCCCCCGGCTGGATTCGAACCAGCGACCGTCGGATTAGAAGTTCAGCCGGAAGGTGCCTGACAGGACGAATCTGGCCTGATAGAGCCAATCACGTCCAAGGAGTTCGGCTGAGTTCGCTGGAGTTGGGGACCAATTTCGGGACCAAGTTTTCTGGAAGATTGAGGCCCGAAAACAAGCTCCTAGGGCAGCTGGCCGTGGAGACGCCGGTGCGCGATCTCGTAGACCGTCTGCGCGTTGGAGTCGCGAGGGTGATGCCGGACGCCGAAAGCGAGATAGCGAAGCGCAAGACCTTCGCTATCTCGGATGAATCGGAAGACCATCCCGAACTTCCCGTTCGGCGCCGGCAGATAGAGCTTGAAGCAAGCTGAAAGCTTGGTGCCGTCACGGGCTTCGGGATCGCAGCGACGCAGAGTTTTGATCTTTACGCCGCTTCGCTCGAACTGACCGCGAGCCTCCCGCAACACCTCAGCGCCTGCCCGACCGCTTCGCATCGTGTCCTCGGCGAAAGCGCCCTCGTTGAAGACGATGGGGGCATGACCCCGCCGGATGGGCAAGGGCTACCCCTCGCCGTCAGCGGGCTGAAACGGCCCGTGCTCTGCCTCTAGGGCCGCGATCTCCTCCTCGGTGGCGTCGCGTTCGCCCTTGCCGAGCATCGCCTGCCAAGAGGTGTCGCGGGTGATCACAAACTCGTTGGCGCTGCGCTCCTCGGTGATGATGAACTCACCTTCCAGAGCGCCGCTGACCTTGATGTGCGCGGGTTGCTCCATCGCCCGAAATCATGGCAGACCCAGCGGCGAGGGAAATTAACCTGGCGTAGATGGCTCACCAAAAACGCAAGCGACCAGCGCCGGGCCCGATGGTTAGGACGGTTGATGTCCGCCGATCTGATCCAGCCATTCCTTAAGACGATCCTCGAGACGCCGAACGTCGCCCTTGGGCAAAGGATTCATATGGGCTACAACATTCCGTGAAACCTCGAAATGGCCGACCAGCTCGGGGAACCAGGTCTTCCTCGGGAAGAGCTTGCTCTTGACAAATATTCGCTCCCCCTTCTCGCTCTGAGTGATCGTGGAAAGATGGCTCAACTCCATGTAGTAAATCGGTCGTGCGTTGCGGGCAGAGTGATAACGGTTCCGCTTCTCGGCATTGCGGTTCCGCTCAACCGTTTCCCGAATGGCTCTGGACGCAATTTGGGAATCGGAGAGCCAATCCTTACCTGAGTCGTTGGTTAGGTGGCCGTCGATAAACTCCCGAGCAGAGTTCTCGAAGACATAGAGCACGGGATAGACGCTCCCAGCCATCCTCTCTGCCTCCTTGACGTGCGTGCTCGATAAGGCATCAAGGGGCACTTTGAACTTAGCGAAGGTGATTTGACTAGGTGCCGTCGCGGACCCCGCTCGGCTCGATGGTCGTCGAGAGGTATCCGACTGCGCGGAGCCAGCGCCTTCCTTTGCCTCGACTTGGGCAAGAAAACTATTGACGGTCTGGATCATTTCCAGATCCAGATATTGGTCCAGCCGCAAACCCTGCTGCTGGGCGATCACATAGGTAGCGATGTCGGTTGGCATCGCTACCTTTTTCTTGAGTCGGTTGCGTCGTTGCGACAGCGCCTGTGAACTCGACCCAAGCTTTTTTAGAAGGTCAGCGAGCAGCCGCCGATCCGTCGTGCTCAATGCAGTTCACCGCCACTGCCGCAGGTGCAAGGTCACTTGGGCCATTTCGGCCGTTTTCGAATCTTGGTCTGGTTAACCGTCCCCGCAGTAGTTCCAAGCAGTTCAGCGATTCGGCTGGGGCCGAGACCTGCTTTCGTCAGATCGTGGACTAAGACTGCTTGAGGGACTCGATACTTCATGTCCAAGACCATGATCCGCGATAGCTCATCCGTGCTCCCCGGCACTACTTCCGCTTTTGGTTTTTTCCTTTTCGTTTGCTTTTTGGTCGCCATTCGTGGCTATTTCTTCCTTTTCTTCGCGGGTTTTCTGCTTCTTTGGATTGCCTTGCGCACAGCCTCGGCATTCTTTCCGGTGAGCGAAGCGATCTGGGCCGGCACCAGGCCAGCGCCGGAAAGAATCGCCTCCGTCTTGAGGGGGTGACCCCCTTCGTTCAGGCGTTCCTCTCTCTCCGCGACCAGAAGAGCTAGAACACCCCCCATGCTCTGCTCCAAGCTGAGCGCTGGGACTGCGGTGACTTTGGCCATGCTCATTACTCCGATCTGGTGGACCGTGGAACCCTAATCGGGCACGCGGCGGAGCGCCAACGAGGTTTGAACCACCTCACTTGACCTCTACGCGGCGCGACGGCCATCCTTCTTCATCACGGTGATGCCACGGACATAACAGGACTCGGGATCGTCAGAGACCGGGCGCTGCTTCAGAGGAATCTCGTATCTGCCCGGCACGACCAGGGTCAGGTACTGGCCCGGATGCTTTCGCCTCACCCTTGCGCTCTTGAGCTCAGAGCGCAGTTGAGCCTCGGCTTTAGCCAGAGTCTTTCGCCTCGCGAACTTGTTGCGGTAGAACGCAATCAGCTTTGGCGCGAACGTAAGCCGATCCAGAATCTGCTCATCCCCGACGACAAGTGGCAACCCATCCTGCTCGGGCTCAAGCGCTTCTCCCCCTTCTCCGTGCGACGGCACTGAGTCCCGCCGCGTAGGCAGGTCTCTGACGGGAGTAAACGTTGGCTTGATCGGGCAAAGCTGCGGTATCGGAGCGTCGTAGCGATTGAGCCCTCCGAATACGTAGCCCTCGATCACCGCAATTCCGTTGCCCGTGTCAACCTCGATTACGGTCATCGAAATAGCGAGAGTTTGGGTCCAGGTAACCTGTTCGTTCTTCCTGGGCTTCCACCCGATGGGTGCTTCGCGCACGGGTTCGGGCCCCGGGCTTTTCTTTGGGGACTTGGCCGGCTCATTGCCGGAAAGAGGGAAGATCGAGACAGTGGGAGCTTCCCGCTCGTTCCCCTTGCCGACACCCTCGTCAATCCGAACGACGACACGATTGCCCATCTCCGAAGGCGCATCCTTTGCCACGAGGGTCACCAACACCGAGCGACGGGTAGGACCCCGTTGCATGATGTACCGCTGCCCGATTCGCACCTGGTTCTTGCGCATCAAGAGACACGCTAGGAAGCAGACCGGCGGCGATTCCAAAGACAAGCCCGTACTATCAGCGAACCAGCGTGTCGGGTATCAAACGACTACAGCTAGACCCCCACACAGGGGGCGACTCTCAGAAGGATCTAATTCTCTTGTCGCTCCGTCGATCGCGCCATCTCGACCATCGAAATATCTAGAGCGTTTGCTATCCCCTTCAACGTGGCCCAAGTTGGGTTCGACAGTCCGCGCTCGATGACGCCGAGGGTTGCGGTCGTGATGCCGGCGTCGTGGGCGACGACTTCCTGCGTGAGGCCCTTCTTTTCGCGTAGTTGCCGGATCGCTTTGCCGAGGGCGGGCTGGGACTTATCCGAGGGCGCCATGGGCGGGACCGTTTCAGCTTCCGCTAGTTGAGTCTAGATGGTTAACTAGTGGAGATATATCTTGGATTCTGCTAGCTTCGGCTGGAAATGACAAAACGGCCCCCGGCGGCGCGGTAACGCCAACCGAGGGCCTGACCACGAGGAGCGTGTACTCCCCATGGCTATTGAGAACCCTACGGGTCGGGGCGCCAACGAGCGTCTTACGACCGCTGAGCAGGACGACCGCGACCAGGCCGCAGTTCTGCAGCAGCTCCTGTTCATCTATCCCGAGCCGATCACCCGCGCAGAGCTGGTCCGCGAAATGACCCTCGCCGGCACCGAGCCCGATTGGATCGAGCGGGCGATCCGCGACCTCGCCGCATCGGGACTGCTCCACCGCCGCGACGACGATCTCCTCATCCCGACGAGAGCCGCCGTCAGGGCCTTCGCTCTCTTCGACCGCTGATGGACGGCCGACGAGTTGACCGGGGCGCCGCTGCGCGCCTCGGTCGCAACGTGTTCATGGCCCGCCGTCGGGCTGGCTTCTCCCAGGAAGCGCTCGGCGCTCTCGCCTCCGTGCACCGGACCGAGGTTGGCTTGGTGGAGAAGGGAGATCGCCTGCCCCGGGTGGACACCCTCATCAAGCTCGCCTCGGCGCTCGGCGTCGATGCGGGGAAGCTGCTGGAGGGAGTCGATTGGGTCGTCCCCGCCCCGACCCGGCCGGGGAGCTTCGTCGTCTCCTCGCAGCCCCGAGGAGGCGATCCGGCATGAGCCTCAAGATCACGAGCCTCCGCTTGGATGAGGAACTGGCGACGGAACTCAAGGCCGTCGCCCGCGCCGAAGGCGTCCCCGTCTCCGAAGCGATCCGGGCAGCCCTCTACCAATACATCGCCACCTGCCGCGCTGATCCTGGCTTCCAGGCGCGGTTCCAGAAGCAATTGGAGGATGAGCGCGAAGCCCTGGAGCGGTTGGCGAATTGGGGGAAGGGGGGAGCCGGAGAAGAAAATTAGTGGGACAACACGCCGCCCCATTCGACATAGGGGGTGATGGGGCATCCAATCGACCCTCACCCTCTAGCGGCGCTCCCCCGATCCGGGCATCCATATAACCGAATCGGAATATGGAGGGGGACCAGTTTCGGGGTTCGGCCCCCTGTTGTAGTGATGCCCGATCAATCGTCTTCCCGGCTCCGTCGCCCGCCTCCAGGGAGGCTTCCTAAATCTTTTGGCGGATTTCGTCGCCTCGTTCGACAGAGAGGCATGAGGCAACGAAACGGCTCCAACGGAAAAAGGGCTGTCCACTTTGGCGGCTCGCTGCCCTGTTCCTATGTGAGCAGCCTGTCGCCCTTCTCACCGCTTCGCCTCCCGCTTCGGGGATGGCTTCGCCTATCGCTTCCCCGGTCGCTTCGCCGGCAGATCGGGGCGAAGGGCCGCTATCGCGCATCCCAGCGCGATTTGCCGGCCTTCCGTTTTGCCGACATTTCTACGCCACTCCCAATTCAAAACAAGACCAAGGAGGTCTACGTCATGTTCTCTATCAATCTCGAATTTGCGTCCCTTGCACTCGACGCCCGCGCTAACACCTCCGCGCTGGCTCGGCAACGCTTCTCCAGCACCTCGGCGACCGTAATCGCCTTGTTGCTGAAAACTCCGCCTCCACAGTCGGTCACCGACTCGGCGCTGCTCTCGCAGCACCTCGCCGTCAATCGACCGCTGCCCTGGGGGTCAGCGTGAATACGCAGGCAGGCACGATGAGCCTGCGCATTCCGGAAGCGAGCAATGAGCTGCTTGTTTCGCTCGGCGAGCATCGTGTCCTCTCCACCTCGCAGGTGCGCGCGATCCACTTCCCTGGCCGCAGCCCGCGCCGCACCCAGCAGGCGCTCTCCCATCTTGAGCGGGCGGGGCTGGTCGCCTACGTCGAAACTCGCCGCGCCCCCCGACGCATCTGGTTCTTGACGGAGCTGGGCGCCGAATGGGTCATGGACGCCGGCGCCGATCGTCAGCCGAAGATCCTCAACCCGGAGCAGGCGGCGGGGCCGCTGCGCGCCCACACCCTCGGCGTCAACGAGGTGGGGATCAGCTTCCTGCAGGCGGCGCGCAAGCGTGGCGACGATTTCGGACCCCTCTCTTGGCGGCACGAGGTCGCCCATCCCATGAACCGCGGCCGCGGCCGGGCTCGGCGGACGCTGATCGCCGATGCCGTTTTCACGTACGCCCGCTTCGAGGAGCAGGACCTGTTCATCGAGCAGCGGTTCGTAGAGGTGGATCGCGCCACGCTCTCGGTTGAACGCCTGGTCGCCGAGCTCGCCCGCTACGGCCAGCTTGAACAGGCGCGAGAAAAGGCCGGGGGCGAGCGGCTCTGGAGGTACTACTACCGGCGATTCCCGCCGGTGATCTGCGCGCTTACGGGTGCCTCGCGCAAGGCGCTGTTTCGGCGTCTCGACGTCGCCCTCGGGCTCCTCACCGATCACCCCGCCCTCTCGAACCGCTACGGCGACCTAACGATCTACTTCTGCCTTCTGGATGACCTCAAGGCTCGCGGCCCCTTCGCCCACATCTTCTGGAAGCTCGGTGAGCTGGATCGCGTGGTGGACTGGCTCGGCAAGCCGAAGGACGGTCAGCAATGACCACCAGCTCGCCCCGCCTCGGTCCCTCTGCGCCGCTGCTCACCTCTGATGAAGCGGCGCGCCTCCTCCGCGTCCCGCGCTCGACGCTTTACGAGCTGGTCCGATCGCGCGGACTCCCCCACGTCCGCATCGGCGACCGGGCCTTGCGGTTCACGCGCTCGGACCTCGAAGAGTGGATCGCGCAGAACACCTATGGGACTCGCCGGAACCGATAGTGCGGGATCAGGCTGCCGGCGTCAGCGAGGCGTCCGGCTCCTCGAGGCGGAACGCCTGGGAGACACGATCCGCCGCGTCCTCCCGGTCGACGAAGGCCAGGTAGCGCCGCGTCGTCGCCAGGTCGGCATGGCC
Source organism: Solirubrobacterales bacterium (assembly GCA_045805725.1). Taxonomy (GTDB): domain Bacteria; phylum Actinomycetota; class Thermoleophilia; order Solirubrobacterales; family 70-9; genus VAYN01. The sequence goes on from JBJMKQ010000010.1 coordinate 86,691, forward strand.
CATCCACTCCATGACCTCGCGCGAATCGGCGTGGCGAATCACCGTGCTGCCGAAGGTGTGGCGGAGGTTGTGGAACCGGAAGTCCTCCCGGAGATCCGCAGCTCGCAGGGCGGCGCGGTAGCGGTCCTTCAACGACTTGTATCCGAGGTGCTGGCCACGGTCGGTGCAGAAGACGAGATCGTCGTCGGCAGTGAAGTGGCTGCGCTGGCCGAGCCGCGCCAGCCGCTCGGCGACCTCCTCGGCCATCGGAACCGCTCGCTCGGTGCCTCCCTTCGGCGTCGTCGTCTCTCCCTGCGTCCAGTTCTCACGGACATGGATCGTCCGGCGCGTGAAGTCAACGTCGCGCCAGCGCAGCGCCAGCAACTCCCCCATACGCAGACCGGCGAAGGCGGCGGTGTGGAAAAGCGCGGCGTCTTGCTCATCCTCAGCCGCGCGCACAAGCGCCATGACCTCCTCCGGCCGCAGCACGTCGATCGTCGCCGCCTTTCGCACTCGCGGCCTCTCCACCAGCTCGACCGGGTTGCGCGGCAGGCCGTAGACCTTCATCGCCCGCTTGAAGATCGAGCCGAGACAGACGAGGTACTTCTGCCGCGTCCGGTTCGACCCGGGGTAGCTGCTGATCCAAGTCTCGATGTCGCGCTCGCTGATCGTCTCGATCTTGCGGTCCCCGAACTGCCGGTCGAGGACCGCAGCGAGCGCCGCGTAATCCCGCAGCGTCGATGCCTTGCAGTCGCGGACGTTCTCGCAGTAGGCCAGCCACTCGGCGCTGGCCTCGCGGAACGTCTTGCCGGTCTGCACCAGCCCCGGCAGCGTCCCCGCGCGAGCCTGCCGCAGGATCGCGTCAAGCTGCGCCTGCGCCGTCGTTTTCGTGAAGTAGCCCTCCGGTGGCGGGGTCTTCTCCGACCAGTTGAGGCCCAGCCGCTTTTTTTGCTGCCGTCCGTCGGGCAGCCGGTACTTCGCGTACCAGACCGTCCCGCGCTTGCCTTTGCGCTTGAAGACGTGCCCCGAAATCGGCCGCTGCTCAGGCTGAACCATGGCCCCCATTCTAGCCGATTTCGGGACCAATTGGGGACCAATTTAGCTACTTCGTAACAACAGTCTCTTGTTGGTTTCGCTTTCTGATGCGGTTTTCTCAGCGCCCCCGGCTGGATTCGAACCAGCGACCGTCGGATTAGAAGTCCGATGCTCTATCCGGACTGAGCTACGGGGGCTCGTGCCGAGCGTAGCGTTGCAGGATGCGGAGGAGTGGGGGTAGGATCGTGGGATGGCGGTCAAGCTACATCGCTGTTCGCTGACCTGGGTCAAGATCGGCGCGCATCCCTGTTGGAAAGTGCAGAAGGCGCTGGAGGAGCAGGGAGTCGACTATGAGGTGGTCCGGGAACCGCTGCGGAACCGGGGTGCCGTCAAGGAGCTCTCGGGGCAGAGCAAGTACCCCGTGATCGAGTTCGAGGACGGGCGCGTGTATCGCGAGGAATCGACGGAGATGGCGGAGCGGATCCGCGCCGGCAAGCTCTTCGACGCCTGAGTTCGTGCCGAGCGTCCAGACTCCCGCCGCCGAGCTGCACTACGAGCGCGCCGGCTCCGGCGAGCCGCTGCTTCTGATCCAGGGGATGAGCGGCACCCACGTCTCCTGGGGCGATCCGTTCCTGGCGCCGCTGCGCGAGAGCTTCGACGTCGTCGCTTTCGACAACCGCGGGATCGGCCTTTCGGCTCCGATCGAGGGGCCGTTCACGATCGCCGAGATGGCCGCGGACACGGCGGCGCTGCTGGGGGAGCTGGGCTCGAGAGCGCGCACGTCGTCGGCATCTCGATGGGCGGGATGATCGCCCAGGAGTTGGCGCTCGCCCACCCGGAGCGGCTGCGCTCGCTGACCATCGGTTGCAGCTACTGCGGCGGCCCCGGCTCGCAGCTGATGCCTCGCGCAAGCGTGGAAAAGCTGGCCGCGGGGCTGGCATCCGGCGACCGCGAGAAGGCGATCCGGGCCAGCTACGAAGTCAACCTCTCCCCCACCTTCCGCGCCGAGGAGAGCCGCTACGACGCCTTTCACACGATGGCGACCACCGTCCCGGCCGCGAAGCGGACGATCGAACTACAGGGGCAGGCGATCTTCGGCCACGACACCAGCGGCCGGCTCAGCGAGATGACGACGCCGACGCTCGTCGTCCACGGCACCGAGGACGCCGTCCTCCCGTACCCCAACGGCGAGCTGATCGCTTCGCTGGTCCCCGGGGCCCGCCTCGAGACCCTCGAGGCAGTCGGCCACATGTTCTGGTGGGAGCAGCCCGAGGTCTCCGCCGACCTGGTCCGCCAGCACGCGCTCGCCACCGAGCGCGCTTGAAATCGATCCGGCAATAATCCACCGCAGAGGGGGAAAATCGCCGGCTCGCTCGCCGGCTCGCCCTATTCGATCGCTGCTTCGCCAGGCACTTGCGGTCGTTTTTCGGGCTTGCACGCCGCCGGGCTCAGCCTGCCCGTCACCTTGAAGACGTAGTCGGGCTCGGGGACGATCGTCGGCTCGGAGATCAGCAGCTTCATCGCCGGGTCGCTCTTCACCCAGGCGTAGATCGGGAACTGGTACGGGTTCGGGGTACCGGTGTTGTAGGGGCCGGTGTCCTCGGTGTATTGGCTCAGGATCACGTATTCGTAGCCGCCCTCGTCGATCAGGCGGCGCAGCTGCCGGCAGTTGGTCGGCAGCCGGTTCGACCCGTGGGGACCTTTCTCGCCGATGAACTCGACCTGGTTCGAGGCGTCGTTGCCGTAGAACCCGTACTGGCCGAAGATGATCTCGCTCGAGCCGAGGATGCCGATCTTGCGGTCGTGCTGCTTCTGGGCGAATTCGTAGGCTTCGCGCGGCCCGCCTTCGCCGAGGAACGGCAGCGGGTCGACGTAGTGCTGGTCGGCGTACTGCACCTGCTGCGCGCGCCCGAGCACCACCGCCAACAGCACCACTCCGACCGCGACCCCGGCGACCAGCGCGCGGCTCATCCCGATCCGACCGCGAGCCAGCGAGAGGCCCGCCGGCGCCCAGACCAGAGCCAGCGTCAGGAACATCGTTCCGACGATGTAGGTGGTGAACCAGCGCGGCGTCGTCAGCACCGTGATCGCGTAAACCCCGGATAGGAAGAGCAGCGTCAGCCAGGCGCGGCGGTCGGGCGCCCGCAGCGGCCGCGCGATCGGCAGCATCACCAGCGCCAGGACCAGCCCCGGCACCAGGTAACGGGTGTTGGTGAAGAAGCCCGTCGGCGAGCCCTCCTGACCGGCCGCGGTCAGCGGCGTGAAGACGTAGACGAGCGCGGTCAGCAGCGAGGCCACCGCGATCACCCGCAGGATCTTGTTGCGCGAGCGCCAGGCGATGTAGACGGCGGCGCAGACCGCGACGATCAGGATCAGCGGCCAGAGCGGCCCGAAGGCGTTGTCGAGCTCCGGGAAGAACCAGCGTCGGTAGATCGTCGGGTCGGTCAGGTAGTGGGCGACGGCGAAGCGGGGTCGCGGGTCGAGCGGCATCTGATCTGGAGTCGGCAGGTTGAGCGGCCCGAACTTCGTGATCGGGATCGGGTTGCCACCGCTCTTGACCGCCGCCCGCAGGTACCAGTAGCCGCCGACGGCGAGCAGCGGCAGGCCCATCACCCAGGTCGTCGTCCAGCGCCGCCCCCGGCCGCTGAAGACGATCACCCCGAGGGCGATCGCCACCACCGGCACCAGGAAGGTGGTCTTCACCGAGGCCGCCAGGCCGGCGGCGATCCCGGCCATCACCAGCGGGCCCCTGTCGAGCAGCGCAGCCCCCCGCTCCGGCGCGTCCTGCACCGCCCCGGCCTCGGGCGCCCGCCGCTGGTGGCCGTTGATCAGGAAGGCGGCGAAGGCGAGCAGGAAGGCGAGGCCCATGATGTCGTTGCGCCCCTCCCCCGGCTGGGTTTCGATCATCACCCCGGAGTCGAGGACGATCGCCGCCGCGACCAGCGTCGCCGGCCCTACCTTGTAGGGGCGCCCGACGCACCAGGCCGCGAGCAGCGCGATCGCGATCCAGAAGAGGTTGATCAGCGGCGAGAGCCAGTCGCTCTTGAAGACGACGATGCCGGCGGCGTGGATCAGCTCCGAACTCTGCGGGTAGAACCATGCCGCCAGGCGGAGCGGGTCGGTGAAGTGGAGGTGGATCGTCGAGTGCGCCTGGGCGATCCCCGCCGCGAAGGGCATGTGGTACCAGGTCGTATCGCCGCCGAACATGCCGAAGTCGAGGCTCGACTGGGCCGGGAAGGTCCACTCGGCGACGGTGAAGGAAGCGACCCCGAGCGCGATCAGCAGGGCGATGTTCTCGACCGGCGGCGCCGCCACTTCGGCACCGCTTCCGACCGCTTTGGAGCGCCCAAGCCCGGCGGCGCCGAGGCCGACCGGGATGCAGCCCAGGATCGTCCAGCCCAGGGTGAGGAGCGAAAGCGTGCCGAGAATCTCCAGCGTCACCAGCAGCAGGGCGACGGCGATCGTCGCGTCGGCCAGGCGAGCCAGGGCGCCGCTGAACTCGGGCACGATCCAGCGCCGCAGCCAGTAGGCGCCGAGGCCGAGCGCCGCGACGATGCCGATCACGGCGAGGCAGCCGACTATGTAGGAGCCGAAAGACGGTGCCACGAAGCGCGAGATGCTATTCGGCGCGCCCGGCGGGCACCGCCGCGGTCAGGCCGCGGCGGTGGGGATGGTGCAGGCGACGCCGGTCCCTTTGAGGCCGCAGTATCCGTTCGGGACCTTGTACAGGTACTGCTGGTGGTAATCCTCGGCGTAGTAGAACGGCCCGGCGGGGTCGACCTCGGTCGTCACCGCCTCCTTGCCGGCGGCGCGCAGCGCCCGGTCATACGACTCCCGCGCCATCTCCGCCGTCGCCTTCTGGGCGTCGTTCGTGTAGTAGATGCCCGAGCGGTACTGGGTGCCGACGTCGTTGCCCTGGCGCATCCCCTGGGTCGGGTCGTGCTCCTCGAAGAAGACCTTGAGCAGGTCGGCGTAGGAGATCTTCCGCGGGTCGAAGGCGACCATCACCGCCTCGGCATGGCCGGTCTTCGCGCTGCAGACCTCCTCGTAGGTCGGGTTCGGCGTGGTCCCGTTCTGGTAGCCGACAGCCGTCGTGTAGACGCCGTCGAGCTCCCAGAAGAGCTGCTCGGCGCCCCAGAAGCAGCCGAGCGCGAAGTAGGCGACCTCGACCCCCTCCGGGAACGGCGGCTCCAGCGGGTTGCCCAGCACCGCGTGGGACGCGGGGACCGTGAAGGCTCGCTCGCTGCGGCCCGCCAACGCGTCCTGAGCGCCGACCATCGCGGTCTTCTCCGGGTGCATCATCGTGATCAGCTTTCCGAGTCGGTTCATCTTCGTTTCCTCTTACGGACACGTTACGGGACAGGGATAACGAGCCTTTGAACCGGAAGTCGATTCGACTGGATTCGCGACCGGCGACGGGATAGCGTCTGCGCATGCCCTGTCTCGTCGTCCTGCTCGCCTTCCTCTCACCGCGGCTGGCGCTCTTCTTCGTCTTCCTCTTCTCGGACCTGCTGAGCCGTGCCTTCGACAGCTGGTTCGTCCCCTTCCTCGGCTTCTTCCTGCTGCCCTGGACGACGCTCGCCTACGCGGTGATGTGGTCGAGCTCCAACCGCGTCTCCGGCTTCGAGTGGTTCATCGTCGTCCTCGCCTTCGCGATCGACATGGGCTCCTACGCGCGAGGCAGCCGCGAGCGCAGGGCGAGGGCCTAGCCGCCGCTGCCGAAGTTCAGTGCTTGGTCGGGTAGGCGACCCGGATGTGGCGCTTGGAGAGGACGACGAACGGCAGCTTGCTGACCTTGCCGTCATCGAGTGAGGTGAGCTTGGCGTTGGTCAGCGGCACGAACTCGGTTTCGCCGCGATTGAGCGAATCGGAGAAGCGGCTCTGATAACCGGCGGGCGGCAAGGTCAAGTCGCCTTCGACCAGCTGACGGTCGGTTTCGAAGACGGCCCGCTCGACGCGTCGCCGCGCCGGCCTCTCCGTCGCCTCCCCAGCCTGGTTTTGCAGCACGTCCTCCACAGCTCTACCGATCGTTTCGGCTCTCAGGGGGGAGAACTTGAACGGCGGAGACTTGTATGGCAATGACCGACCGCCCACTTCCGACTCAATGGCCATAATAATGGCCATATGGCCAAACAAGTGAGCGCAACTACCGCCAAGGCAACCATCCTGCGTCTGCTCGACGAGGCTGCCGCCGGCGAGGAAATCGAGATCACCCGCCACGGCCGGCCCGTGGCGCGACTCGTCCCCCCGGCCGGCACGCACTCGCTGGAAGGTCTATTTCAGGGGCGCGCCAGAACCGCAGTCGTGGAGGAGGCGCTTTTCTCCACCGACGAGGACTGGGACGTTTCCTGAGCAGATGAACGCCGTCCTGCTCGATACCCATGTCATCCACTGGTGGTCGGCGGAGCCTGATCGGATCAGCCGGCCGGCGCGTCGCGTGCTGAAAGCGGCCGACGAGTTGCTCATCGGCGCCATCTCCTGGTACGAGCTCGCCTGGCTGGCAGAGCGCCAGCGGATCGTCATCGAGATGCCGATCCGGTCATGGCTGGAGGGTCTCGGCGCACAATTGCGCACCATCGGGATCACCCCTGCCATCACCGACACCGCCGTTGCGCTCCCGGCTTCCTTTCCGCGGAACCCTGCCGACCGGCTCATCTATTCAACGGCAGTCGAGCAGGGAGTGAAGCTCGTGACGAAAGACCGGGAGATCGCCGCTCACGACAAGCCCCGTTCCCTGGTCGTCTGGTAGCCGCGTCAGCGGGCGTGCTCGGCGGCCTTCTCCCGCGCTTCGGACTTCTCCTCCAGCGTCATCGCCCCCGGGTGACCGTCGCCGGGCCAGGGAGAGAGGACCATCAGCAGCCGGGCGTCTGAGCGAGCGACGATCGCGCGGCGCTCGCCCGGCTCAAATTCGAAGAGATGGCCGGCGCCGGCGTTGGCGAAGTCGCCATCGGCCTCCGCGACGTCCACCTCACCCTCGATGACCAAGACCCGCGCCCGCTCGTGCACCTCGTGCTCCTGCAGCTCCTCCCCGTCGGGCAGGTGCAAAAGAATCGTCCGCGCATCGTCAGCCGAAGCGAGGATTCGCGGCTGGTGCGGCTCCACGTCCACCGTCTTCAGGTTCCAACTCTCCATCTGCAACCTCCTTGCTTGCCGTCTGCGGGTTCCCTACCCGCTCGGGAGGATCATCATCTCAGAGGGCGAGTGCCTGCTCGATGAACGGGATCTTCCCGTCGGTATAGGCCTCCTGGTCATCGGGAAAGAGTTCGGCAAGCGAAAGCTTCAACGCCGCAAACTTACTCCTGACCTCGGGATCGCGCAGGAGGAGATCCCGGAAAGCAAGCTCATCCCTGAAGCGGGCAGAGCTCACCGGGATCAGATGCAGGTGGAATTCGCGCCGGCTCGGATGCGGCTTGCAGAACCAGTGCATCAGCTCGAGCCGGTAGGGCGCGTATAGGTAGTCGAGCTCGGCAAGCGACGCAAAGCAGGCGCGGGCGGAGTCGAGATCGCCCACCCCCACCAGGATGTCGACGGTCGGCTTTGCCACGAGTTCAGGCACCGCCGTGCTGCCGATGTGATGGATTCCCCCCTCAGCCCACGAACCGATCGCTTCCTGAAGACGTGCCCGCTCTGTTTCGAACCTCTTCGGCCAAAGCCAGATCATGAGGAGCGAGGGCGACCGGCTCGTCAGCGAGTGCCGAGTCCTCGCTCGCGAGGTCTGCCATCTGTTCGGCGACGACGCGCATCACACTCCGATCTGCCTCGTCAGCCGCAAGACGCTTGGCTTCCTCTTCACGTTCACGCAAATCGGGGTGCCCGGATTCGAACCGGGGACCTCCGCCACCCAAAGGCGGCGCGCTACCAGGCTGCGCTACACCCCGAATAGAGGCAAGTGTAGGTTCTGGGGGCGATGGCGGAGGTGCTTCCTTTCAGGGCGCTGCACTACGACCTCGGGAAGGTCGGATCGCTCGACGCGGTGGCGGCGCCTCCCTACGACGTGATCGACGCCGCGCAGCGTCGGGCGCTGCTGGAGCGCTCCCCTTACAACGCGGTGGCGATCGACCTGCCGAAGCCGTTCGACCAGGCCGACCCGGATAGCGACCCCAGTGGCGAGCGCGACCCCTACGCGGAGGCGGCGGCGCGGATCGGGGAGTGGCGCTCGGAGGGGGCTCTGGTCCAGGACGAGCAGCCCTCGCTCTGGGCGCTGTCCCAGGACTACACCGCCCCCGACGGCAACGGCTACAGCCGCAACGGCATCCTCGCCCGGGTCCGCGTCGAGGACTACGAGAGCGGTACCGTGCGCCCGCACGAGCGAACCCACCGCGGGCCGCTGCTCGACCGCCTCGAGCTGACCCGGGCGACCGGCTACAACCTCTCCCCCATCTTCTCGCTCAGCACCGAGGACGCCTGGCCGCTGGTCGCCGCCTCGCTGCCAGACGAGCCCTGGGGTGAGGCGCGGGACGAGGACGGGACCGTCAACCGGCTCTGGAAGGTCGAGGACCCGGCGGTGCACCGGGCCGTGACCGAGTGCCTTGCCGGCGCCCAGCTGCTGATCGCCGACGGACATCACCGCTACGAGACCGCCCGCGCCTTCCGCGACGAGGTCGGCGGCGAGGGCTCGCACCAATACACGCTGATGTCGCTGACCGGGCTCGACGACCCCGGGCTCACCGTCTTCCCCACCCACCGGCTGCTCTCCGGCTTCGCCGACGATCCCGAGAAGCAGGGGCGTCTCGGCAACGGTCTGCGTGAGCTGTTCGAGGTCGAGGAGGTCAGCCGCGAGCAGATCGACCCGAACGGCGAGACGGGCGTCGGCGTCTTCGGCCTCTACGACTCCTTCCGCAGGCGCGCCTTCCGCCTCCGCCTCAAGGACATTGCCGAGCTCGACCGCCGCCTCGAGGGCAAGCCCGAGGCCTACCGCCGCCTCGACTCGGCGATCCTCGAGACGCTGGTCCTCAAGGGGCTCGCGGGGATGAGCGACCACGACATCGACGAGCGCCGCGGCCTCGAATACGCGAAGAGCGTCCCGGCCGCGCTGGAGATGGTCGACGAGGGCGATTACGAGGTCGCCTTCATCCAGCGCCCGGTTCCGGTCGAGCAGGTGAAGGCGGTGGCGGAAACGGAGGAGAACATGCCGCCTAAGAGCACCTACTTCTTCCCCAAGGTAATGACCGGCTTCGCCTTCAACCCGGTGCGCTGACGTGACGAAGATCTACACCAAGAAGGGCGATGACGGGACCACCTCGCTCTGGTACGGCGGCCGCGTCCCGAAGCACCACGGCCGCACCGACGCCTACGGCACCCTCGACGAGGCCTGCTCGCAGCTCGGCGCAGCTCGGGCGCTCTGCGGTCCCGGGCAGGAGGAGCTGGCCCGCGACATCCTCCGCCTCCAGGACGACATCTTCATCGCCGGGGCCGAGCTGGCGACGGCGCCGGAGGCGGCCGGGCGGCTCGAAGGCGGGGTAAGCCGCACCACCGAGGAGATGGTCGCCGAGCTGGAGCGGCTGATCGACCGCTACATGAGCGAGGTCGAGCTGCCGCCGCAGTTCGTGATCCCGGGCGGCAACCAGCTCTCGGCCCAGCTCGACGTCGCCCGCACCGTGATCCGCCGCGCCGAGCGCCGAATCTCGGAGCTGAACGAGGCCGGCGAGATCGCCAGCGAGGTCGTGATCCACTTCGTCAACCGCGCCTCCGACCTGGCCTATGCGATGGCGCGCTGGGCCGACGTCGATGACCCGGCCCTGTTCGAGGGCCGCCGCCGGAGCTGAGGGTGCTGATCGTCGCCCGCCGCCGCGGGGGCTATGCCCATGACGTCGAGCTGGAAGGACACACCCTGCGGGTCGACGAGCCGGTGGCGGCGGGCGGCGCCGACAGCGGCCCGCGGCCGACCCAGCTGCTCGGCGCGAGCCTCGCCGGCTGCATCGCGATCACCGTGGAGATGTACGCGCAACGTAAGGGCTGGGACGTCGGCTCGGTCGAGGTCGACGTCGAGATGTCCTACGAGGGGCCGGTGCCAACCGACTTCGAGGTCGGGCTGAAGCTGCCGGGGCACCTCGACGAGGAGCAGCGACGGCGGCTGCTGGTCATCGCGACCAAATGTCCGGTCCACAAGGTCCTCGCCGGGGAGGCGCACGTCGACGTTGTCGAGCGCCTCGAGGGCAACTGATGGACCTCGGCCTCGCCGGCCGCGCCTGCGTCGTCACCGGCGCCAGCAGCGGCATCGGCCGCGCGACGGCGCTGCAGCTCTGCGCCGAGGGCGCGAAGGTCGTCCTGGTGGCGCGGGGCGAGGAGCGACTCGCCGCGGCAACCGAAGAGGCGGCGCGGGTGGCGGAGCCGGCCGGCGGCGCGGCAGCGGAGCTCGTCCTCGACGTCACCGACGAGGGCGCCGGCGAGCACATGCTGGCCGCCGCCGAGGACCACTTCGGCGCCCTCGACGTGCTCGTCAACAACGCCGGCGCCGCCAGGTGGCGTGACCTCGACGATGTCCCCGACGAGGACTGGCGCGCCCAGTACGAGCTCAACGTGATGGCGCCGCTGCGGGCGATGCGGACGGCGATCCCGCCGATGGTCGACCGCGGCTGGGGCCGCGTCGTCAACGTCTGCTCGACCGCCGGCAAGCGGCCCTCGGCGGCGATGGCCGAGTACTCGGTCGCCAAGGCCGCCGAGCTCTCGCTCTCCCGCCTCTTCGCCGACCGCTACGCCAAGAGCGGGGTGCTCGTCAACGCCGTCGCCCCCGGTCCCGTCGAAGCCGAGATGTGGATGGAGTCCGGCGGCTTGCTCGACCAGTCCCTGCAGATTTCCGGTGCCGGGAGCCGGGAGGAGGCTCTCGCCGAAGCGGGCGCGAAGCGCCCGATCGGCCGGTTGGCGAAGCCCGAGGAGATCGCCGCGACGATCGTCTTCCTCTGCTCGGAGCGCGCCTCCTACGTCGCCGGCGCCGCCTGGTCCGTCGATGGCGGCACCGTGCAGGTGATCATCTGAGCGGCGTGTCGCTTTTGTTTCCTCATGGGTAACAAAAGCGACACGCCCCTGGACCGGCTCCTCCTCACCCCCGAGGAGGCGCTGGCGATGGCGGGGCGGCGGGGGACGCAGGCGGCGGTGCTGCTGGCGCTCTACGGCTGGCCGCGGGAACCGGGGCTGATCTTCACCGAGCGGCGCGCCGACCTGCGGCGCCACGCGGGCGAGATCTCGTTCCCCGGGGGCCGCCAGGACCCCGACGACGCCGACCTCGCCGCCACGGCGCTGCGCGAGGCCCACGAGGAGATCGCGCTCGATCCGGAGCTGGTCGAGCTGAGCGGGGCGCTGCCGCCGGTCTCGACCTTCGTCACCGGGTACCGCGTCCACCCATTCGTCGGCACCGTCCCCCACCCTGGCCAGCTCGGCCTGCAGCCGAACCCGACCGAGGTCGAGACCATCCTCACCTTCTCGCTCGAGCTGCTGCGCGAGGGTTACGAGATGCGACGCCTGATCCGCCGCGGCGTCCCCATCCACACTCCCACCTACGAGGTGGAAGGGCAGCTGATCTGGGGGGCCACCGCGCGGATCCTGGGTGATTTGCTGGTGCGCCTCTGCTGAGGCGCGCCCAACCTTGACCTATTTGCCGACTGGATCAGGGACGATGCGGATGTAGGGCTTCGGCGACTCCCAGCCCTCGGGCCACAGCTCTTTCGCCTCCTCCTCTTTGACCGAGCCGGAGATGATCACGTCGTCGCCCTGCTCCCACTGCGCCGGGGTCGCCACTTTGTGGTTGGCGGTCAGCTGCAGCGAGTCGACCACCCGCAGGACCTCGTCGAAGTTGCGGCCGGTGGTCATCGGGTAGACGAGGATGAGTTTGATCTTCTTGTCGGGGCCGATGACGAAGACGTTGCGCACGGTCTGGTTGTCGGCGGGGGTGCGCTCGCCGGGATCGCCGGAGACGTCCGCAGCCAGCATCCCGTAGGCCTTGGAGATCTCGAAGTCGGCGTCGCTGATGATCGGGTACTCGGGCTTCGTGCCCTGCGTCTCCTCGATGTCCTTGGCCCAGTCCTCGTGTTTGTCGAGCGGATCGACCGAGAGGCCGATGATCTTCGCGCCGCGCTTCTGGAACTCCGGCTCGATCCGGGCCATGTAGCCCAGCTCGGTCGTGCAGACCGGGGTGAAGTCCTTCGGATGGGAGAACAGGACGGCCCACGAACCGTCGATCCAGTCGTGGAACTTGATCCGGCCCTGGGTGGTATCGGCCTCGAAATCCGGTGCTACGTCACCGAGCTGTAGAGCCATTTGGTCAACGCTCCTCTCGCGCTTTCGCCTTATTACCTGAATTCCCATCGGACATTACTCCTTTAGGTTCGCGGGGCGACCAGGAGAGCCTCGACGGCCGCGGCAAGCTCGGTCTCGGCCGTGACGATCCCGACCGGGATCCGCCATGTGCGGCCGGCGGCCCGCACCAGCTCGGCGCCCGCCTCGGTTCCCTCGTAGAGAACCCCCCGCACGGGGGTGTCGACGACGTGTTCCATCAGCCGCTCCAGTCGCGGCCCATGGAGCGCGGCCAGATCCTCGTCCTCGCCGACGAGATTGCCGAGCAGGAGCACCAGCACCGCGACGTCTGCGACCAGCTCGAGGATCGTCCCCGGCTGGCCGGGATCGGCGAGCGCCGGCTCGATTCCGGCGGCCTCGATTGGCGCCAGCCCCTCGGAGCGGCGGCTGGTCCCCCGCACCGCCCAGGCCCGGGCGAGCAGCTCCCGCCCCAGCCGCCGGCCGCGACATCCGCAGCCGGCGATCAGCGCCCTCGCCATCCGCGCAGCCTAGGACGGATCGAACGGGCCGCGCCCCTGCAGCCGCAGGCGCTCGTCTTCGGCGACGCCGCGTTGGAGGTCTTCCTCGGTCATCTCCGGGACCCCGCGCCGCCGCCGCATCTCGTTCTGCGCCTCCATCATCTGGCGCACGTCGTCGATCTCGTTCTGGACCTCGACCTCGGGTGAGCGGGTCGGGAACCAGTCGACCAGGCTCGCCGAGCTGCCGGGGTAATAGTGACCGACGACCAGCAGCACGCCGATCATGAAGGCGATGATTCCGACGGTTCCCAGAATGAAAAGCACGCGGGAAGGATACGGTTTCAACCGATGCCCGAGGCCTACATAGTCGAGACCGCCCGCACGCCGATGGGCGCCTACCGCGGCGCCCTCTCGGGCGCTCGCCCGGACGATCTGGCCGCGCACGCGATTGGCGCCGTCGTCGAGCGCAGCGGCGTCGACCCGGAGCGGATCGTCGACGTCTACCTCGGCGCCGCCAACCAGTCCGGCGAGGACAACCGGGACGTCGCGCGGATGGCGGCCCTTCTCGCGGGCCTGCCGCAGAGCGTTCCCGGCGCCACCGTCAACCGGCTCTGCGCCTCCGGCCTCGAGGCGGTCAACAGCGCCACGCGGGCGATCAAGGCCGGCGAGGGGGACTTCTACCTGGCCGGCGGCGTCGAGTCGATGAGCCGGGCGCCGTGGGTGGTCGAGAAGCCCGAGCGCGGCCTCCCCCGCGGCCCCCAGACGATGCACGACACCACCCTCGGCTGGCGGATGGTCAACCCGCGGATGGCCGAGCTCGGCGTCTCCACCGAGTCGATGGGCGAGACCGGCGAGAACGTCGCCGAGCGCTACGGGATCAGCCGCGAGGACCAGGACGCCTTCGCGCTGCGCAGCCACCATCGCGCGGTCGCCGCGACCGAGGCCGGCAAGCTCGCCGAGGAGATCGTCCCGGTCGAGGCGCCGCGGGGGCGTGAGACGGTCAGGGTCGAGGTCGACGAGGGGCCGCGGTCGGACACCTCGCTGGAGAAGCTGGCGAAGCTGCGGCCCGCCTTCCGCGAGGGCGGCACCGTCACCGCCGGCAACGCATCCAGCCTCAACGACGGCGCCGCCTGCCTGCTGCTCGCTTCCGAGAAGGGCGCCGAGGAGCTCGGCACCAAGCCCCTTGCCCGCGTCCTCACCACCGGAGTCGCGGGGGTCGACCCCGCCTATATGGGGATCGGCCCACTGCAGGCCGTTCCGAACGCGCTCGCGAACGCCGGCCTCTCGCTCGAGCAGATCGACCTGGTCGAGATCAACGAGGCGTTCGCCTCCCAGGTCCTCGCCTGCGCCCGCGAGCTCGGGATCGAGGAGGAGCGGCTGAATGTCAACGGGGGCGCGATCGCCCTCGGGCACCCGCTCGGCTGCTCCGGCGCCCGCCTCGCCGGGACGATCGCGCGCGAGTTGGGCAGGCGCGGCGGCAGGTACGGGATCGCGACCCTCTGCGTCGGCGTCGGCCAGGGCCTCGCCACGGTCTTCGAAGCGGTCTAGGCGTCAGAACCAACCAGAACGCTCAGCGGATCAATACCCTGTCGTTTGTGACCTCAGGTGGAGAGCTCCACAGGCGCAGCGCACTTGCGGTGTTCCTCTGCGCGCTCGCTTCGCTCCTCCTCCCCGTCGCCGCCGCCGCCGCGCCGAGCGCCACTGTCTCAATCGTCGGCGGCCACGCTGCCTCGATCGAGGAATTTCCCTCGCTTGCCTACATCGAGGCCGACGAAGGCAAGCACGGCTTCTCCTGCACCGGGACCGTGGTCGCCCCGCGGATCGTCCTCACCGCCGCCCACTGCGTCGAGAGCGTCGAGGAGGGAACCATCACGCCGGCCTCCGACTACGCCCTCTCCACCGGCGTCGCCAATCCCCGCCGCGCCGCCGCGGCGAACATCTTCCACATCGCCGCCACCCACGTCTTCCCGGGATTCGATCCCGGCCTCCTGCACGGCGACGCGGCGATCCTCGTCCTCGACCGGCCGACCAGCGCCCCGCCGATCCCGCTCGCCGGCGCCGGCGAGGCCGCTCTCTACCAGGGTGGCGCCGAAGCGCAGCTGACCGGGTGGGGCCTTACCCGCGGCGGCGCCAAGGAAGCGCCGCCCAACCTGCGGGCCACGGCGATGCTGGTCCAGACCCCGCCGTTCTGCAAGCAGAAGACGAGCCCCTTCTACAAGCCCTACCTGCCGACGGCCCAGGTCTGCGTCCTCGCCGCCAACCGGGGCAGCGGCGGCTGCTTCGGCGACAGCGGCGGCCCCGCGATCGCCAAACGGGCCGACGGCGCGGCGGTTCAGATCGGCATCACCAGCACCGGCGGCCCCGAATGCAGCACCAAGGTTCCAACCGTCCTCACCCGGGCTGACTTCATCGCCCCCTGGGTTTCCGAATGGGTCGCCGCCACCGAAAGCGGCGACCCGCCGCCGAGCGTCGACGGCAACGCTCCGCTGCCGCGGATGACCCGCGAAACGGCCGAAGAGTTCACCGCCTTCACCCTGATCGCTGTGATGAAGGGCCGCTTCCAGCGGGCCCGCGAGGTGTTCGGCGGCTGCCAGAAGGCCGCTGCCGGGTTCCGCTGCCAGGTCGACTGGTTTTCGGGGCGCGACGTCTACGTCGCCTCTGTCTCGCCGTTCTACCTGCGCCGGCAGGAAACGATTGCCTGGGACAGCCGCTACCGGATCGAATGGGCGCCGCTGAAGTGCATCGAAAAGCAGCGCGACACCAACCGTTGCCCGATCCACAGCAAGCACGGCTGACAGCCGCCCCGGAACAGGTAGCCTCGGCCGCGTGAGCGAGACCTTCGCAGAGCTGGCCAGCGTCGACGGAACGATCGGGCCGACCGCCGAGACCACGATCGGCCTCAAGGACGACGGGCTCTACCGCGGCGACGGCGCCTTCGAGGTGATCCGCATCTATGCGGGCAGGCCGTTCGCGCTCGGCGACCACCTCGACCGGCTGCAGCGCTCGACCGCCGTGATCGAGCTCGAGTTCGACCGCGGCGCGCTGGAGCGGGAGATCGAGGCGCTGCTGGGCGAAGCAGGGCCGGTCGAAGGGCAGTTGCGGCTGATCGTCACCCGCGGCGGCCGCCGCATCGCGGCGACCGAGCCGATCCCGCCCCACCCGGAGACGGTTGCGCTGCAGACCGTCACCTACTGCCCGAGCGTGATCCTCAACGGCGTCAAGTCGCTCTCCTATGCGGCGAACATGCAGGCGACCAGGATCGCCAAACGCGCGGGCGCCGACGAGGCGGTCCTGGTCCGGCCCGACGGGACCGTGCTGGAGCCGCCGACCTCCTCGGTCTTCTGGGTCGCCGCCGAGGGGCAGTTGCGCACCCCCGCTCTCTCCGACGGTGTCCTGGAGTCGATCACCCGCGACCGCATGATCAAGGCGCTGCAGGTGCAGGAGGGCACCTGGCAGGTCGACGACCTGCGCGGGGCGAGCGAGGCTTTCCTCGCCTCCACCACCCGCGAGATACAGGGCGTCGCCGCGATCGACGGTCGCGATTTCCCGGCCGCTCCCGGCCCGCGCACGCGCGAGGCGCAGGATGCCTTCGCCGAGACGCTGGGCAGGGAGCTGCGCGAGCTTTGACGCCGAGACGAGAGGGGAGCTGACGCGATGGACTTCCAGCTGAGCGACGAGCAGAAGCTGATCCGCGAGACCGCCCGCGAATTCGCCGAGCGGGAGATCCTTCCGGTGGTGCGCGAGAACGACCGCGCCGGCCGCTTCGACCGCGAGCTGGCGCGCAAGCTCGGCGCGGTCGGCTTCCTCGGCGCCCCGGTCGCCGAAGAGCACGGCGGCCGCGGGCTCGACTACATCGGCTACGGCCTGATCGCCGAGGAGATCGGCCGCGCCGACTCCTCGGCCCGCACCGTGATCTCGGTCGTCACCTCGCTGGTCGCTGGCCCGATCGAGAAGTGGGGCAGCGAGGAGCAGAAGCGCCAGTGGCTGCCGCGGCTCTGCTCGGGTGAGGGCCTCGGCTGCTTCGGGCTGACCGAGCCCGACACCGGCTCCGACGCCGCCAACCTCCGCACCCGCGCGACCAAGACCGAGAGCGGCTGGTCGATCAGCGGCCAGAAGATGTGGATCAGCCTCGGCAACGTCTCCGACTTCGCCCTGATCTTCGCCCAGACCGACCCGGAGAAGAAGCACCGCGGCCTCGCCTGCTTCATCGTCCCCACCGACAGCGAGGGATTCACCACCCAGGAGATCCACGGCAAGCTCGGCCTGCGCTCCTCCGACACCGCCGAGATCTCGCTGGACGAGGTCGAGGTGAGCGAGGACGCGATGCTCGGCGAGATCGGCGACGGCTTCAAGGTCGCGATGAGCGCACTGGAAAACGGCCGCTACAGCGTCGCCGCCGGCTGCGTCGGCATCTGCGAAGGCTGCGTCCAGAGCTCCGTCTCCTACGCCAAGGACCGCAAGCAGTTCGGGGTGCCGCTGGCGCGCTTCCAGCTGGTCCAGGAGATGATCACCGAAATGATTCTTCGCCGTGATGCCAGCCGGATGCTGGTCCTGCGCGCCGGCCTGCTCAAGGACGAAAAGAAGCCGAACGCGACCGAGACCTCGGTGGCGAAGCTCTATGCGACCGAGGCGGCGGTCGAATGCGCGAACCTGGCGATCCAGGTCCACGGCGGCTCCGGCTACGTCGACGACTACCCGGTCGAGCGCTACCTGCGGGACGCCCGCGTCACCACCCTCTACGAGGGCACCTCGCAGATCCAGAAGCTGATCATCGGCCGCGCCGCGACGGGCGAGAACGCGATGACGCCCCTCAAAGAAGGGTAGCGGCGGTGGCGCAGGTCGAGGCCTCGGTCGACGAGCACCACGTCGCCCTGCTGCGGCTGAACCGGCCCGAGGCGCGCAACGCCCTCTCGCCGCAGATGCGGGGTGAGATCGCCGAGACCCTGGAGCGCCTCGACGCCGATCCCGACGCCCGCTGCATCGTTCTCGCCGGCTCCGACGAGTTCTTCGCCGCCGGCGCCGACATCCGGGCGATGGCCGAGCGCCCGGTGGACGCCCCGCCCGACCCGCAGGGCATGCGCTTCTGGACGCGGCTGGCGGCAATCGGGACGCCGACGATCGCCGCGGTCTCCGGCTACGCCTTCGGCGGCGGCTGCGAGCTGGCGATGGCCTGCGACATGATCGTCTGCGACGAGGAGACTCGCTTCGGCCAGCCGGAGATCACCCTCGGGATCATCCCCGGCGGCGGCGGCACCCAGCGCCTCGCCCGCGCGATCGGCAAGCAGCGGGCGATGGAGTACGTCCTCACCGGCCGCCGCTGGGACGCGAAGACGGCGGCGCGCTGGGGGCTCGTCAACAGGGTCGTCGGCGACGGTGCCTGGCTGGCCGAGGCGCTCGAGCTGGCCCGGTCGATTGCCGAACGGCCGCCGCTGGCGGTGCGACTGGGCAAACGGGCGGTGTTGGAGGCGCAGGAGACGCCACTCGGCGAGGGGTTGCGCACCGAGCGTCGGCTCTTCGACGAGGCGATGGCGAGCGAGGATCGGGTCGAGGGGATGACCGCCTTCCTGGAGAAGCGCGAGCCTCGGTTCAGGGGCCGATGAGCGTCTCTCGCATCGCCGTCCTCGGTGCCGGCACGATGGGCGCCGGAATCGCCCAGGTGGCGGTGCTCGGCGGCCTTCGCACGACCCTGTACGACCCGGATCCCCGGGCGCTGGAGGTGGGGAGCCTGAAGATCGGCGAGGATCTAGCCAAGGGCGAGTCCCGCGGCCGCTGGAGCGAAGCCGAGTCCGAAGCCGCGCTCGAGTACTTCGACCGCAACACGACGGATCTAGAGGATCTGGCCGAGTGCGAGCTGGTTATCGAGGCGGCGCCGGAGCGGCTGGAGCTGAAGCGCGACCTCTTCACCCGCCTCGCCGGCATTCTCGCTCCCGACGCGGTGCTGGCGACCAACACCTCCTCCCTGCGCGTCACCGACATCGCCGCGGGAGTGCCGGGGCCCGGGCGGGTGGTGGGGATGCACTTCTTCAACCCGCCGGCGCTGATGAAGCTGGTTGAGATCGTCGCCGCCAAGGGCTCATCGGAGCCGGCCCTGGCGGCGGCGAGCGAGGTCGCCGAGCGGATGGGCCGGACGCCGATCCGCGCCAGGGACAGCGTCGGCTTCGTCGCCAACCGGCTCGCCCGCCCGTTCACCCTGGAGTCGCTGCGGATGCTCGGCGACGGCGTTGCCGAGGCCGAGGCGATCGACCGCATCGTCCGCCTCGGCGGCGGTTTCCGGATGGGCCCCTTCGAGCTGCTCGACCTGATCGGCCTCGACGTCAACCTCGAGATCGCCCGCTCCTTCTTCACCCAGGGAGGCGAACCCGAGCGCTGGCGACCGAGTCCGATCCAGGAGCAGCTCGTCGCCGAAGGACGACTCGGCCGCAAGAG
This sequence comes from Solirubrobacterales bacterium, assembly GCA_045805725.1. Taxonomy (GTDB): domain Bacteria; phylum Actinomycetota; class Thermoleophilia; order Solirubrobacterales; family 70-9; genus VAYN01. The sequence continues at coordinate 105,878 of JBJMKQ010000010.1, forward strand.
CGGGCGCGGCTACTTCCGCTACGGCGAGGGGATCGAGCGTGAGCTCGACCCGGAGCTGGGGATCCTGGCACCGACGCTCGACCCCGAGAAGCTCGCCCGGATCGACGAGCGCGCCGAGGACGTGCTGACCCGCCTCTTCGCCCAGATCGCCAACGAGGCCGCCTTCGCGATCGAAGAGGAGATCGCCTCGCCACAGGACATGGAAACGGCGATGCGACTGGGGTTCAACTGGCCCCTGGGACCGCTGCGGTTCGCGAAGCTAGTCGGCCCGGACCGCGCCGCCGAGCTGCTCGAGCGGCTGCAGCGCGAGAAGGGGGACGCTTACGCGCCGGCCCCGCTGCTGAGGCGCATCATCAGCTCGTCGACGTAGCACCAGCTCCAGTCTTCGGCGGGCTCGGCCGAGCGGATGATCGGGTGGCCGGTCTCCTTGTGGTGCGCGGTGGCGTGTTTGCCGATCGAGTTGTCGCAGCAGCCGACGTGGCCGCAGGTCTGGCACATCCGCAGGTGCACCCAGGTCATCCCCGCCGCCAGGCACTCTTCACAACCCTCGACCTCAGGCGGGAGGTCGAGGTAGTTGACCGCATCGAGGTGCGTGCACTCAGCCACTGCCGGTGGCGATCTCGGCAGGCTCGCCGCCCGGCATCCAGTGGGCCTCGACCGGCGGGGCGGCGTCGCGCAGGTAGCGCTCGGCGTCCAGCGCGCCCATGCAGCCGGTGCCGGCGGCGGTGACGGCCTGCCGGTAGGTGTGGTCGACGACGTCGCCGACGGCGAAGACGCCGCCGAGGTTGGTCCGGGTCGAGCCGGCCTCGGTGACGATGTAGCCGTCCTCGTCGGTCTCGACCTGGTCGCGGACGATCTCCGATTTCGGGATGTGGCCGATCGCGACGAAGGCGCCGTTGGTCTCGAGCTCCTCCTCGGCGCCGGTCTCGGCGTGGCGGAAACGGACCTTCTCCAGCTTCCCGTCCTCGCCGGCGACGAACTCGAGCGGCACGTAGGGGGCCTTGAACTCGATGTTGTCCTTCTCGCGGGCGCGGTCGAGCATGATCTTCGAAGCTCGGAACTGGTCGCGCCGGGTGGCGACGGTCAGGTCGCTGGCGTACTTGGAGATGAAGATCGAATCCTCCATCGCCGAGTCGCCGCCGCCGATCACGACCACTTTCTGGCCTTTGAAGAAGGCGCCGTCGCAGACGCCGCAGGTGGAGACGCCACGGCCGCCAAGCTCCATCTCACCGGGGATGCCGAGCCGTTTCGGCTCCGCCCCCATCGCCAGGATCACGGTCTTGGCGCGGTGCTCCTCGTCGCCGAGGAAGACCTTCTGGACGCCGCCGTCTGAGAGCTCGACCCGATCGACGTCGTCGGTGACGAACGTCGTCCCGAAGCGCTCGGCCTGAGCCCGGAACTGGGCCATCATCTCCGGCCCCATGATCCCGTCGGGGTAGCCCGGGTAGTTCTCGACCTCGGTCGTGTTCTGCAGCTGGCCGCCCCACTGGAAGCCCTCGAAGACGAGCGGCTCCAGGTTGGCCCGCGCGGTGTAGAGGGCGGCGGTGTACCCGGCCGGCCCCCCGCCGATGATGATTACGTTCTCGACCTTCTTGCTCTCAACCATCTTCTCGCCGCCTACAGTCTATTACTTTACTTTTTATAGTACCCCTTCCACGAACTGCATCAAGTTTTCCGCCCAGCAGCCCGGAAATTTGATGCAGTTCGCTCTGGCCCCGCGGGCTCGAGGTCTGAGGTCGCCGAGCCGCCCCGGTCGATCGGCAGGCCCTCCTCCTCCCAGCGGTGGACGGTGTGGCGGAGCTGGAAGAAGGCGAAGATGCCGGGTGGGATCGGCATCCAGAAGGAGACCAGGCGGAAGATCAGGACCGCGGGGAAGACCGTCTCCTCCGGGATTCCGAAGAGGACGAAGGCGCCGATCATGCCAGCGTCGACCGCCCCCACCCCGGCGGGCGCCAGCGGGAAGAGGTTGGCGACCATGCCGAGGAAGTACCCCTGGACGACGACCGCGAGCGGCACGTGGACGCCGAAGGCGTGGAACGAGGCCCAGAGGACGCCGATGCTGAACGCCCAGAAGCCGGCGGCGCCGAGCACCGCGAGTCCGCCGCGCGAGGGGTGGGCGAAGAGGCTGAGGGCGAAGCGGAAGCCTTCGCCCAGCGTCGCCGGGACCTTGCCGGCTCTCTCCAGCAGGTGCTGTGAACGCTCGCTGTGGGCATAGCGGCTGAGCCGCTGTTCGAGGTCGGCGGGAATCAGCGTGATCAGAACCCCGACGATCAGCAGCAGCCCGGCCACCCCGGCGGGGACGATCGTCAACTCGACCGAGCCTCTGCCGTTCATCACCCCGGTCCGCAGCAGGATCCCGAAGATGATCAGGGCAACCGGGTAGAAGACGTAGTGGAGGGAGACGAAGGCGATCATGCGGCGGCCGACGTCGCGGCGCGCCATCCCCGCCTTGCGCAGCGCCCAGTAGGTGAGCGCCACCCCGCCGGCGCCGCCGGCCGAGAAGAGCAGGGTGGCGGCGACGCCCGCCATGTTGATCTCGTAGGTCTCGGTCCAGTTCAGCCGCAGCGCATCGCCGCTGACCACCGCTTTGAACAGCGCGATGTAGGTCGCGTAGGCGGCGACGTTGAGGACGATCGCGATCCCGATCCAGAGCGGGTCGGCGTCATCGAGCCGGCTGAGCGCGTCGCCGAGGCCGACCAGCTTCGGGAAGAGGAAGTAGATCGCGCCGAGGAGGATGAGGACCAGGACGACGGTCTGGACGATCCGTCGCGTGGTGAAGATCGGCATTTCGGCGAGACGGTGGGCTCCGCTCGCCGAGTCTTCCTGAGACACCCCAGGGAAATTACCCGCTCGCGATCCTCTCAAGGCGCTGCAGAGCCGTATTCACACCGCGTACGAGGGGTTCTGCCAGGAGCTCGCCCCGGCGCACCGCGGCGACGAGCAGGGCGCCGGCGAGGAGGTCGGTGACGTAGTGCTCGCCGAGGTAGACGAGGGCGAAGCCGAGCGTGCCGGCGTAACCCCAGCCGAGCGCCCCCTCCACCCTGCCGGCTTCGGAGAGCGCCAGGGCGGCGGTGACGGAGGTGGCGAAGTGCAGCGAGGGCATCGCCGCCCAGGGATTGCCGCCGAGCGCGTCGTACATCTTCGGCCAGGCCGAGCCCCAGGTTTCTTCGCCGACCTCGACCATGATCCGCCGCACCTCTTCGCCGGTCAGCCCGTTCTCCGACGCCCACCACGGCGGGGCCGTCGGCAGGGCGAAGTAGACGGCGCAGCCGCTGTCGAAGACCGCCGCCATCTGCCGCGCCGCGCGCGGGAAGCGCTCGGGGTGCCGGACGAGGATCACCGCCAGCGCCAGGTACGGCTCGAAGAACCAGAGCCAATGGGCCCAGGTGAGGAAGCGGTTGATCGTGCCGGCGCAGGGCGACCGGGCGATTGCCCGCTGCAGCCGGGAGTTCGGCAGGGCGCCGAGGCCGATGGCGCGGTCGGCGACGATCGGGTAGCGGCTGCGGAGGCGGCTGCGGAGGTGCTCCGGCCGATCGAAGGGAAGCTCGTGGACCATGATGAAGCCCCACATCTGCAGGGCGAAGAGCGCGACGTCGCGTTTCTTGGAGCGCGGCTGGATCACCGCCACGGCCAGCGGACCGGCCGCGCAGGCGGCGATCGTGACCGGCGCCGGTATCCGCAGCCGGCGCCGAATCAGCGGGGTGACGATCGCGGCACCGACAGCAGCGGCGGCGGCGGCCCGGATCGAGAGGCGAAGCGCGGGGGATGGCCGAGGGCGCCTCGTCATGAGGGCGGCGAGTATAGGTAGCCCTCCGCAGGGCGGCGGAGAACCCCGGCGCCGCCTCGCCTGAATAGAATGGCCGCGCTTTGACGCCGCACTCGCCTGGCGCTGACCAGATCGACACCCTGCTTTGGATCGGCTTCGTCGCCGCCGCGATCCTCGTGATCGCGGTCAACGTCGCGCTGTTCTACGCGGTGCGGCGGTTTCGCTCCGAGCGCGGCGCGGCGCCGCGCCAGCTGCTCGGCGGCCGCGGCCTGCAATTCCGCGTCGGCGCCGTCCTCAGCGTCTTCGCCGCCCTGCTCTTCATCCTCGCCGTCATCTTCACGGACAAGGCGCGCGAGCTGCCCACCACGGGCGATGCGGGTCTGGCCTCGGCCAAGTCGGCGCCGCTGAAGATCAAGGCGACCAGCCAGCAGTGGCTGTGGCGCTACGACTACCCGAACGGCGCCTTCTCCTACTACAAGCTGGTGGTGCCGGTCGACACCGCGGTGGAACTGGAACTGCTCTCGACCGATGTTGTCCACACCTGGAACGTCGACGACCTCGCACCCAAGGCCGACGCGGTGCCGGGCAAGACCCACAGGATCGTCTTCAGCAGCCAGGACGAAGGGGTCTACACGGGCGAAGCCTCGACGCTTTCGGGCCAGAGTTACGCCTCGATGAGAACCGCGGTCGAAGTGGTTTCGCCCGAGGCCTACGAAGAATTCGTCAAGACCCAGGGAGCCGAAATCGAAGCCGCCCAGGAACGGGTCGTCGGCCTGATCGAAAACGGAGAAGTGCCATGAGCCCCTCCGCCCGTCCCGAGCTCGTCGCCGATGGCTACGCCAGCCGCCGTCCCCGCTGGATCGAGCTGGCAACCAGCGCCGACCACAAGGAGCTCGGCCAGATCCTCGTCTGCGGCGCCCTCGGATTCCTCTTCATCGCCGCCGTCGAGCTGGTGCTGATGCGCCTGCAGCTGCTGGTGCCGGAAAACACCTTCCTCTCGCCCGTCGGCTTCAACCGGATGCTCTCGCTCTACGGCGCCACCTCGCTCTTCCTCTTCGCGGTGCCGTTCGCGCTCGGGTTCTTCTATTACGTGGCGCCGCTGCAGGTCGGCGCCCGCGGCACGGCGCTGCCGCGGCTCGGCCAGATCGGCGTGGCGCTCTGGGTGGCCGGCGCGACGATCCTCTACGCCGGCTTCCTCTTCACCCCCTCGGAGGCGGGCGTCAACCCGCTGGCGCCGCTGACCGAGCTGGCCTTCCTCTCCAACAACGGCGTCGACGCCTGGGCGGCGGCGACCGGTCTGGCGACGCTCGGCTTCGTCTTCCTCGCGGTGAACCTGGTGGCGACGCTGCGGATGATGCGGGCGCCGGGGATGGCCTGGCGGCGGGTCCCCGTCTTCGCCTGGGCGGCGACCGTCTCCTCCTGGCTCATGATCGTGATCGGCCCGGTGCTGCTGGCGGCGCTGGCGATGCTGCTGATCGACCGCAACTACAACGGCATCTTCTTCGCCGACGGCTCCGGCGGGGCGCCGCTGCTCTGGCAGCACCTGAGCTGGATCTTCTTCACCGGCACGTACATGCTGCTGCTGATCTTCGCCTTCGGCGCGATCGCCGAAATCTTCGCCACCTTCTCGCGCAAACCGCTCTTCAACCGGCCGGTGACGATGGTCTCGCTGACCGTGATCGCGGTGCTCGGAACGCTGGCCTGGATGCAGAACATGCTGACGGCGCCGATCGGGATCGGTTGGATGTACTACGCGATGCTGGTCTCGCTGGCGCTGGTGGTGCCGTTCGGGCTCGTCATCTTCAACCTGATCGCGACGATCGCCGGCGGCACGCTGCGGATGCGGGCGCCGATGCTGTTCGCGATCGGCGCGGTCTCGGCAATCTCGATCGGGCTCGCGGCCGAGCTCGAGCAGTCGCTGGTCGGCGCCGCCTGGCACCTGCACAACACGACCGACTCCACCGCCGCCACCCACTTCGCGCTGATCGGGGGCGCGGTGCTCGGCGGCTTCGCGGCCCTCTACTACTGGTTCCCGAAGATGACCGGTCGGACGATGGGCGAGGTGCTGGCGCGCTTCTCGTTCTGGACGATCGTGATCGGCCTGGTGCTCGGCTTCGTGCCGCTCTTCCTCGCCGGCGACGACAAGGGCCAGGTCGTCGACGCCTACAAGTACTTCAGCGGCAACGGCCTAACCGCCTACAACGCGATCGCGACGATCGGCGTCCTGATCCTCTTCGCCGGCCTGCTGATGACGATCCTCAACGCGATCTTCAGCCGGACCAACGGCCCCGCCGCCGGCCACGACCCCTGGGGCGGCGAGACGCTCGAGTGGTTCGCGCACTCGCCGCCGGAGCCGCACAACTTCGACGTCCTCCCAGACGTCCGCAGCCCTCGCCCGCTGCACGACATCCGCGAGGCGATCGGCCACCGCACCCGTCGCTCCGAAGCGGCGGCCGGGCGCGCATCCCAGCCGGTAGCCTAAGTGCCGTGTCAGGCAACCGGACACGGCACTAGTTCCGCATGAGCGGTGCCCAAACTGCGACCCTTTCGCGGCGCCCGGCGGTCCCCACGCTTCTCCGCGATTACCTGACGCTGACCAAGCCGAAGGTGCAGTCGCTGCTGCTCTTCACCACGATCACGACGATGTACGTGGCCGGCGACCCCCCGCTCGAGCTGGTCTTCCTCACCTGCCTGGGCGGCGCCCTCTCGGCCGGCGGCGCCGGCGCGATCAACCATGCCGTTGACCGCGACGTCGACCGCGCGATGGCCCGCACCGCCGACCGTCCCGTCGCCTCGGGCCGCGTCTCCGTCGCCGCCGCGACCGCCTTCGGCCTCACCCTCGGCGCCGCCTCCTTCCTGCTGCTGGCCCTGACGGTGAACCCGCTGGCGGCCGCTCTCTCGCTCTGCGGCTTCTTCGGCTACGTCTGCGTCTACACGCTCTGGCTAAAGCGGACGACGCCGCAGAACATCGTCATCGGCGGCGCCGCGGGCGCCGTGCCGCCCCTGGTCGCCTGGGCGGCCGTGACTGGCGGCCTCAGCGGCATGGCCTTCTACATGTTCGCGATCGTCTTCTTCTGGACCCCGCCCCACTTCTGGGCCCTCTCGCTGCTGATGAAGGACGAGTACGCGAAGGCGGGGATCCCGATGCTCCCGGTCGTCCGCGGCGAGGAGGAGACCCGCCGCCAGATCCTCCTCTACACCGTCCTCCTCTACGCCGTCACCCAGCTCCCCTTCTGCGCCGGCGGCCTCGGCATCGCCTACCTGATCCCCTCGATGCTCCTCGGCGCCGGCTTCATCTACTTCTCGACCCGCCTCTATCGCAGCCGAAACCGCCGTTGGGCGCTCAAGACCTACCTCTATTCACTTGGCTACCTCGCCCTGCTGTTCCTCTCGATGGCGATTGCGGCCAACGTCTGAGTCGAAACTTCCACTCGCTCAGAGGAACTGGATACCCCTCTCCCAGAGACCGTCGCGCAGCTGGGGCGAGCTCCGTGATTCGCAGCGTCTGTCCTTGAGCCTCTGGGAGAGGGGTATCCAGTTCCCTACCCGAACCGCAACAAACACCCGAGGTTCAGCAGCTGAGCTCAAAGGCTGCGCTGCCTCGCCATCTCCTCCCGCAACAGCTACCGACGTGCGGAGTTGCCAGCTTGGTGTGGCAGCTACCGGTACATGGAGCCGGTCCGGTTGGAGACACGGGTGCCCCTCCTCCCGCGGCTCCAGGACAGACGCTCCGCAGTTTGCAAACGACCCAGCTGCGCGACGGTCTCGGGGAGAGGGGCACCCGTGTCTCCCCCAACGCCACGACCCCGTTGCCTGATAGAACTCTCGCCAATGGATCGCGAGACCGCACGCCGGAACATGCGCGCCGGGCTTCTCGCCGGAGGCATCGCCGCCGGCGTTTTTGCCCTCTCCTTCGTCGCAGCCTTCCTCTACATCGCCCAGTAACCGATGGACGAGCACCGACACGTCCCGGAGCCTGGCGAGACGATCAACACGTCGCGGCCCTCTTGGGCGCCCGTTTTCTTCGCGGTCGGGGCGGTCGGTCTGGTCTGCGGGATCTTCGCCGCCGGCTTCATCTTCTCGCCCTTCGTCTACGCGATCGTCGGCGCGATCGTGATCCTCGCCGCCTTCCGCGGCATCGTGCGCGGCTCGATCCGTGACTACTACCGGCTGCCTCGCCGCCAGGAGACGCGCGGCGCGGCGTTGCCGGTGGAAACGATTTCAGGGCCTCCGCGGGCCTAACCCGGCAGCGACATTTCGCTCGTCGCCCCGTCGCTGGTCCAGCAGCGGACGATGTCGCGCATCGAGAGGACGCCGATCGGCTCCGCCTCTTCGAAGACGACGAGGTGGCGGACGTTGCGGCGCGACATCTCGGCCGCCGCCCGCTCGAGGCTCCAGTCAGGCGCCGCGGTGAGCACGCCCTCGCTCATGTGGTTGGCGACCCGCTCCCGATCCGGGTTCTGTCCGCGGGCGACCGAGATCAGCAGGTCGCGCTCGGTGACCACCGACGGCGTCGGCATCTCGTTGTCGATCACCAGGGCCGCGCCGGTGCCTTTCTCGACCATCTTCTCGGCCGCCTCACGCAACGTGTGCGAAGGACCCACGGTCAGGGTGACCTCCGACATACCGTCCTTCACCTGCATTTGCGGCCTCCCCTCGCGTCGGGTTCAAGCTAGTGCGGATCGCCTCAAGCCTACCTCACGGCGACGCCTCACACGACGCTTGCCGGGGGTTCGGGCATATAGACTTCCGCTCGCACTCTGCCCCATGCGCCACCCCTCGAAACTCATCGTCCCGCTGCTCGCGCTCGTCGCTCTGGCTGCCCTCGCCGCGGTCGGCTCTGGCTGCGGCACCACCTCTGCGGACACCACCCGGGGAAGGACGCTGTTCGTCCAGAAATGCGGCGTCTGCCATACGCTTGCCCAGGCCGGCACCACCGCCCAGGTGGGTCCGAATCTGGATGACGCCTTCGCGGCGGCGCGCCAGGAAGGCAACGACTCCGACACGGTCGAAGGGGTCGTCAAGGCGCAGGTCGAGTACCCGCGCGAGAACAACGGCGATCCCCGCGTCTCGATGCCCGCCGACATCGTCACCGGACAGGATCTGGACGACGTCGCCGCCTACGTCGGCGAATGGGCCGGCGTCCCCGGCGCCGCCCCGCCGGAAGTCGAAGGCGGCCCTGGCGCGCAGGTCTTCGCCAACAACGGCTGCGGCGGCTGCCACACCTTCAAAGCCGCCGGCTCCGGCGGCGTCACCGGGCCGCCGCTCGAAGAATCGCTGGTGTCCGGCGACACCACCGCGACGATCGAAGAAATGATCGTCAACCCCAACGCGGAAATCGCCAAGGGCTACCCGCCCAACGTGATGCCGCAGAACTTCGGTCAGATCCTCAGCGAAAAAGAACTCCAAGACCTGGTCCAGTACCTCTACGAAAACTCCGGCGCCGGCGAAGGCCAGGGCGGCGGCAAGTCCCAGGGCTAACCGGGAAGCGGCCGCGCGCCGCTGCGATCATGGTGGGCAGATGCGGGAACGCTTGAAGAGCCGCCTCGAGATCTCCCGGGAGCGCTACGCCCAGGTGACCCTGGTCGCCCTTGCGGCCCTCTCGCTGATCGTCGCGACTGGCGCCGGCGTCCGGCTCTCCGGCTCCGGTCTCGGTTGCCCCGACTGGCCCAAGTGCTACGGCGGCACCACGCCGCCGCTCGAATCGCACGCGGTGATCGAGTACGCCAACCGGCTCCTCACCGGCTTCGTCGGCCTCGCCGTGATCGCCGCCAGCGCCCTCGCCTGGTTCCGCCGTCCGTACCGCTGGCACCTCGCGCTCTTCGGGGCGCTGCTGCCGCTCGGCGTGATCGGCCAGGCGATCCTCGGCGCGCTGGTGGTCAAGTACCACCTCGCCCCGGGGCTGGTGATGAGCCACTTCATCCTCTCGATGATGCTGCTCGACGCCGCTTTCGCCCTCACCTGGTGCTCGCGTTACGAACCGTGGGAGCGGCTGCGCTCCCAGGACCGGCTCGGGGTATGGGCGGTGCGGGCGCTGATCCCGCTCGGGCAGCTGACGATTTTGGCCGGGACGGTCGCCACCGCCTCCGGACCGCACGCCGGCGCCCACGAAGGGCAGCTGGTGCGCCGCTTCGACTTCGAGGGGGTTCGCACGCTCGAATGGGTGGTCGAGCGCCACGCGGCGATCGCCGCCGTCTATGGCTTCGCGGCGATCGGGGTCTGGTTCCTGCTGCGGAGGCCGGGGGGCGAGCGGCGGGCGCTGAAGCCGCTCACGGTGGTGCTGGGACTGCTTCTCCTCCAGGGAGCGATCGGGGGCGTCCAATGGGCGCTGGAACTGCCAGGGGAGATCGTCTGGATCCACGTGGCCGTGGCCACCGGCAACTGGCTGGCGATGCTCTGGACGGTGGCGAGCGCGGGCCGGCTCGAGCCGCGGGGCGAACCCTCGCCGGCAGCGCGGGACGAGCGGCGGCAGCCCGCCACGGCCGGCTCCGCCTGAGGCTTGCTCCCCTTCTGGCTCTCGATCGGCGTTCTCAGCCTTGCTCAGGCGGGCCTGGTCGCCGCGCCCAGGTCACCCCTCCCCGCCCTTCTCGGACGCCTGCAGAGCCGCTGGTGGGCGCTGGTACTGCCGCTCTCGATCGTCGTCGTGATCTCGGCCGTCGCGCTCGATTCCGCCAGCGGCCGCTTCCTCACCTACCTGGCCTTGGTCGCCGTACCGCCGCTCGCCGCCGCCGCCCTCGCCTGGCTCCTTCGCGGAACGCGGCCGGAGTTCGCCCTGCTCGTCCTGCCCCTCTTCGCGCTCGCCTGGGCGGCCAGGGGCTCGCTGAGCGGCCAGACCGCCGCTCTCGCCCTCTCCGCCCTCGCCTGCGTCTCCCTCGGCTGGTTGGTCGCCTCCGTGGTGCCCCCTCGCTGGCTGAAGCTGGGCATCTACCTCATGGCGCTGGTGGACGTCTACCTCGTCGGCTCCGATCTCCTCCAGGCGCCCAACGCCGTCCTCAACACGGCTTCGCCCGGCGGTGGCCTCCCCCGCCTCCAGCTCGCCTCCTTCGGCTCCGCCGTGATGGGCTTCGGCGACCTCTTCATCGCCGCCACCCTCGGCGCCCTGCTCGCCTCGGATCGCCGCCTGCAACTGCGCGGCGCCGTCCTCGCCGCGGTCATCGGCCTCAGCTTCGACCTCCTCTTCTTCGCCGTCGACGAGCTGCCGGCGACCGTTCCGATCGCCCTGGCGCTGGCGGCGTTGGAGCTCAGCGTTCGCGCGCAGCCTAGATCTGGGTGATGATCCCGACGAAGCCGGTGATCATCACTCCGAAGATCCCCACCACGCCGTAGAGCATGTTGCGGTTCACCGCCTCGAAACCGGCGATCATGCTCTGCTGCATCGCTTCGAAGCGCTTGTCGACCTGCTCGAGGCGCTTGTCCACCTGTTCAAAGCGCTTGTCCACCTGCTCGAACCTTCGATCCATCTCGTTGAAACGTTCGTCAACTCGATCGAATCGTTCGTCCATGCGCCTGGCGAATTCGTCGAGCCGCTCGTCGGTCCAGCTCTCCCTCATCGTCTGCATGCTGGCAGGCTACCGAACCGAATGCAACTTTTTGTCGCAGAAACAAAATTATCTGTGCCAATTCAGCGCCGAAACTGTCGCGTCCAGCGATAGGCGTGCACGCAGCCCCAGATCACCAGCACAAGGCCGAGCAGCGCACCCGTTAGGGGCCGCGTCAGCAGCGTCACCGCGATCACGACCGCGGCCGCAACCCCGACGATGACGACCCACCTGAACACGGCCGCCTCGTCGATTTTCATACGAACTTCCTGAGGCGGCGAAAATCAAGTCTGGGTAGGACGCAGGGAGGGAAGTGTGCTCCGCACACGACTGACCGAGGACACCCCCAGGCGCAGATTTGCAGCCGCCTCAGAGGATGTACACCGTTACATAGACGATAATCCACATGATGTCGACGAAGTGCCAGTAGATCCCTGGCACCTCGACACCGAGGTGGTCCTCCGCCTTGGGCCCGAAGTGGCCGCGGAAGGCGCGGATCGTCGCGAAGGTGAGAAGCATCAGGCCAACGAAGACGTGTGCCCCGTGCAGGCCGGTGAGGCTGTAGAAGATCGAGCCGAAGGAGAGGTCGCGGGCGCTGAAGCCGAGGTGCACGTACTCGTTGATCTGGATGAAGAGGAAGGTGGCGCCGAGCATCCAGGTGGCGAGGAGGCCGAATTTCATCCCGGCCCGGTTGCCGCGGCGGATCGACTCCAGCGCGTAGTGGACCGTAAAGCTCGAGGAGACCAGGATCGCCGTGTTCATCCCCGCCACCGCGACCGGCAGTTCGTACGGTTCCGGCGGCCAGCTCGGCGGGTCGACGACGACGCGGAGGAAGAAGTAGGAGGCGAAGAATGCCCCGAACAGCATCACCTCGGAGACGATGAAGAGGAGGATGCCGAGCGTCTGGCGGTCGATCCGCGAGCTCTGGTTGGCCTCGGGCGGCCCGTGGTGGTGGTCGGCAGGGCCGTGGCCGACGCTGACGGTGGCGCTCTCCATCAGCTCGCCGCCCCTTCCTCGGCGACCGCGGCCGCGACGGCGGCGGCGGGCCGGCCGACCTCGATGTGCTCGACGGACTTGTCGGTGATCTCCCGAACGCGGCCGATCAGGTCGTCCTCCAACCATCGCGAGCGCTCGCCGGTGAAGGTCGAGATCAGGATGTCGTCGATCCGGTAGTGCTCGATCGCATTCTTGACCGCGAAGAACGGATCCGGGCTCATCGGCTGGCCGGTGGCATCGATCTCGGAGCGGTAGAGCTCGGCCAGCGTCGCGGCGAGGTCACGAACCACCTGGGCCTCGCTCACGTCCTCGCCCCGGGGGCAGATGATCGTGAAGCGATGGGGGCGGATGCTCGCTCGCTCCTTCAGCCTGGTCACGAGGTCCGGCGCGGCAACGGTCTTGGTGGCGACGACGAGGGTGTGGTTGAGGTCCCAGCGGATCGCGTCGTCTTCGATCCTGACCGGGATGTGGGTCAGCCTCACCTCCGGCTCGACTCGGTCGCGCACCCACTCGACCAGGTCGCGGCGCATGAAGCCGAAGCGCGTGTCGGAGAGGCAGGACAGCAGGACCTCCCCGGGCCGGTGCGCGCGCACCGCGTCGTCCAGCGCCAGCGAGGGCTCCGGATCCATCACCTCCCCCACCGAGTCGATCGCGAACTCGCTCAGCAGCGCCATCGTCACCTCGACCCGCGCCCGGGCCGCCTCGCGGATCTGACCGGTATCGATCAGCTGCCCGACCGACGGCTGGTTCTGGGGAGCGGCGACGACCACCCCTGAGACCTGACCCTGCCGCTCGCGCACCGCCTGCAGCAGTTTCCGCCCACCGGCCACCTCATTGAGGAAGACCAGCAGCGGTTTGCGCTCCTCGGACCGCTCCACGCTCATGAGCCGGTACCCACCACGGTCGGCTCGCCAGCCGGGACCTCGGCCCCTTCGCCGGCCATGATCGCGTGCTTGGCGCCGGGGATCCCGTACTCGTAGGGGCCGCCGACGACCCGCGGGATCTCGTCGAAATTGAAGATCGGCGGCGGCGAGGAGACCTGCCACTCGATCGAGTTGGCCCGCCAAGGATTGCCATCGGCCTTGGGGCCGTACCGCCAGCTGACGATCATGTTGTAGAGGAAGACGAGCTGGACGGCGCCGAGCATGAAGGCGAAGCAGCTGATCAGCAGGTTCCAGTTGCCGAACTGTTCGGCGTAGTCGGCGACGCGGCGGGGCATCCCGTCCATTCCGACCCAGTGCATCGGCAGGAAGGTGCCCCAGGTGCCGATCAGGGTGCCCCAGAAGTGGACCCGGCCGAGTTTCTCGTCGTACATCCGACCGGTCATCTTCGGGAACCAGTGGTAGAGGCCGGCGAAGATCGTGAAGACCGAGCCGCCGAAGAGGACGAAGTGGATGTGGGCGACGATGAAGTAGGTGTCCGACACGTGGATGTCGAACGGCACCATGCCCAGCATGACGCCGGAGATCCCGCCGACGGTGAAGGTCACGATCATCGCCAACGCGAACAACATCGCCGTCGATTTCGTGTGGATCTTGCCGAAATAGAGCGTCCCCAGCCAAGAGAAGATCTTGATCCCGGTCGGCACCGCGATCAGCAGCGTGGTGAACATCATCGGCACCCGCAGCCAGCTGAACATGCCGGCGACGAACATGTGGTGAGCCCAGACCGA
>JBJMKQ010000011.1:0-1852 GCA_045805725.1 Solirubrobacterales bacterium
CGTTCAGGTCGAGCACTGCGTGACCGAGATGACGACCGGGATCGACATCGTCAAGGAGGGGATCCGCGCCGCCGCGGGCGAGGAGCTCTCCTACGAGCAAAAGGACATCGAGCTGCGCGGCCACGCGATCGAGTGCCGCATCAACGCCGAGGACGCCTCCAAGAACTTCGCCCCGGCCCCGGGCAAGATCGGCCGCTACCGCGAGCCCGCCGGCCCCGGCGTCCGCGTCGACTCCGGCGTGGCGGAAAACGGGGAAGTCTCGCCGATGTACGACCCGATGGTCGCGAAGCTGATCGTCTGGGACGCCGACCGCGAGCAGGCCACGCGGCGGATGGTGCGCGCGCTCGGCGAGTACGAGATCGAAGGGCTGAAGACGCTGATCCCGTTCCACCAGGCGCTGCTCGCGACCGAGGACTGGAAAAAGGGCAGCACCTGCAAGGACCTGCTCGAGGACAAGGACTGGCTGAAGACGCTGGCCTTCCCGAAGGACGCCAAGCGCGTCGAGGGCGAGGAGGACGAGACTGTGGAGCAGACCTACGCCGTCGAGGTCTCGGGCAAGCGCTTCGACGTGCGCGTCGTCGGCCCGCCGTTCGCCGGCGGCGGGGTTATCGCGGCGTCGAACGGCGCCGCGCCGGCCGCGAAGACCAAGCGCAGCGAGCGCAAAGCGTCCGCCGGGGGCGGGCCGGACACGCTGGAAGCGCCGCTGCAGGGCAACATGTGGAAGGTGCTGGTCAAACAGGGCGACGTCGTCACCGAGGGCCAGCTGCTCTGCATCATCGAGGCGATGAAGATGGAGAACGAGATCACCGCCCACAAGGCGGGCAAGATCGTCGAGCTGCCGATCGAGGAGGGCGCGCCGATCCAGGCCGGCGCCCCGATCGCGACGATCGTCAGCGAGGACGCCTAGCCCGCAAGGCGCTCGACGTTGCGCGCATGGATCGCGCGCATCTCGGCCGAGCGCCGGCCCTCGGGAAGCTCGGCGCCGGCACCGCGATCCGCCAGCGCCGTCAGGTAGACGACGTCCTCCTCGAGCACCCGCGCCGCGCGAGCCGTGTCCAGCACCGGCCCGTGGCCCGGCACCACGTGCTCGACGCGGTCGAGCAGCGGCCGCAGCCGCTCCAGCGTGGCGAGGTACTCGCCGACGTCCCCTCCGTCGTTCAGCATCGGGATCTCGATCGCCGAGAGGTAGTCGCCGGCGACGAGCACGCCGGCCCAGGAGGCAAGCATCGCCATGCCGTCCGGGGTGTGCCCGCCAGTCGGATGGAGCTCCAATTGCTGAGCGCCGATCTCCAGATGACCGGGGACCGGCAGCGCCTGCAGACCGCCGAGGGCAAGCGGCCGCGGACGCTCGATGTAGAGCTCTTCGTCGAAGGAGCGCAGCTCGCGCTGCGCCGCCCCCGGCTCGGACTGCAGGCGCCGGGCGCTGGATTCGGCGAGGCCGAGTGCGGTCCCCGGGAAGGCGAGAGGGGCGAGCACGTGATCCCAGTCCGCGTGCGTGGCGAGCAGCCCGCTTGGCGCCGGGAAGCCAGCCTGCTCCACGAGGGAGGGCAGCAGCTCGAGCTCTTCGGGCAGCACCGGCGAGTCGATGACGAACGTCTCCCCCGCTTGGCCGGCCGACACCTCGATCACCTCCAGCGGGCCGCCGTCTGCGGCAGCGCCACCCTCTCCTCTCCCCCTCACAAGGACGCAGTTGACCTGCAGCAACGAACTCGTCACCACGATCGCGTCCGGGTGCAGGGCGCGCGCCCGCACTGCGCGACCTAGGTGACGCCGAGGAGCTTCGCGGCCTCTTTGAGACTGGAGACTTCGGCCGTCGGCTTTTTAGCCGAGGCTTCGAGCGTCTCTTTGCCGC
>JBJMKQ010000012.1:0-10701 GCA_045805725.1 Solirubrobacterales bacterium
CTGCATCATCTTCATGGACGAGATCGACGCCGTCGGCCGCCATCGTGGCGCCGGAATGGGCGGCGGGCACGACGAGCGCGAGCAGACGCTGAACCAATTGCTGGTCGAGATGGACGGCTTCGAGATGAAGGACAACATCATCCTCATCGCGGCCACCAACCGCCCCGACATCCTCGACCCGGCGCTGCTGCGACCCGGTCGCTTCGACCGCCAGGTCGTCGTCGACCGTCCCGACCGGAAGGGCCGCAAGAAGATCCTCGAGGTCCACACCCGCGGCAAGCCGCTGGGGCGTGAAATCGAGCTCGATACCCTCGCCGGCCAGACCCCCGGCTTCACCGGCGCCGACCTCGCCAACCTGATCAACGAGGCGGCGCTCCTGACCGCCCGCTCGGGCAAGCGCGAGATCACGATGCACGAGCTCGAGGAGGGGATCATGCGGGTGATCGCCGGTCCCGAGAAGAAAACCCGCGTGATGAGTGAGAAGGAGCGCCTCGTCACCGCCTACCACGAGGTCGGCCACGCGATCGTCGGCCAGCTGCTCGAGAACACCGACCCCGTCCACAAGATCTCGATCATCAGCCGCGGCCAGGCGCTCGGCTACACGATCAGCCTGCCGACCGAGGACAAGTTCCTCACCACCCGCGCCGAGCTGACCGACACGATGGCGATGACCCTGGGCGGCCGCGCCGCCGAGGAGATCGTCTTCGGCGAGATCACCACCGGCGCCTCCAACGACCTCGAAAAGGTGACCGAGACGGCGAAGCAGATGGTGATGCGCTTCGGGATGTCCGAGCGGCTCGGCCCCCGCGTCTTCGGCCACGACCGCGGCCAGCCGTTCCTCGGCCGCGAGTTCAGCTCCGAGCCGGACTACTCCGACGAGATTGCCCGCGAGATCGACGACGAGATCCGCCGCATCGTCGAGAGCGCTCACCAGACCGCCAAGAGCCTGCTCAGCGAGCGCCGCGACGACCTGGAGCGCGTCTCGAAGCTCCTGCTCGAGCGGGAGACGATCGACGCCGAGCAGTTCGTCGCCCTGCTCGCCGGCAAGGCGCCGGAGGAGGTCTTCGCCGACGAGGAGGAGCCCTCGCAGCCGGCACCGCCGGCACCGACGGCTGAACGGCCGCAGCGCGAGGGCGCGCGGCCGACGCCGCGGCCACGGCCTGGTTTCGCCGGCGGCGACGCTTCATAGGGCCGAACTTCGTAACCGCGTTGTGGGGGGACGCGGATGACCCTCGCTCTGACAAATGCCGGTCTAATGAGACCGGCATTTTGAGTATCCGTCAGCTCGAGGGTCACCCGCGTCCCTTCCGAGCGCTGGGGATACTTCGGCCATGAAGCCGACGCTCATGGGTGTGGTCAATGTCACCCCGGATTCTTTTTCAGATGGGGGGCTTTACCTCGATCCGGAGGCGGCGATCGCGCATGGGCGTGAGCTGGTTGACGCGGGGGCGGAGATCCTCGACGTCGGTGGGGAATCGACGCGGCCGGGGGCTGAGCCGGTCGGCGAGGAGGAGGAGCTGCGTCGGGTTGTCCCCGTTATCCGGGGACTTTCAGGTTCACGCTCTCGTATCAGCGTCGACACCTCCAAGGCCGCTGTCGCCGCGGCGGCGCTCGAGGCCGGCGCCGAGATCGTCAACGACGTCACCGCCCTGCGCGGCGACCCGGAGATGGCGGCGGTCTGCGCCGAGCGCGGCGCCGGGGTCGTCCTCATGCACATGCGCGGCGACCCGCGGACGATGCAGGACGACCCGCGCTACGACGACCTCCTCGAGGAGGTCAAGTCGTTCCTGGCCGAACGGCTGGAGGCGGCGGTCGCCGCCGGGATCGGCGAGGGAGGGATCTGGCTCGACCCCGGCATCGGTTTCGGCAAGACCGCCGCGCACAACACCGAGCTGCTGCGCCGGCTGGGGGAGCTGCGCGAGCTGGGCCGGCCGCTCGTCGTCGGCACCTCCCGCAAGAGCTTCATCGGCAAGGTCGACGGCTCGCCCCCCGACCAGCGGCTTGGCGGCACCATCGCCTCCTCCGTCCTCGCCGCCGCCGAGGGGGCCGCCGTCCTCCGCGTCCACGACGTCGCCGAGGTGCGCCAGGCGCTGACCGTGGCCGAAGCGATCCTCGGATAGGTTCTGCGCCGATGGAATCTCATGGAAACGGCATCGAGTCGAGCGTGGAAATCGAGCTGCGCGGGCTCTCGATCTACACGCACCACGGCGTCTCCGAAGCCGAGCAGGAGGTGGGGCAGCGGCTCGAGTTCGACATCTCCTTCGACGTCCCCGACTGCGACGCGGTCCTCACCGACAGGCTCGAGGACACGATCGACTACGGCCGGGTCTCCGACATCGTCGCCCTCGCCGCCACCGAGCGCAGCTACAAGACCCTCGAGCGCCTGGCCCAGGTGATCGGCGAGCGGTTGATGGATCAGTACGGGAGCGAGTCGGTGCGGGTGCGGGCGGCCAAGCCGGAGCCGCCGCTGCCGCTGGCGATCCAGGAGGTGGCGGTGGAGGTCACCCAGGAGCGCGCGGTCGAAGACGAAGACGAAGCCAAGGACTAGCTCGTGGCCGAGCAGCGGACCGGCTACCTCGGGCTCGGCTCCAACGTCGGCGACTCCGCCGGACACCTGCGCGCGGCGGTCGAGCTGCTCGAAGCCGAGGGGATCGAGGTCGACGCCGTCTCCTCCGTCTACGTGACCGAGCCGGTCGGCGAGATCCTCGACCAGCCCGACTTCCTCAACGCCGCCGTCCGCATCCGCACCGGCCTCGGGCCGGAGCCGCTCCTCGATGCCTGCAAGCGCGTCGAGGCCGAGCGCGGCCGCAGCTTCGACCTGCCCCGCCACAGCCCCCGCCCCCTCGACGTCGACCTGCTCCTGCTCGGCGACCTGGAGCTGACCACCGAGCGCCTGACGCTGCCGCACCCCGAGGTCACGACGCGGCGCTTCGTCCTCGTCCCCCTGCTGGAGCTCGACCCAGAGCTGACGCTGCCCAATGGGATCGACCTCCGCGGGTGCCTGCAGGCCCTGCCAGAAGGACAACGGGTGGAGCGGGACGATTCTCTAGGCGGTGGCTGACCTCAACTCGTCCTTGCTCCCCAGCTCGGCTTCCGCCTCTTCCTCCGCCTCGCGTGGATGCCAAGACAGGATCACCACGTGTCCGGGTAGGAGCGCGGCCCCAGGCTCAAAGACCTTCACACCGCTGTCGCCGGTCTGCTGCTCCAGCTGGGTCCCCCCGGCCCGTGCCTTGATCGCCAGGTCGGGGCAGGCGTCCCCGTCGAATCGGAACTTCAGCTTGACGGTCGGGACGAGGACGAAGAAGGGAAAGAAGTCGGTCGGGTCCAGGAAGATCTCCAATTCCCGTTCGAGTCGAAAGCGCTCGCGAGGGCCCGCGGCTCGGTCGATCCGCTCCATGTCCTTCGATAGCTCGTCGATCAAATCTCTCTGATAGAGGAAGATCGATCCGTCGGGCTCGAAATCGTCCTTGTTCGGGGGGCGGTTGTGCGAGTGCGCCCTGAGCGCGCCGTCGTCGGCCTCGAGGCGCCGCAGCGCTTTGGCTCCGTGAAGATCCCCCACCTCAAACACCCATTTGCGGTACCTGGTCTCGAATCCTTCGACCGAGGTCATTGCCCAGGCTGGACCGTCGGGGAGGTAAGGCTCGCTGCGTGAGTGGTTGATTCCGTCGGTGAGAACCCGGATCCTGGTTCTCAACGCCTTCCGGGTCCGCCCCTGGATGTCTTCCTCTGCCTCGACCCAGTCCAGCTCGCAGCGAACCTCCACCGACAGATGTGCTTGGCCATGGGAGATCACCTCTTTTGCTCGTTCCCGCAGCTGCCGCGGGGTGTCTTCCCCCAAGAGTGCCCACAGCCACTCCTCACCGGTTTCGCGGGAAAGCTTATGGCGGGTTATGTGGTCGACGAGGATGCCGACGAGCACGCCCGCGAGCAGTGCTCCCCCGATCGTGTCCAAGGCGATGGCGCCGGATTGAACCCAGGCGCTTTTCTCGGCTTCATCGGTGGAGCCCAAGTAGGCGCTCCCCGCCACGATCAGCATTCCCAGCAACCAAACGAAGAAGAGGAACCGCTCGGCGTGGTTCTGGATGTATTCAGAGATACGGCGTTGCACGGAGCGGCATCATAAGCGCGCCCAAGCGGTCCGTAACTTCTTGATCGTTTAGTTATCCATAAGTAAAAGGATAAAAGGGGTAGTCAACTGCTTTTCTCTGTTCCCGGTGTAGCAAACCCTAAGCGTCGATCGGCTTCGAGCCTCTGGTTCTCGACGAATGGCAGAGGGCCTGCAGCGGGACCCTATTCAATTCCCCGGCGCCTGGTCACGCAGGGGCGCCAGCCACTCGGCCGGTAGCACCGGCGGCATCCGGCCGGGGTAGTTCGGGACGACGCGCTTCGCCAGCGCGCCGGCCGGGCGGTTCTCGATCGCCGGGCGGAGGTCGTCAAGGGTCATCATCAGG
The DNA here is from genome assembly GCA_045805725.1 of Solirubrobacterales bacterium. Taxonomy (GTDB): domain Bacteria; phylum Actinomycetota; class Thermoleophilia; order Solirubrobacterales; family 70-9; genus VAYN01. Next base: position 4,452 of record JBJMKQ010000012.1, read on the forward strand.
CCCAGGCTCGGGGCGATCTGGAAGTCGGCGACGTTCAGCAGGTCGCCGTTCAGGACGCCGCTCTCGATCCAGCCGTCGACCCGGTCGAGGAGGGCGGGCAGCTTCTCGAGGGCCGCCCGGGCGTTCTCGTCGGAGGCTTCGTTGAACCGGGCGGAGAGGGCGACCAGCGGCGCGCCGGTCTTCACCGCCAAGCCGATCGGGACGCCCAGCTTCGCGCCCTCCGAGTAGCCGGCCAGCGGCGCGCGGTCCTGCCTGAACCCCCACCAGAGCAACTGCCGGATCGGGTGCTGGAGCTGCTCGTCGCCGAAGCGCTCCGCCTCTTCGACCGCGGCGCGCCTGGCGGAGTCGGCGGGAAAGAGCGGCGGCTCTGGGCGCAAGCGCTCCAGCTCGCGAGCGATCTGGCGCGAGCCCTGGACCTTGTCGCCCTCGATCTTGAGGGCCGGCACGGTGATGCCGGGAAATCCGACCGCCCGCAGCACCCCCTTCGAGACCACCGGCATCAGGTCGGTGCGCCTGTAGTCGATCCCCTTGTGCTCGAGCATCAGCGCCGCGGCGATGCTCGGGTGCGAGGCCGGAATCACGTAAAGACGAGCGTCCATCCAGCGATCCTATGCCCTCGCTCCGAACTGCATCGAATTTCCTGCCTAGGAGCCAGGAAATTTGATGCAGTTCGTCCCTGGCTCCCTGCGCCGCGGCCGAGGGAGGGCGATCGCGAGATAATCCGCCGCATGCTTCTCGCGGTCGACGTCGGCAACACCCAGACCCACCTCGGCGCCTTCGACGGTGAGGACCTGATCGAGCACTGGCGCTTCCAGACCCGCTCGGGGGCCACCGGCGACGAGCTGGCGGAGCGGATCGCCGGGCTCTTCTCGCTCTCCGAGAGATCCTTCAGCGAGATCGACGCCGTCTGCGTCTCCTCGGTCGTGCCCCCCCTCGGCAGCCAGTTCGAAGAGCTGTCGCAGCGCTACCTCGACGCCGAGTGCCTGACGATCGGCCCCGGCGTGAAGACGGGGATGCCGATCCGGATCGAGAACCCGCTCGAGGTCGGCGCCGACCGCCTCGTCAACGCGATCGCCGCCTACGAGCGTTTCGGTGAGGCCTGCGTCTCCGTCGACTTCGGCACCGGCATCAACATCGACGCCGTCTCCGCCGAGGGCGAGTACCTCGGCGGAGCGATCGGCCCCGGCCTCGCGCCCTCGCTCAGCGCCCTGATCGAACGGGCGGCCCGGATCACCCGCATGGACCTGGAAGAGCCGAAGGAGGCGATCGGCCGCTCCACCCGCGCCGCGATCAACTCCGGCTTCATCTTCGGCTTCGCCGGCTTGATCGACGGCGTCGTGCGCCGGATCGAAGACGAACTTCCCAACCCGCGCCTTCTCGCCACCGGCGGCTACGCCGCCGCCGTCGTCCCCTTCACCGAGACGATCGACGAGGTCGACGACCTGCTGACGCTGAAAGGGCTGCGGCTGATCCATGAGCGCAACCGGTGAGAGCTCGGGCCTCCGGCCGGCGCTGACCGAGCCCTTCGAGATCGGCGGCGCGCGGCTCGCCAACCGCGTCCTGCTGGCGCCGCTGGCGGGGATCGGCAACTGGTTCGTGCGCCTGCAGGCGAAACGCCACGGAGCGGGTCTGGCGGTCTCGGAGATGGTCTCCAGCTTCGCCCTCCACTACCGCAACGAGCGCACCCTGCGCGAGCTGATGCGGATCCACCCCGAGGAGCATCCGGTCTCGATCCAGCTCTTCGGCCACGACCCCGAGGTGATGCGCTCGGGGGCCGAGATCGCCGCCGGGGCCGGTGCCGACCTGATCGACATCAACATGGGCTGCCCGGTGCCGAAGGTCCGCAAGACCGGCGCCGGCGCCCAGCTCCTGCGCGACCCTGATCTGGCCCTCGGCCTGGCCCGCGCCGCCGCCGCGGGCAGCGGCCTGCCCGTCACGGTGAAGCTGCGCTCGGGAATCGAGGCCGGCGATCGCTCGGGCTATGAGCTGGCGGTACGCCTGGCCGAGGAGGCGGGGGTGGCGGCGATCGCCTTCCACCCGCGCGCCGCGACCAAGGGGCACAAGGGCTCCCCCGACTATGCCCTCACCCGCGAGCTGGTCGAACGCCTCGCCGTCCCGGTGATCGTCTCTGGGGGCCTCTCCAGCGCCGCCGCCGCCCGCCGCGCTTACGAGGAGTCCGGCGCCGCCGCGGTGATGATCGCCCGCGGCTCCTTCGGCAACCCCTGGATCTTCGAGGAACTGACCGGCCGCCGGGTCGAGCCGCCGAGCCGCGAGGAGGTTGTCGCCGAGTGGCTGTGGGTGGCCAACCGGGCCGAGGAGCACCTCGGCAGCGAGCGCGCCACCCGCTACCTGCGCAAATTCCACCCCTGGTACGCGGAGCGGCTGGAGGCTCCGAAAGAGGTCGGCGAGCGACTCCAGCGCAGCGATGATCCGGCTGCCGTGCGGGCGTTGATCGTCGGTCTCGCCACCCCCGCCGGGGTCTCCTGAGGTAGTCAGGCGCCGCCCCCGAGGACCCTCCTTGGCCGGCCGGCCACCATCGCTATAATCCCGCGACTCCGTGCCGGATGGGCCTGCCGTTGGCAGCCGCATCAGGCGCGTTTTTTTAGGTCTTGGGAGACCGGCCGGGCTCCCGCTCAAAGCAAAGCGAGGTCGTTCAAGTGCGTCAGGCCGTCATAACCCCTGAGGGGCTGGAGAAACTGAAAGAGGAAATCGAGTTCCTCTCGACGACCAAACGCCGCGAGGTCGCGCAGCGGATCAAGGAAGCGCGCGAATTCGGCGACATCTCCGAGAACGCCGAATACGACGACGCCAAGAACGAACAGGCCCTGCTCGAGGCGCGGATCGCCCAGCTGGAGGAGAAACTGCGCCGCGCCCAGGTGATCGACGAGAAGTCGCTCAACACCGACGAGGTCGGCTTCGGCTCGATCGTCCACGTCAAAGACCAGAAATCCGGCAACTCGCAGAAATTCCAGATCGTCGGCTCGACCGAGGCGAATCCCGCCGAACACAAGCTCTCCAACGAGTCGCCGATCGGCAAAGCCCTGATCGGCAGGAAGCGCAACGACATCGTCGAGGTCGAGGTCCCGCGCGGACCGAAGAAAAAGCTCAAAATCACCAAGATCGAGAAAGCCTGAGGACGCCGGAGAGCGGCGCATTTCGGGGTCATCGGTCCTCGGCGCTGCGCTCACGTACTGGAGTACGCTCGCTTGCGCCTGCGGCCTGCTTCCCCCGAACTGCCTGCTCTCCGACGCCCTCAGAACGTGATTCGATCCTTCGAACGTGACCGAGGAACCACAACTCTCAGACGTCCTTCGCGATCGGCGCGAGAAGCTCGATCGGATTAGAGAGGCGGGGATCGAGCCGTTCCCCCATGAGTTCTCGGGGCGGGAGGACATCGTCGAGGTACGCGCCGCCCACCAGGGCCTGGCGCCGGGGGTGGAGACGGAGTCGCGGCACCGGGTCGCCGGCCGGATCGTCGCCCGCCGCGGCCACGGCAAGGCCTGCTTCCTCGACGTCCGCGACGGCAGCGGCCAGATCCAGCTGCACGCCCGCCAGGACCTGCTCGGCGAGGAGGCCTACGCGCTGCTGGTCGACCTCGACCTCGGCGACATCGTCGGCGCCGAGGGGACGGCGATGGCGACCCGCCGCGGCGGCGAGCTCTCGCTCTCGATCGACCACTGGCGCCTGCTCGCCAAGAGCCTGCGGCCGCCGCCCGACAAGTTCCACGGCCTCGAGGACACCGAGACGCGCTTCCGCCGCCGCGAGCTCGACCTGATCGCCAACGAGGAGAGCCGCCATGCCTTCCGCACCCGCGCCCGCGCGATCTCCGAGATCCGCCGCTGGTTCGACGAGCACGGCTTCGTCGAGGTCGAGACGCCGGTCCTGCAGCCGCTCTACGGCGGCGCCCTGGCGCGGCCGTTCACGACCCACCACAACGCGCTCGATCGCGACCTCTACCTGCGGATCGCGACCGAGCTCTACCTCAAGCGGCTCGTCGTTGGCGGCATCGACCGCGTCTACGAGCTCGGCAAGGACTTCCGCAACGAGGGCGTCTCCCACAAGCACAACCCCGAGTTCACGATGCTCGAGTGGTACGAGGCCTACGCCGACTACGAGAAGACCGCGCATGACCTCGAGATGCTGGTCGCCGAGGTGGCCGAGCGGGTGCTGGGGACGACCAAGGTCAAGCGCGGTGAGGTGGAGATCGACTTCAAGCCGCCGTGGCGGCGGATCAGCCTGCGCGAGGCGATCCTCGGGCGCTCCGGCATCGACATCGCCGAGCACCCGACCCGCGAGGCGCTGGCGAAGGCGATGAGGACCGAGCCGGATCCGAAGGAGGGCTGGGGGAAGTTGGTCGACGGTCTGCTCGCGCGCGAGGTCGAGCCGGGGCTGGTCCAACCCACCTTTCTCCTCGATTACCCAGTCGAGCTCTCGCCATTCGCCAAGCGCCACCGCTCCGAGGAGGGACTGGTCGAGCGCTGGGAGGCCTTCGTCGGCGGGGTCGAGATCGCCAACTCCTTCACCGAGCTCAACGACCCGGATGAGCAGCGGCGCAGGTTCGAACAGCAGGCGGCCGAGGTGGAGCGCGGCGACGAGGAGGCTCAGCCCTTCGACGAGGTTTTCGTCGAAGCGCTCGAACAGGGGATGCCGCCGACCGGCGGCGTCGGCCTTGGCATCGACCGCCTGGTGATGATGCTCACCGGCGCGAAGACCCTGCGGGAAGTCCTGCTCTTCCCGGCGATGCGGACCTGAACCACGATTGGCTATTGCGGCGATGCGGACCTGAGCCACGATTGGCTATTGCGGCGGCGCGGACCTGAACCACGGTTGGCGAGTTAGTGGGGCTATAGGCCCCCAAACTCGCCAACCATGCGATCGGGTCGCACAGGAACGTGACGAGTCTCGCGCGGATCCTCGCTCTTAGCGCCCTAAGTGCAACGCAAGCCGGACCAGCGGCCCCAGTAGAGTTAAGGGACAGATGGTCGCCTCCCGATAGGGGACCAAGGCGTCCGGCGGTACGAATCCGGGTATCTCGGGTTTGTGTAAACCAGGAAGAGGTCTTCATTGTTCGAGCGATTCACTGAGAGAGCTCGCCAGGTCGTCGTCCTAGCGCAGGAGGAGGCCCGGACGCTCAAGCACAACTACATCGGGACCGAGCACATCCTGCTGGGGTTGCTCCGTGAGGAGGAGGGCTTGGCCGCCCGCGTCCTCGAGTCCCTCGACATCACCGTCGAACGCGTGCGCTCTCAGGTGGTCCGCATCGTCGGATCCGGCGAGGAGGTCACCTCCGGCCAGATCCCGTTCACCCCGCGTGCCAAGAAGGTGCTGGAGCTGGCGCTGCGCGAGGCGCTCTCGCTCGGCCACAACTACATCGGCACCGAGCACATCCTGCTCGGCCTCGTGCGTGAGAACGAGGGCGTCGCCGCCCGCATCCTGCTCGACTTCGACGCCGACAGCGACAAGATCCGCAACGAGGTCATCCGCATGCTCTCCGGCCCCGGCGGTCGCCGCCAGGGCGGCGGCGGTGGCAGTGGCGCCTCGGGTGAGGGCAAAAAGTCTTCGAAACTGCTCGACCAGTTCGGCCGCAACCTCACCCGCCTCGCCGAGGAGGGCAAGCTCGACCCGGTGATCGGCCGCGAAACCGAGATCGAGCGGATCATGCAGATCCTCTCCCGCCGGACCAAGAACAACCCGGTGCTGCTGGGCGAGCCGGGCGTCGGCAAGACCGCCGTCGTCGAGGGGCTCGCCGCCCGCATCAACAAGGGCGAAGTGCCGGAGCTGCTGAAGAACAAGCAGATCTACACCCTTGACCTGGCCGCCCTGGTCGCCGGCTCCAAGTACCGCGGCGAGTTTGAGGAGCGCCTGAAGAAGGTGATGAAAGAGATCACCCAGCGCGGCGACATCATCCTCTTCATCGACGAGCTCCACAACCTGGTCGGAGCCGGCGCCGCCGAGGGGGCGATCGACGCGGCCTCGATCCTGAAGCCGGCCCTGGCCCGCGGCGAGCTGCAGACGATCGGCGCCACGACTCTCGACGAGTACCGCAAGTACCTCGAGCGCGACTCCGCCCTGGAGCGCCGCTTCGCCCAGATCAAAGTCGACCAGCCCTCACCCGAGGACACCGTGAAGATCCTCGAAGGGCTGCGCGAGCGCTACGAACAGCATCACCGGGTGACGATCCGCGACGACGCCCTCGAGGCCGCCGCCGAGCTCGCCGACCGCTACATCTCCGACCGCTTCCTTCCCGACA
>JBJMKQ010000013.1:0-92729 GCA_045805725.1 Solirubrobacterales bacterium
CCCCGTGAACCTTTACTGCAACTTGATATTGGAGTCTGGGGTATCTCGCTCAGGATAGGTGGGAGACTGTGAACCAGTGGCTTCGGCCGCTGGGGAGTCACCCTTGAGATACCACCCTTGGTGCTCTGGGCTTCTAACACCACGCCGTGATCCGGGTGGTGAACAGTGTCAGGCGGGCAGTTTGACTGGGGCGGTCGCCTCCTAAAGAGTAACGGAGGCGCCCAAAGGTTCCCTCAGCACGGTTGGAAATCGTGCGTAGAGTGTAAAGGCAATAAGGGAGCTTGACTGCGAGACCGACGGGTCGAGCAGGAACGAAAGTTGGGCTTAGTGATCCGGCGGTAGCAAGTGGAAGCGCCGTCGCTCAACGGATAAAAGGTACTCCGGGGATAACAGGCTTATCGGTTCCAAGAGTCCACATCGACGAACCGGTTTGGCACCTCGATGTCGGCTCGTCGCATCCTGGGGCTGGAGTAGGTCCCAAGGGTTGGGCTGTTCGCCCATTAAAGCGGTACGCGAGCTGGGTTCAGAACGTCGTGAGACAGTTCGGTCCCTATCTGCTGTGGGCGTTGGAGAGTTGAGAGGAGTCATCCCTAGTACGAGAGGACCGGGATGAACGTGCCTCTGGTGTATCTGTTGTCCTGCCAAGGGCATCGCAGATTAGCTACGCACGGAACGGATAACCGCTGAAAGCATCTAAGCGGGAAGCCGTCCTCGAGATGAGCTCTCCCATCCCCTTGAGGGAGTAAGACCCCTGGTAGACCACCAGGTTGATAGGCCGGCGGTGCAAGCGCAGCAATGTGCTCAGCCGACCGGTACTAATGGGTCGAGGGCTTGACGGTTTTTTATTAGATACTTCTGTGGCTAGTCTGTGCGGTTTTGAGGGGCCGCTGGGAGCTCTCACGAGTTTCCGGTGGCTATGGCGAGAGGGAAACACCTCTTCCCATCCCGAACAGAGCAGTTAAGCCTCTTTGCGCCGATGGTACTTGGGGGGCAACCCCCTGGGAGAGTAGGTCGCCGCCGGTTCTTTTAGCGGTCCGCGCCCGGATGTGGGCGCGGGCTGCGCCGCTCCATAAGTGGCGCGCTACGTCCCCGTCGAGCGGCTCGCGTAGCGCTGCTACGCGACGCCGCTCGCCGGAGCCGGATCGCTTGCTTCTGGAACGCCTCGCTCTCGCGCCACATCCGCGCGCGCGGACCGCGTTTATTTCTCTATCTCTCCGAGTTTGACCGCGCTAGAGCGGTGCGGCGTTTGGAGGGACGCTGGCTCTACGGGCGGAGGACGAAGGGGCGATCGGGTTCCCGCCGCCGCAGGCTGGTCCGGGGAGGAGGAGCGGTGCGGCGGCGGGTTTCGCAGGGCTCGGCGGTTCTCCCAACGGGCTCCAGCCCGTACTCGCCGAGCGTGGCGAAGTCGATCAGCAGGTCGACGGCGTCGGTCAGCCGCGCGGTTATCTTGGTCTTCGGATCGAACATGAGTTCGTACAGTACGGAGGCCCCCGGACGGCAAGGGAATCCTGCAATGGCCATTGCATCGCCGTTTGGCTAAACCGCTCTGGCAAGCGGTTTCGGCCATGTCGCGACGCTACTGCCGCCAGTAGCGTCGCAAACCCCAGAAGCGCACTCAAGGGACGTTCGCCGGAGAGTTCTGCTGTGGCTTGGAGCCACGCTCCGTGACGTCGCGCACAGAGGACCCTACCGGGTTTTCGCGGTCTTGCGCAAATCGGATGACGAGACGGGCGGTCTGTCGCGGCCTCTCGACGTTCGGCGAGTGGCCAGCGCCCGCGATGAGGTGCGTCTGCGCCTCGGGCACGGCTTGCTTGTACTGGTCCAGCGCCCGCTGGGGGTCGTTGACGATCTGCTCCTCGGCTCCCATCAACACCATCAGCGGCTTACCGGTGGCCTTGATCCGGCGGTCGAGCGACTCCTCGTCGAGAAAGTCGTCGTTACCCCCAGGCGAATCGTCGTATGCCGTATAAGTCAACCGCCGCACGTCCTTCACGAACGCATCCGGCACGTCGAAGCCGGGTGCGAAGGCGACCTCCAGTCCGTCCCGGATCGAGAAGTCGGGCTTGATCTTCCACAGCGCCTCGCCGAGCACCGGCTGGAAAGCCAAGCTGGCGATGAAGCCGAGGTCGCCATAGGAGTTGTCGGGCGGCATGTCGATGATCACGGCTCGACCGACCAGCTGCGGATCCTGCTGCGCCAGGGCCACCGTGACGCTTCCCCCGAGCGAGTGCCCGACCACCGTCGCGTCCTTCACGCCGAGGCGTTCGAGCGCCTCGGCGACCGCCGCGGCCTGGCGTTCCGGCGTGTAGCCGGAGCTCGGCTTTTCCGAGCCACCGTGTCCGAGCAGGTCCACGGTCACCACGCGGTGCCGGCGTTCGAGCAACGGCAGCATCCCGTCCCACCAGTCCATCGCGCAGCTGAAGCAGTGGATCAGGACGATCGGGGAGCCGCCGCGCGGGTCGCGTTCCCGCACCTGCATTTCGCCGTCGGGCAGGTCGAGGATGCGACCGCCGGTCACCGTTACGGCCGCCGCATCCGTTTCGCCGTCGACGACGATCGCGTTGACGGCGAGAAGCGCCGCAAGCGCCAGCACGATGCCGCTTCCGATGATCCACCGTCTCCTCATGGCCGGTCGTTACCCTAGCCGCGTGAGCGCGGAGCGAGCAGGCTGATGGAGAAGTTCGTGATCCAGGGCGGCGTCCCCCTCTCCGGGGAGGTCGTCGTCGCCGGCAACAAGAACGCGGCCCTGCCGATTCTGGCCGCCTGCCTGCTAACCGAGGAGGAGGTGCTGCTGCACCGGGTGCCGCGGATCCGCGACACCGAAGCGCAGATCGCCCTGCTCGAGCAGCTCGGGGTCGAGGTTGCGTGGGTGGCTGACAACAGCGTCAGGCTCTGCGCCCGCGACGTCGGCGGTGAAGTCGACGAAGCGCTCTCCGGCCGGATCCGGGCCTCGTTCCTGCTCGCCGGGCCGCTGCTGGCCCGCTTCGGCGAGGCGAGGATGCCGCCGCCCGGGGGAGATTTCATCGGCCGCCGCCGGCTCGACGCCCACCTCGACGCCTTCAGGGACCTCGGCGCCAGGATCGACGGCAGCCGCCTGATCGAGCTGAGCGCCCCGAACGGCCTCTCCGCCTGCGAGATCTTCATGGACGAGCCCTCGGTGATGGGGACGGAGAACGCGCTGATGGCCGCCGCCCTGACTCCCGGCGCGACCAAGATCGCCAACGCCGCCTCCGAGCCGCATGTGCAGGACCTCGCCCACCTGCTGAGCGCGATGGGCGCCCGCGTCGACGGTATCGGCTCCAACGTGATGGTCGTCAACGGCGCCGAGAGCCTCAACGGCGCCGAGTACACGATCTCCTGCGACCACATCGAGGTCGGCAGCTTCATGGCGCTGGCCGCGGCCACCGGGGGTGAGCTGCGGATGCGCGACGTCAACCCGAAGGACCTGACCAACGTGCGCCGCCAGTTCAAGCGACTCGGGCTGCGCTCGCGGATCGAGGGGAACGACATCCTCGTCCCCGCGGGCCAGAGCCTGGAGATCGAATCCGACCTCGGCGACGCGATCCCGAAGATCGAGGACGGTCCGTGGCCGGCCTTCCCGGCCGACCTCACCTCGATCGCCCTCGCCTTGGCGACGCAGGCGACCGGCGAGGTCCTGATCTTCGAGAAGATGTTCGAGAACCGTCTGTTCTTCGTCGACAAGCTGGTGGCGATGGGCGCTCGGATCACGCTGTGCGACCCCCACAGGGCGATCGTCAGCGGTCCGAGCCGTCTTCACGGGGAGCGCGTCGAGAGCCCCGACATCCGCGCCGGAATGGCGATGCTCATCGCCGCCCTGGCGGCGGAGGGAACTTCGGAGATCGGCAACATCCGCCAGATCGACCGCGGCTACGAGCAGATCGACGAGCGCCTGCGCGCCCTCGGCGCCCAGATCGAGCGCGTCTCCGTGGAGGTTCCCGCTTGATGCCTGCGCACGGGCCGGTTCCTCGCCGGGCGCTTGCAGGGGTTTTTCGCCCGCCCGCGTAAGGTCAGGCCGATGATCCACCCGATTCCGCCCGGAACGCGTGACGTGCTGCCCGAGGAGATGCGCCAGCTGCGGGCGCTGAAAGCGCGCCTGCTCGAGGTCTTCGAAGCGGGCGGCTACGGGGAGGTCGCGACCCCCGCGCTCGAATACGACGAGGTATTGACCCGTGGCGGCGGCCGCCGCCCCGACGCCGCCTACCGGTTCTTCGACGAGGGCGGCGAGCTGCTCGCCCTGCGTTCGGAAATGACTGTGCCGATCGCCCGGCTCGTCGCCACCCGCTACGCGGCCGCCGAGCCCCCGCACCGCTTCTGTTACATCGCCGGCGCCTACCGCGCCGTCAGTCCCCAGCGCGGTGAGATGCGGGAATTCCTCCAGGCGGGGGTCGAGCTGATCGGCGCCCCCACGGCCGGCGGCACTGTCGAGGTGATCGAGGTTCTGGAAGCGGCGCTCGACGCGGCCGGCCGGGGGAGCGCCGTGATCGGCCTCGGCGACGCCGACCTCTACCGCGACCTGATCGTCGAGCTCGGCCTCGGCGAGGAGGCTCGCGCGGCGGTCCTGGAACGCCTCGCCGCCCATGACCTGGTCGGGCTCGAGACCGCGCTGGACGGCGCTGGTGTCAGCGAGGATCAGATCGCAGCCTGCTTGACGCTCTCGCAGCTGCGCGGCGGCGAGGAGGTGCTCGAGCGGGCCCGCGGTATCGGCGCCTCAGTGGTGACCCGGGCGGTCGAGCGCCTCGCCGACATAAACGCGGCGCTGGGCGCCGGCGGCGGCCGTCACAGGGTGCAGTTCGACTTCGGCCTGCTGCGCGACCTCAGCTACTACAACGGTCCGATCTTCGAGGTCTACGACCCGGCGGTCGGCCACGTCCTCGGCGGCGGCGGCCGCTACGACGGCCTGATGAAGCGGTTCGGCCTCGATCTCTCGGCGGCGGGCTTCGCCCTGCACCTGGAGCGGGTCCACGTGGCCCAGATCGAGGAGCGGCGCCGAGGGGAGGGGCGATGAGCGCCGCCGCCGGGCCGCTGAAGCTGGCCGTTCCCCGCGGCGCTCTCTTCAGAGAAACGCTCGACGTCCTCGACGCGGCCGGCATCGACACCACGGAGCTGCGCGGCGATTCGCGCTCGCTGATTTTCGCGGCGAGCGGGATGACGCTGGTGACGATGCGGCCCTCCGACGTGCCCACCTACGTCGAGGCGGGCGCGGCCGACGTCGGCATCACCGGCAAGGACGTGCTGCTCGAGCAGAGCGACCGGCCCGTCTACGAGCTGCTCGACCTCGGCTACGGCCGCTGCCGGATGGTCCTGGCCGGGCGGCGGGGATCTTCCTGGCTGGACGAGTCCGAGCGCTCGCTGGGGATGATCCGGATCGCGACCAAGTACCCGCGGATCGCCGAGCGCTACCTCGAGTCAACCGGGCGGCAGATCGAACTGATCGAGGTCAAGGGCTCGGTTGAGCTGGCACCGCTGGTCGGGCTCGGGGACGGCATCGTCGACCTCGTCGCCACCGGCCGCACGCTGGAGGAGAACGAACTGGAGGTCCGCGAGGAGATCGTCGAGTGCACCGCTCGCTTCGTCGCCAACCGGGTCGTCCACAAGCTGCGCGCGGCCGAGATCGACGAGCTGACCGCGAAGCTGCGCATGGCGAGCGCCTCGTGAGGGCACGCCGGTTCGCCTGGGAGGGCGCGGCGGAGACCGCGGCGGCGCTGCGAGCCTGGGCCGCGGAGGCGGCGCCTGCGGTCGACGTGGCGCCGATCGCGCGAGAGGTCCGAGAGGAAGGCGACGAGGCGGTGCTGCGGCTTACGGCGAAGTTCGACGCCCCCGGCGTGACGCTGCAGTCGCTGCGGGTCGATCCCGCCGACGCCGAGGCGGCGCTGGCGGTGCTGGAGCCGCAGCTGCGGGCGGCGCTGGATGCCGCCGCGGCGAACATCCGCCAGGTCGCCGAGGCCCAGCTCGGGGCCGAGCGACTGGTCGAGCTGCCGGCCGGCCAGAAGGTGAAGCTGCGCGAGGTTGCGGTCGGGGCCGCCGGGATCTACGCGCCGGGCGGGCGGGCCGCCTACCCGTCCTCGGTGCTGATGTGCGCGATCCCGGCCCAGGTCGCCGGCGTGGAGCGGACCGCGCTCGCCTCGCCGCCGGGTCCCGACGGGCGCCTGCACCCGCTGGTGCTGGCGGCGGCGGCGCATTGCGGCATCGAGGAGCTCTACGCGATGGGCGGTGCCCAGGCGATCTTTGCCCTCGCCTACGGCACCGAGACGGTCGCTGCCGCCGACGTCGTTTCCGGCCCCGGCAACGCCTGGGTGCGCGAGGCCAAGCGCGCCGTCTACGGCCAGGTCGGGATCGACTCGCTGGCCGGGCCGTCCGAGCTGATGCTGGTCGCCGGTCACGACACCGATCCGGAGTGGGCGGCGCTCGACCTCTGCGCCCAGGCCGAGCACGGCCCGGAAAGCCCGCTCGTCGTCGTCGCCGTCGAGGAGCACGTCCTCGACGCGGTCGCCGAGGCGGCCGAACGAGCGGCGGCCTCCCGGCCCAGCGTCGCCGACGCGCCGCTCGGCCTGGTGCAGGCGCGCGACGTCGAGGCGGCGATAGAGCTCGCCAACGCCTACGCGCCCGAGCACCTCGAGCTGCTGGAGACCGACGCGGCGCTGTGCGCGGACCGGGTGCGGACGGCCGGCTGCGTCTTCGTCGGGCGCCACGGCGCGACCGCCTTCGGCGACTACCTCGCCGGCTCCAACCACGTTCTGCCGACGGGCGGCGCCGGACGCTACGCGGGCCCCCTCGGGCCCTCTGCCTTCCGCCGTCGGATCTCCAACGTCGAGCTGACCGAGGCCGCCGCCGCGGAGCTGGCGCCGCGGGTCGACGCCCTCGCCCGGGCGGAGGGCTTCCCCGTTCACGGCGAGTCGGCGATGATACGGCGATGAGCAGAAGCGCGGCAAGGGAGCGGCAGACCGGCGAGACGCAGATCAAGCTCTCGCTCGACCTCGACGGCGGGGAGGCGAGCGCCGCGACCGGCGTCGGCTTCCTCGACCACATGCTCGACCTGCTGGCCCGCCACGGGCGGCTGGGTCTGAAGGTCGAGGCGAACGGGGACCTGGAGACCGGCGCCCACCACACGGTGGAGGACGTCGGCATCGTCTTCGGCCAGGCGCTCGACGAGGCGCTCGGCGACCGTGCCGGGATCCGCCGCTACGGCTCGGCCCTGGTGCCGATGGACGAGTCGCTGGCAGAGTGCGCGATCGACATCTCCGGCCGCCCCTATTGCGACTTCGCCGCAGATCTGCCGGTGGTCTCGATCGCCGGCTTCGACAGCGAGCTGGCCGAGGAGTTCTTCCGCGCCGTCGCCAACAGCGCCAAGCTCACCTTGCACATCTGGGTCCGCTCGGGGGCCAACGCCCATCACATGATCGAGGCTTCGTTCAAGGCGTTCGCCCGGGCGCTGCGGGTGGCCGTCTCGATCGACCCGGACGAGCCCGGCGTGCCTTCGACCAAGGGAACGCTGAGCCGGTGAGCGCCCGGATCGCGATTCTCGACTACGGGATGGGCAACCTGCGCTCGGTGGAGAAGGCGCTGGAGCACGTCGGGGTGACGGCGAAGATCACGAACGACGCCGACGAGGTGCGGGCCGCCGACGGGGTGATCCTGCCCGGCGTCGGCGCCTTCCCGCGGGCGATGGCGCGAATCCGCGAGCTGGGCCTCGACGAGCTCGTCGCCGAGCGGCGCGGCCAGGGGGTGCCGATCCTCGGCATCTGCCTCGGGCTGCAGCTGCTCTTCGAGTCGAGCACTGAGCTGGGCGGGGCGGAGGGGCTGGGGCTGCTTGCCGGCCGCGTCGCCGAGCTCACCGCCGATGGCCTCAAGGTCCCGCACATCGGCTGGGAGCCGGTGCGCTGGGAGCGGGATTCGCGCCTTGCCGAGGGAATTCCCACCGAGACCCCCTTCTACTTCGTCCACTCCTTTGCGCCGCACCCGTCCGGGCAGGACCTGCTCGGAAGCGCCGCCTACGGCGAGCGGTTCGCCTGCGCCGCCGAGCGCGAGAACGTCTTCGGCGTCCAGTTCCACCCCGAGAAGTCGAGCAGCGCCGGCCTGCGCCTGCTCTCCAACTTCGCCGGCGTCTGCGCGAAGTCGCCCGCGGCTGCGTGATCCTCTACCCGGCCATCGACATCCGCGGCGGCAAGGCCGTGCGGCTGCTGCAGGGGGACTATGGGCGCGAGACCGCCTACGACGCCGATCCCGTCGACGCCGCCCGGAGATGGGCCGGCGAAGGCGCCGAGTTCCTCCACGTCGTCGACCTCGACGGCGCCAAGGCGGGGGAGCCCCGAAACCTCGAGGCGGTGCGACGGATCGCCGCCGCGGTCGAGTGTCCGATCCAGGTCGGGGGAGGTCTGCGTGACGGAGCCTCCGTCGAGGCGGTGCTCGACGCGGGCGCCGAGCGCGTGGTCATCGGCACCGCTGCCCTCCGAGATCCCGAGTTCCTCGAAAGGGTGTTGCGCGCTCACGGCGACGCGGTTGTCGTCTCAGTCGACGCTCGCGAAGGCAAGGTGTCCTTCGTCGGCTGGACCGAGGGCAGCAACGTCGATGCCGCCGAGGCTGTGGCAGAGCTGAGAGAACGGGGCGTCGAACGCTTCCTTTGCACCGCAATCGAGGTTGACGGGACGATGCAGGGTCCAGCCATCGACGAGCTCAACCGAATCGCCGCGGGGACCTCTGCCCCGATCCTGGCCTCCGGCGGCGTCGGCAAGCTTTCTCACCTGGAGCATCTCGCCGCCGAGGCTGCCGCCAACATCGAGGGCGCGATCGTCGGTCGAGCCCTCTACGAGCGCAAGTTCACCGTCGCCGAGGCGGTTGAAGCGTTGCGGTAGCGGTGGCGGTGGCGGTAGGAGGGGTGGGTGTCCCTCTCGCTCCCTGGGATTTTCGCCGCTGACTCCCCAGCTCTCGCCGAGTCGTCAGGCGAAAATCAGGGACGCCGGTCGCGAGAGGGACACCCACCCCTCCGGCCACAGTGCGCCGATGGACACCGAACCATGAGACCGTTCCTCAGCTCAACGTGTCAGCTGCAGCGGCTCCTGGACCGCTGCAGCGGCTCGTGAGGGGTCCGGTCGTCCTCCGCGGGAATGTCCGCGAAGCGGCGAAATGCAATCCGGTTCCTGCCCGCCATAGGCGGGCAGCATCTTCAGGGAGCAAGCCCCGAAGGGGCGCGACAAATTCCCGCGGAGGACGACCGGACCCCTCCACCGCCTACGCTTTCTCTCCTCATGGCACTGAAGCGCGTGATCCCTTGCCTGGACGTCAACGCCGGCCGTGTCGTCAAGGGGACGAACTTCGTCGGGCTCCGCGACGCGGGGGACCCGGTCGAGCTGGCCGAACGGTACGACGCCGAGGGCGCCGACGAGCTCGTCTTCCTTGACATCACCGCGTCTCACGAACAGCGGGAGACGATCGTCGAGCTCGCCCGGCGGACCGCGGACAACGTCTTCATCCCGTTCACGATCGGAGGCGGCATCCGTTCGGTCGCGGACGCCCAGGCGGTGCTTGACGCCGGGGCCGACAAGGTCTCGGTCAACTCGGCGGCGCTGGCGCGGCCGGAGCTCCTGGGCGAGCTGGCCGAGCAGTTCGGCGCCCAGTGCGTGGTGATCGCGATCGACGCAAGGCGCGAGGAGGCGGTCGCGAACGCCTCGCCGACCTGCGAGGCGCCACCGGGCTGGTACGGCGGCGGCTGGGGGGTGTACGTCAACGGCGGCCGCCAGCGGGTCGATGGCCGGGACGCGATTTCCTGGGCCGAAGAGGCGGTCGAGCGGGGGGCGGGCGAGGTGCTGCTGACCAGCATGGACCGCGACGGCACCAACGACGGCTACGACCTCGAGCTGACCCGCGCCGTCGCCGAGGCGGTCGGGGTGCCGGTGATTGCCTCGGGCGGCGCCGGCGAGCTCTCCCACCTCAGCGAGGCAGTCGCCGAGGGGAGGGCCGACGCCGTCCTCTGCGCCTCGATCTTCCACTACGGCCGCTACCGGGTGCGCGAGGCGAAGGAGCAATTGGCGGCCGACGGAATCCCGGTGCGGAGCTAGGGACTCAGCCCATCTTCGCCTCCGTGGCTGCCCGGCATCCGCGAAAGCGGTCATCGTAGGGCGTCTATGGACGAGTTGGCGCGGGCGCTGGCGGAAGCTCACCCTGAGTTGAACTCAGTGCGCGAGGCGGCGCAGGAGCCGGTCTACCTGGTCGGCGGCGCCGTGCGGGACCTGCTGCTGGGCTCGCCGCGAGCCGACGTGGACCTGGTGGTGGAGGGGGACGCCGTTGCCCTGGCCGAGCGGTTGGGGGGAGCCGCCGCCGAGCACGAGCGCTTCGGAACGGCGAAGGTCGAGATCGCCGGACACGAGGTCGATGTCGCCTCCGCCCGCACCGAGACCTATCCCGAGCCGGGAGCCCTGCCGGCCGTCACCCCCGCCGAGAGCGTCGAGCAGGATCTCGGCCGCCGCGACTTCACGATCAACGCGATGGCCCTGCCGCTGCAGGGGGAGGTGCGCCTGATCGACCCCCACGGCGGCCGCCGCGACCTCGAGCATCGGCTCCTGCGGGTCCTCCACGATCGCTCCTTCGTCGACGATCCCACCCGGGCGATCCGCGCCGCCCGCTACGCCTCGCGCTTCGATCTCGATCTCGAGTCCGGAACCAGGGAGCTGATCGGCGCGACCGACCTGACCACCGTCTCCGCGGACCGCCGCCGGGCCGAGCTGGAGCGGCTGGCGGCGGAAGCGAGTGCCTGCCGGGGCTTTGAGCTGCTGGCCGAGTGGGGGGTGATCGACCTGCGGCCGAACGGGATGCAGCTGATGGAGGCCGTCGGCGAGCTGCTGGAGCGACCGCACTGGGCGGCGGAGGTGCCGCGCGAGCGGGCGCTGGTCGCGGCGGCGCTGGGTCCGCCGGGGGCCGAGGAGGTCCTCGCGTCGATGTGGGTGCCGAAACCGGGGGAGGGCGTCGAGCTGGCCGAACGGCGCGATCCGGTCGAGCTGATCCTCGCCCGGGCGATGGGCGCCGACTGGCTCGACCACTACCTCAACGCCTGGCGCAGGATCGAGCTGGAGATCGACGGCAAAGACCTGCTCGCCGCCGGGATCGAGCAGGGGCCGGCGATCGGCCGCGGCCTCCGCGCCGCCCGCCACCGGAAGCTCGAAGGCGAGATTCGCGGCCGCGAGGAGGAGCTCGCCACGGCCCTGGCGGCGGCGCTGCGAGACTAGCTGCCTCGGTCTGCTTTGTTACCTGGGATGGAGTGGCGCGAACGCGATGGCGTGCGGTGGCTGGAGGCGGACCTGGAGGGCGCCCGCGTCGCCTTCTCGACCCGCCTCGGCGGCGTCAGCCACACCCCGTTCGATTCGCTCAACCTCGGCATCCTCACCGAAGACGATCCGGAGGCGGTCACCGAGAACCGCCGGCGCCTGGCGGCGGCCCTGGGGCGGGAACCGGAGCAGGTCGTCTTCGCCCTGCAGGTCCATGGCACCCACCTGATCGATCACGGCAACGGCTCCGACGAGTTGCGCGGTTCCTTTGTCGGCTCACACGGGACAAAGGAACCACGGAACGCCATCCCGGAGGCTGACGGGCACGTCGCGCGGCAGCCGGGGCCGGCACCGTTGGTGTTCGTCGCCGATTGCCTCCCGGTTGCGCTGCACGGCCCCGACGGGCTGGCGATGGTTCACGCCGGCTGGCGCGGCCTTGCCGGCGGCATCCTTGGCGTCGCGGCCGAGGCGGTGGCGGCGACCAATGCCGCGATCGGCCCGGGCATCGGCCCCTGCTGCTACGAGGTCGGGGACGAGGTCCTGGCGGCCTTCGCCGACCTGGGGGAGGGGGTCGCCGAGGGACGGATGCTCGACCTGCCGGAGGTGGCGCGGCGGCAGCTGGCGAGCGCCGGCGTCGAGGACGTCTGCTCGGCCGGCCTCTGCACGAGCTGCGAGCCCGACCTCTTCTTCTCGCACCGCCGCGACCGCGGCCGGACCGGCCGGCAGGCTGGGATGGCCTGGCTCGAGCGCTGAGATGGCGGAGCTGATCGATGACATCGACGTCGCCAAGGTGGCGGCGAACCTGGCGGAGGTGCGGGCGCTAACCGGCGAGGGGGTTGAGCTGCTGGTCGCCAGCAAGTACGTGCCGCTGGAGGAGATGGGAAAGCTGGCCGAAGCGGGCGCGCGCCTGATCGGCGAGAACCGCCAGCAGGATCTCGCGGCCAAGCACGAGCGCTGGGGGGACGCCTTCGAATGGGACTTCATCGGCAACCTGCAGAGCCGCAAGGTGCGGCAGGTGCTGCCGCTCTGCCGCCTGATCCACTCGCTCGCCACCGAATCCGCGCTGGCGCAGCTGGAGAAGCACGGCACGCCTGAGACCGAGGTGCTGGTCGAGGTCAACACCTCCGGGGAGGCGGGCAAGGGCGGCGTCGACCCCGAGGATCTGCCGGCCTTCCTCGCCCGCTGCCCGGTGCGGGTCTCCGGGTTGATGACGATGCCGCCCCCCAGCGAGGATCCGGAGCGCTCCCGGCCCTACTTCGCCCGCCTCGCCGAGCTCGGCGCCGCCAACCGGCTGGAGCGCCTCTCGATGGGAACTTCGCAGGACTGGCGGGTGGCGGTGGAGGAGGGCGCGACGATCATCCGCCTCGGCCACGCGCTTTTCGTGTGATTTCCCTCGAAATCTGGGAATAATCTGTAAAGGAGTCGGCCGTTGGAGGCCGAAACACCCGACACAGATGGCCTTCAGGGACACTTGGCATAGAGCGCTGGTCTACTTCGGACTGGCCGAGGACCACGACTACGGTCCCGAATACGAGGAGGATCTCGACCCCGAGACCGGGACCGAGGAAGTCCTCGAGTCCCGCCGCGAACGCGGCGAGAGCGGCTCCGTGCGCCGCCTGCCGACCTCGCGACGCGCCCGCCGTGATGAGATCGACGACATCTTCGGCGAGGACGAACCGGCCACCTCCAGCCGCACCCGTACCCTGCGCCCGGTCGACAACGGCGGCAACGACATCCAGGTCCACCTGGTCATCCCCCGCAACTTCAACGACGCCCAGCAGGTCGCCGACCAATTCAAACGCTCGGTGCCGGTGATCCTCAACCTGCAGACCGCCGACCACGAGCTCTCGAAGCGGATGATCGACTTCTGCTCCGGCCTCACCTACGCCCTCGACGGCGGCATGCAGCGGATCGCCGAGAAGATGTTCCTGCTGACGCCGCGCAACGTCGAAGTCTCCGCCGAGGAAAAGGCAAGGCTGATCGACAAGGGGTTCTTCAACCAGTCTTAGGGTCGCGGGTGGGGGTGTCCCCCTTCGGACACCGCTCGCCTATGGCTCGCGGTTGAGTGTCCGAAGGGGGACACCCCCACCCGCTTTTGGTTCACAGTTAGGCTCACGGATCGTGATCGTTGGATTTATCGGTTCCGGCAGCATGGCCGCGGCGATCGCCCGCGGTTGGGCCGGCGAGTTCGAGCGGATGGTCTTCTCCGACAGCGGTTCCGGGCGGGCGCAGGCGCTTGCCGAGGAGATGGGGGGTGAGGTCGCCTCCAACCAGGAGATCGCGCGGCAGGCGGATCTGGTGCTGCTGGCGGTGAAGCCGAACAAGCTCGGCGCGGTGGCGCCGGAGCTGGGTGAGGCGAGGGAGGTGGTCTCCGTCCTGGCGGCGGTGCCGCTGGAGCGGCTGCGTGCCGCGCTCCCGAACGCCGAGCAGGTGCTGCGGGTGATGCCGAACGTCGGCGTCGAGGTGCGGCAGGGCGTCCTTTGCGTCGCCGGCTCCGCAAGTGAGGGGGCGCGGGCGAAGCTGAATCTGCTCGGCCGCGTGGTCGAGCTCGCCGAGGACGATTTCGATGCCGCGACCGCGGTGATGGGCTGCTCGCCCGCCTACCTGGCCCTGGCGGTGGAGGCGATCGCCGATGCGGGCGCAGCTGAGGGCCTCGACCCGCAGTTGGCCCGTGAGCTGGTGGTGGAGACCGCGGTCGGCACCGCCGAGCTGCTGCGCCGGCACGCTCCCGCCGCGGTACGGCAGGCAGTCGCCTCGCCGGGCGGCAGCACCGAGAAGGGCCTCGAGGCGCTTGAGCGCGAGGGCACGCGCCGGGCCTTCACGGCCGCCGTCGAGGCCTCGTTGGAGAGGATGCGAGGGTGATCCCGCTCGCCCTCGACCGCGGCGACGTCGCCGATTACGTCAGCGCCCTTTTCATCGTCTACGTGATCCTGATCTTCGCCCGCATCGTCATCTCCTTCGTCCCGCGGATGCCCTACCGGCCCTGGTTGCGCTCGGTCCTCGACTTCATCACCGAGACCACCGACCCCTACCTCAACTTCTTCCGCCGCTTCCTGCCGCCGCTCGGCGGCGGCGGCTTCGCCCTCGACCTCAGCCCGATGATCGGGCTGATCGTCCTCTTCGTCGCCCAAGCGCTCGTCGTCGGGCTGATCCGCGGGTGAGGCTCACCACCGCCCGCGCCTGGGCGCTCGCCGCAGCGGTCTGCGGCCTCGTCTTCGCCGCCGACCAGGGCGCCAAGGCGGCGATCGAGGCGCACCTCGTTCCAGGCCAATACGTGGACGTGCTGGGGCCGCTGGAACTGACCCTCTCCCACAACCGCGGCGTCGCCTTCGGGCTTGCTGGCGGAGCCGGGGTGAAGCTGGTCCTGGTGACGGCGCTGGCGCTGGCGGTGATCGGCTACCTCTTCTCCCGCAACCCGCAGCGGCCGGGGATGTGGGTGGCGGTGGGGCTGCTCGCCGGCGGCGCGATCGGCAACCTCGCCGACCGCATCCGCGCCGACGCCGTCACCGACTTCATCGCCGTCGGCTCCTGGCCGCCCTTCAACCTCGCCGACGTCTCGATCACCCTCGGGGTCGTCCTGCTTGTCCTCCTGTATCTGCGAGACGCGGAGCGCAACGAGGGCGACGACGAAGCTGGAACCGCGGATGGCTGAGCCGGAGGCGCGGATCATCCACCTCGACGAGCACCTGGCGGTCGTCGAGAAGCCGGCCGGCCTCGTCGTCCACCCGGCCCCCTCGCACAGCGGCTCCACCCTGGTCGACGAGCTCGCCGAGATCCTCGCCGGCGGCGCCGCCGAGGATCGACCCGGCATCGTCCACCGCCTCGACAAGGGGACCAGCGGCCTGCTGGTGGTCGCCCGCGACGACGAGACGCACGCGGCGCTGCAGGAGGCGGTGCGCAAGCGCGAGGTCGAGCGGGTCTACCTGGCCCTCGCCGGAGGGCGGCTGGGCTCGCGTACCGGCACGATCGACGCCCCAATCGGCCGTTCTGCCCGGCAGCGGCACCGGATGGCCGTCTCCGGTGCCGCCTCGCGCCAGGCGCGGACCCATTTCGAGGTGCTGGAGCTGCTGCCGCGGGAGACCTACCTGGAGGCGCGGTTGGAGACCGGTCGCACCCACCAGATCCGCGCCCACTTCGCCGCGATCGGCCATCCGCTCACCGGCGACGGCACCTACGGGGGCGCCCAGCGCTATCGCCTGACCCGGCAGTTCCTCCACGCCCACCGGCTCGGCTTTCGCCATCCGCGCACGGGGGAGCCGCTGGAATTCAGCTCGCCGCTGCCCGGCGACCTCGCCGCGGCGCTGCAGGCGGCCCACGCGGAGTAGAGCTCCCGCTCTACAATCGGCGCTGCAAACCGACCCCCGCTTAGCGCGGACCGGATCCTGCCTGGCCACCACCAGGTCCCGGCGAGCGGAGCGGGCGCTTCACCCAAAACAAAAGGAGACCCATATGCCAGAGGCAGAACTGAGAGATCTGCTCGAGGCCGGAGTTCACTTCGGCCACCAGACGCGCCGCTGGAACCCGAACATGCGCCGCTTCATCTTCGGCGAGATGGACGGGATCCACGTGATCGACCTGCTGCAGACCGAGGCGCTGCTCGAGAACGCGCGCAAATTCGCCGGCGAGCTGGCGACCGGCGGCGGCACCGTGCTCTTCGTCGGCACCAAGAAGCAGGCCCGCGACACGGTCCAGGACTGGGCCGAACGCTGCCAGATGCCCTACGTCAACAAACGCTGGCTGGGCGGCCTCTTGACCAACTTCAACACGATGTCCGGCCGGATCGGCCGCCTGCACGAGCTCAACGGCTGGAAAGAGGAGGGCAAACTCGACCTCCTGCCGACCAAGGAGCGGATGGGGATGGAGGCCGAACTCGCCAAGCTCGAGTTCAACCTCGGCGGCGTCCGGGACATGGAGCGCCTTCCCGACGCGGTCTTCGTCGCCGACCTGAAAACCGAGGAGATCGCGGTCAACGAGGCGGCCCGCCTGCGGATTCCGATCATCGGCCTGGTCGACACGAACTGCGACCCGACCCCGGTCGACTACGTGATCCCCGGCAACGACGACGCGATCCGCTCCTGCGGGCTGATCATCGGCACGATCGGCAAAGCGGTCGAGGAGGGCTCCTCCTCCTGGCGCGTGCAGGAGGAGAAGCGGATCGCCGAAGAGATGGAGCGACGCAAACGCGAGGAGGAAGAGCGCAAGAAACGGGAGGAAGAGGAGAAGGCGCGGGTCGAAGCCGAGGAGGCTGAAAAAGCGGCCGCAGAGGCTGAAAAAGCGGCTCAGGCGACGGCTCAGGCGCAGCAGAGAGCGCAGCAGGTGCAGGGACAGAAACCGCAGCAGGCTCAGGCGCAAAAGCCGCAGGCTCAGGCGCCGCCGGCAAAACCGGCACAGGCTCCGACCGCCGGGGCCGCGGGTCCTGTCGCCGCAGGGGACCCACCCCCCCCTGCGCGGCAGGGGGCGGTCCCCCCTACGGCGCCACCCTCGGCAGACGCCGCTGAGGAGAAACCGGCTCCGACGGTCGCCGGGGAGCAACCGGCGAGCGAGGATGCCCAGCCCTCCCAGGAGCAGCCGCCGCCTCCGCCGATCGAGAGCGCGGAGGCCGCCGAGTCCACCGGCGGGGAGAAAGCTGAGAGTGAGGGCGAGTCGAAATGAGCGAGATCACGGCTGCCGACGTCAAGGCGCTGCGGGAGCGGACCGGGGCGGCGATGATGGACGCCAAATCGGCCCTGGTCGAGGCCGACGGCGATGCCGACCGGGCGATCGAGTTGCTGCGCGTGAAGGGGCAGGCCTCGGCTGCCAAGCGCGAAGGGCGCGGCACCAACGAGGGTGTCGTCGCCTCCTACATCCACGCCAACGACAAGGTCGGGGCGATGGTCGAAGTCCAGTGCGAGACCGACTTCGTCGCCCGCAACGAGGAGTTCCGCGTCTTCGCCTACCAGGTCGCCCTGCACGCGGCGGCGACCGCGCCGCGGTACGTCTCCACGAACGAGATCCCGGAGGACGAGCGCGAGGCCGAAAGGAAGGTCTTCGAGGAAAAGGCGCGGGAAGAAGGCAAGCCCGACAACGTCGTCGAGAAAATCGTCGCGGGCCAGCTGAGCAAGTGGGGCAGCGAAGTGGCGCTGCTCGACCAGACCCACGTCAACGCCGAGAAGCACGAGGGAAAGACGATCGAGGAGCTGCGGCAGGAGCTGGCGGCGAAAACGGGGGAGAACATCCAGATCTCCCGCTTCGCCTACTTCCGCGTCGGCGAATAAGCTCCCCGCGGTGACCGACTCCGCCGAGCCGCGCTTCCGGCGCATCCTGCTGAAGCTCTCCGGCGAGGCCCTCATGGGCAGCCAGGACTTCGGCACCGACGGCGCCGAGGTCGACCGGATCGCCAAGCAGGTGGCGGCGGTCCGCGACCGCGGCGTCGAGGTGGCCATCGTCGTCGGTGCCGGCAACATCTACCGCGGTCTAGACGGTGCGGCGAGCGGGATGGACCGCGCCACCGGCGACTACATGGGGATGCTGGCAACCGTCCTCAACGCGCTGACCTTGCAGGACTCGCTCGAGCGGCACGGCCAGAACACCCGGGTGATGTCGGCGATCGACGTGCAGGAGGTCGCCGAGCCCTACATCCGCCGCCGGGCGATGCGCCATCTCGAGAAGGACCGGGTGGTGATTTTCGCCGCCGGCACCGGCAACCCGTTCTTCACCACCGACACCGCGGCGGCGCTACGGGCGCTGGAGATCCACGCGGAGGCGATCCTGATGGCGAAGAACGGGGTGGAGGGGGTCTTCGACTCCGACCCTGCAACCAATCCCGAGGCGAAGTTCCTGCCCGCGATCACCCACAAGGAGGCGATCGAGCGCGGGCTGCGGGTGATGGATTCGACCGCGCTCTCGCTCTGCATGGACAACGACCTGCCCATCTACGTCTTCAACATGGGCGACGAGCGGAACATAGATAGGATCGTTTCCGGCGAAAAAGTGGGAACGCTGGTCTCCAACGAACCCGCTACCTAGGAGGGACGGGAACCGGTGGAGCTGATCGACGAACTGCTCGCAGACGCGAAAGAGCGGATGGCCAAATCAGTCGAATCGAGCCGTGGGGAGCTCGCCACCGTCCGCACCGGTCGCGCCTCGCCGCACCTGCTCGACCGCGTCACCGTTGACTACTACGGCAACCCGACGCCGCTGAAGCAGCTGGCCAACGTCGCCGCGGGCGACGCCCGCCTGCTGACCGTGACGCCGTTCGACAAGAGCGGCATCGGCGCGATCGAGAAGGCGATCCAGGAGTCCGACGTCGGCCTGACGCCGAGCAACGACGGCAACGTGATCCGCCTGCAGATCCCGGAGATGACCGAGGAGCGGCGGCGCGAGATGGTCAAGGTCGTCCACGGCGTCGCCGAGGAGGGGCGGGTGGCGATCCGCAACGTCCGCCGCGACATCATGAGCGACCTCCGCGTCCTTAAGAAGGAAGGCGAAGCCGGCGAGGACGACGAGCGCCGCGCCGAGGCCGACCTGCAGAAACAGACCGACGCCGCGACCGCCGAGATCGACTCGCTCCTCAAAGGCAAGGAAGAAGAGATCCTCGAAGTTTGAGGACTCGGCGGCCCCCGCGTGACCGCAGCCAGATACGTAGCGATCATCACCGACGGCAACGGCCGCTGGGCGAAGCAGCGCGACCTGCCGGTGGTCGAGGGGCACCGGGCCGGCGCCGACACGCTGAGGGCGCGGCTGCGGGACGCCGCCGAGCTGGGGATCGAGGAGCTGACCGTCTACTCGTTCTCGACCGAGAACTGGAGCCGGCCCGAAGATGAGGTCCGCGGGCTGATTCGGATGATGGGCGAACGGATCGACTCCGAAACCCCGGAGCTGAAGGATGAAGGCGTGCGGATGCGCTACATCGGCCGCCGCGAGGGCCTCGATCCGGCGCTGGTCGAGCGGATGGCGTGGTCGGAAGCCGAGACCGCGAACAACGACCGGATCACCCTCTTTGTCGCCTTCAACTACGGCGGCAGGGCGGAGATCCTCGACGCGGCGCGAGGCTTCGACGGGAGCTCCGAGGAGGAGTTCCGCCGCCGCCTCTACGCGCCCGGCATGCACGATCCGGACCTGCTGATCCGCACCAGCGGCGAGCAGCGCCTATCCAACTACCTGCTCTGGCAGTGCGCCTACTCGGAGCTGGTCTTCCGCGACGAGCTCTGGCCTGACTTCGACCGCGCCGCGCTGCAGGCCAGCCTGCGCGAGTACGAGACGCGCCAGCGCCGCTTCGGGAGCCGCGCGTGAGGAGGAGGCGATGACCTCGGCCGATCTCTTCGACGAGGAGATGTTCGAGGAAGAGCCGCGGCCGCCGCGGAAACCGCCGCGCGAGCCGCGGCGCGAACGGCGCGGCGAGACCGCGAAGCGGGTACTGGTGGCGTTGCCCTGGATCCTCTTCGCGATCGCGATCACGGTCGCCGGCGGAATCGTCTTCGCGCTGGCGATGATCGCGCTTGGCGTCCTCGCCCTGCGCGAGTTCGCCGCGATCTCCTCGCGCCACCGGCCACTCGTCCTGCCCGCCTACGCCGGGGTCGCGGCGCTGGTGATGGCCGCCCACTTCGGCGCCGCCTTCAACATCCTCTACGTCCTCGCCGCCTCGCTGCCGCTGATCTTCGCCTTCGCCGCCCGGCCCCAGCACCAGGAGGGGGCGACGGTTTCGATTGCGGTGACGCTGCTGGCCGTCGTCTGGATCGGGGTCCCGCTCGCGCACGCGGTGCTGCTGCGCGACCTGCCGGATCACGGCGCCGCCCTGCTGATCGACGTCCTCGTCGGCACCTTCGTCGCCGACACCGCCGCCTACGCCACCGGCCGCATGTTCGGCAGCCACAGGATCACCCCCAATATCTCTCCGAACAAGACCATCGAGGGCCTGATCGGCGGCTTCGTGATCGGGACGATGGGCTTCTGGTTTGCCGGCCTCTACCAGGACTGGCTCTCCGGCGTGGACGCCCTCCTGATCGGCGCCGCCGTCGCCGCCGTCGCCCCGGTCGGCGACCTCTTCGAGTCGATGCTGAAGCGCGACCTCGGCACCAAGGACACCGGCACCATCTTCGGCCCCCACGGCGGCCTCCTCGACCGCCTCGACGCCGTCTTCTTCACCGTCGTGGTCGGCTACTACCTCGCGGTAGCGCTGGTCTACTGACGCCGAAACCGCGAGAAACCTCGATATATGGGGTTTCTCGCGGTTTCGCGGTCCAGCCCGCCCTCTCCGTATCCTCTGGTCAGCATGAAGAAGGTCCTCGTACTCGGGTCGACCGGGTCCATCGGAACGCAGGCGCTCGAGGTGATCGGGCGCTCGGATGAGCTGCAGGCCGTCGGCTTGGCGGCCGGCTCCGGCTGGGAGGCGGTGGTCGAGCAGGCGCGCGAGCACGGGGTGCCGACGGTTGCGCTCGCTGACGGTGAGGTGGCGGAACGGGCGCGGGGGGACTGGAGCGGACGCGTGCTCGTCGGGGAGGAGGGAATTCGCGAGCTGATCGTCTCCTCCGGCGCCGACCTCGTCCTCAACTCGATCGTCGGCGCGGCCGGGCTCGGATCGACGATCGTCGCGCTCAGCGAGGGGATCGACGTCGCGCTGGCCAACAAGGAGAGCCTCGTGCTCGGCGGTGAACTGGTGATGGCGCTGGCCGAGGCGACGGGGGCGCGGCTGCTGCCGGTCGACTCCGAGCACTCGGCCCTCTTCCAGCTGATCGGCGCGGAGGCGCCGGGGACGGTCGAGCGGCTGGTGCTGACCGCCTCGGGCGGTCCCTTCCGCGGCCGTGACGACCTCGCCGACGTCAGCGTCGCGGATGCGCTTGACCATCCGACCTGGCGGATGGGGGGGAGGATCACGATCGACTCGGCGACGCTGATGAACAAGGGCTTCGAGGCAATCGAGGCGCACCACCTCTTCGCCGTTCCCTACGAGCGGATCGAGGTCGTCGTCCACCCGCAGTCGCTGGTCCACTCGCTGGTTCACCTCAACGACGGTTCCTCGCTCGCCCACCTCGGCTACCCCGACATGCGGGTGCCGATCTCCTACGCGCTGCACCACCCGGAGCGGGCCGACGTCGACGTGCCGCCGCTCGACCTCGCCGCCGCCGGCTCGCTGACCTTCGAGCCCCCCGACCTCGACACCTTCGCCTGCCTGCGCCTCGCGCTGGAGGCGGGTCGCGCCGGCGGAACCGCGCCAACCGTGCTCAACGCCGCCGACGAGGTCGCGGTCGCCGCCTTTCTCGAGGAGCGGATCCCGTTCACGGCGATCCCCGCGGTGATCGAGCAGGTCATGGAGGAGATGCCCGCCCACCCGGTCAGCCACTTCGACGACCTCTTTGCCGCCGACGCCGAGGCCCGCGAACGCAGCCGGGAGCAGGTCAGGGAGCTGACGCCCGCATGAGCTGGCTCGTCGTCTTCCTCGGCTTCTGCTTCCTGATCGTCATCCACGAGGCTGGCCACTTCGTCGCCGCCAAGGCCACCGGGATGCGAGTCGAGCGCTTCTTCCTCTTCTTCGGCCCGACGATCTGGTCGTTCAAGCGCGGCGAAACCGAGTACGGGATCAAATCGATCCCGATCGGCGGCTACGTGAAAATCACCGGCATGAACCCGGAGGAGGACGTCCCTCCGGAGCACGAAGAGAACGCCTACTTCCGCAAGCCGGTCTGGAAGCGGATCGTGGTGGTGGCGGCGGGGCCGGCGGTGAACATCGTGCTGGCCTTCCTGATCCTATTCGGCGTCTACGCCTTCACGCCGACCGAAGAGGGGACCCGGGTCGTCGAACGGGTCCTCCCGAAGACGCCGGCGACGAACGTGCTGAAGCCCGGCGACAAGATCGCCGCGGTCGACGGCAGCGCCTACCGCGAGCTCGGCGCCCCTGAGCGGGTCGAAAGGTTCCGCGAAGAAATCGGCTCCCACGAATGTGCCGGAAGGCAGACGAACGGCTGCCTCGCGGCGACGCCGGTGAAGCTGACGGTCGAACGGGCCGGCAAGACTCTGGTGCTCTCGGTGCGTCCCCGCTACGACGCCGCCGCCGAACAGACGCTGGTCGGCTTCGGCTTCGCCGGCAAAGCGGTCGACCTCAGCGCCGGAGAAGCGGTCGACCGCGCGTCAGGCGCCGTCTGGGAAGTGACCAGCCGCACCCTCCACCTCGTCACGCACCTGTTCGAATCGCAGCAGCGCAAGCAGGTCTCGGGCGTGGTCGGGATCAGCGACGTCGGCCACCAAGTGGTCGAAACCGGCCTGGAAAAGTCGCTCCTGCTCCTGGCCCTCGTCAGCCTCTCGCTCGGCCTGATCAACCTGCTGCCGATCCTGCCGCTCGACGGCGGTCACATCTTCTGGGCGGCAATCGAGAAGCTGCGCGGCCGGCCGGTGTCCCTACGCGTGATCGAGCGGGCCACGTTCGTCGGCTTCGCCCTCGTCCTGATGCTGATGTTCATCGGCCTCTCCAATGACATCGGACGGATCACCGGCGAAGGGTTCAAGGTCCGTTAGCGGGCGGAAAGGACCCGGAAGCTCCAGGAGGAGGGAGTCGGATCGACCTCGTCGCCGCTGCGGGCGCGGACGAGGAAGCCGTGGCGACCGAGACCGATTGGCCTTGCGGTGTATGGCGAACGGCAGCGGCGGTAGGGCCTGCGGTCGAGCTTGCATTCGAAGCTCGCGCCGCGATCGCTTGCGGTGAAACGAAAGGTGGGGGTGCGGTCGTGGGTCCGCCGGCTCGGCCTGCCTCGGAGCGTCGTCTCGATCCCGCTCGCCGGGCCGGCACCTGGGCCGGAGCCCGAGCCGCCGCCGCTGCCGATCCCAGGACCGGATTCGCCGGCGGCGCAGGAGCGCTCCGTCGGCGCCACCGAATTCGGCCGCGGTGGCGGTGGGAAGACGACCTGGAAGTCGGCTTCGCTTTCGTCGTTGTCGTCGGTCGGCTCCAGGAGGGTCGCGCAGCCGGGGGAGATCGAGCGGCGCAGCGCCATCCCGTCAGGGATCCCCGCCGGTGCCGCGGGCGATCCCGCCGGGCTCGGCAGCGTGCCGCTGAAGCTGCCCCAGGCGACGCAGTCGATCGACTCCCAGCAGACGGCGCCGCCGGCAGGGGAGAGGGAATTCGGTACCAGTGGCGCGTCGGCGACGACGCCGAACTGCGCTTCGGCCTGTGCCGTCGCCAGCAGCAGGGTGCTCTGGTTGAGTCCGCTGGGTACGTCGCGCGGAAAGGCCGAGATGCCGGTCACCGCGCCGCCCGCGTCGTAGCTGCGCAGGACGTGCCCTGCGACGTGATTCTGCCCCCCGGCCCACATCTGCAGCTCGACGTACTCGGCTTCAGCCGAGCCGGGGTAGACCTCGCGGATCTGAATCAGGTGGAAGGTGGCGAGCGCGGGTGCGGCCCCGAGGCACAGCAAAAGCGCAAAGGCGGCTGCGGCTGAGGCAAGGATTCGCTCACCACGCCTCCTGCTCATTTCCCTCTCACCACCCGGAACCGGAAACGGAGGGTCGATTCAGATGCTCCAAGGATGCGTATCTGAAGCTTGTGTGGCCCGTAGGAGAGCGGTTTCCTCGGCGTGAACGGAGACCGGCAGCCGCGGAACGCTTCCCGGTCGAGCGCGCATTCGAACTTCGATGCCGTGACCTCAGAGCGGAAGCGGAAGGTGGGCGCGCGGTCCCTGGTCCTCGCAGGCGGTTGCTTGACGAAGACGATTGACAGGGCGGGCACGGGGGTGGGCAAGGGGGCGGGCCCGGCTCCACCGCTGGCTGGCGAAGGCGCAGGAGCGGTTTCGGAGCTCGGCGGGGAACTCGGCGTCGGCTCCGGCGAACCTTCCACCTGCCAGCTGTAGGAGGCCGGCGTCGGATCGGGGCCGGCGAGGTTGACGCCACGCACCCGAAAGCTGTGGCTGCCCGCGGCCAGTTCGGTGTATTCGAGGCCGAACGAGGGACAACTGCTGAAGGGAGCGGCGTCGAGCCTGCATTCATAACTGGTAGCGGTCGGTGCTTCGTAGGTGAACAGAGCGGTGGTTTCGGCGGTTACGGCCGGCGGCCGTTCGTCGATCACCGTGTTGGGCGGTCCGGGACAGGTCATCTCGACGATCGGCGAGGCGTTGTCGCGCGGCCCCGGCGTCACCTCGGTGAAGTCGCCGGCGCTGTTGTTCGTGTCGTCGCTTTCCTCGAGCAGGGTCGAGCAGCCCGGGGCGATCGCGCGCCGGATCGCCTTGCCGGCGGTGACCCCACCCGGCGAGGCCGGAGAACCCACCGTCGTCCCGGCCGCCGTCTGCAGGGCCGCCCCTCCGCTGAAGTTCCCCCAGGCGACGCAGTCGGCCGGCAGCCCGCCCGCGTTCCAGCAGACGGCGCCGCCGGACGCGGGAATCGCCAATTCGGAATCGACCAGGTCCGGCGCCACCCCGAACTGGCTCTGCACGCCGCTGTCGCCGATCAACACCGTCCCCTGGTTCTGCCCATTGGTGACCCCGCCGGCGAATTTGGAGCTGTGGACGAGGGTGCCGGTCGAGTCGTAAACCGTCATCGCGCGGTTGGTGAGGAAGGTCTGCCCGGCGGCGAACATCTGTAGCTCGATGTAGCTGTCGTCGCTGCTCCCGGGATAGACCTCGCGGACTTTGATCAGGTGGAAGGTCGCCTGGGCCGCCGGTGCCGTCAGCAACGCCAGCATGATCGCCGCAGGCAGGAATAGGCCGAGCCCCCTCCTCATCGCGCGGGATACGGCTGCCGCACCGGAGAGGTTCAACCGGGCCGGTGGTCGCTCTCAGTAGGCTTCGAATATGGCTTCTAAACGCCAGATCTTCGTCGGCAACGTCCCGATCGGCGGCGGTGCGCCGGTCGCCGTGCAGACGATGACCAAGACCGAGACCGCCAACCTGGCGGCGACGATGGAGCAGATCCGCAAGGTCGCCGACGCGGGGGCGGACCTAGTCCGCTGCGCGGTGCCGCGCGAGCAGGACGCCGAGGCGCTGAGGACGATCGCGCGCGAATCGCCGATCCCGGTGATCGCCGACATCCATTTCAACCACACCCTTGCGCTGAAGGCGATCGACGCCGGCGCCCACTGCATCCGCCTCAACCCGGGCAACATCGGCGGCCGCGACAAAGTCGCCGAGGTGGCGGCGAAAGCGAACGCCAAGGGGGTGCCGATGCGGATCGGCGTCAACTCCGGCTCGCTGCCCAAGCATCTGCACGCGCTCGAGCGCGAAGCGCCGGTCGAGGCGCTGGTCGCCGCTGCCGTCGAGTTCGTCGAGCTGATGGAGGGCCTCGACTTCGAGAACTTCAAGGTCTCGATCAAGTCGACCAACGTCCCCTGCACGATCGCCGCCAACCGGCTGCTCGCGGAGAAGATCCCCTACCCGCTGCACCTCGGGGTGACCGAGGCGGGGACGAAATGGGGCGGCTCGCTGAAATCGGCCGTCGGCCTGGGCACGCTGCTCGCCGACGGCATCGGCGACACGATCCGGATCAGCCTCTCGACCTTCCACGCCGAGGAGGAGGTCAAGGTCGCCTGGGAGATTCTCAAGGCGCTGCAGCTGCGTGAGCGCGGGCCGGTCCTGATCGCCTGCCCGACCTGCGGGCGCCTGCAGTTCGACATGGACTCGGTGGTGGCGGAAATCGAGCAGCGCCTGGAGGGCTACGAGGAGCCGGTCGAGGTCGCCGTCCTCGGCTGCGCCGTCAACGGCATCGGCGAGGCCAGCCATGCCGACTTCGGCATCGCCGGCGCCAAGAACGAGGGCCTGATCTTCGCCGGCGGCAAGCCGCTGCGCAAGGTCCCGCAGGCCCAGCTCGTCGACACCCTCTTCGAGGAGATCGACAAGTCCCTCGACCGCGGCGGCCAGGTCGAGTTCGACGAGGCCGAGTCGCGCGAGGGGGCCGAGTGGGTCGCCAACATCGAGCGCGAAAACGAGGGCGAACTGACCCCCGAGAAGATCGCGGCGATGGAGGCCGAAGCCGTCGAGCGCGGCGAGTCGGACAAGGTCCTCCTCGACGAGGAGGCCTCGCCGACGGCGGGGCGCCGGTTCACCCGAGCCTAGACCCGCATCACCTCGACTTCGTCGAACGAAGCGAAGTCGGCGTCCTGGGTCAGCACCGCGGCCCCATGGTGCATGGCGGTGGCCGCTATCCAGGTGTCATGGCGGCGGAGGCGGCGGCCTCGAGAACGCTCAGCCGAGGCGATGCGGGCAAACCAGCTCGCGACCTCGGCTCCGATCGGCAGTAGGGGATATAGGGATTGCACCCGCGAGAGGGTCGAGAGGCGAGCAGCTCGGTCTTCCGGATCGGCGGCTCGCAGCACCCCGAGCTCCAACTCGGCGACCGTTACCACCGAGACGGCGATCCTTTCCGGAAGGTCTCCCAGCTGCCGGCCGGTCTCCTGAGCGACGAAGACCGAGGTGTCCGCGACCGCTTTTTTCAATCGTCCAGCTCGGCGCCGCGCACGTCAGCGAGGTCGTCAAGGAGGCGGGGGTCAGCGGGTGCCTCACGCAGGATGCGTCGCAGCTCCGTTGACGGCACCCAAGGGTCGCGCTTCTCGGCATGGGGGAAGATGTCCGCGACCGGGCGCCGATTGACCGTGAGCGTCAACTCTTCCCCGGCTTCCAGATCCGCCACGACGTCTGCGGTGGAGTTCCTGAGTTCGCGAATCGATACCTCTCTTGCCATGCAACGACTGTAGCAACTGGTGCTACAACCGGCCCGGGTAGGTTTCGCGGCGTGAGCCGCCTCTCTCAGACCTTCCTGCCGACGCTGAAGGACGCGCCCGCTGATGCGGAGGCGGTCTCGCACAAGCTGATGGTGCGCGCGGGGCTGGTGCGGCAGTTGGGGGCCGGGCTTTGGACGTACCTGCCGGCGGGGTGGCGGGTGCAGCGGAAGGTCCAGGAGGTGATCCGCGAGGAGATGGAGGGGATCGGCTGCCAGGAGATGTTGATGCCGGTGATGCAGCCGGCCGAAGCGTGGGAGAAGACGGGTCGCTACGGCATCGACGAGCTCTTCAAGCTCGAGGACCGCAAGGGCTCGCCGCTGGTCCTGGCCATGACCCATGAGGAGGCGGTGACCTACCACGTGGCGCGGGAGGTGCGCTCCTACCGCGACCTGCCTTTGATGCTCTTCCACATCCAGACGAAGGAGCGCGACGAGCCGCGGCCACGGGCCGGCGTCCTGCGCACGCGGGAGTTCACGATGAAGGACGCCTACTCCTTCGACCGCGACGAGGAGGGGCTGGCGCGCTCGTACGAGCTGCAGGCCGGCGCCTACGAGCGGATCCTCGACCGTTGCGGGCTGCGCTGGTACCGGGTCGAATCCGACGTCGGAATGATGGGCGGCTCCGGCGCCGACGAGTACATGGCGCCCTGCCCGGCCGGCGAGAACGAGGTGGCGCTGGGGCCGGGCTACGCCGCCAACGTCGAGGTCGCCTCGGCCGAGCCGCAGCCGGTCGAGCTGCCCGCGCCGCTGCGCGCGCCGGAGGAGGTCGACACCCCCGGCCTGACCAAGGTCGAGGAGGTGGCCGACCATCTCGGGCTCCCGCCCGGCGCCTTCATCAAGACGCTGCCGATCATCGTCGAGGGCCGCGGGATGGTCCTCGTCCTGCTCCGCGGCGACCACCGCCTCAACGAGATCAAGCTCCGCAACGGGATGGGAACCGACTTCCGCCAGGCGAGCGCCGAGGAGATCGAGGCCCAGCTCGGCCCCGTCGGCTACCTCGGCCCGGTCGGAACCGGCCTGCCGATCATCAGGGACGCGGCGCTCGCCGGCAACTCCTACGTCAGCGGCGCCAACGAGCCCAACACCCACCTGCGCGGGATCGACCCCAGCCGCGACTTCGAGGCCCACGAGATGGACGCGCGGACCGTCGAGGCCGGCGATACGGCTCCGGGGGGCGGCACGATCGAGATCGAGACGGCGATCGAGGTCGGCAACATCTTCAAGCTCGGTAGCCGCTATTCCGAGCCCCTCGGCGCCACCTACCTGGACGAGGACGGGGTCGAGAAGCCGATCCTGATGGGCAGCTACGGGATCGGGCCGGCCCGGATCACGGCGGCGGCAATCGAGCAGGCGGCCGACGAGCGGGGAATCGTCTGGCCACGAGCGATCGCGCCCTGGGCGATCCACCTCGTCTCGCTGGCGAAGGCGGGCGAGCCAGAGCGCGAGGCCGCCGACAGGCTCTACGAGGAGCTGCGCGCCAGCGGCGCCGAGGTCCTCTACGACGACCGCGATGCGGGGCCGGGGGAGAAGCTGACCGACGCCGAGCTGCTCGGCTGCCCGCTGCGGGTCGTCGCTGGCCGCCGCGGCCTTGCCGACGGCATCGTCGAGGCGAGCGAGCGCGGCTCGGGTGCCGAGCACAAGCTGCCTGTGGAGGACGCGGCCGCGCAGGCGCTGGCGCTGCTCGACGGTCTCGGCCCCGCCTCGGATGGCTAGCCGGGACCCCTTTGGCCGCGGCCGCGCGCGCCGCCTCTTCGGGCTCGATCGCAGCGCGGCGCCGCCCCGCCAGACCCGCAGGGGGGAGCCGCTGCACCCCTGGACGATCCCGAACGCTGTCGGCTATCTGCGCCTCGCGGCGCTGCCCGTCTTCCTCCTCCTCGCCTTCGACACCGACGACGGCACCTCCTTCGCCTCGGCGATGGTCTTCTGGGCGATCGCCGCCGGCGACTACCTCGACGGGATCCTCGCCCGCGTCACCGGCCAGTACAGCCGCCTCGGCGCGCTCCTCGACCCGCTCGTCGACCGGCTGACGATTCTCTCCGGGACCGTCGTCTGCTGGAGCTTCGAGCTGCTGCCGCGCTGGGCGCTGGCGCTGCTGGCGCTGCGCGAGCTGGCGATGCTCTTCCTCGCCTGGTACGGCCTCCGCCATGGTGTCGACATCGAGGTCAACTGGCCGGGTCGGATCTCGGTCTTCCCGATCATGGGCGGAATCTTCCTGGCGCTGCTGGCGCCGGGGTGGGTCGCGACCGCGCTGCTGATCTGGGGCCTGACGATGGCGATCGTCGCCACCGTGCTCTACGCCCGGGAGGGAATCCGCGCCACCCGTCCTGCAAGCTGAGCTTCAGATCCGCCGAACCCTTAACCTGCGGTTGAACCTTGGGCGGGAAGAGAGCTATCATCGGCTCCCGCGCAAACCGGAGGCCCCGCCTCCTCGAGTTAGGAGCACGATGGAGGACACCTTTCCCGATCTTGGCTCCCTCAGCGACAAGGAGCTGAAGGACATGATCGACAACCTGACGGCGGAGGAGAACGAGATCTCCTACAAGCGGCGCGTCCTGCACGGGAAGATCGACATCCTGCGCGCGGAGCTGGTCAACCGCCTGCGCCAGAAACGCGAGGCGGGCGAGTCGGTGATCTCCGGCGATGACGTCGAGCAGCTGACCCAGATCCTCGCCGGCAAGTCCCAGCAGCTGCCGGAGGACGACTCCGCCGCCTGAGCGGGAACCCGTATGGCCGTCCACTGTCCCGAGTGCGGTTTCGCCAACCCCGAGGGGGCGAACTACTGCCAGAAGTGCGGCGCCTACCTCGGCGGCCCGAAAGAGGCCGGCGAGGAACCGACGACGATGACCTACCGGGTCGACGAGACCGGCGAGATGAAGCCGGTCGACATCGACGAGGTGGTCGAGGAGAGCGGCGCCGCGCTGGTGATCCGCAGCGGCGGCGGGCGGGCCGGCGAGAGCTTCAGCATCGCCGAGGAGCGGGTCAGCATCGGCCGCAGCCCCGACGCCGGCGTCTTCCTCGACGACGTCACCGTCTCCCGTAACCACGCCCTGCTGGTGCGGCGCCGCGACGGCCTCTACATCGACGACCTCGGCTCCCTCAACGGGACCTACGTGAACCGGCGGCGGATCGAGTCCCACCGGCTCGCCGACGGCGACGAGATCCAGGTCGGCAAGTACAAGCTGAGTTACCTGGAGCGCTGAGGCCGCCCGATGACCGTCTCCGAACCGACCGGCCGCACCGGCTCGCCGAGCAGGCCGCGCAAGGCGCTGACGATCGGCGCCGTCTGCAAAATCCTCCAGAGCGAATTCGACGACGTCTCGATTTCGAAGATCCGCTACCTGGAGGACCAGAAGCTGCTCAACCCGCGGCGGACCTCCGGCGGCTACCGCCTCTACAGCCAGTCCGACGTCGAACGGCTGCGGACGATCCTGCGCCTGCAGCGCGACGAGTTCCTGCCGCTGCGGGTGATCCGGCAGGAGCTGGCCTCCGGCGGCGACGTCGTCCTCGGCGGCGACGGCGAGCGCAAGCCGGCCGGCGGGGCGGTGCGGCGGGCGATCCTGGTTGACACCTCGCGCGCCTACCTGACGCTGGAGGAGATCGTCGAGGAGACCGGCGCCCGCGAGGAGCTCGTCGGCGAGCTCGAGAACTTCGGGATCGTGCAGCCGGAGAAACGCGAGGGCAAGACCGTCTACGACGAGACCGATCGAGAGATCGTCCGCGCCGCCAACGAACTGTCGCGGGTGGGGGTGGGGGCGCGGAACCTGCGCGTCTTCCGCTCCTCAGCCGACCGCGAGGCGAACCTGCTGGAAGCGCTGCTGGGGCCCTCGCTGCGCTCGCGCAACCCCGAACGGCGCAAAGAGGCGCTACAGAGCCTGGAGAGCCTTGCGGCGACGGTGAGCCATCTCAAGCACCTGCTGCTCGTCAGGGACCTGCGCCGGCTGGCCGGCGACTGAGCGTCCTCGGTGGCCCGGGTCACCCGCAGGCGCACGATCGAGGCGCCGGTCGAGGACGTCTGGAAGCTCGTCGCCGACCCCTACAACCTGCCGCGCTGGTGGCCGCGGACGGCGCGGGTCGAGAACGTCGACCGCAAGCCGGGCGGCAAGCGGACGCAGTGGACGAAGGTGCTGCAGACGGCGGAGGGCCGCGGGGTGCGGGCCGACTTCCGCTGCGTCAGCTCGGCGGAGCGGGAGCGTTACGTCTGGGAGCAGGAGCTGGAGGGAACGCCGTTCGAGCGGCACCTGAAGAGCCTGCGGGTCGAGATCGGGATGCGGGAGCGGAACGGTGCCGCCGAGGTCAGCCTGACCGAGGAACAGACCCTGAAAGGGATGTCGAAGCTGGGCTCGCCGCTGATGCGCCGCGCCCGCCGCGAGATCCTCGACCAAGCGCTCGACGGCCTCGAGAGGGCGCTGGGATGACGAGCCGCCCCGCCTCTCGAACTGCATCAAATTACCCGGCTGGAAAGCAGGAAATCTGATGCCGTTGCCAAGGCGGGACATGAAGTGGTGGGGGTGGGGGGACCCGGCGGTCGAGCCCGCGCTCGACGCTGAGGCGCTGGGGGTGCTGCGGGAGCGGATCGGGGAGCTGGAGCCTTGGCCGCTGGCGCGGGGGATCGGGGAGTTCGAGTTGCCGGCGGCAGAGGCGCTGCCGCGGGCGCTTGTCGATGTGGTTGGCGATGAGAACGTCTTCACGGGCGGCGAGGACCGCCTGCGCCACGCGACGGGGCGCGGTTACGTCGACCTGGCGCGGCTGCGGAACGGAGAGCTGGAGGCGGCGCCCGATGCGGTCGTCATGCCTCTCGACGCCGAGTCGCTGCGGCGGGTGATCGACGTCTGCGCCGCGGAGGGAATCGCGATCGTGCCCTTCGGCGGCGGCACCAGCGTCGTCGGCGGAGTCGAGCCGCTGCACGGCGCCCACCGGCGGCTGATCAGCCTCGACCTCGGGGCGCTACGCGATGTCGAAGTGGACCAGCGGTCCCTAACCGCGCGCCTCGGCGCCGGCCTGCGAGGTCCCGAGGCGGAGGAGGCTCTGGCGCGGCAGGGCCTCACCCTCGGCCACTTCCCGCAGTCCTTTGAGTACGCCACCATCGGCGGCTTCGCCGCCACCCGCTCGGCCGGGCAGGCATCGAGCGGGTACGGGCGCTTCGACGCGCTCGTCAGCTCGGTGCGGCTGCTGGCGCCGGCCGGCGAGCTCGCCACCCTGGAGACCCCGCACAGCGCCGCCGGACCCGCCCTGCGCGAGCTGGCGATCGGCTCCGAGGGGGTGCTCGGGGTGATCCCGGAGGTGACCGCGCGGGTGCGCCCGGCGCCGGCGGTCAAGCGCTACGAGGCCTGGATCGCCGAGAGCTTCGAGGCGGGCGCGGAGATCGTCCGCGCGCTGGCGCAGGGGCCGGGGCTGCCGGAGATCATCCGCGTCTCCGACGAGGAGGAGACGGAGGGGTCGCTGGCGCTGTCGGGCCCGCGCGGCCTGGGCGGCAGCCTCTTCGACCGTTACCTCGGCCTCCGCGGCCGCCGCGGCGGCGCCCTGACGATCGTCGGCTTCGAGGGCGACGAGGAGTCCGTCGCCCGCCGCCGCGCCCTGACCGTCCGCGCCCTGCGCCGCGGCGGCGCCGCCTACCTCGGCCAGACCGCCGGCCGCGCCTGGGAGCATGGCCGCTACCAGGGGCCGTACCTGCGCGACACGCTGATGGGGATGGGGGCGATGGTTGAGACGCTCGAGACCTCCCACACCTGGAGCCGCCTCGGCGAGCTGCACGCGGGCGTCGGCGCGGCGATCCGCGGCGCCCTTGGGGGAGAGGGAACCCGCGGTCTCGTCTTCTGCCACCTCTCGCACCCCTACGCCGATGGCGCCTCGCTGTACTTCACCTTCATCTCCCGCGCCCGACGCGGCGCCGAGCTGGAGCAGTGGGCGACGGTCAAGCGGGCCGCCAGCGCGGCGATAGCCGCCCGCGGCGCCACGATCACCCACCACCACGGCATCGGCCGTGACCATGCCCCCTACATGGAAGCGGAGGTGGGGAGGACGGGGCTCGAAGCATTGCGGGCGGTGAAGGAGCGACTCGACCCGGCCGGAATCATGAACCCGGGCAAGCTCCTGGACGACCGCTGAGCTATCCGGTGGGGCTTGCGCTGAGCGGGCCGGTGATGGGTCCCCGCATGACCGGCGCCCCCATGTAGGTATTGCCGGAGGCGGGTTCGAGCGCCTTGTCCAAGGCCGCGCTGATCTGGTCGAGGGTTCCCTTGGTGACGAGGACTTCGTCGAGGGCGCCGTCTTCGACGCTTTCGATGTTCGTGGCCGAGGTTTCCAGCTGGGTGGACAGCTTCCCGTCCCGGCCCACCTGGAAGGTGGCGAGGGCGAGTCGCTCGGCGGACGGGCCGATCAGCCAGCCGCCATAGACGATGCCGCCGGTGGGTTCGAGGCCGGTGGCGTGGATCTGGATCATTCGGGTATCGCCGAGAGCACCCGCCGAGAAGGTGGCGACGCCATTCGCTCCGCTACGGCCGACTTCCCGCAGGGTGGCCTTACCGCGCGCTTCCTCTGCCTTCGTGGAACTCAACGGCCTCTCGCTTGGAGGAAGCGATTGCGAGGTACTGGTGGTGTCGGTAGTGGAACCGGATCCACAACCCGCGAGAGGTATCGCTCCGGGTCCTAGCGAGAGCAACACCAGGCCGAGCCCCGTCAACTTCTTCCCCTGCGGCACTTCGGGGAGTTTACGCCATTCGACTACTTCTTAGCAGCGCCGACGATCGGGCCGGTGACGGTGCCGCGCATGACTTCGGTGCCGGTGTAGACCGGCGCCCTTTTCTCCTTCGTCGCCTGGGCCAGCGATGCCTTCAGCTGCGATTCGTCAGTCCTCGTGATCGCGATCTGCCCGAAGGTTTCGTTTGCCAGGTAGGCGAGCACTTCCACCGGGACTTCGACCTGGGCGCTGATCCTGCCGCCTTTCTTCACTTCGGTCGAGGCGAGCGGGAGCATTTTCTTCGGCGAGGCAGCGAGCCAGATCGTGTAGCCGCAACCGCCGCTCGGCGCCAACCCTTCGGCGGCCACCTGGAGCGCCAAGCTCTTCTTGACCCGACCGAACACGGCCAGCCCCTGTGCTTCGCTGCCGTCCACGGGGTTCAGCACTGCCCTGGTCACTTCCTTCGAGCTTTTCACCGCTGCCGCGGCGAGGCCGGCGATCAGTTTGCCGGTCGGTTTCGGAGCGGTTGAGATCTTGCAGCTATCGATCGCGGTGGTGGTGGAGGAAGCGGTGGAGTCCGAGCCTGAATCGCCGCCGCTGGTGACGAAGAGGAGGACGACAAACAGGACGAGGATCGCAACCCCGGCGAGGATCGCCCAAAGGCCGCGGTTCTCGAGCAGCTTCGCCTCGTGAGCCACCTCCTTCGGGCTGTGCCCGCGGTCGTGGTGGGGGATCGGGGCGACCTTCTCCCGCGGCGGCTTCGCACCCGCCGCCGGCTTGGCGGGAGTGGGCCCGGCCGCGGCCGGCGGCTCGACGGGGGCTTCGCGGATCTCTCCCTCGGCGCCGGGCGGCGCCGGGATCTCCGGCGCCGGGATGCCGTCGGCTTCGAGGTCCGCCGCTGCCTGCCGGGCGCGCGAGTGGACCTCGGCGACCGGGATCCCCATCAGGGCGGCAAGGTCGTCGTATCCCTGCGCGCCGCGCTGGGAGAGCAACCGCAAGATCGCCTTCTGGTCGTCGCTGAGAGCCACCGGACAGGCAGCCTATTAGGGTGCGGAGGATGAACGACGGAGCCGAGGTTAAGCATGCGCACTTCGACGATCTCGTCGGCACCGAATGGCTCAGCGACGACCCCGACGACGCGCGGGTGCGGCTGCCGATCCGCGACGAGCTGCGCCAGCCCTTCGGCCTCATGCACGGTGGCGTGATGTCGACGCTGGTCGAGAGCGTCTGCTCGAAAGCTACCGCCGCCGCGGTCTGGGACGAGGGGATGGCGGCGATGGGGCAGTCGATCGACGTCAGCTTCGTCAGACCCGTCACCGAGGGCGCGGTGGAGGTGCGGGCGAAGGCCCGCCACCGCGGCCGCACCACCTGGATCTGGGAGGCCGAGGTGCTGAACGACGAGGGCAAGCTCTGCGCCCTGGCGCAGATGACCATTGCCGTTCGAGCGCGGCCAGAGGGCGGCTGAGGAGGATGCAGGGAGCGTGGCGTTTCTGCACGCAAGCGGCTGACGACGCCGTCAGGGGCTGTCTGGCTAGCCGCCGAAGCGGTTGGTGATCGGCAACCGCCGGTCCCTGCCGAACCCTTTCGGCGTGATCCGGATCCCGGGCGCCGCCTGGCGCCGCTTGTACTCGGCCCGGTCGACGAGGCGGATCACCTCGTCGACGGTCTCGCCCGGCATCCCCGCCGCGACCATCTCCTCGCGACCCTGGTCGCGCTCGACGTAGGACTCGAGGATGCGGTCGAGCAGGTCGTAGTCGGGGAGCGAGTCGCTGTCGAGCTGGTCGGGCCGCAGCTCGGCCGAGGGCGGCCGCTCGATCACGCTCGCCGGCACCAGCTCGCGGCCGGCGCGCTGGTTGCGCCGCTCGACCAGCTCGTAGACGAGCCCCTTGGGCACGTCCTTGATCACCGCGAAGCCGCCCGCCATGTCGCCGTAGAGGGTCGCGTACCCGACCGACATCTCGCTCTTGTTGCCGGTGGTCAGGACCAGCCAACCGTGACGGTTGGAGAGCGCCATCATCAGGTTGCCGCGGATCCGCGCCTGGATGTTCTCCGCCGCCAGGTCGGGCTCGGAGGGCCGCGCCGGGTCCCGCGGCGGCTCCTCCTCGCCGGCCTGCGGTTTCCCGCCCGGCCCCAGCAGGCCGTCGAGGGCGCGCTCGTAGCCCGCCATCATCGGCTCGATTTCGATCTCGACCAGCTCGCAGCCGAGGTTGCGGGCGATGTTCCGCGCGTCCTGCTGCGTCGCCGAGCTGGAGTGGGGGGAGGGCATGACGACGCAGCTGAGCGCCTCCGGTCCGACCGCGTCGGCGGCGAGCATCGCCACCAAGGCCGAGTCGATCCCTCCCGAGAGCGCCACCCCGACGTGCCGGAAGCCGTTCTTGCCCACGTAGTCGCGC
Source organism: Solirubrobacterales bacterium (assembly GCA_045805725.1). Taxonomy (GTDB): domain Bacteria; phylum Actinomycetota; class Thermoleophilia; order Solirubrobacterales; family 70-9; genus VAYN01. Next base: position 36,015 of record JBJMKQ010000013.1, read on the forward strand.
AGGCCGAGGGTCAGCGCCTCGTAGACCTCGTCGAGGTCGGAGAGCGGCGCGGCCAGCCGCGCCGGTCCCGCGGCCGGGAGCTCGCAGACCAGCAGCTCCTCCTCGAACTGCGCCGCACGGGCGATCACCGAGCCGTTGGGGGCGGTGAGGAGGCTCTGGCCGTCGAAGACCAGCTCGTCCTGGCCGCCGACCAGGTTGCAGAAGGCGAAGTAAGCGTCGTAGGCGCGCGAGCGTTCGCGGAACATCGCCTCGCGCTCGCGGCCCTTGCCGCGGTGGTAGGGCGAGCCGGAGGGGTTGGCGATCAGCCCCGCCCCGGCCTCGGCCTCCGCCTGCGCCGGGCCGCCGGGAAGCCAGACGTCCTCGCAGATCGTCAGCCCGAGGCGCTCTGAGCCGAGATCGACCGCCAGCGGCTCCTCGCCGGGGACGAAGTAGCGCTGCTCGTCGAAGACGGAGTAGTTGGGGAGCCGGTTCTTGCGGTAGACCGCCTGCACGGCGCCGTCGCGCAGCACCGCGAGCGAGTTGTGGGCGTGGCGGGCGTCGGTCTGGTCGGCGACCGGCTCGGCGAAGCCGACCAACGCCGTGATCCCGCTCGTCTCCGCGGCCAGATCCTCGACCGCCCGCCGGTTGGCGGCGAGGAAGTGCCGCTTCAGGTAGAGGTCCTCGGCCGGGTAGCCGGGGATGCAGAGCTCGGGGAAGATCACCAGCTCGGCGCCCTCCTCGCGGGCGCGGCCGATCCAGTCCGCCACCTTGGCGGCGTTGGCGTCGATCGCGCCGACGGTGGGGTCGATCTGGGCGAGGGCTACGCGCATCGCGGCTCGCGGTCGCTCATACCCGAAGTATCTCCGTCCGCCTCCCAGGAGGTACCTCCGGCCGGCGGTAGGGTTGTTGAAGCATGCGGAACCGCCGGCGGCACCTGGTCGGTACCTCGGCGGCCCTGCTCGTGGTTCTCGCCGCGGTGCCCGCTGCGCAAGCCGCCTCTCCGCCGCCTGGGCGAAAAGCTGCCTATATGGGTCGAAACCGCCCCGTCGCCGCAGCTGCCGCTGTGCCTGCGACGGCGAAGCCGTTCATCCTGCCGCAATCGCGGCCGACCGAATCCCGGCCGCGGCCGACCGACGACCCCGACCCCAACCGCAACGCCTACTCGGTTCCCGAGGCGAAGAAGTCGCCCGCCTGCTCGCCCCACTTCTGCGTCCACTGGGTCGACGAGGGGTTGGACGCGCCGAACCTCGGCGACAAGAACGGCGACGGCGTCCCGGATTTCGTCGAGCGGGTGCTGGACATCGCCGAACACGTCCACGCGGTCGAGAACGGCAGGCTCGGCTGGCGCGAGCCGCGCAGCGACGGTCGCCAGGGCGGGCGCAACGGCAAGACCGACGTCTACCTCTCGCAGATCGGCGGCGAACTGTTCGGCTACGCGGCGCCGGACCGCGGCCAGGCGAGCAGGCGGCACCGGATCCCGCGTCGCCTGCACGGCTATCTCGTCCTCGACAACGACTACAGCGCCTTCGAGTTCCCGGGGACCCGGCCGGGCAGCGATCTGAAGGTCACCTTCGCCCATGAGTACGACCACATCCTCCAGTTCGGCTACGACGCCTACCAGGACCCCTGGTTCGCCGAGTGCACCGCGGTCTGGATGGAGGACCAGGTTTACAACGGCATCGACGACTACCTGCGCTACGTCCGCCGCTGGGTGAGGCTCTGGGAAACGCCGCTGACGACGAGCTCGATTAAGGAGTACGGCAGCGCCGTCTGGAACCAGTGGCTGGCGCGGCGCTACGGCGAGGCGATCCTCCGCAGGGCCTGGGCCGGGGCGATCGACGCCAAGCCGGGGGGCTTCTCCGTCGCCAGCTACGAACGGGCGATCCGCGCCGCCGGCCCCTCCGACTTCAGCCGTGACTTCATCCGCTTCTCCGCCGCCCTGCCCGAGTGGCGGACGGGGAAGGGGTTCCGCGAGAGCCACCTCTACCCGGACGTGCCCCGCCAGGGGCGCCTGCCGCTGCACGGCCGGCCGCTGACCCGGCTCCTCAACCACACCACCTTCCAGCTGCTGCGGGTGCGGGCGGCGGCGGGCCGGGCGGTTGTCGTGCGAGTGACGGCGCCGCTGGGGACGGCGGCCGGGCTGGCGCTGGTCGGGCGGATCGGCAGCGAGCGCCGGGGGCACGCGGTCGAGCGGGTCGACTTCAGGCGCGGTGGAGGGCAGCTGACCGCGCGCCTTCCGCGTCCCGGCCGCTTCAAGCGGATCACCGCCGTGGTAGTCAACGCCGACGGGCGAGCGCGCGGGTTCAGCGCCCGCCGGCTCGACTGGCTCTACCTCACCGACGGGCTGCCGTTCGAAATCAGCGGCGAACTGGTGCGATAGGGCGGTCGTCCGCCGCCGCAGGCGGCGCCGCTAGGAACGCGACTCGGCGGCGACCGGGCCGGCGCCGTTGGTCGAAGCGGTCACGGTTCTCGCTTTCGACTGCTTCGCCTTTTTCCTGCCCGCGGTCTTCGGCAGGGTCTTCATGACCTCCTGCGTCGCCGCATCGAGGTCGAGGGCGAAGCTGTCGAGATCGGCCATCGCGTCGTAGTCGCCGACCAGCCCGAAGTTGACCTGCCCGTTGTAGGACATGATCCCGACGCAGAGCGCCTGGCGCCGCGCCAGCGGCACCATCGGGAAGATCGACTCCATCTTGCGGCCGAGCACGTAGAGCGGGAACTGCGGCCCCGGCACGTTGGTGACGACGAGGTTGAAGAAGCGCTGGGCGGGCTGCAGGCGCGCCGCCTGTGAGGCGATCGTCCCCGGCGCGAAGTCGGTGAGTTTGGTGAGGATCTCCGCGCCGACGGCCTGGCCGGAGGACTTGAGGTCGCCCATCTCCCGGCTCGCGAGGTGGAGGCGCTCGACCGGGTCCTCGCACCAGACCGGCAGCGGCGCGAACATCGCCGTGATCCGGTTGCCGAGGGCGCCGTGCTCTTCGTCGGCGCGGACGCTGACCGGCACCATTGCCCGCAGCTCGAGCCCGTCGGTGTCGTGGCCGCGGGCCCGCAGGTACTTGCCGATGCCGCCGGTGACGATCGAGAGGATGACGTCGTTGACGGTGCCGCCGTGGGCGTCCTTGACGAGTTTGAGGTCGTTCAGGTCCGCCTGGACCATCTGGAAGCGGCGGTGGGGGCCGATCTCGACGTTGAAGACGCTGTTGGGGGCCGACATCCCGGCCGTCACCATTTTCGAGGTGGCGCCGAGGCCGCTCAGCACCTGCCGCGGGCCGCGCAGCACCGCCCGGAAGCCGCGACAGATCTCCTTCGGGCTCGTCATCCGCTCTCTCAGCGCTTCGCTCAGCAGCTGGGTGTCGCTCGGTTCGGGAGCGGCGAGCCACGGCGGCGCCTTCTCGGGTCCGCCCTGCGGCTCGGCGTCGAGGTCGAAGAGGACGGTGGTGATGTCGACGCCGGAGACGCCGTCGACGAGCGCATGGTGGCTCTTGCCGATGATCGCGAAGCGGTCGTCGCTCAGGCCCTCGACCAGCCACAACTCCCAGAGGGGCTTTGAGCGGTCGAGCTGCTGGGAGAAGATGCGGGCGGCGAGGTTGCGCAGCTGCTCGTCGGAGCCAGGCGCCGGCAGCGCGGTCTGTCGCACGTGGTATTCGAGGTTGAGGTGCGGGTCGTCGACCCAGACCGGGCGGCTCTGGCTGAGCGGGACGAAGCGCAGCTTCTGGCGGAAGCGCGGGACCAGGTGCAGGCGCGAGCCGATGTGGTCGCGGAACTCCTTGTGGGTGGGCGCATCGCCTTCGAAGACGCTGACCGAGGCGACGTGCATGTGGGCGCCGGATCGCTCCAGGTGCAGGAAGGAGGTGTCCAGGCCGCTGAGTCGTTCGGGCTTCGCCACGGAAGACATGGTCGCATAGCTGTCCAGAGCCGGGTAGAGCGATGGAAAGGCTCTCTGGAGCCGAAATCGGCAGGGAACGTTGCAGTCTGGAAGTGTGTGCGTCTGCTCACATCCGTGGGCCAAAGGCCGCCCTAGCGTGTTCCGCGCTCGAACGAGCTAAATCGAACTGCCGAGTCCCTCGCGACCAGCGTGGGGGAGCGGGGGACCCACTGCCGCGCCTGGCGCGGATGGGGCGAATCGGGTGGCGAGCCGCCCGTAGCGGGAGCCGGAGGCGCCGGCGACCGCGAGCCCGTCAGCTAACCCCGTAGGCGGACAGAAAGCGAGCTGACATACATGCGAATTCTCCTGCCCGCGGTGGCGGCTGCCACTGCGCTCTCGATCGGTCTTGCACCGGCGGCCGCGCAGCCCGCGAGCCCTCACCACCACGAGCGCTCGCGCTCCCACGTTTCCCTGCACCTCACCACGCACAGCGTGCTGAAGGGGAACGGCCTGGCGGTGCGCGGCAGGGTGCGGCCGAGCGGCCGGCGCCGTGTCAAGGTCGTCTTCCGCGGTCCCGACGGCGGCGCCCGCAGCCTGACGACGAAGGCGAATGGCGCCTTCGCGCTGCGCTGGGCGCCCCAGCGGACCGGCAGCTACGCGATCCGCGCCTTTGGCGTCCACGACCGCCGCGCGGCCGGGTCCCAGAGCCCGGCGCGCAATCTGACCACCTACCGCCTGGCCGGGGCGTCCTACTACGGGCCGGGCCTCTACGGCAGCGGCGTCGCCTGCGGCGGGACGCTGATGCCGGGGACGATGGGGGTCGCTAACAAGACGCTCCCGTGCGGGACGAAGGTGAAGCTCCGCTATCACGGCCGGAGCGTGACGGTTCCAGTGATCGACCGCGGCCCGTACGTGGCCGGGCGCGACTACGACCTGACCACGGCGGTGAAGCAGAAGCTCGGCTTCCCCGGCGTCGGAACGGTGATGGCGAGCCGCTAAGCGCTGCGCTGTTCCTTCTGGTCGCTATAGGGCGCTAAGGAACAACCCGGAGTCGGAGTTGACCCCCGGTCGGCTCCGACTCGGGCGCCTCGCCGGAGTCGAAGGAGGCGACGCGGACCCCGAGCAGGCGGACCGGCCGCTGCGGGTCGTAGGCGCGCAGGAGGTCGAGCGCGATCGGGCCGACGACCTGCGGGTCGTTGGTCGGCTGGTCGATCGTGTGGGAGCGGGTGACGTTGGTCCAGTCGTCCAGCCGCACCTTGATCCCGATCGCGCGCCCCTCGAGCTCGCGCTTGCTCAGCCGTAGGCAGAGCTCCTCCGAGAGCTCGGCGATGTGCCGCTCCAGCTCTGAGCGCCGGTTGACGTCGACGTCGAAGGTGATCTCCGTCGACTGCGATTTGGTCTCGTGTTCGGGGGTGATCGGCGTGCTGTCGAGCAGGTTGCCGCGAGCATGCAGCCAGGCGCCGGAGCGGGGACCGAAAGTGGATTCGAGCCCCTCCCGATTGCGGCGACGCAGCTCCGAGAGCGTCCGAATACCCAGCGACTCCAGCCGCGAGACGGTTTTGGGGCCGATCCCCGGGATGAGACCGGGGGAGTGGTCCGCGAACCGCTCCAGGGCGTCCTGCCGCGAGAGGACCACCAGCCCCCGCGGCTTGCCGAGCTCGCTGGTGATCTTCGCCAGCATCCGGGACTCGGAGATCCCGACCGAGCAAGTAAGCCCCGTCTCCGCCTGGACCTCGGTCTGGACCCGACGCATCGTCGCCTTAGGCGAAAACAGCCCCGTCAGGTCCAGATAAGCCTCATCCAGCCCCACCACCTCGACCACCTCCACATTCCCCCGCAAGATGTCCATCACCTGCCCCGAAGCCTCCCGATAAGCAGGGAAATCAGGCCGCAAATACACCGCATCCGGCAACCGCCGCCGAGCCACCGCCGCCGGCATCGCCGAATGAATCCCCGCCAGCTTCCGCGCCTCGTAGCTGGCCGTAGTAACCACCGCCCGCGGCCCCGACCCACAGACGACAACTGGCTTTCCCCTCAACTCCGGCCGCCGCCGCAGCTCCACGGACGCGTAGAACGCGTCCATGTCGAGGTGGGCAATAGTCCGTTCCAAGCTCACCTGCTGATCGTAGGGCGGACGAGGGACGGGATCGGCTTAAATCGGCGCGTGCCAGAAGGGATTGAGAGTGTTGTCCGAGAGGCGCCAAAACGCAAATGTTTCGTGGTCTCTGCCTTCGGCGTCGATGTTGAGGATCAGCGCCGACAAAAGCAGGTCTTACGTCGACGAGGAGGGCTTGATCACGAATCAGATCATCGAACACCTCTTCGAAGACGACTTGGTAGTGGCCGATCTCAGCGGGCTAACTCAAGAGGAGCTAGCGCGGCAACTAACCCGATTACCGCTGCGAGGGAGGTGGCTCTCCTGCAGCGGAGCGATGAGCCGGAGGCTCGAGCCGCAGGCGACATTCTGAGGTCTTTGGAGAGCTGAGGGACGAGCTCCGCGCACTGGCGCGGAGGATTCCCAGCGAAGGTTCGAGTACTTCTTTGGCGGCGGCCGTCATGGGGTATTTAGCTCAGGATGGTCCATGCTCGGCGATGGTTGTGGCAGACGCCTTGGCAATGCCGCTCCCGCCTGTAGATAAACGTTGCGGCGTCTTGCCCATGAAGGACGTGTGCACCAGCTCAATACCTGGGCATGGGACATCGTTCCTATCTCAGAGAGCTACACCTCATAGACTTTTGACATGAGCTCTCCCGAGGCGAAGAACCTTGAGGCGATCTCGAAGGCGATCGACCAGCACAACATGAACTGCCCGTTTCCGGCGGCGGAGGTGCGGATGAATCCTTTTGAGGTGGAGCGGTTGGGGTGGGAGACGATTCGGGGGTTGCCGGTGGTGCCCGATGGGGAGATCGGGACGGGGCGGTTCCGGATCGTCTGCTCCCGGGACGTCGAGGACGACGGGCTGGGGGTCGTCGAGGCGGTCGGCAAAGAGCTGGAGACGGTCGCGCCGGTTCAGAACTGATCGCGAGTCCGTGAAAAACCTTGCTCTACAAGGAATTCGGCGGACTCGGTGCTCAGACCTGGTTCCAGAAGTCGAGGCCGGACTGTTCGAGCCAGCTTTGGGCTTCGATGTTGAGCCGTGAGATTTCGCCGCTGAGAATCAGGAAGCCCATCGCGATCAGGATCACGCCGCCGACGGCGACGATCGCTTGGTAGTGGCGCTTGACGACAGCGAAGGCGGTGGTCATGCGGGAGAACGCCAGGGCGGTGAGGATGAAGGGAATCGCCAGCCCGGCCGAGTAGACGGCGAGCAGGAAGGCGCCGCGGGCGGCGGAGTCCGAGAGGGAGGCGGCGGTGAGGATGGCGCCGAGGGTGGGGCCGATGCAGGGGGTCCAGGCAATCGCGAAGGCCGCGCCGGCCACGATCGGGCCGCCTTTCCCCGCCCGCTCCAGCAGCGCGTCGACGTGCCACTCGCGGTTGAGGCGGGTAATGAACAACGACGAGACGAAGAGGACGCCCATGGCGATGATCAGCGCCCCCGAGACCTTGGTCAGCAGCTGCTTGTGGTCCTGGAGGGTCGAGCCGAGGCCGGTCGCGGTCAGCCCGAGGAGGATGAAGATCGCCGAGAAGCTGGCCACGAAGAGGAGGCTCGGGCCCAGCACCCGGCGCCAGCCCGCATCGTCCAGCTCGGTCGCTGAGACGCCCGTCACCGCCGAGAGGTAGCCCGGCACCAGCGGCAGCACGCAGGGGGAGAGGAAGGAGACGATTCCGGCCGCGAGGGCGGCGAGGATTCCGACTCCTGATGCCGGATCGGAGCTGATGGCGGCGGTTACCACGACCCCTCAGGTTACCCTCAGGGCCGTGCCGGACGGGCAGCCATCGCCGCGTCTCTTCAACGCCTCCGGAAGGGCGCGGGAACTGCGGGCCTCGCCGCTCTTCGCGATCGGCCCAAGCGCACCCAGGCCGGCGCTGCGGCGCGGCTTCCTGCTTGGGGTGCCGATCGGCCTCGCCCTGATCGTCGAGCTCGGCTTCGACGCGCCGACCCAGGGAGCGCTCGCCGTCGGTGCCCTGATCAACGGCTTCCCCGGGATGGACGCGCCGGCCAAGCCCCGCGCCGGCTGGCAGGCCGCGACCGCGCCGCTGATCGGCATCGCCGCCTGCCTCGGCGTCCTCAGCAGCCAGACCGGCGCGACGGCGGTGCTCGCCCTCGGCCTGCTCGGCGTCGGTGCCGGCTACTGCTTCGCCGTCTCCCTGCGGCTGGCGATCGTCGGCCTTTCGGTCACCCTGGCGATGCTGATCGCCCAGGGGCTCTTCCTCCAGACCGGCGACGCGCTGCCGGCGCTTCTCTTCGGCACGCTCGGCGGCCTCACCCAGGTTGCCTGGTCGCTGATCGTCTGGCTCGCCGTCGACAAGGCCGCCGACCAGCCCGAAAAGGCTTGGGATGGCCGCGCAGCGCTCGCCGCCCTGCGCTCCAACCTCACGCTCCGCTCGCCGAGCGCCCGCCACGGCATCCGCTTCGGCGCCGCCCTCGCCGCCGGCGTCGCCGCCTACCGCCTCCTCGGCCTCCACCAGCACGGCTTCTGGATCCCGCTGACGATCCTCTTCGTGATGCGCCCCGAGCGCGACGAGACCGATCACCGGCTGATCCTGCGGGCGGTCGGGACCGTGGTTGGGCTGATCGTCGCCACCGCCCTCGCCGAGGCATTCGGCGGCGAGGATCTCATCCTCGGGACCGCCCTGACGATCGCCGCCGGGCTCAGCTTCGGCCTGCTGGCGGTCCAGTACGCGCTCTTCACCGCCTCGATCACCACCTTCGTCGTCCTGATGAGCGCGACCCTGGGGGAGGGGGCCTTCCGCGCCGCCGGGCAGCGCGCCTCCGGCACCGCAATCGGCATCGCGATCGCCTTCCTCGCCTGGGCGCTCTGGCCGAATTCGCGCGCCGCGGTAGATTTGGCTGGTCAGCCAAACGTGGGAGGAGCAGAGAGTTGAGCAAGCGCACGTTCGTGATCGGGGTCGGGATGACCAAGTTCGAGAAGCCCGGCACCAAGGAGGGCGACTACCCGGACTGGGCCAAGGAGGCGGGGGACAAGGCGCTCGCCGACGCCGGCATCCCGTACGAGGACGTCGAGCAGGCCTACGCCGGCTACTGCTACGGCGACTCCACCTACGGCCAGCGGGCGCTCTACCAGCTCGGCCTAACCGGGATCCCGGTCGTCAACGTCAACAACAACTGCTCGACCGGCTCCTCGGCCCTCTTCCTGGCGCGGCAGGCGGTCAAGGGAGGCCTCGTCGACTGCGCGCTGGCGCTCGGCTTCGAGAAGATGGAGCCCGGCAGCCTCGGGGTCAAGTACACCGACCGCACCAACGCACTCGACAAGCACGCGATGCGGATGTTCGAGCTCCGCGACCCCGAGTCCTCGCCGCCGGCGCCGCAGATGTTCGGCAACGCCGGCCGCGACCATATGCAGAAGTACGGCTCCGAACCCGACCACTTCGCCTGGATCGGCTGGAAGAACCACAAGCACTCGGTCAACAATCCCTACGCCCAGTTCCAGGACGAGTACTCGCTCGAGGACATCAAGGCGGCGAAGATGATCCACGATCCGCTGACCAAGCTGCAGTGCTCACCGACCTCCGACGGCTCGGCCTGCGCGATCGTCGCCTCCGAGGCCTACGTCGAGGAGCACGGTCTCTGGGAGCAGGCGGTCGAGATCGCCGGCCAGGCGATGGTCACCGACCTCAGCTCGACCTTCGACGAGAACGCCGACTGCATGACGATCGTCGGCTCCGACATGTCGAAGACGGCGGCGAAGATCGCCTACGAGGAAGCCGGAGTGGGGGCCGAGGAAGTCGACGTCTGCGAGCTGCACGACTGCTTCAGCGCCAACGAGCTGATCACCTACGAAGCGCTCGGCTTCGCGGCCGAGGGAGAGGCGCACAAGCTGGTCGAGGACGAAGCGACCACCTTCGGCGGCAGGGTCGTCGTCAACCCCTCCGGCGGGCTGATCTCCAAGGGCCATCCGCTCGGCGCGACCGGGCTGGCGCAGTGTTCGGAACTGACCTGGCAGCTGCGCGGCGAAGCCGACAAGCGCCAGGTGGAGGGCGCGAAGACCGCGCTGCAGCACAACATCGGCCTCGGCGGCGCCGCCGTGGTCACCGTCTACAAACCGGCGGCCTAGGCCGCCAACGCGAGGAGGAGCACGATGGCGAAGCAGCGGCGGTCACTCAGCGGCAGGGTGGTGGCGATCACCGGCGGCGCGCGCGGGATCGGCAAGGCGACGGCGGCGGCGCTGGTCGGCAAAGGCTGCCGCGTCGCGATCGGCGATCTCGATCTCGAGCTGGCGGAGCAGGCAGCGGGCGAGCTCGGCGGCGGCACTGTTGCGCTGCAGCTCGACGTCACCGACCGCGCCTCCTTCGCGGGCTTCCTCGACGAAGCCGAACGCCAGCTCGGCCCACTCGACGTCCTCGTCAACAACGCCGGGATCATGCCGGTGACCCCAATAGCCGAGGAGAGCGACGACTCGATCCGCCGCCAGCTCGACATCAACGTCTACGGGCTGATCGCCGGAACCCAGCTGGCGATCGAGCGGATGCGGCCGCGCCGCAGCGGCCACGTCGTCAACATCGCCTCCTCGGCCGGCAAAGCGGGGGTGCCGGGGATCGCCACCTACTCGGGCACCAAGCACTTCGTCGTCGGCTTCACCGAGGCCGTGCGGGCCGAGCACAACGACGACGGCATCGAGTTCTCCTACGTCATGCCGATCACTGTCAACACCCAGCTGATCGAAGGGCTGCAGGACCAGCGTGGGGTCAAACGGGTGGAGCCAGAGGACGTCGCCCGGGAGATCGCCGACGCGCTGGAAACCGGCAAGGTCGACGTCTACGTGCCGAAGCAGCTGCGCGCTTCGGTCGTGGTCGGCACGTTGCTGCCGCGCCGGGCCCGGGAGGCGCTCGGCCGCTTCATGGGGATCGACAAGGTGATGACCGAGGTCGACCCGCAGGCGCGACGCGCCTACGAGGAGCGAGTGACGACGAGCGAGCCAGGACAGAAGGAGGCGCCGGCGCCGCAGCACGATGCCGCCTAGTTGAACGGGAGCGGTTTCGCTGCCGTATGGCACCTCAAATCGAGCAAAGGAGGACCGCCATGGGGCGGATCTACGACGCAACCTGGGGCCGAGCTTTCTCCGCCGCCTACGATCGCGGCTTCAAGGGAGCCGAAGACGCCGGCCTGAGAGAGATGCGCAGCGAGCTGCTGGCACAGGCGCGGGGGCGGGTCCTGGAGCTGGGCGCCGGCACCGGCCTCAACCTCGAGCACTACCCGAAAGCCATCGAGAGCCTGACCCTGGTCGAGCCCGACCCGCACATGACCAAGCAGCTGCGGGAGAAGCTGGCGCGGACGGGAAGAGCCGCCGAGATCTCGGTGGTCGAAGCGCCCGGCGAACGGCTGCCGTTTGCCGACGAATCCTTCGACACGGGCGTGGTCACCCTGGTGCTCTGCACGGTTCCCGACCCTGAGGGCACCCTGAGCGAGATCAAGCGCGTCCTCAAACCGGACGGCCAGCTGCTCTTCCTGGAGCACGTCCGTTCCAACCATCCCGACCTCGCCAAGTGGCAGGACCGCCTCGAGAGCCCATGGCGCTTCCTCGCCGACGGCTGTCACTGCAACCGCGACACCGCTGCGGCAATCGATGCCGCCGGCTTCCAAGTGGGCGGCGTCGAGCGTGGGGAGCTGCCGAAGCTTCCGCGGCTCGTACGGCCCCTAGTGACCGGGACCGCCAGACCCAACGCACGATAATGGTGGTTATGTCAACTCAGGAGGAAGTGTTCCGGTCTTTTGCGTCGGTATGCGAAGCAAAGGACCGGCGCACCTTCTAGCTTGCGTCTTCGATCGCTTCTTCCAGGGCTCCGGTGGATTCCGGGGTGTCTAGGAGTCTCAAGCCCTCGGTGTTGGGTCCTTCGATGGCGAAGGACGGCGTGCCCTCGTAGCCGAGGCTGTGGCCTTCTTCGGTGGTCTTTTCGACCTCGGGGGTCAGCACCTGGCGGTCCCGGTTCCATTTGGCGAGGTTCTTGACGCCGGCGCTCCTGGCAATCGCTTCGAGGAACGCGCCGTCGGCGTAGCCGGAGTCCTCCTCGCCTTGGTTGCGGTAGAAGAGCTCGATGTAGCTCCAGCCGCGGCCCTGTTCGCCGGCGGCCAATGCGGCGGCGCCGGCGGGGGTCGACTGCTCGCCGATGATCGCGAGGTTGCGGAAGTCGATCTTGACCTGGCCGTGCTTGACCTGGGATTCGATGATCGGCGGCAGGATTTCTTCCGAGTAGCCCTTGCAGACCGGGCACTGCAGGTCTCCGAACTCGATCAATTCGACTGGAGCCCCGGGATCGCCCAGCAACGTCCCTCCCTGCGGGATCCCGGCGAGGAGCGTGTTCACCTCGGCCGCTTCCTCGATCTTGGTGTCGCCGCCGCTGCCGCCGCTGGAGGCGACGACGATGAGGACGGCGACGGCAACGACCGCCAGGAACACCGCTCCGGCGCCCAGCTGCAGGAGCCGCTGACGACGGTCGGGCTCAGCGCCCACCGGCGAGCACCCGGTCCTCGGCTCCCGCGTAGCCGATCAGGCGGGTGGCGCCAAGCAGGAAGAGGATCGTCATCAGCACCGCGCTGGCGACACACCACTGGCAGATCGCTTCGATTTTGAAGATCTCGATGTAGGTCAGGTAGACGCTGAAGCCGAAGCCGCCGAGGGCGACGACGAAGCCGCCGAAGCGCGCCTCGTCGCTGGCGAAGAAGGCGCTGGCCAGGAGCAGCGCGTAGGCGAGGATCCCGAAGACGGCGACGTTGACCCCGAGGAGGTGCGAGTAGGAGCTGTCGGCGACGGTCTGGCAGCCGCTGCCGCCGGCGAGGCAGGTGGGCGCCCCGCCGCCGGAGTCGGCGATCGCGATGTAGGTGGCGACGCCGATCCCGATCGCGGCGAGGAAGGCGATCGCGCGGCGCAGGGTCCACTCGCTGGGGAAGGTCATCGGGCTGAAGATATGGCTTTGGCGTAAAACGCCGCTAGGGCGCGGGAGAGCTTCCCCCCCTGCCAGGCCAGCGGCGACTCCCCCTCGGCCTCGCTGATCAGCTCGCCCTGCGGCAGCGCCCCGGCGTAGGCCGCCGCGGCCGCGTAGCGGTGGCCTGGATCGGCCTCGTCGTGGCTGGCGACGACCAGCGCGGGCACGTCGAGCTGCTGCAGCTCCTCGAGCGACTCGAACGGCCGTGAGCGAGGCGCCTGGCGCAGCGCCTCCGCCAGCGCGGTCGGGTGCTGTTGGCGCTCGATCCGCTCGCGGGTGAAGCGCAGGACTGAGTCACGCCAGCCCAGAGCGATCCCCTGCTTCTCGCCGATGTAGGCGACGAAGCCCTCGCCACCGCCCCGTTCGAGTGCCGCCGCCAAGCCGTCCCAGTACTCCAGTGCCTCGGCCCGGATCGGTCCAAGGTAGGTGGGTCCGATCACCGCCAGCCCGGCGAGGCGCTCCGAGTGCCGCAGCGCATAGGCAACGGCGGTATGGGCTCCCATCGAGTGGCCGCCGAGGAGGAAGCGCTCCCCGCCCACCCGCTCGGCCACCACCCGCTCCAGGTCCGCGACCAGCTCCGGGTATCCATAACTCTGCCCCAGAGGAGCCGGCTCCGACTCCCCGTGCCCGCGCGCGTCGTAGGTGACGACGCGATGGCCGGCGCGGGCCAGCGCCCGCGAGCCGTGGAGGACGTAGCGGCGGGTCGCGGTGATGCCGTGGCAGAGGACGACCGGCGGCCCCTCCCCTTCCGCTTCCCCCCGCAGGAGCGGCGCCGGGCCGACCGCGAAGGCCTCCGCCTCAGCGGCCATCAGGCGAGTGCGGCGACCGCTTGCTCCAGGTCCTCGACCGACTCGTAGCTGCTGCCTGTGCGGGAGACGGTCCTGTGGCGGACCACCCCCTCGCCGTCGACGACGAAGATCGCCCGCATCACGTAGCGGCCGCCCGGCGCGTCCGGCAGGCCGGCGATCCGCGCCAGCGGCCCGATCCAGCCGGTGACGCCGTAGCTCCTGGCCACCGCGAGATCCACGTCGGCCAGCAGCGGCACGTTCAGTTCCTGCTCCTTGACCCAGTGCTCGTGCGAATCCACCGACTGCGGCGAGATCCCCAGCACCTCGGCCTCGAGCGCGTCGAGGCGGGCGCCCTGGTCGCGGTAGGAGCAGAACTGCTTCGTGCAGACCGTGGTGGCGTCGCCGGGGTAGAAGGCGAGGATCAGGTTGCGGCCGCGATAATCAGAGAGGTGGTAGGTCCTGCCGCCCGTGCCGGGAAGCGCGAAATCGGGTGCTCGGTCGCCGACCTCTACCTTGGCCACCCGGCCAGATTAGCGAGCGGGGGCGCCGCGAACGCTATTCGCGTTCGACCGTGACTTCTTCGATCAGGACGGTCTGTTTCGGTTTTTCTTCCGGGGTGCCGAGCTTTTCGATCCGCGCCACCGTCGAGTAGCCCTGGCTGACCTTGCCGACCAGCGCGTATTCCGGCGGCAGGCCGGCGTCGGGCGCGGTGACGACGTAGAACTGGCTGCCGGAGCGCCCGGGCGGCTCGGCCGAGGTCTTCGCCATCGCCACCGTGCCCTTGGTGTAGGCGAGATTCGCAGGCGGCTTCTCGTCGACGCTGTAGCCGGGACCGCCGCTGCCGGTCCCTTCGGGGTCGCCGCCTTGGATCACGAAGCCCGGGACGATGCGGTGGAAGGTGAGGTCGTCGTAGAACCCTTCTTCGGCGAGGAAGGCGAAGGAATTGGCGGTCTTTGGCGCCCGCTTGGTGTCGAGGGCGATCTCGAAGGTCCCGCAGCTGGTCTTGACGACTGCGGTCGCTTCTTCGCCGGCCTTCAGGACCTGCTTCGGTGCCTTGAAGCTGACGCTCTTCGGCGCCGGCGCTTCGACCTTCTTGCAGCCGTTGGCGCCGGCTTCGGCCGCGGACGAGGAGCTGGAGCTGTCGGAACCCCCTCCACGCGAGATCAGGACCGCGGCGACGACGCCGACGGCAACCACCGCGAAGACGGCGAGCACTATCCAGCGGCGGTCGGGACCCTGCTGCTCCACAACGCGGAACCTTATTCGAGAAGGCGGAGGAAACGCCGTCAGGAGCCTAGGATCACCGGGTGGCCTCCTCCCCTCCGCTGACGCCGCTCGCGGCCGCGGTGCTCCACGTCGGCGTCCCCGAGCGGATCCTGCAGATCGAGTGCGGCGACGGCGAGGCCCCTCTCTTCCTCGCCCGCGAGTTCCCCAGCGCGCGAATCCGCGGCGTCGACGGCTCCGCCGAGGCGGTCCGCCGCGCCGCCGCCCGCGTGGGCCTCGACCCAGAGGGCCGGATCGCCTTCAAGAAGGGCACCCCTCGCTCCCTCCCCTTCCCGGCCAACCACTTTGACCTGCTCGCCGCGGTGGATGCCCTCCCGGCCGCCGCGGAGGCGACGCGGGTCCTGCGCCCCGGCGGCTTCCTCGCCCTCGCGGCCACGGGCGCTCGCGGCGTCCCGGCCGGATTCCGCGGCAAGCTGCTGCGCCGCCGGCTCGCCCGGCTCGGCTTCGAGTCGATCTGGTCGGAAGCGGCCGGCGACGGCAGCTTCTTCGTCGCGCGGCTGGCGGGCGGCGGACCTCCCGGCGTCGCCGTCTAGGCTGAGCCCGGATGGAGATCCCCGGGACGCCGCTGACCCTGCTGGTCAACCCCTCTTCGGCCGGGGGCAGGAGCCTGAAGCTGCTGCCGCGGATCGAGGCGGCGCTGGACGCCCGCCGGGCCGTCTTCCGGGTCGAGAGGACGCGCAGTCTCGAACACGGAGCCGAGCTCGCCCTGCGGGCGGCCGAGCTGGGCGAGGTGCCGGTGGTCGTCAGCGGCGACGGCCTGCTCGGCGCGGTCGGCGGCGCCATGGCGGGTTCCGACTTCCCCCTCGGCCTGATCCCGGCCGGCCGCGGCAACGACCTGGCCCGGGCCCTGGGGATCCCGACCGAGCCCGAGGCGGCGGTCGAGGCCGTGCTCTTCGGCCGCAGCCGCCTGATCGACGTCGGCGAGGCCAACGGCAAGCGCTTCCTCGGCATCGCCAGCATCGGCTTCGACTCCGAATGCAACCGGCTCGCCAACGAAACCCACTGGCTCCGCGGCAACCTCGTCTACGCCTACTCGATGCCGCGCACCCTGATCGGCTGGCGCAGCGCCCGCTTCACGCTCACGGTCGGCGAGGAGCGCAAGCGGATCAGCGGCTACCTCGTCGCCGTCGCCAACAACAGCGTCTACGGCGGCGGCATGTGGATCGCCCCGGATGCCGAGATCGACGACGGTGAATTCGACGTCGTCTCGATCGGCGAGAGCGGCAAGCTGCGGTTCCTCCTCGGCCTGCGCGACGTGCTCAAGGGGACCCACGTGGCAAAGCAGGAGGTCGGCGTCTTCCGCACCCCGCGCCTGCAGCTCGACGCCAGCCGCCCCTTCCCCGTCTACGCCGACGGCGACCACCTCACCGACCTGCCGGTGACGCTGCGGGTGCTGCCGCGCTGCCTCTCGATCCTGGTCCCGCCCGAGGCGGAGGCGGACATACGATGAGCGCCATCCTGGTTCCGCCTGAGGCGGAGGCAAGCGGCCGATGAGCCCCGACGGTTCCACCGGCGCCCTCTTCGGTGCCAAGGTCGCGCTCTCGCGGGCGATCGGCGCCGCCAGCCGCAGGAGCGGCCGTGGCGGCGGCACGACGCTGCCGGGCCGGGTGCTGCTGCGAATGGAGCCGGAGTCGATCGCCGCGCTGGGCTTGCGGCTCGCCGGCGGCACGACGCTCGTCAGCGCCACCAACGGCAAGACGACCACCGCCGGGATGATCGCCGCGATCCTCGCCGCCGCCGGCCGCCATCCCGTCCACAACCGCGCCGGCTCGAACATGACCTGGGGGGTGGCGACGGCGCTGCTCGAGCAGCGGGGCGAGGAGGGCCTGTTCGAGGTCGACGAGGCCTGGCTGCCCCGCGTCGCCGGGCAGCTTGACCCCTCGCTGATCGTCCTCGGCAACCTCTTCCGAGATCAGCTCGACCGCTACGGCGAGATGGAGGATCTGGCCGACGACTGGGCGCGAACGGTGGCCGCGCGGGCCGGGCGCACCGGCTTCGTCCTCAACGCCGACGACCCGCTGATCGCCGACCTCGGCCGCGAGCCGTCGGGGGAGCGCCGCGAGGGCATCCTCTACTTCGGGATTGAGGACGACTCGCAGGCGCTGCCGGAGCTCCAGCATGCCTTCGACGCCAAGCATTGCCGCCGCTGCGGTCACCCCTACGCCTACGAGCGCGCCTTCGTCGGCCACCTCGGCCACTACTCGTGCCCCAACTGCGGCGCCGAGCGCCCGCGCCCTGAAGTGGCGGCGACGGCAATCGAGCTGCGGGGGATGGACGGCTCCCGGGCGAGCGTGCGAACGCCGCAGGGCGAAATCCTCCTCGACCTTCCGGTGCCGGGCCTCTACAACGTCTACAACGCGCTCGCCGCGGTCGCGGCCGGGCTGCGACTCGGCGTCGCGCCGGAGCTGATCGCCACCGCCCTCGGGGAGATGCGGGCCGCCTTCGGCCGGGTGGAGACGATCGCCGTCGGCGACGTCGCCGTCTCAATCCTGCTGATCAAGAACCCCGCAGGGGCCAACGAGGTCCTGCGGACGCTGCTGCTCGAGAGCCGTGTCGGCGAGCCGATCGACCTCTGGATCGCGCTCAATGACCGCATCGCCGACGGCCGCGACGTCTCCTGGATCTGGGACGCCGACTTCGAGCTGCTCGCCGGCGCCGTCCGTCGCGTTGTCTGTTCCGGAACCCGGGCGCCGGAGATGGCGCTGCGGCTGAAGTACGCGGGCTGGCCGGAGGCGGCGATCGAGGTCGTGCCGGAGATCGGAGCCTCGCTCGACGCCGCGGTGGCGGCCGCGCCCGGGGGCCTCTTCGCCCTCCCCACCTACACCGCCCTGCTCGAGTTGCGCAAGCTGCTAGCCGACCGCGGCCTGGCGCAGGAGTTCTGGCGATGAGCGGGTCGGCGGCGGCGATCTGGCACGACGTCGAGTGCGGCAGCTACGACGCCGACCTGCCGCTCTGGGAGGAGCTGGCGGAGCGCCGCGGCGGACCGGTGCTCGAGCTCGGCTGCGGCACCGGACGGGTGGCCCTTCACCTCGCCAGGCGCGGCCACAAGGTTTACGGCCTCGACCGCGACCCCGCGCTGCTCGCCCCGCTGGCGGGGTCTGCTTCCGGTGTCCCCACCGGAGGTGGGCCGGAGCCGGAAGGGTCGGGAATCGCCGAGATCGTGCCCGTTGTCGCCGACGCCCGCGAATTCGAGCTGTCGGAGCGGGTGGCGGTGGCTTTGGCGCCGATGCAGCTTCTGCAGCTCCTCGACGGACCCGAGGAGCGGGGCGAGTGCCTGCGGTCCGTCGCCACGCACCTGCGGCCGGGAGGTGTCTTCGCGGCGGCGATCGTCGAGGAGGCGCTCGCGGGCTTCAACCGCGAGGAGGACGTCGTCCCCGACACCCGCGAAATCGACGGTTGGGTTTACGCGAGCCTGCCGGTCGAGGCGCACGTCGATTCGACCCGGATCCTGATCAGGCGGTTGCGGAAGGTCGTCTCCCCTGCCGGCGTGCTCGAGCGCAGCGACAACGAGATCGAGCTGCTGCGCCTGGACGCCGCCACGCTGGAGGCCGAGGGCGCGCGGGTCGGGCTGACCCCGATCGAACGCCGCGAGGTCCCTCCCACGCTCGACCATGTGGGCTCGACCGTCGTCCTGCTGGAGAAGAGCTCCTGATGGAGCTCCGTGTCCTCAGCCTCTACCCGGACCAGAAGAACATCTACGCCGACCGCGGCAACATCATCTTCCTGCGGCGGCGCTGTGAGTGGCGCGGGATCAGCTTCTCCCACAGCGGCGCCGGCCCCGGCGAGGGCTTCGACACCTCGGCCCACGACCTCCTCTACATCGGCGGCGGCCAGGACCGCGACCAGCGCGCGGTCGCCGCCGACATGGTCGCGACCAAGCAGGAGGCGATCGCGGCGGCGGTCGACGACGGCGCCGTGCTGCTGGCGGTCTGCGGCGGCTACCAGCTGCTCGGCCACAGCTACCAGCTGGGAGAGGAGCGGCTGCCGGGGCTGGGGATCGCCGACCTGGAGACGGTGCGCGAGCCCGGCCCGCGGCTGATCGGCAACGTCGCGATCGAGGCCGACCTCGGCGACGGCCCGCGCCTGATCGCCGGCTTCGAGAACCACGGCGGCCGCACCCACCTCGGCCCCGGCGCCGCCCCTCTCGGCAGGGTCGTCTCGGGCCACGGCAACAACGACCGCGACGGCTACGAGGGCGTCAAGCGCGGCAACGTGATCGGCACCTACCTGCACGGCCCGCTGCTGCCGAAGAACGCCTGGCTCGCCGACCACCTGATCGCCCTGGCGCTGGAGCGACGCTACGGGACCCGTCCGGAGCTGGAGCCGCTGGACGACGGGCTTGAGGCCGCCGCCCACGAGTCGGCGCGTCGAGCGGCTTCCGGCTAGCGATGGGCCGCGCCGCCCGTCTTCGCCGCCATAGGGGGATAGGGCACAGCGCTCAGCGGCCGCTTGAGCCGAATCCGCCCTCGCCGCGGAGCGACTCGGTCAGCGCCAGCACCTCGACCGGTTCCGGGGTGGCGATCGGCGTGATCAGCAGCTGCGCGACCCGGTCGCCGGGTTCGACCCGGAAGGTCTCGGCCGGATCGGTATTGAGCAGCAGGACCCGCAGTTCGCCGCGGTAGCCGGAGTCGATCAGGCCGGGCGCGTTGACGAGGGCGATGCCATGGTCGCGGGCAAGCCCCGAGCGCGGCAGCACCAGGCCCGCGTGCCCCTCCGGGATCTCCACCCCCACCCCGGTCCCCACGCTCCACCGCTCCCCCGGCCCGACATGCGCCGCCTCACAGGCATAAAGATCCAGCCCCGCATCCCCCTCATGAGCACGGGACGGCATCTGCGCCCCCTCTTTCAGCTTCTGGACCGGTAGCTCCACGCGCCGGAGCCTATAGAGGGCCGGGGCAGGGCTCGCCAAACCCTCCCCGCTGTTGTCCGGCGAGCCCTCCCAACGGCTCAAGCCACAGCCAGATCGCGAAACCGGTGCATCTCCGCCGAGGGAACCTTCGCTGTCACCAGCACCCCGTCCTCGCGATCGGTCCGCTCCAGATCGCCGGCGACCTCGTGCAGCTCATGCAGGCGCCCGCCCTGCGAGTAGGGGATCAGCAGCTCGACGTCGGTCAGCGTCTCCGCGAAGGCCCGCTCGATCCGCTCGCAGAGCCCGTCGAGAGCCTCTCCCTCCTGGGCCGAGACCAGCACCGCATCGGGATGGTCGAGCTCAGCTTCGCGCCGGCCCTCGGCGCCCAGCAGGTCGATCTTGTTGAGGACGAGCAGGCGCGGCTTGTCGCCGGCGCCGATCTCCTCCAGCACCTCGTCGACCGCCTGCATGTCGGCCAGCCGCCGCTCCTCGGGGCCCGAGGCGTCGACGACGTGGAGGATCAGGTCGGCGAGCACGGTCTCCTCGAGCGTCGCCTTGAAGGCCTCGACCAACTGGTGGGGCAGCTTCGCGATGAAGCCGACGGTGTCGGTCAGCAAGGCATCCCGGCCGGAGAGCTCGAAGGTGCGGGTGGTCGGGTCGAGGGTGTGGAAGAGGCGATCGCGGACCTCGACCTCGGCGCCGGTCAGCGCGTTCAGCAGCGTCGACTTGCCGGCGTTGGTGTAGCCCGCGAGGGCGACCCGCGGCAGCGAGGAGCGCTCGCGCCGGGCGCGCATCACGCCGCGGTTGCGCTCCAGCCGCGCCAGGCGCCGGCGCAGGGCGGCGATCCGGTCGCGGGCGAGACGGCGGTCGGTCTCGATCTGGGTCTCCCCCGGCCCCCTGGTGCCGATGCCGCCGCCGAGGCGCTCGAGGTGGGTCCAGAGGCCCCGCATCCGCGCCATGTTGTACTCGAGCTGGGCCAGCTCGACCTGCAATTTGCCCTCGGCAGAGTGGGCGTGGTCGGCGAAGATGTCGAGGATGACGCTGGTCCGGTCGACCACCGGCACCCCAAGCGCCGCCTCCAGGTTGCGCTCCTGCCGAGGGGCCAGCTCGTCGTCGCAGGCGACCAGGTTCGCCCCCGCCGCGGCGATCTCCCCTTTCAGCTCCTGCAGCCGGCCGCGGCCGAAGTAGCGGTCGGGATCGGGTCGCGGGCGCTGCTGGGTCGCCTCGCCGGCGGTGGCGACTCCGGCCGTTCGCAGCAGCTCCTTCAGCTCGACCAGCGGGTCGCCGTCGGCGCGCCCGTCGACCACCCCGATCACCATCGCCCGCTGCCGCGCCCGCGGGTTCGAGACGCCGGCGCCGTTAGAGGACGCCGCGTAGCGGGTCTCAGCCGTCCTCCCGTTTCTCGAACCTTGCACTCAGGCCCGATTGTAAGCGCCGGCCGAAGGCGGTTAGGGTGGGAGCCGTGAAGATCTTCCTCACCGGAGGCACCGGCTTCATCGGCGGCGAGCTCGCGCGCCAGCTGCGCGAGCGCGGCGAGGAGGTCGCCTGCCTCGTCCGGAATCCAACTAAGGCGGCGAAGCTGACCGAGCTCGGCTGCGAGCTGGTGGGTGGCGACCTCGGCGACGAGGCCGCGATCCGCAAGGGCATGCAGGGCTGCGACGCGGTCATCCACGCCGCCGCCGTTTACGAGGTCGGGATTCCGGCCTCCCAGCGCCCGGCGATGCGCGACGCCAACGTCGCCGGCACCGAACGGGTGATGAAGGTCGCGCTGGAGGAGAAGGTGCCGCGGATCGTCTACGTCTCGACCGTCGGGATCTTCGGCAACACCCGTAAACAGGTCGTCGACGAGACCTATGAGAACCCTGAAACCGATTTCACCTCTTACTACGAGGAGACGAAGTTGGAGGCCCATAAGGCGGTTCAGTGGATGATCGAGGAGCAGGAGCTGCCGGCGATCATCGTTCAGCCGGGGGGCGTCTACGGACCGGGCGACACCTCGCAGGTGGCCGATCTGCTGGAGCAGTTCTTCGCCAGAAAACTGCCGTTGCTGCCCTTCCCCGAGCTGGGGATCTGCATGAGCCACGTGGAGGACATCGCCGGCGGCATTCTGCTGGCGCTCGACAAGGGCGGGCTCGGAGAGACCTACGTGATCAGCGGCCCGGTGACGACGATGCGTGAGGCGATCGAGATCGTCGCCAAGGTGAGCGGCCGCAAGGCGCCGAAGCGCGACCTGCCGACCGGGCTGATGAAGGCAATGGTTCCGATCGGCCCGCTGGTCGGGAAGGTGATGGGACAGCCGCCCAACCTGAGCGAGCTGATCTCCTCCGCCGACAACGTCACCTTCTGGGCCAGCTACGAGAAGGCCCAGCGCGAGCTTGGATACGAGCCACGCGGCCTCGAAGAGGGACTGCGGGCGATGCTGGCCGAGGAAGGCCGCTTGCCGGCGGGCAGCGTCGACTGAGGGAGACGGGGGGGCTCGCCCGACGATAGCGGGCAGGTCCGCCGAGCCCTCCCCCGTCTCCCCGACGAGCTGAGTGGTGGGTGGAGCCGTAAGCTGCCGGGCCGTGCGCCTGATCGACGTCATGCACCTCGGCCGACCTCACGTCATCGGCTGCTGGGAGATCGATGGGGTTCTGGTCGACCCCGGGCCAGAGTCGTCCCTCGCGACCCTGCTGGAGGCGCTGGGTAATGAACCGCCGCAGGCGTTGCTGCTGACCCACATCCACCTCGACCACGCGGCCGCCACCGGGGCGATGGTGCGACGCTGGCCGGACCTCGAGGTCTACGTGCACGAGCGAGGGGCGCCGCATCTGGTCAACCCCTCGAAGCTGCTGGCCAGTGCTGAGCGCCTCTACGGCGACAGGCTCGGCTACCTCTGGGGCGAGATCCTGCCGGTGCCTGAGCAGAACGTCCGTGTCCTGAGCGGCGGCGAGACCGTGCTCGGGATGCGGGTCGCATACACCCCCGGCCACGCCTCCCACCACGTCGCCTACTTCCACGAGGACTCCGGCACCGCCTTCACCGGGGACGTCGCCGCCTGCCGGATCCCGCCCTCGCGCCTGATCGTGCCCCCCACTCCCCCGCCCGACATCGACGTCGAGACCTGGGAAGCTTCGCTGGACACGGTCGCCGCTTGGCAGCCGCAGCGGCTCGCCCTCACTCACTTCGGCTCGGTCGACGAGGACGTCCCCGGCCACCTCGAGGGGGTGCGGGCGAAACTGCGCGACGAGGCGGAGGTCGCCCGCCGGATGTCGAAGCGGGACTACGGCGCTGACTACGAGTCCCGCCTCCGCCGCGAGCTGGCCGCGGAAGGGATGGAGGGGGAGACGGTCGAGGAGCTGCTGCAGGCGGTTCCCACCGCCTACCAGTGGAGCGGCCTCGATCGCTACTGGCGCAAGAAGACCGAGCGCGAGGCAGCCTAACCCGCGTTGGCCGCGCGGCGCAGCAGGTCGGCGAACTCGGCGACGGTTGCGTCGACGGCCCCGATGATCGGCTCATCCCGCCAGGGCTCGGGGAGGGTCTCCCGTGCGGCCTCCCGCTTTTGAAGCGCGCGGGTGGCAAGCGCATCGGCGTGTTTCCGCACCCGGCGCGGGGCGATTCCCAAGTCGTCCCCGAGGCGGTCGAGGTGGCGGCCGCGCACCCATTCCGGCCGGTACTCGCCGCCGTATTTCATGCCCATCTTGCGCCCGAAGCGGCGCCCGTGCGCACGCGTCGAGAGCAGGTCGTAGAGCGGTGCCAGCCGTGGCGCCCCGGCGCCCTCCAGCAGGAGCGAGTAGTTCTTCGAGTGAGCGTCGGCGTTGCCGATCAGCAGGTTGAAGAGCAATGCGTCGAGGAACTGCAACAGGCTCGCGCCCGGGCCGCCTCCGTGCTCGCGGATCAGCCTGGCGCACTCGATGACGCCCGGTCCCCCTTCGGCCTCATACTTCATCGCGGGAGGGCGGCCGCTCGCCTGGCAGAGGTCCTCCTGATGTATCCGACCGATCTCTGAGCCTGTCCCGAAACGGTCATAGCGCTCGACCAGCAAGGCCTCCATGTGGTCCGCGCGCAGCGGTTTGGCGGTGGCCACGGCCAGGCCGACCTCCCTGGCGAGGGCCATGCAATACGCCTCGTTGGCGACAAAGCCGTCGACGTTGGCGGGGGGCACCTTGATTATGTGCGTGCTCGGCGGCCGCCCCCTGGTGATCCCGATCCCGTCGTCCCGAAGCAGGACCGGCAGCTTGTCCCGGGTTCCGGCAAGCGACAGCCTCACCCCTTCCTCGTCCTCGGGTCCGGCCAGCAGCGGACGCGCCGGGAGTTCCGCCAACAGCGAGCCCAGTTGGGATTCGGTCAGCCATTCCGGCTTCGGAGCGGAGGCGAACGGCGGCTCGCCGCCCGGCGCCACGAGCGAGACGGCACCCGCGCACTCGCCGCCGATCTCCTGGAGGACCGTGAACGGGTTCTCCGCGGAGATGTGAAAGGTGCGCGCGATCGAGCGCAGAAACTCCCCCTCCGGCAGCAAGCCGGCGAAGAAGGGACGGCATTCGAGGTCGAGGTACGCCTCCTCGCGCAGCGGCAGCGAGAGCGAGACCGGAGTTTCGGCGCGGGCAAGCCACCCGGAGTCGTAGGTGAAGCGCAGGCTGGCGCCGTCGAGACGCTCGAGGAGGCCCACCCGCTCGTCGTGGAGGAAGACGTCGAGCGCGTTCATCTCGGTTTCACGTAGAGGTCGAGCCCGAGCGCCCCGAGCACTCGCCGGATGCCGGCGAACTGGGCTCTCTCCTTGCCGCGCTCGAGTTCGCTAACGAACCGCAGGGTGACGCGGGCGACGTCGGCCAGCTCTTCCTGGGTCAGCTCCAGCTCGTGACGACGGCCGCGGATCGCCCGTCCGAGGTCGATCGAGTCTTTGATCGGCAGCAAATTCATTCCCGTTCGGGAAAATATGGCAGCCAGTTCGGCGGAAATATCGGATATTGACCCGTTCGGGAAAATTTGCCCAGACTCAGCGCCTCACCGAGCAGTATTTTCCCGCTCGGGAAAAACCGGCTTCAGGCGAGGTGCTCGCGCATCCGCTCGACCGCCTCTTCGATCCGCTCGTCGGGCGTGGTCAGGGCGATGCGGAAGAAGCCCTCGCCGCTGGGGCCGTACATCGAGCCTGGCGAGACGACGACGGCGGCCTCCTCGAGGACGAGCTCGCAGAAGGAGGTCGAGGTGTGGCTCTCGGGGACCGGCGCCCAAACGTAGATCGTGCCCTTCGGCGAGGCGACCTTGACGCCGATCTCGTCCAGGGCCGAGACGACGAGGTCGCGGCGGCGGGCATAGGTCTCGTTCATCCGGCGGAGCGGCTCGGCCGGGCCCTGGAGGGCGGCGGCGGCGGCCATCTGGATCGCCTCGAAGAGGCCCGAGTCGACGTTGGTCTTCAGCCGCCAGTAGGTCTGGATCGCCTCGGCGTTGCCGAGGATCGCCGCACAGCGCCAGCCGGTCATGTTGTAGCCCTTGGAGAGCGAGAAGACCTCGACGCCGACCTCCTTGGCGCCCGGCGTCGCGAGGAAGCTCGGGGCGACGTAGCCGTCGTAGGTGGTCTCCGAGTAGGCGTTGTCGTGGACGACGAGGATCTCGTGCTCGCTGGCGAAGGAGACGACCGACTCGAAGAAGCCCTCCGGGACGACGGCGCCGGTCGGGTTGTTCGGGTAGTTGACGAACATCAGCCGGGCGCGCGCGGCGATATCGGCCGGGACGGCGGCGAGGTCCGGGGCAAAGCCCAGCTCCGGCAGCAGCGGCAGCAGCTCGGATTTGGCGCCGGCGAGGATCGGACCGCCGGTGTAGACCGGATAGCCGGGATCGGAGGCGAGGGCGACGTCGCCGGGATCGAGGAAGGCAGAACAGAGGTTGTAGATGCACTCCTTGGCGCCAATCGCCGGGATCACCTCCGAATTCGGGTCGATCTCGACCCCGAAGCGCCGCTCGTAGAACTCGGCGAAGGCCGCGCGGAACTCCTCGCGGCCGCGGTTGCTCGGGTACCGGTGGTTGGCCGGGTCGGCGACCGCCTCCCGCATCGCGGCGACGACGTGCGGGTAGGTCGGCTCGTCCGGATCGCCGATCCCGAGGCTGATCACGTCGATCCCGGCGGCGCGCTTGTCGGCGATCTGCTGCTCGAGTTCCTGGAACTTGTAGGGAGGGATGGCCTCCAGGCGTTTCGAGGGGTCGGCGATGCCCATGGGCGCGAGAATCTACGCGATCGGGGCGGCGCTCGACGGCCACCAACCGAGGCTGCGGCGGATCAGCCGCCGTCCAGCTCGCCCAGCGCTTCCACCAGCTCCGGCGAGAGCTCGCCGGCGAAGACGGGCTCGGCCCAGCCGTCGAGGCGGACCGCCAGCTCCTCCCCCACCGCGACGGTCAGCTCGCCGCCTTCGAGCTCGACCAGAATCGGGCTCTGCGAGCCGCGCAGGAAGGCGGTGACCGCGGCGCCGCTGGCGCCGGTGCCCGAGGAGAGCGTCTCCCCCACCCCGCGCTCGAAGATCCGGGCGCGGACGCGGCTGCCGTCGATTGCGAGGAAGGAGACGTTGGTGCGGTTGGGGAAGAGCTGGTGGCCTTCGATGCCCGGCCCGATCGCGCCGAGGTCGAGCCCGTCGAGCTCGGCCGGGCCGACGACGATCGCGCACTGCGGGTTGCCGATCGAGACGTGCTGGAACTCCCAGCTGCGCCCGCCGGCCTTCAGGGTGCCGCGCCCGTCCTCGCCGCCCGAGGGGAAGTCCTTCGATGCAATGGAGGCGCGGCCCATGTCGACCGAGCAGGTCAGCTCGCCGGTGATCGTCGGCCGGATCGGCCCGGCCGCGGTGCTGATCGCGAACTCTTCCTCCTCGGTCCAGCCGTGGCGGCGCAGGTAGAGGATTGCCTCCCGCGCGCCGTTGCCGGAAAGCTCGGCCTCGGAGCCGTCCGGGTTGAAGATCCGCAGCTTGGCGACGAACTCCGGGTCCTCACTGCGGGAGAGCAGCAGCACCCCGTCGGCGCCGATGCCGAAATGCTGGTCACAGAGCCACTCGATCCGCATCGCGGTCAGCTCCCACGGCAGCTGCTCCCGCTCGAGGATCAGGTAGTCGTTGCCGAGCGCCTGCCACTTCTCGAATCGCATGGCGCCACCTTATTCGGGCACGGTTGACGTCATCGGGGCCCTTGCGCGATTCGGGAGGCGACCTCCTCGTCGCCGAGGCCGGTGCGGTCGACCAACTCGAGGTTCGGGATCTTGCGCATCCAGGTGAGCTGGCGGCGGGCGTAGTTGCGGGAGCGCTTCTTCATCGTCTCGAGGTCTCCGGCCAAGAGCTCATCGAAGCCGAGCGCTTTGCGGGCGGTGCGGCCCGGGCCGAGGGCGGCGGCCCGACGGGCCTCCGCGGCGGCGCCGGCGGCGACGATCGCCTCCACGCGGGTGTCGATCCGCTCGTAGAGTTGGGCGCGGTCCATGTCGAGGCCGAAGATCGTCGTCGGGTGCCGCGTCCGCGGCGACCAGAGCTCGGAGCCTGCCGATCCCGGCGGCACCTTCTTAAGCGAAAGCTCCGCCAGCGCCGCCCGCAGATACAGCCCCGTCCCCCCGACCACGATCGGCCGCCGGCCTGCCCCCAGCGCAGCATCGATCTCCGCGTGGGCGAGCGGCATGTAGTCGCCGACCGAGAAGTCCCGCGTGACCGGCACGAAACCGAGCAGCCGATGCTCCAGTCTCTCCCGCTCCCCCGCCGTCGCCGCCCCCGTCAGCACGTCCAGTCCCTCGTACACCTGCAGCGCATCGCAGTTGATCGCCACCGGATCCTCGCCAAGCGCTCGCAGCTTCTCAGCCAGAGACACCGCGACCCCGGTCTTCCCGACGCCAGTGGGACCGAAAATCGCGGTCACCGAAGCGGCCCCAGATGGGGTCTCGGCACTACCCCGAACGGCTTGTGCTTTTTCGCTGTCGGCCATCGCGGTCAGCTGGAGACGCCCCTCGAAAAAGTTGAGAGAGGGGTAGTGCCGAGACCCCCCTCAGCGACTGCGAGGTTGCTGCTTCGATCTCGACTGGGACGAATTCCCCGGGACCTGCGGCCCCATCGAAGTTGACCGCCTTGCCGTGCCGGGTACGCCCCCGCAGCTTGGTCTCATCGGTGCGGCTGGTCCCTTCGACCAGGACGTCCAGCGTGCGCCCGACGAAACGTTGCGCCCGCTCGGCGGCCCGCCGCTGCACCACCTCGACCAGACGTTCCATCCGCTCGACCTTGAGCGGGTGCGGCAGCTGATCCTCCATCGCCGCCGCCTCGGTTTCGCGGCGCGGCGAGAAGACGAAGGTGAAGGCGCCGTCGTAGCCGACCTCCTCGGCTACCTCGAGCGTCTGGGCGAAGTCGGCCTCGGTCTCTCCCGGGAAGCCGACGATGATGTCGGTCGTGATCGCGCAGTCGGGGACGTGCTCGCGGATCAG
The DNA here is from genome assembly GCA_045805725.1 of Solirubrobacterales bacterium. GTDB lineage: Bacteria > Actinomycetota > Thermoleophilia > Solirubrobacterales > 70-9 > VAYN01. The sequence goes on from JBJMKQ010000013.1 coordinate 64,230, forward strand.
CGCCACCCGCTCCATGTAGCGGCGGCGGTCGTAGGTGCGCCGCATCCGTTTGAGGACGGCGCTGGAGCCCGATTGCAGCGGCAGATGGATCTGCTCGCAGAGCGCCGGCAGCTCGGCGTGGGCGCGGATCACGTCCTCCTTCATGTCCTTCGGATGCGGGCTGGTGTAGCGGTTCCGCTCTATTTCCTCGATCGCGTCGACGCGCCGCAGCAGCTCGGAGAACCCGATCCGCTTCTCCGGCGGCAGATCGCGGCCGTAGCTGTTGACGTTCTGCCCGAGCAGGGTCACCTCGACGACACCGTCGGCGGCCAGGGTCTCCGCCTCGGCGATCAGCTCGGCGGGGTGGCGGCTGACCTCGCGCCCCCGGGTCGAGGGGACGATGCAGTAGGAGCAGACGCAGTTGCAGCCCTGGGAGATCTGCAGCCAGCCCTGGAATTCGCGCTCGCGGCGGGTCGGCAGGTGGCCGGAGAAGTCCTCGAACTCGAAGTAGCCCTGTGCGCTCAGCGAGTCGCTGTTGAGGAACTCGGCGAGCTTGTGGATCTGGCCTGGGCCGAAGGCGACGTCGACGAATGGGAAGCGCTCGAAGACCTCCTCCTTGACCGATTGGGCCCAGCAGCCGCCGACCCCCACCACCCGCTCGGGGTCTTCCCCCTTCAGCCGCTTCGCCTGCCCGAGGTGGGCGATGAAACGGCTGTCGGCCGACTCCCGGATCGAGCAGGTGTTGAAGAGGATCAGGTCCGCCTCCTCTCGGTTCGGAACCTCCTCGTAGCCGAGTGAGGCCAGCATCCCCCGCATCCGCTCCGAATCGTGCACGTTCATCTGGCACCCGAAGGTGGTGACGTGAAACCTCTTCGCCATGTGCCTGAGCTTAGCGTCGAGTAGACCAAGCAGATCAAGGACACAGGGAGCGCCGCGTGCTCCGCGCGCAAGCGACCGATGACGCAGAGATGCGCCGGTCTACTCGACGCTAAGCGTTCCTTCCATCCCGGCCTCGCGATGACCTGGGACGGAGCAGTAGAAGGTGTAGCTGCCTGGCTTTAGTTCGGCGGTCTCAGATTCTTCGCCTTCGGCGATCGGTTCGAAGCCGGAGAGTTCCTTGCCGTTCTGTTCGATCACCACGTTGTGGGGGATCGCCGACGGGTTCTTGAAGTCGATCGTGACCTTGCCGGCCTTGGCGGCCAGCTTCGTGGTGTCGAAGGCGAGGGCGGTTTCGCTGGCTTCCACCTGCAGGGTGGTGTTGGCGCCGGCCGAGGCTCCGCCGCCCTTGGAGCTTTGTCCCTGGCCGCCTCCGCCTCCCCCCGGGGCGGGGGTCTGCGCGCCCTTGCCTTCCTGCGAGCCTTCGGCCGGGCCCACCGGTTCTTCTCCCTGCACGGAGCCTTCCGCTTCTTCTTCGGCCTGTTCTTCGAGCTCCTCGGTTTCGCCGCCCAGGGCACCACCTTCGTTTTCGTAGGGGCCCGAGGTCTGGCCCTTTTCGATTTCCTTCCCGGCTTTCTCGAGCTCCGCCGCCTTGGCGCTCTCCTCGTCCTTGGCGTGGAGCACCGCGAAGGTGGTCGCCCCGCCGACGAAGACCGCGAACCAGAGGATGACGAGCGGCAGCGCTCTGCCAGGGAAGTCCTTCAGTTTCAGGCCGAGGATGCTGACCGAGACGGCCGAGACGGCGAGGACGATCCCGCAGACGTAGAAGAGAGTTTCGTTGCTCATCGGGCGGCGGTGATCCTATAGAGGTCAGCGCCGAGGCTGCCGTGAGGCGAATGCGGCCTACGCCGCCCTCGCCTCAGCCGCCGGTGCCGCGATTTCGGCCGCGCTCTCGCTCGCCTGAGGAGCGTCCCCGTCGATTCCGAGCGCCGCCCGGACCTTGGTTTCGATCTCCAGCGCCAGCTCCGGGTTGTCGGCTAGGAACTGTTTGGCGTTGTTGCGGCCCTGGCCGAGCCGGGTCTCTCCGTAGGAGAAGAACGAGCCCGATTTCTGGACCAGGTCCTGCTCTATGCCGAAGTCGAGCAGGCCGCCCTCGCGGGAGATGCCGACCCCGTACTCGATGTCGAATTCGGCTTGGCGGAAGGGGGAGGCGACCTTGTTCTTGACAACTTTGACCCGGACCCGGTTGCCGACCGCCTCGGTCCCTTCCTTGAGGGTCTCGATGCGGCGGATGTCGAGCCGCTGAGAGGCATAGAACTTCAGCGCCCGGCCGCCCGGCTGGGTCTCCGGCGAGCCGAACTGGACGCCGATCTTTTCGCGGATCTGGTTGGTGAAGAGGCAGACGGTTTTGGTCCGGTTGAGGTTGCCGGCCAGTTTCCGCATCGCTTGCGACATCAGCCGAGCCTGGAGGCCGACGGTGGTGTCGCCGATCTGCCCGTCCAGCTCGGCTTTCGGGGTCAGCGCCGCGACCGAGTCGATCGCCACCACGTCGACGGCACCGGAGGCGATCAGCCGGTCGGCGATCTGCAGCGCCTGCTCCCCGTAGTCCGGCTGCGAGACGAGCAGCTCGTCGGTGTCAACCCCGATCGCCCGCGAATAGACCGGATCGATCGCGTGCTCGGTGTCGATGAAGGCGCAGACCCCGCCGATCGCCTGGGCCTGGGCGATGATGTGGTTGACCAGCGTCGTCTTGCCCGAGGACTCCGGGCCGAAGATCTCGACGATCCGCCCGCGCGGGACGCCGCCGATGCCGAGCGCCAGGTCGAGCGCTAGCGACCCGGTCGGGATCGCGTCGACCTTGACCGTGCCCTTGTCGCCCAGGCGCATCAGCGCACCCTCGCCGAACTCTTTGCGGATCCCGCTGACCGCGCTCTCCAGCGCGGCGTCCTTCGCTTTCGCCTCCTTGGCGGAAACGTCGTTCAAGCTCGCTTTTCTCTCTGCCATCTCGATCACCTCACTGCTGCCTCATCCAGGCAGCTCGACTTGCGCCAGCGGGACGTATCGCGCGCCCCGCGGCTGGAGTACAGAACGGTAGAGCGTCATCCGGCGGCAAATTCGCGCCTCCGACAGCTTCGCCGACAGCTTCGCCGGCGGATCCGAGACGACCGCCGGCCGCCTCGATCCCCGCGCTTCGGGACGCACCCGGGCCACGGTCACATGCGGCCAGAACGGCCGCTTCTCGGGCTCGTAGAAGCCCCCTTCGACAAGTCTTTGCCCGAGCCCCGCCTGCAGCGCCTCGGCGCCCGGCGAGAACGCCGGCAGCGCGAACAGCCGTGCCCTGCCCCGCGGCGGCCGCTGCTCGGCGTCGCGGAGCTCGACCCAGGGGGCCGGCACCGCGCACTCCTCCGCCGCCGCGGCGATCGACTCGACCTCCTCCTCAGGCCGCTGGCCGAGGAAGGCGAGGGTGACATGCAGCGACTCGGGCGCGACCGGCCGCAGCGCCGGGTCCGCGAGCGCCTCCCTCCCCCACACCACGATCCCCTCCCGTATCTCGTCGGGCAGGTCGAGGGCCACGAACAGGCGCGCCCTCGGGCTCTTCGGTCTCTGCTTGGCCACGGCGGCCACGCTACGGATCGAAGACGAACGGAACAAGGCCCTACTGCAAATTTTCAGCTACGAGTTCGCGCCAACTTTCCCACCGAGGAGCTGGCGCAGCAGGTGCATTCCGACCAGCGCCGATCGTTCCCTGACGTCGAGCCGCCCACCGGGGATGACGGGGTCGCGGGCGATCGCGGCGCCGTCGGCAAGCCGGGCGTTCAAGCAGACGTAGCCGACCGGCTTCTCCTCGGTTCCCCCGCCGGGTCCGGCGATGCCGGTGATCGAGACCGCCACGTCGGCTCCGAACCGCTCCAGGGCGCCGATCGCCATCGCCTCCGCGACCTCCGGCGAGACCGCCCCCTTGGTCGCGATCAGCTCCGGATCGACCCCCAGCATGCCGCTCTTCGCCGCGTTCGAGTAGGCGACGACCCCGCCCGCCAGGTACTCCGAGGCGCCCGCCCGGTCGGTTATCCGCGCCGCCAGCAGGCCGCCGCTGCAGGACTCGGCGAGCGCCAGGCGGTGCCCGGCCAGCAGCGCCGCGACCTGCGAGTCGATCGTCTCGCCGTCGACGCTGAAGGTCTCGCGCGGGTGCCGGCGCGCCAGCCCCTCCCGTACCGCCTCGGCGGTCGCGGTCGCCTCGTCGCGATAGCGGACGTCGATCTCGATCTCGCCCTTGCGCAGGCAGGTGGTTATCTCGACCGCGCCCAGTGCTAGGCCCTCGGACTCCATCTCCCGCAGGCTCTTGGCGATTTCGGACTCCGGCACGCCGAACATCCGCATCGTGAATGCCCGCAGCGGCGTCGCCCGCGTCAGAATCCCCTCCACCTGAGGGGTCTGCAGGGCGGCCGCCCACATCGGCTGCAGCTCCCGTGGCGGGCCCGGCAGGACGATCGCGACGCGCTCCCCCGCCGGCACCACCAGTCCCGGCGCCGTTCCCACCGGGTCGAGCGGCACCGCCCCTTTTGGGACCATCGCCTGCTTGCGGTTCGCCTCCCGCAGCGCCTCCTCGTCGAGCCGGAAGCGGCGCGCGAAGCCGCTGAGGATCGCGGCGATCTTCGCCTCCATCTCCTCGTCGAGCGCCAACGGCCGGCCCGCGAAGCGGGCGACGATCTCCGCGGTCATGTCGTCCGCGGTCGGTCCCAGCCCGCCGCTGGTGACGATCAGGTCCATCCCCTCCTCCGCCAGGAACCGCAGCGCCGCTTCGAGGTCCTCGCCCCGGTCGCCGACGACGATGATGTGGGCCACCTCCACCCCGCGCTCGGCGAGCCGTTCGGAGACCCAGGGGCCGTTGGCGTCGGCGATGCGGCCGGTGAGGACCTCGGTCCCGGTGACGACGATGCCGGCGCGGATCACGCGCGGGGGCTTGGTCCAGTTGGCGCCGCCGGCATCAGGCCGCGGACGCTACCGGACCGGGACCGCCTGCCCGACGTGAGGCCGGGCATGGCGATGGGAGCCCCCTTTGCCCCCTCCCCCCTCCGAGCCGCCGCCGGTCGTCAGCCCGACGACGAGGAGAGCCGCCACCACGAGGGCCGTCACCAGGGCGGCGAGAAGCCGCGGCGAGATCCGCATGCCTCCGCCACCCCTCCTGCGCGCCACCCGCGCCGGGCGCGGGTCCACCCGCGGCAGCCGCTCTCCCGGCCGTGCCGCCCCGCGATCACGTCGCTGTTCCTCGGCCAGCCGCTCGCCGTCGAGGCCGAGAAAGCGACCGTAGGTGCGGATGAAGGCGCGAGCGTAGGTGTCGCCGGGCAGCTGGCCCCAGTCGTCGTTCTCGATCGCCTGGAGGTAGCGGCCGCGGATCTTCGTCGCCGCTTCGACGTCGGCGAGGCTGAGCTTGCGGCGCGCCCGCGCCTCGCGCAGCTTGTTCCCCACGGATTCGCCCACGCCTTCATTCTGCGCCTCTCGGCGCGAAGACGCAAAATGCGGCTATTCCAGGTCGGCCTCGGGCTCGACCGCGACAGGCTCCGGCTGGTTCTCGCCGCCGCCCAGAACCCGCGAAAGATCGGCCTGGGTGATCAGCACCTGGCGCGGTTTCGATCCCTCGTAGCCGGAGATGACGCCGCGCCGCTCGAGCATGTCGATCAGCCGCCCGGCCCGGGTGTAGCCGACCCGAAGACGCCGCTGGATCATCGAGACCGAAGCCGCTTCGGTCTGGACGACGAGCCGGATCGCCTCGTCGAGCAGGTCGTCGCTGTCGGGGTCGAAGTCGTCCTCGCGCCCCTCATCCGCCGCCTCCTGGGGAGTCTCCAGCAGCTCGTCCTCGAACTCCGGTTCGCCCTGCTTGGCCCAGTGGGTGGTGATCCGGGCGATCTCGTCCTCGGTGACGAAGGCGCCCTGGACCCGAGCCAGCTTCGAGGTGCCGGCGCCGCGGAAGAGCATGTCGCCTTGGCCGAGCAGCGTCTCCGCCCCGCCCTGGTCGAGGATCACCCGCGAATCGGTCTGCGAGGAGACGGCGAAGGCGATCCGCGACGGGATGTTGACCTTGATCGTGCCGGTGATGATGTCGGTGGACGGGCGCTGGGTCGCCAGCACCAGGTGGATGCCCGTGGCGCGCGACTTCTGCGCCAGGCGGATGATCGCGTCCTCCACTTCGGCCGGGGCCACCATCATCAGGTCCGCGAGCTCGTCGATCACGCAGAGGATGTGCGGCAGCGGCGCCGCGCCCTTCTTCTCGCGCGCCCGGTTGAGCTCGACCAGGTTGCGCGCCCGAGCTTCACTCATGATCCCGTAGCGGCTCTCCATCTCGCCGATCAGGTTGGAGAGGACGTTGGCCGCCAGCCGCGGCGAGGTCACCACCGGCGTCAGCAGGTGCGGGACGTTCTCGTAGTGATTGAGCTCGACCTGCTTCGGGTCAACCAGGACCAGGCGGACCTCGTTCGGCGAGGCCTGCATCAGGATCGAGGAGAGGATCGCGTTGACGCAGCCGCTCTTGCCCGAGCCGGTGGTGCCGGCGACGAGGACGTGGGGCATCTTCGCCAGGTCGGTCCACACCGGGTTGCCGTCGATCCCCTTACCCAGCCAGGCGACCAGCGGCGAGGTCTTCTCCGGGCGGCCGGCGTAGATGTCGCCGAGGCGGACCATCTTCCGGGTCCGGTTGGGGACCTCGACGCCAACGGCCTGCTTGCCGGGGATCGGAGCGAGGATGCGGATGTCGGTCGAGGCGAGCGCGTAGGCGATGTCGTTGGCGAGCTCGGTGACTTTCTTGACTTTCGTCCCCGGCGCCAGGCGCAACTCGAAGCGGGAGACGTGCGGGCCGCTGACGATGCCGACGATCTTCGCCTCGACACCGAAGTGGCCGAGGGTCTCGACCAGCTTGCGGCCGACCGCTTCGTGGTCGCGCGGGTCCGGCCCCTTGTCGCCCTTGCCGCGTTCCAGTAGCTTCGGCGGCGGCGGCCGGTAGTCGATCTCCTCCGACATCGTCACGCCGCGCTTCGAGCCCATCGGGGTGAGGCCGGCGTGGGCGCGGTCGCCGGGGTCCACGACGCCGAGGGCGTCCTCGGCGTCGTAGTTCTGCAGCTCACGCTGCGGGTTGTCCTCGTCGCCGTCGCTCTCGTCGGCGAGGTCGTGAGTGCCGGTCTCGGCCTCGAAGATATGCGAGTCGAAGTCCTCCTCCTCGGCGAGGGCGACGGTGGGTTCGAAGTCCTCGTCCTCCTCTGGGTAGGCGCTCATCACGTCGGTCTGGCCGGCCAGGGTCGCCGCCTCCGCCCGCGCCTCGCGATGCTCGCGCCAGTCGGCACGGGTCCTGGCGACGGTCCGGGCGGCCGCGTCACCGCCGGCGAAGGCGCCGCGGAAGACCGAGCGCAGCCCGCGGCCGATCCCACGCGCCAGCGCGGAGACCGAGGTGCCGGTCAGCAGCATCCCGCCGACGGTCAGCAGCAGCAGGGTGAAGATGCGGGCGCCGATCCCTCCGAACAGGTAGTCAAGAGCGGTTTCAGCGCCGTAGCCGACCTTGCCGCCTTCCCAGCCGAAGAAGAGGACGAAGACGAGGTAGACGCCGAAGGCGACGAGGAAAAGCGCGATCAGGTCGAGGTGGCGCTGCTCAAGCCGGGCCGGCAGGCGCAGCCCGCGGGCTTTGCCCTGCGGCCTCCGCTTCGGCGCGGCTTTCCCTCGCCGGGCGGAGCCGGCGCGCTTCTTACGCGCGAACATGGGACCCCGTTCGACGCCGAGCCCCTCTCCCCTGCGAGATAAATTCACACTAAAAGTCGCGCGGAGCGGCGATTTCCGCAGCTACCATCGATTCATGCTTTCCGAACTCGCCGAGCTCGAGCACGTCACCGGCCGGGTCCTGATCGTCGAGGACGACGCCGACATCGCCGACGTCCTGCGGCGCTCGCTCCGCAATGAGGGTTACGACGTCCGCACCTCGGCCGACGGGATCGAGGCTCTCGACGTCGCCGCCGCGTTCTTCCCCGACCTGGTCGTCCTCGACCTCGGACTGCCGGGGCTGGACGGAGTGGAGGTCTGCAGGCGCCTGCGCAGCGACGGTGACGTGCCGATCCTGATGCTGACCGCCCGGGCCGAGACCGAGAACCGCGTCGCCGGCCTCGACAGCGGCGCCGACGATTACCTGGTCAAGCCGTTCGAGCGCAAGGAGCTGCTGGCCAGGATCCGGGCGCTGCTGCGCCGCCGTCCCCCACGCGGGACCGCCTCGCTCGAAGTCGACGACCTGGTCCTCAACCCCGATACCCGCGAGGTCCGCCGAGGCGAGCGCGACATCGAGCTGACCAACCGCGAGTTCGAGCTGCTCGAGTTCCTGATCCGCAACGAGCGCCTGGTCGTCTCCCGCGAGCGCCTGCTCGACGAGGTCTGGGGCTACGACCCGATGGCGGCCACGAACACGATCGACGTCTTCATCTCCAACCTGCGGCGCAAGCTCGAGGCCGGCGGCGAGTCGCGGCTGCTGCACACCAAACGCGGCGCCGGCTACGTCCTCAAGGCGTAGTCGTGAGCGGGATCGCTCACGGTCTCAGCCGTTTCGGCCGACGCCTGCTGCACCCTCGGTCCTGGCCGGTGCGCTGGCGACTGGCGGCCGTCTCCGCCGGCTTGACCCTGGTGATCCTGATGCTCTTCGGCGGCGCCATCGGCCAGATCGCCACCCAGCGCATCCGCGACGACTTCAACGGTGAGGTCACCAGCGCGGTGCAGATCCTCGCCGGTGAATTCGAAGTCGTCTATCCCCCGTTCGGAGAACCCGAACCCCGCGAAGGTCCGCAGCTCGACGCCTTCACCCTTCCCGACGACGCTTCGGCACGGGTCTTCGACGCAGAAGAAAACTTCCTCGCCTCAAATCGCGGTGCGGCCGTTCTGGGTCCGTTGAAGCCGGGTCTATCGGATTACAACGGGATGCGGGTCGCAACCAAGCCAATCCTGAGCGACGAAGGGGCGATCACCGGTTACGTCCAGTACGGCCGCAACCTCTCCCACGTCGACGCGACGGTCGACCGGGTCTGGCTGTTGATCGCGGCCGGGATCTTCGGCGGCACCCTGCTGGCGGTCTTCGCCGGCGTCGCGATCGCCGGGCGGGCGATGCGGCCGATCGGATCGCTGACCGACACCGCGAAGGAGATCGCCACCACCAGGGACCCCTCGCGGCGAATGCCGGAACCGACCAACGACGACGAGGTCGGCGAGTTGGCGCGGACGCTTGAGGAGATGCTGCGCTCGCTCGACGGCGCCCGCACCGAACGCGAGGAGGCGATGCAGAAGCAGCGCGAGTTCGTCGCCGACGCCTCGCACGAGCTGCGGACGCCGCTGACCAGCGTCCTCGCCAACCTCGAGCTCCTGCAGGCCTCCCTCGACGGCCACGAACAGGCCGAGGATCGCGAGATCGTCGACTCGGCCCTGCGCTCCTCGCGCCGGATGGGCCGCCTCGTCGCCGATCTGCTGCTGCTCGCCCGCGCCGACGCCGGGCGGCTGGAGACCCACCGCCCGGTCGATTTGGCGGAAATCGCCGGCGATGCGGCCGCCGAGGCGGCGCCGCTGATGGGCGACCGGGAGCTGATCCTCGACAACGACCGGCCGCTGCGGGTGGAGGGCAGCCGCGACGAGCTGCACCGGATGGTCCTCAACCTGCTCGACAACGCGATCCGCCACACCCCGCTGGGCTCCTGCGTGGAACTGACCCTGCGGGAAGACGCCGGCGAGGCCGTGGTTGAAGTCGGCGACGACGGGCCGGGGGTGCCGGAGTCGATGCGGGATCAGGTCTTCGACCGCTTCGTCCGCGGCACCGGCCCCGCCGACACCGCCCGTGGCACCGGAACCGGGCTGGGGCTGGCGATCGTCAGCGCCGTCGCCGCATCCCACGGCGGCACGGTGACGGCAACCGCGTCCCCTTCCGGGGGCGCCCTCTTCATCGCCCGCATCCCCCTCGCCAAGGCGGGAAAACTCGCCGCCAAACCTTTAGAGGCGCTTTAGGCCTTCGTCCTAGATTCCCCCCTGGACGAGACACTGGCCCGCCGAGGTTTCTCCCCAGAAACTGCCTCGGCGGGCTTTTCTTTGGCGCGAAGGATGAGGCGGTTCTGGTGAGGGCGGTGCCGGTGGGGGTCGCTCGGAGCACCTCCGCCGAGTGATTCGGATAGCGGCTGACGCCTCATCAGTTGGTGGCTCGGCTTCATGCTGAGTACCAAGCGACCCCCACCGGCACCGCCTACCGAAGCGGGTCCTCCCTGCCGAGGGACAAAGAGATTTCGGCAGATAGCCCCCGCCCCTCCTAACGGCGAACGCCGGAACTCAGACCTCGATGACCACCGGCAGGATCATCGGCCGTCTACGGAGGCGCTGCCAGACGAACTTGCCGATCGCCGCGTGCAGGTCTTCCTCGACCAGGTGGTTCTCGCGATGGCCGGCCTTGGCGGCCTCGTCGAGCTGGTCTTCGACCAGGTCCTTGAGGTCTTCGACCAGGGCGTCGGCCTGCTCGAGGAAGGCGACGCCGCGGAAGATCACCTCGGGGTCGGCGACGATGCTGCCGTCGTCGCTGGAGATCGTCGCGACGACGATGAAGATGCCGTCCGCGGAGATCTCGCGGCGGTCGCGCAGGGCGGCGTCGTCGGGCTCGCCGATGTTGACACCGTCCACGTAGATGACCCCGGCGTGGATGTCCTCGCCGAAGCCGGCGCCGTCCGAATCGATTTCCAGGGGCAGCCCGTTGCGCCCCTGGAAGATCCGCTCGGTCTCGACGCCCACCGCTTCGGCCAGCTCCGCGTGCAGGCGCAGGCGCTTGTAATCGCCGTGCACCGGCATCACGTAGCGCGGCTTGGTCAGGTTCAGCATCAGCTTCAGCTCCTCCTGCCAGCCGTGGCCGGAGGCGTGGATCGGCGCGTCCTTGGCGGTGATCACGCTGGCGCCGATCTCGTAGATGCGGTCGATCGTCTCGTTGACTGCGCGCTCGTTGCCCGGCACGGGCGTCGCCGAGAAGACGACGGTGTCGCCGGAGTGCAGCTGCACGTCGCGGTGGTCGTTGTTGGCCATCCGCCGCAGTGCCGAGAGCGGCTCGCCCTGGCTGCCGGTCGAGATCACCACCACCCGCTCGTCGGGGAAGTCCTCGATCTCGCGGGGCTGGATGAAGATCCCCTGCGGGGCGTTGGCAATCCTCAGGTTCGAGGCGATGTTGAAGTTCTTGCGCATCGAGCGCCCGACCAGCGCCACTTTGCGGTCCAGCCGCGCGGCGGCGTCGATCACCTGCTGGACGCGATGGATGTTGGAGGCGAAGGAGGTGACGATGATCCGGCCCTTGCAGCGGGAGAACTCCTCCAGTAGCGCCGGGCCGACCGAGGACTCCGAGGGCGCGATCCCCGGTCGGTCGGCGTTGGTCGAGTCTCCGCAGAGCAGCAGCAGCCCTTCCTTGCCCAGCTCGGCCAGGCGCGAGACATCCGCCGGGCGCCCGTCGACGGGAGTCTGGTCGAACTTGTAGTCGCCGGTCATCAGTACCGAACCGACCTCCGTCGACAGCAGCACCCCACGCATGTCCGGGATCGAGTGGGCGAGGTGGATCAGCTCGAGCTCGAAGGGTCCGATCCGGATCTTCTCTCCGGGCGGCAGCTCCTGGAGGGGAGCGGATTCGGCCAGCTTGTGCTCGTCGAGCTTCGAGCGGACCATTCCGATCGTCAGCAGGCCCCCGTAGATCGCCGGCGGCATCCCAATCGCTTTCAGCACGTAGGGCAGCGCCCCGACGTGGTCCTCGTGGCCGTGGGTGAGGACGATCGCCTCGATGTCGTCCGCGCGCTCGCGCAGGTAGGAGAAGTCCGGCAGCACGAGGTCGATCCCGTGCATCTCGGCGGTCGGGAACATCAGGCCGGTGTCGACGACGACGATCCTGCCGTCGTACTCGATCACGGTCATGTTCTTGCCGATCTCGCCGAGTCCGCCCAGGGGCAGCACTCGCAGTTTGCTTGGCACTAGTTACTCACTCTCTTCAAGGTTTCGGATGTCTAACTGGCTACCGCGACACCGGCAGCGTCGAGGCCGGCCTTGATGGCGGCCCGATGCTCGGCGTCGGCGGATACCAGGGGAAGTCGAAGTCTGTCCGCGCAGAGGCCGAGCATCTCCAGCGCGGCCTTCAGCGGAATCGGGTTGGTGGTGACGGAGAGGCCCTCGTAGAGCGGCGCCAGCTCGGCGTCGAGCTCGCGCGCCCGCTCGAGGTCGCCGGCCTGTGCGGCATCCCACATCTCGCGCATTCGATCGCCGGCGATGTGGGAAGCGACGGTGATGCCCCCGGCGCCGCCGAACTCGAGCACGCGCAGGAAGACGTCGTCGTTGCCGGCGAGAATCTCCAGGCCCTCGATCGGCCCCAGCTGCTCGTTGTTGGCCTGCTTGACGGCAACGATGTTGTCGACCAGCGCCATTTCAGCGAGCAGGTCGGGCTCCATGTTGATCACCACCCGCGAAGGGATGTTGTACATCACCAGCGGCAGCCCGGGAACCGCCGCTGCGACCGCTTCGAAGTGCGCCCGCAGCCCTGCCCTATTGGGCTTGTTGTAATACGGCGCGACGACCAGCGAGGCGTCGGCGCCGGCGTCGGCCGCCATCCTCGTAAGTTCGCTCGAATGACGGGTGTCGTTGGTGCCGGTGCCGCAGATCAGCAGCACCTCGTCCCCCGCCTCGGCCCGCACCGCCTTCAGCAGCTCGATCTCCTCGCCGTCGGTCAGCGTCGGGCACTCCCCCGTGGACCCGGCGATCACCAGCCCATGCGAGCCATGTTCCAGCAGGTGCGCCGCCAGCCGCCGTGCGGCGTCGTAATCGACAGCTCCGCTCTCGTCGAACGGGGTCGCCATCGCGGTGAGGACTCCCTTGATCTCCTTCATCGCTTCCAGGGTATCCCGTCGCGCGGCCTAAAGCAGCTTCTCCAGCCCGACCGTGAAGCGGTCGGGGAGGTCCGCCACCTTGCGGCAGGCGAGGACGACGCCGGGCATGAAGGAGCGGCGGTCGATCGAGTCATGGCGGATCGAGAGGGTCTGGCCGACGCCGCCGAAGATCACTTCCTGGTGGGCGACGAGGCCGGGCAGGCGGATGGAGTGGATCGGCTGGTGGACGTTGCCGCCCGCCGCGTCGATCAGCTCCTGGGTCCGCTTCGCGGTCCCCGAGGGAGCATCGAGCTTGTTGTCGTGATGCAGCTCGACGATCTCGCACTCGCGCATGTGCTTGGCGATCGTCTGCGAGACCTCCATCAGCAGCACCGCCCCGATCGCGAAGTTGGGGGCGACGAAGCAGTTCGCCTCGGCGGCCTCGGCAGTCGCGCGGGCGGCGTCGAGGTCGAAGCCGGTGGTGCCGACGACAGCGTGGACGCCGGCCTCGAGGCAGGCACGGACGTTCTCCAGCGCCGTGTCCGGGACCGTGAAGTCGACGATGACGTCGGCCTCCGGCAGCACCTCGGACAGCGTGGTCCCCAAAGCGGGATCGGCCTTGCCCGTCAGCTCCAGTCCGTCGGCCCCTTCGACCGCTTCGCAGACGGTCGCGCCCATTTTTCCGGCAGCACCGGCAACGGCAACGCGAATCATGCCGCTACGAGAGCCTCGCTGACCGGCGCCAGCGCCTGCCGGAAGCGGTCTTCCTCGGCACCCACGCAGGCGGCCGAGAGGCGCTCCCCCGCGTACAGCTCGGAGGCCAGCTCGGTCAGGTCGTCGACCTCGATCGCGTCGACCTTGGCCAGCATCTCGTCGAGGCTTTCGATCGGCAGGTCGAACAGGGTGGCGCGGGAGATCCTGGTCATCCGGGCGGCGGTTGACTCGGAGGACAGCACCAGCCGCCCCTTGACGCTCTCCTTGGCCCGCACCAGCTCCTCCTCGGAGACCGGCTCGGAGCGCAGCCGCGCCATCTCGGCGCCGATGATCGCGCAGGCCTCTTCGACGTTGTCCTCGCGGGTGCCGACGTAGGTGGCGACCATGCCCTGGTCGGTGAACTGCTCGTTGTAGGAGCCGACCGAATAGGCGAGGCCGCGCTTCTCGCGCACCTCGCGGAACAGCCGGGAAGAGGTCGAGCCGCCGAAGATCGCGTCGAGCACCGCCAGCGGGAAGCGCCGCTGGTCGTCGCGGCGCAGCCCCGGGGCGCCGAAGCAGATGTGGTACTGCTCGGTCTCCTTGCTGAGGAAGCAGAGCCGGGAGTCGCCCTCCAGCGGCGCCTCCGATAGTGCTCCGCCACCCTCCGCGGGCGGCTGCACCAGGCGCTCGGCGAGCGCGGCGATCCGCTTGTGCTCCAGGTGCCCGGCGGCGCCGACGACGATCTGCGGCGCCGTGTAGTGGGCGCGGCGATAGTCCTCGATGTCCGGCACCGGGATCGAGGAGATCACCTCCGCCTCGCCCAGAACCCGGCGCCCCAACGGATGCGCGCCGAAGACCGCCTCGGCGAGCACGTCGTGGACCCGGTCCTGCGGCTCGTCGTCGTACATCGCGATCTCCTCGATCACGACCTGGCGCTCCGAGTCGATGTCGGGGTAGGTCGGGGCCAGCAGCATCTCCGCCAGCAGGTCGAAGACCTCCTCGGTGTGCTCGTCGAGGAAGCGCGCGTGCAGGTGGGTCGTCTCCTTGCCGGTGGCGGCGTTGATCGAGGCGCCGAGGCCGTCGAAGCGCTCGGAGATCTCGATCGCCGAGTAGCGCGCGGTCCCCTTGAACAGCAGGTGCTCGAGGAAGTGCGAGACCCCGGCCTGCGCCGAGGTCTCGTTCCTGGAGCCGGTGCGGACCCAGAGCCCGAGCGCCACGGACCGGACCGAGGGAACCTCCTCGGTCACGACCCGGACGCCCGAGTCCAGGATGGTGAGCTGCGCGCTCAACTAGCCGCGGCGCTCGCGTTCACGCCCACGCCCGCTGCGCTCACGGTCACGGCCGCCGCGTCCGCCGCGGTCGCCGCCGTTGCGCCGGCCGCCGTCGCCGGAGCCGACCGAGGCCAGTTCCTCGGGCGATTTGCCGGCGACCGAGGGGTCGTCCGAGAGGCGCAGCCCGATCCGGCCGCGCTCCTTGTCGACCTCGACCACGGTGACGTCGATCTCCTCGCCGGCAGTGAGGACGTCGTCGACGGAGTCGACCCGCTCCCCCGGTTTGACGTTGGAGATGTGCAGCAGGCCGTCGGTGCCCTTGACCAGCTCGACGAAGGCGCCGAAGGTGGTCGTCTTGACGACCTTGGCCGACCCGTAGCGATCGCCGATTTCGGCCTCCTTGGTCATCGAGTTGATGCGGGAGACGCAGCCCTCGACGAGATCGCCGGTCGGCGCGTAGATCCGCACCGTCCCGTCGTCCTCGACGTCGATTTCGGCTTCGAACTCCTCGCACAGGGCGCGGATGGTTTCGCCGCCTTTGCCGATGACCGCCCCGATCTTCTCCGGGTCGATCTTGATCGACTCGATCGCCGGCGCGTGCTGGGAGAGCTTCTCCCGCGGCCCGTCGATCGCCTCGGCCATCTTGCCGAGGATGAACTGGCGGCCCTTGAGGGCCTGCTCCAGCGCGTCCTCGAGGATCTCGAAGGTGACGCCGGTGATCTTGATGTCCATCTGCAGGGCGGTGATCCCGTCCTTGGTGCCGGCGACCTTGAAGTCCATGTCGCCGAGGTGGTCCTCGACGCCGGCGATGTCGGTGAGGACGATGTAGTCGTCGCCCTCCTTGATCAGACCCATCGCGACGCCTGCGACCGGTGCGGTGACCGGGACGCCGGCGGCCTGCAGAGCCATCGAGGAGGCGCAGACCGAGCCCATCGAGGAGGACCCGTTGGACTCGAGCGTCTCGGAGACCGCGCGGATCACGTACGGGAAGGACTCTTCGTCGGGGATCGTCGCCAGCAGGGCCCGCTCGGCGAGGGCGCCGTGGCCGATGTCACGCCGCTTCGGACCCCGCATGAAGCCCGCCTCCCCGACCGAGAAGGGCGGGAAGTTGTAGTGGTGGAAGAACCGTTTGGTCGTCTGCAGCCCCAGCGTGTCGAGGCGCATGTCCATCCGGGTCGTCCCGAGGGCGACGTTGGAGAGGATCTGCGTCTCGCCGCGGGTGAAGAGGGCCGAGCCGTGGACGCGCGGGGAGATGTCCACCTCGCACTCGATCGGCCGGATCTCGTCCTGGGCGCGACCGTCGGGGCGCTTCTTTTCGACCGCGATCGCCTTGCGGATCGTGTCCTTCTCGATCGAGTCGATGGCGGCCTTGACCTCGGCGACACGCTCAGCGTCAACCTCGCCGCCCTCGTGGGCCGCGGCGTAGTGGCCGACGACCTCGTCCTTGACCTTGTCGATCGCCTCGTATCGCTCGAGCTTGCCCTCGGTCGCGATCGCGTTGACCAGAGCCTGGCCGTGCGAAGAGCGGATGTCGCTGAGCAGGCCCTCATCGATCTTCGGCGGATCGACCTGGGTCTTCTCTTTGCCGACCTTCTGCTGCAGCTCCTCCATCGCGACGCAGAGCTTCTTGATCTCGCCGTGAGCGATGTCCAGCGCGTCGAGGATCTCGGCCTCGGTGACGCCCTCGGCGCCGGCCTCGACCATCAGGATCGCCTCGTCGGTGCCGGCGACGATCAGGTCCAGCTCCAGCTCCTCGTGGCGCTCCTCGTCGGGATTGATCACGAAGTCGCCCTCGAGCTTGCCGATGCGGACGGCGCCGACGTGCTTGGCGACCGGAACCTCTGAGATCGCCAGCGCCGCCGAGGCGCCGTTCATCGCGAGGATGTCGTAGGGGTGCTCGTGGTCGACCGACAGCGGCATCGCGACCAGCTGGGTCTCGTAGTGCCAGCCCTTGGGGAAGAGCGGGCGAATCGGCCGGTCGATCATGCGCGCGGTGAGCGTCGCCTTCTCGCCCGATTTGCCCTCGCGACGGAAGAACGAGCCGGGGATCTTGCCCGCGGCGTACATCCGCTCCTCGACGTCGACGGTGAGGGGAAGGAAATCCACGTCGCGCAGGCTGCCGACGGTGGCGGTGCAGAGGACCTTGGTGTCGCCGGCCTCGACTACGACCGCGCCACCCGCCTGCTTCGCGAGTTTTCCGGTCTCGAAGGAAATCTGGCTCTCGCCGACATCCGCCGAGACGCGGGTTACGTCAAACATGCTCATTTAGTTGTTACCTCCGGCCGCCCGGTTGGCGACCCTTTCGCTTTCAGAACTCTCGTTCTCTAACTGCGACAAGGGTACAGGCATCGAAAACCGCCGGAGTGCCCGCCACCCCGGCGCAGATGCCGGACTCGAAGTCGCGGCGGATCCGTGCCTCGATTGCGGCCTCGTGACGATCCGCCTCGAAGCGCCCGAGGTCGAGCTCGAAGCGACCGACCCGCTCCCAGAGGTGGGGGTCATCGACCCTCCCCCGCTCGGCGTAGAGCGAATCGACCATCTCGAAGAAGCTTCCCTGGCGGCCCGCGGCCTCGGCGGCGGCGTGCAGGGCGGGCGAGCGCGGATGCTTGCTGGCGACCGGGAAGTGACGGAAGACGAGGCGTCCGGGGTGCTCCCGCAGGTGCGGCCAACCGGCGGCGCAGCGCGGGCAGCCGAGGTCGGCGTAGACAACGATCCCCTCCTCCCCCTCGCCGCTGACGTGATCGTCCGTCCCGACCGGGGGGATCGCGGCGCTGGTCAGGTCGTTCATGCCCACTGAGTCTGCCGAATCCGGCCATTTGCGCCGGGTCTCGCAGGCTCGCGCTAGGAGAGGGCGTCGAAGATGACGTTGGCGCCGGGGAACTCGCCGGGGTTGGGTGACTCATGGGTCCAGGCGACCGTGCCGTCCTCGGCGACGAGGACGAGGGTGCGGTTGGCGAAGCCGAGGGGCGCATCGAGGTAGGAGCCGTAGGCACGGGTGACCTCCCCCTTCGGCTCGAAGTCGGAGAGCAGGGTGGTGTCGATGCCGAGCTTCTCCCGGAAGGCCTTGTGGGCGAAGAAGCTGTCGACGCTGATCCCGACCAGCTCAACCCCCTGCTGGGCGATCTGCGGCTTCACCTCCTGGTAGATCGAGAGCTGGTCGCCGCAGACGGGGCTGAAGTCGCCCGGATAGAAGACGAGGAGGACCTTGCGGCCCCTGTAGTCGGAGAGCGAGACCTTCTCTCCGTCCTGGTCGCGGAGGGTGAAGTCGGGGGCTTGCTCCCCGACCGCGATCATCGACGCAGGCCGAGGTCTTTGACCAGGGCGCGGTAGCGCTCGAGGTCGATGCGCTCGAGGTAGCGCAGCATGCGGCGGCGCTTGCCGACGAGCATCAGCAGGCCGCGGCGCGAGTGGTGGTCTTTCACGTGCGCGCGCAGGTGCTCGGTGAGCTCGTTGATCCGCTCGGTCAGCAGCGCGACCTGGACCTCGGCCGAGCCGGTGTCCCCCTCGCCGCGGCCGTATTTGCCGATCAGCTCGCTCTTTTTGTCTTTGGTCAGGCCCATCTCGTAAAAAAACCGCGCACTCCGGTGCGGCGGCCGCTGGAAATTAGCACAGAGGCCGCCGCGGAGAGCCCCCTGACGAGCTCTCCGCGGGGCCGGTTGCGGGCTACTGGTCGATGCAGAGGACCACCACGGTCCAGTTGTCTTCCTGGGCGTTCTTCTGGATCCTCGCCGTCCAGGAGTTGGTGCTTCCCGGCGTCGGAAAACTCTCCAGCAGGGTTGAGGTCGATCGAACGCTTGCCGGGCCGCCGGTGAGCATGACGTCTCCTGGTTCGCACGCTTTGCTCTGCACGAAGGTCCCATCCCCGAGTTCGCTGCCCGCCCCTTCGGGATTCTCCACCTTGTAGATGGAGCTCGAAAGGTAGCCACCTGCTGCTTTGCCACCGAGTTTCGCCGCGTCTGGGACCTGGCCCAGCGTCGACTCGTCGATCTGCTGGCCCCCCAGCGAATTGTCAGCGAGGTCGATGCCTTTGAGGCTTTTGTCCTGCACCTTTGCCGAGTTGACGGCTTTGTCGGCGAGCTTCGTGGCATTGACGGCGTTGTTGGCGAGCTTGGTGGTATTGATCGCCTGGTCGGCGATGTCGGCGTTGGCGATCGAGCCGTCGGCGACGTCAGCCCCGGTCAGCGATCCGTCGGCGACCTTGGCGCCGTTGATCGCATCCTTCTTTACCTTCGCCGCCGTAACGGCGTTCTTCTTCAGCTGCTTGGCGCCGACGGTGTTCTTCCCCAGCTGCGACGCGGCGAAAGCGGCGCCGCCGCCGAGCACGAGGAAGACGGCGAGCGTCGACATGACGTTCGCGTAGGTCAGCCTCTTCCTGATCAGGTTCATTACCGGTTCCTCCTCATTCGATTCATCTGGCGAGGCGAGGCTCCCACCTTGCGGAGGCGACCGTCAACTGTGTCTGTGTCCAGACGGACCGAGGGTGCGCGCTATGAGGAGGTGAAGCCCGCGCAGACGCGCTTCGCTTCCTCAACGTCCCGGTGCATCTGCTCGACCAGCTCCCGCGCGTCGGGATAGCTGCGCTCGCCGCGCAGGCGCTCGACGAAGGCGACGCGGAGGGTCCTGCCGTAGAGGTCCTCTTCGCGGTCGATCAGGTAGGTCTCGATGAGGACGCCGCGACCGCTCTCGAAGGTCGGTCGGACGCCGACGTTGACCGCGGCCGGCACGCCATCGGCGAAGGCCGCGTAGACGCCGTGACCGGGGATGACCAGGCGGTCGTCGGGGACGATGTTCGCGGTCGGGAAGCCGAGCTCTCGGCCGCGCTGGTCCCCTGGCACGACCTCTCCCTCGACCATGAAGGGGGCGCCGAGGCAGCGGCGGGCAGCCTCCATCTCGCCAGCGGCGACGAGGGCCCTGATCCGGGTAGAGGAGACGGTTTCGCCGTCGACTTCGACCAGCGGCACAACCCTGGTCCGGAACTCAGAGCGTGCTTCCAGCATCGCCGGGTCGCCCTTCGCCTTGGCGCCGAAACGGAAGTTCTCGCCGACCGACACCCGCTTGGCGTCGAGCTTCTCCAGCAGCACTCGCGCCACGAACTCCTCAGCGCTGCGGTGGGCGAAGGCCTCGTCGAAGGGGATGACGACGAGCTCCTCGACCCCCAGGCCCTCGACCACGTCGCGCTTGACGCCGAAGGGCATGATCAGCTTCGGCGTCGCCGCCGGGTGCAGCACCTCGACCGGATGCGGGTCGAAGGTGAGGACCGTGTCCGCCCCCTCGATCACCGCCCGGTGGCCGCGGTGGACCCCGTCGAAGGTGCCGATCGCGACGTTGCGGGGTCGCGGCTCGGTGTCCGGTAGCGGGGTGACCTGGATGCTCACCGCAGGCCCTCCCGAACCGCCGGGACGAGGTCCGCGACTTCCTCGATGCTGTACTCACGGCCCGCCCGGACGACGTCGAACGGCCCCACCGCGAGCCGTCGCAACTCGCAGCAGTAGGCGTCTTCGAGGGTCTCGATCAGGGTCCGCACGTAGGTCCCGCTCGAGCACTCGATTTCGTATTCGAAGTAATCGCCGGTGAAGCTGGTCGACCCGCCGCCGACCACTTCAGCCCGGTAGACCTCGATCTCCCTTTCGGGGGTAAGCACGATCTCACCCCGGTGCGCCTTCTTGTAGAGGCGCTCGCCGCCGACCCGAACGGCCGAGGTCATCGGCACCCGCTGGCGGATCTTGCCGGTGGGGAGCCGGGAGGAACGCGGCACCCGACCCGTCAGCGTCAGAATCCCATCGGGATCGCCGGTGCTGGAGCGCCAGCCCGGGCGTGCTTTCGCCCGGTAGGTCTTCGGCAGCCCGACCAGGTACCGCTGCAGCCTCGTCGCGCCGCCGAGCAGGATCAGCAGCAGCCCGGTGGCGAAGGGGTCGAGCGTTCCGGTGTGGCCGGCCTTGACCCCCCGTTCGCGGCGGACCTGCGCGACCACGTCGTGGGAGGTTACGCCGGCGGGCTTGTCGTAGAGCAGCAGCGTCCCGGAGGCGACCGTCATGCTCAGGGGTCGATCTGGGCCGAGACCTCGCGGGTCAGGAACTCGACCAGCTGCTCGAAGGGGAGGTCGGTGGAGAATCCGGCGGCGCGTTTGTGCCCCCCTCCCCCGTTCAGGCGGGCGATCGCCGAGACGTCCACGTCGCCGGCGCTGGAGCGAAGGCTGACCTTGCGGGCGGCGCGGCCGCGGTTGCCGAGGTCCCGGATCACCGCCGCCACCTTGACGCCGTCGATCGAGCGCAGGTTGTCGATCAGGCCCTCGGTCATCTCCTCGCCGGCGCCGGTCGCCTCGTAGTCGGCGCTCGTCACGTAGCTGACCGCGAGCCGCCCGTCGCAGTAGCTGGAGATCCCGTCGAGGGCCCGGGAGACCAGCCGCAGCTTCTCGATTGGCACGTGCTCGTAGAGGCGCCGGTAGGTGTCGTCGACGTCGACCCCGGCGTCGATCAGGTCCGCCGCCACCCGGTGGGTGTGGGCATTGGTGTTCTCGTACATGAACTTGCCGGTGTCGGTGATCAAGCCGACGTAGAGGGCGGAGGCGATCTCCGCGGTGATCTCGACCCCCAGCAACCGCGCCAGGTCGTAGACGATCTCGGCCGTGCAGGAGGCGCCGACCTCGACCAGGTTGATGTCGCCGAAGCAGGTGTTGTCGTGGTGGTGGTCGATGTTGATGACGTCGTTGCCGCCCGCGGTCAGCCACTCGACCGGCATCCGGTCGATATTGCCGCAGTCGAGGAAGATCACGGTGCGGTCGGCCATGTCGGCCGGCGGCTCGTGGAAGACCTCCTCCAGCGGCAGGAACCGGTACTCGATCGGTAAGGGGAACTCCTTCGCCGCCATGAACATCACCGAGTCCTTGCCGAGCTGGGCGAGCACTTCGTGCAGTCCGAGCAGAGAGCCGAGGGCGTCACCGTCGGGCCCCTCGTGCGCGGTCAGGAGGAAGCGCTTGCGGGCGCGCAGCTCCGCGCCCACGCGCTCGAGATCTGAGGTGGCGACTTCGGGAAGCGAGGTCATTGGTCCTCTCCCCCCTCCAACAATTCGTTGATGCGCACGCCGCGCTCGACCGTGTCGTCGTAATGGAAGGTCAACGTCGGGGTCCGCTTCATCCGCGTCTCGGCGGCGATCCGCGACTGGATCACGCCGTGCGAGGAGCGCAGGCCCTGCAGGGTCGCCTCCCGCTCCTCGTCGTCTCCGAGCACGCTGACGAACACCTTGGCGGTGCGGAGGTCAGGGCTGGTCTCTACGGAGGTAACGGTCACGAAACCGATGCGAGGATCGCTCAAATCGCTCGAAATAGCGACCCCGACGACCTCGCGAAGCACCTCGTTGATGCGCCGCATGCGGGGTCCGGGCATGCTAGTGGCTTACTCGAGGGTCTGCTCGACCTGTTTCGTCTGGAAGAACTCGAGCACGTCGTCCTCCTTGACGTCGGCGTAGCCCTCGAGGACGATGCCGCACTCCTGGCCCTCCTCGACTTCCTGGACGTTGTCTTTGAAGCGGCGCAGGGAGCCGAGCTGGCCGGTCCAGATAACCGTGCCCTCGCGGATCAGGCGGACGTTGGCCGTGCGCACCGCCTTGCCCTCGGCGACGATGCAGCCGGCGATGCGGCCGACCTTTGAGGCTTTGAAGGTCTGTTTGACCAGCGCCTCGCCGATCGTCTCCTCGACCTCGAGCGCGTCGAGCAAGCCCTCCATCGCGTTGCGCAGGTCTTCGGTGATTTTGTAGATGACCGAGTAGGTGCGGACGTCGACGCCCTCGCGCGCGGCGGCCCGTTTCGCGTCGAGCAGCGGCCGCACGTTGAAGCCGATGATGATCGCGTCGGAGGCCGAGGCCAGCATCACGTCGGACTCGTTGATGCCGCCGGTCTGTGAGTGGATGATGTTCATCGCCACCCGTTCCTGGGGCACTTTCGCGAGCTCGTCCTGCAGCGCCTCCAGGGAGCCGGCGACGTCGGCCTTGAGGACGATGTTGAGCTCCTTGATTTCGCCCTCCTGGGCGCGGGCGAAGACCTCGTCGAGGCTGACCTTGCGGCCCGAGCGGCGGGCCAGGGCCTCGGTTTTGAGCCGGTGGGCGCGCTCCTGGGCGAGCTGCCGGGCCTGCCGGTCGTTCTCGACCGTTTGGACCAGCTCGCCGGCGTCGGCGACGCCGTCGAAGCCGAGCACCTCGACAGGCATCCCCGGCACCGCCTCCTCGACGGCCCTGCCCGTGAAGTCCTGCATCGCCCGGACGCGGCCCCACTGGGGCCCGGCGACCAGCGAGTCGCCGACGCGCAGGGTGCCGCGCTGGACCAGCACGGTGACGACCGGCCCGCGGCCGGGGTCGAGTTGGGACTCGATCACGTTGCCGGAGGCGGGCGCGTTCGGGTTCGCGGCGAGCTCCTCCAGCTCGGTGACCAGGAGGATCATGTCGAGCAGGTTGCCGAGGCCGTCGTGGCTCTTGGCGGAGACCTCGCAGAAGACGGTGTCTCCGCCCCACTCCTCCGGGGAGATCCCCTCGGAGGCGAGCTCGGTTCGCACCCGCTCGGGATTGGCGCCCTCTTTGTCGATCTTGTTGATCGCGATCAGCATCGGCACGTCGGCGGCGCGGGCGTGGTCGATCGCCTCTTTGGTCTGCGGCATGACGCCGTCGTCGGCGGCGACGACGACGACGACGACGTCGGTGACCTTGGCCCCGCGGGCGCGCATCGCCGTGAAGGCGGCGTGGCCGGGGGTATCGAGGAAGGTGATCGTCTTCTCGTCGTGGTGGACCTGGTAGGCGCCGATGTGCTGGGTGATGCCACCGGCCTCGCCCGCAGCCACCTCGGTCTCGCGGATCGCGTCCAGCAGCGAAGTCTTGCCGTGGTCGACGTGGCCCATGATCGTCACCACCGGCGGTCGTTCGACCAGGTCCTCGTCGGCGTCGGAGAACTCCGGCTCCTCGGGCTCCTCGTCGGCGGCGTGGACGATCTCGACCTTGCGGTCGTACTCGTCGGCGATCGCCTTCACCGAATCGTCGGTGAGGGTCTGCGTCAGCGTCGCCATCTCGCCCATCATCATCAGTTTTTTGATCACCTCGGCCGGAGCGAGGCCGAGCGATTCGGCGACCTCGCGAACGGTTGCCCCCGAGTTGACTTTGGTCGCCTCGGGCTCGGCCGGGGTCTCCGGTTGCGCCGGCGGCTCCTCCAGCAGCGGTCGGCGGCGGCGGCCGCCCCGCCGCCGCGGCGGCCGCTGCGGCGGCGGACCGCCCTGCTGCTCGCGGCGCGAGGCCTGCGAGTCGATCACGACCCGGCGTTTTTTCGACGCGGCGTTCCCGCCGCCCCCGCCGCCGCCCTGCTGGGCGCCGGCCGCGCGCACCGGTTTGGTTGAGGTCTGCCGGCCTTTCGCCGCGGCGGCAGCTGGCTTTGCCGCGGTCGGGGGCGCCGGAGCCTCGGGCGCCGCCGCTTTCGACGCTGCCGCGGCCGGTTGCTGCGCCGGGACCTGTTTCGTCGCCTCAGCGCCGCCGTTGCCTTTCGCGGCCGCTATCGCCTTCAGCGCGTCAGCCTCCTCGACGCTGGAGGCGGCCGCTTTCGCGTCGACGCCGGCCGCCTTCAGGGCAGCCAGCAGCTCCTTCGAGCTAACTCCCTGCGCTTTCGCGATCTCGTGAACCCGTTTCTTTGCCACTAAGCCTGCTCCGCCTCCTCGACCATTTCTTCGGCCTGCTCTGCCGGCGCTTCCTCCGCGGGAGCGGCCGCTTCAGGATCCTCGTCGAGAGTCTCCCCGGCTACTTCCTCGGCTTCCGTCGCCTCCCGCTGGATGTCCTCTTCGACCGCCTGCTCGGTGGCGGCTTCGTCAGCCGTCTCCTCCGCCGGCGCCTCCGCGGCCTGCGAGGGCTCGACGAAGGCGGCCTCCGCCCGGGCGACGATCTCCTCGACCTGGCCCTCGTCGCCGTCCGGATCGGCGAGGATCGCCAGCTCGGCCTCGGAGAGGTCGGAGAGGATCGCCACCTGGCTGGTCTCGAACCGCGAGAGCGCCTGGTGCTGCGGCAGGCCGCAGTAGGTCGAGCCGGGAAGCGCCGCGTTGGGGCAGCGGCGGCCGGTAGTGAGGGCCGCCATACAGCGGCCGTCGAAAGTTTCCTCGCCCTCGATCTCGATCTCCTGTTCTTCGGAGGCGAACTCGGTCTCGGACTTGATGTCGACGCGCCAGCCGGTCAGGCGAGCGGCGAGGCGAGCGTTCTGGCCGTCGCGGCCGATCGCCAGCGAGAGCTGGTCGTCGGGGACGATCACCGTCGCCTGGCGCTCGTCGTCGTCGACGATCACCTCGCGCACCCGAGCCGGCGAGAGCGCTTTGGCGACGAAGCGGGCGGGCTCGTCGTTGTGGGGGATGATGTCGATCTTCTCGCCGCGCAGCTCCGAGACGACCATCCGCACCCGCGAGCCGCGGGGGCCGACGCAGGCGCCGACCGGATCGACCCCGTCGGCGTGGGAGACGACGGCGATCTTGCTGCGGTAGCCGGGCTCGCGGGCGACCCCGACGATTTCCACCAGCTTGTCGGCGATCTCCGGAACCTCGAGCTCGAAGAGGCTTTTGATCAGCTCCGGGCTGCGGCGGGAGACGACGATCGCCGGGCCTTTGGTCGAGTCGGAGACGTCGGTGATCACGGCCTTGATCCGCATCCCGTGGTCGTAGCGCTCGTTGTAGACCTGCTCGGATTTCGGCAGCAGCGCCTCGACCCGCTCGCGCAGCTGGACCAGCGTGTAGCGCTTGTCGGACTGTTGGATGATCCCGGTGATCAGCTCGCCGACACGGTCCTGGTACTCGTCGTACATCATCTGCCGCTCGGCCTCGCGGATCCGCTGCAGGATCACCTGCTTGGCGGTCTGGGCGGCGATCCGTCCGAAATCGTCGGGGGTGACGTCGCGGGTCGTGATCTGGTCCTCGTAGGGGGCGATCATCTCCGGGTCGAGCTCGGGCTCCTCCGGCTCTTTCATTTCGCCGGTCTCGGGATCGACCTCGGGCTCCTCCTGCATCTCCGCCGCTTCGGCGAGCAGCTTCTCCTCCAGCTCGGGCGGCAGGATCAGCTCGAAGACGCGGAAGTCGCCGGTTTCGTGATCGAGGTCGACACGCGCGTATTTGGCAGCGCCGGGAGTCTTCTTGTAGGCCGAGAGGAGGGCGTCCTCGAGGGCGTCCATCAACTTCTCGGCTGAGATTCCCTTCTCCTGCTCGAGCGCCCTGACGGCGTCGACGATCTCTTTGGTCACTGAAGCGACTCCTTGGTTTCGGAACTGGTGGCGTTGCGGCGGTCTCGATACTTCGGCCCCGGCGAGGAGACCTCCAGCGAGTAGTCGACCGACAGGTGCTGCAGGTGCTTGCTGACCCCTTCGCAGAGCGCCAGGTCAACACCGCCCGGATGGTCGATGAACAGGCGCAGCGCATCGCCCCTCGGCTTCTCGAGGGCGACTAGGTCAATCTCCGGGTCCAGCCCGGCCAACTGCTGCTGCAACTCTTGCTCGGTGGGGTCGTTCATGCCTGGGGTGAGTGGGGTGTGGGCGTAAAAAAAGTGGGCCAGGCCCACTTCTCGACACGCATAGGACAGAAAAGCTTGCAGCCAGTATAGCCCGCTCAGGCTGCCGGCTGGCCCGCTTTTCCCCGCAAGCGGTCGACCTCCCCCAGGATCGCCTCGGCGATCGCCTCCTTGGACGCGACCGGGACCTCGGTCTCGCCGCCGGCGGTGATCAGGGTGACCGCGTTACGCTCGCTCTCGAAGCCGATCTCGGGGTTGGAGACGTCGTTGAAGACGATCAGGTCGGCGCCCTTGCGCCGCAGCTTGGCGCGGGCGCGCTCGACCGCCTCGCCGCGGTCCCCGGCGGTTTCGGCGGCGAAGCCGACGATCGTCTGCTGCGGTGAGCGCTTGGCGCTGAGCCCGGCGAGGATGTCCTCGGTCGGCTCGAGGTGCAGGTCGAGGGGCCCCTTGCGCTTCAGCTTCTCGGCCGCTGCGGCAGCGCGGAAGTCGGCCGGGGCGGCAGCCATCAGCAGCACATTGGCGGCAGGGAACTCGCCCGCGGCCGCACCGGCCAGCTCGGCCGCCGTCTCGACGCCGATTCGCCGCACACCGGCTGGCGCCGGCAAGGCCACGTTGGCGGCGATCAGGGTCACCTCGGCACCGCGCCTGGCCGCGGCGGCCGCGAG
Source organism: Solirubrobacterales bacterium (assembly GCA_045805725.1). GTDB lineage: Bacteria > Actinomycetota > Thermoleophilia > Solirubrobacterales > 70-9 > VAYN01. The sequence continues at coordinate 91,092 of JBJMKQ010000013.1, forward strand.
GGCGATCCCCATCCGGCCGCTGGAGCGGTTGCCGATGAAGCGAACCGGGTCGATCGGCTCCCGGGTGCCGCCGGCGGTGACCAGCACCCGCAGCCCGTCCCAGGGACGGTCGCCGGCGGGCAGGGCGGCTTCGATGCGGGCCAGCAAGTGCTCGGGATCGGGGAGGCGGCCGCGTCCGTGCTCCCCGCGCGAGGCGAGCTTGCCCTCTCCGGGCTCGATCACCTGCACGCCGCGGGCGCGGAGCGTGGCGAGATTCGCCTGGGTGGCCGTGTCGGCGTACATGCGGTCGTTCATCGCCGGCGCCACCAGGCGGGGGGCGGTGCAGGCGAGGAAGGAGGTGCTCAGCATCGAGTCGGCGGCGCCCCCGGCCAGCTTGGCGAGGGTGTTGGCCGAGGCCGGGGCGACGAGAAAGGCGTCGCAGCGGGCTGCAAGCTCGAGGTGACCGATCGGGTCGTGGGAGACCGCCTCTTCGCCGGGAAAGCCGCCACGCATCGGGTCACGCTCGAACTCGGAGATCAGCACCGGGGCGCCGACGATGCCCTCGAAGGAGGCGGCGCCGACGAAACGGGTGGCGGTCTCGGTCATCAGCACCCGCACGCCGTGGCCGGCGAGGGTCGCCAGCCGTGCCAGCTCCAGGGCCTTATAGGCGGCGATGCCGCCGCTGACGCCGAGAAGTACGCGAGCCATGCCTCAGTTTTTAGAGCAAGCCCGCGATGCGGGCGCAACCGGCGCTAGGCGCGGTACTCGTATTTCAGCTTGCCCTCGGCGAGCTCTTCGAGCGACATCGAGAGGTAGTTCCTCTCGGCGTTGGTCGCCACCATCGGCGGTGGGTACTCGCCGAAGCCGCCCTCGCCGAGGTTGTGGAAGTAGCTGTTGATCTGTCGAGCCCGCTTTGCCGACACCACGACGGCGGCATAGTGGGAATCGGCGTGATCGAGAAGCTTGTCTACGCGTGGTTTGATCATCGGCGAGCGAGTCTAGAGGATCGGCCGGGGTTCCCTCTGCCCAGGCGGTGCGGTGAGGGGTCCCTCGGAGCACCTCCGCCGGGATAGACGCTGGTGGCTGGCGCCTTGCGGGCCTGCGGCTCGGCTACATGCTGGGTACCGAGAAACCCCTCACCGCACCGCCCACGCAAGGCCACGGTTCTGGCGATCTCCCCAACGCGATGTCGAAGCACGCCAGCTGTTCGCGTCACGCGGCGCTGGTTGCGGAGGGGTCGGTGGGGGTCTCTCGGTACTCAGCATGAAGCCGAGCCGGAGAGGATCGGGGGCGTCAGCCGCTACCCATCCTCTCGGCGGAGGTGCTCCGAGAGACCCCCACCGACCCCTCCTGGGACGAGAGTCAGGCCCTGACTAGGAGGGATTGGCGAACCGGCATATGCGGTCTGGCGAGCGCCGGACCAAGCGGGGCAAGGGCGCAGGAAGGCCGAATAGCAGTGCCCATAGGCATCCGGCTTGCTCAGGCTGGCCGGTCGCGGCCAAGTCGACGCCCCCGGGCTCGCCTCTTTCTGTTCGAACTGCATCAAATTCTGGTCGTTAAGCAACCAAGATTTGATGCAGTTCACCCGTTGGGGTCGCCAGCGCCTCCCCTTCTTCTGTTCTCTATGTCTATGGAGCGACCATAAGGAACAGGATGAGG
>JBJMKQ010000014.1:0-21475 GCA_045805725.1 Solirubrobacterales bacterium
GGTGAGGGGGTCTCCGGACCCTCCCCGCTGTTGTCCGGAGACCCCTCACCCGACCCCCTAAAGCGCCACTCGAAGCGTCTTCAACTCCCGATCCGAGCCGCCGCGGACATAGCCGCCATGCGCCACGCTCTCTCGGATGAAGTCGAGGGTCTGAGCCGTGAGGCGCTCGCCGGGAAGGACATTCGGGATCCCAGGCGGGTAGGCGGCCAGGCCCTCGGCGGCGACGCGGCCGGCGGCGGCGTCGAAGGGGACCACCTCTTGAGGGCCGAGAAAAGCTTCGCGGGGGGTGAGGACAAGGTCGCCCCATGGCGGCGCCGGCGCCAGCTTCTCGTCCGGGGGGCCCGGCGTTTCCTCCAACTCCGTGACCGCCTTCCGCAGTCCCTCGACCAGCCGCTCTCCCGCCACCTCGGCGTCCTCGCCGACGCCGAAGATCGCGACGACGACGTTGCCGGAGTAGAGCTCGAGATCGAGCCCGGCGGTGTTGAAGGCGGTTTTCCAGAGCCGCTGGGCGCTGGAGCCGGTCCCGCGGACGTCGATGCCGAGCCGCAACGGGTCCCAGCCCGCGACGCCCGGCTGGCCTACCAGCCGCTCGTCGAGGACCTCGAGGCCGGGAATCTCGCGGATCCTCCCCCGCGCCGCCGCGATCGCCTCCAGCGCCTGCCCGAGCAGGTCCTCGCCATGGACGGAGACCTGCCGGCGCGCGGCGTCGAGGGAACCTGAGAGGAGGCCGCTGGGGCTGGTCGTCTCGACCAGGCTGACGCAGCGGTCGACGATCGCGGCGTCGATGCGGCCGCCGCGGCCGAGGTGGAGCATCGCCGCCTGGGTGAGGCTGCCGACGATCTTGTGGGTCGAGGAGGTGACGAGGTCGGCGCCGGAGGCGAGCGCGTCCGGCGGCAGGCTCGGGTGGAAGTGGAGGTGCGCGCCCCATGCCTCGTCGACCACCAGCGGCACGCCGCGCGAGTGCGCGGCCTCGGCCAGCGCGGCGACGTCGGCGCAGGCACCGAAGTAGGTCGGCGAGACGACCATCGCCGCCACCGCACCAGGCGTCTCGTCGAGCGCCGCCGTCAGCGAGTCCGGCGTCAGCCCGTGGGCGATGCCCAGCTCCGGGTCGAGCTCGGGCGCGACGAAGGTGGGCCGCATCCCGCTCAGCACCAGGCCGTCGATCACCGAGGAGTGGACGTTGCGCTGGACGACCACCCGGTTGCCGAGGTGGGCGAGGCCCAGCATCGTGGCGTGGTTGCCCTGCGAGGCGCCGTTGATCAGGAACCACGAGCGCGCCGCCCCCCAGGCCTCGGCGGCGAGCTGCTGCGCCTGCTGGAACGGCGTCGGCTCGGCGCCGATGTCGACGCCTTCGGTGACCGAGGGGATGTCGTTGCGCAGCCCCACCTCGCCGACCAGCTCGACCATCGCGGGGTCGGCACCGAGGCCGCCCTTGTGCCCGGGGACCTGGAAGCGGCCCGTGTCCAGCGCGGAGTAGGCGAGCAGGGCGTCGACGTAGGGGGTCGAGTCCCGACTTGGAGCGGACATCGAGTCGAGTCTACGCACGCGCCTAATTGGGACCCCCCGTCCGAACTGCATCAAATTCTGGTTGTTCAACCGCCAGAATTTGATGCGGTTCGGGGAGGCGGGAGAATCAAGGGATGCGCCACACGCGCCTTGGCTACTGGATCGAGGAGGCCGACGAGGTCGAACCGCGGCCGCCGCTGACCGCTGACCTCGAAGCCGACGTGCTCGTGGTCGGGGGCGGTTACACCGGGATGTGGACCGCCTGGTACGTCCGGCGGCTGGAGCCCGAGGCGCGGGTCGTGCTGCTCGAGGCCGAGGAGGTCTGCGGCCATGGGCCGAGCGGCCGCAACGGCGGCTTCTGCAACGCGATGTGGTTCTCGCTCGCCTCGATGCGGGACCGCTGGGGCGCTGAGGGGGCGCTTGCGACCGCGCACGCGGCGCAGGCGGCGGTCGACCGGATCGAGCGCTTCTGCGAGGAGCAGGGCGTCGACGCCTGGTTCCGCCCGGCCGGCTACATGCAGGTCTCGACGGCGGCGGCGCATGACGGCTCCTGGCAGCGGGCGCTCGACGCCTGCCGCGAGCTCGGCGTGCGGGAGATGCTGCAGCCGCTGAGCGAGGCTGAGGTGGCCGGGCGCTGCAAGTCACCGGCCTTCCGCGCCGGTTCCGTCTCGCCGACCTCGGCGACGGTACAGCCGGCACGGCTGGCGATCGGCCTGCGGGAGAAGCTCCTGGCGGCGGGGGTGGAGATCCATGAGTCCTCTCCGGTGCGCTCGTTCCGCGAAGCGGCCGACGGGGTCGAGGCGAGCACCGATGCCGGCTCCGTCCGCGCCGTCCGCGGCGTGCTGGCGATCGGCGGCGCCGCAAAGGGCAGGCACGGGCCGCTGCGCGCCCGCCTCACCGTCGCCTCCTCCCACATCGTCCTCACCGAGCCGGTGCCCGACGTGCTCGAGGAGCTCGGCTGGACCGGCGGCGAGTGCATCACCGACTCACGCTCGCTCCTGCACTACTTCCGCACCACCCGCGACGGCCGCATCGCCTTCGGCTGGGGCGGCGGCCGGATCGCGATGGGCGCTCGCACCCACGGCCGCGCCGAGCTCGACGCGGCTGTCATCGCCACCGCCGCCGACCATCTCCACGGTTACTTCCCGGCCCTGCGCGGCCGCCGCATCACCCACGCCTGGGGCGGCCCGATCGACGCCTCTCCAACCCACCTTCCCACCGTTGCCTCGCTGCCGAACCGCCGCGCCTTCGTCGCCGCCGGCTACACCGGCAACGGCGTCGGCCCCTCCAACATGGTCGGCCGCACCCTCGCCTCACTGGCCCTCGGCCACGACGACGACCACACCCGCCTCGCCTTCGTCGACGCCAGGACCCCCCGCGTCCCCCCCGAGCCCCTCCACTTCATCGGCGGCGAGGCAATCCGCCTCGGCATCCTCAGCAAAGAGGAGGCGGAGATGCAGGGCCGCAGCCCCGGCCGCATCTCTTCAGCCCTCGCCCGGGTCCCCGAGCTGATCGGCTTCCACATCGGCCGCTGAGGCTAAGTGGTGGGAGGGCCAGTTACCTCGCGCGGAGGCTGCTCTCCGCCCTCAGCTTCTCCAATCGTGTCGTCAAAGAGAGTCAGGTAAGGCTCGTATCGGAACAGCCGAGACCGTTTCTGGCCGGTGATCTCCCTCAAGAGCCCAAGCTCCTCGAAACGAGCGACCAGGCGACTAGCCGTCGGGAAGGTAGAACCGAGTACAGATGCGACGACGTTGATGTTGACCAGCGGTCGCTGGAACAGGCTCGACAGGAGCAGCAGCCCGTTTTGACCGAGCTTGTTATCCAGGATCAAGCTGCGGTGACTTTCGCGGAGCGCAAAGAGTCGTTCCGCCGTTTCGGTCGCTTCCCTGGCAGTTTGCGCTACCCCACGTAGAAAGAATTGGATCCAGCCCTCCCAGTCCCCCGAGAGACGCACGGCCATCAGCCGGTCGTAGTACTCCGTCCGGTGCAGCTTGAAGTAAAAGCTGAGATAGAGCAGTGGCTTCCGCAGGGTCCCTCGGTGGACCAGGAGGAAGATGTTGAGAAGCCGACCGACTCTGCCATTTCCGTCGAGGAACGGGTGGATGGTCTCGAATTGAGCGTGGGTCAAGGCGACGTCGATCAAAGTGGTGTAGCCGCCTTCCGCATGGAGATAGCTCTCGAATTCATGTAGAGCTTTCTTCATGTCGGGAACCGGAGGAGGCACAAACGTCGCCCGTTTCAGGGTAGCTCCCTCTGGGCCGATCCAATTCTGGGTGCGCCGGAATTCGCCGGGGGTCGCTCTGGAGCCTCTTCCGTCCCGCAGCAGCTCCCTATGAATTTCCCTTACCAAACGGAGTGAAAGGGGTAGCGTCTTGATCCGCTCCAAGCCGAAGTTCATGGCATGGACGTAATTGACGATTTCGAAGGCGTCGGAAAATCGATCTCCATGGTCGCTCTCGAGTTCGAGTTCCAGGAGATCCTCCAGCGTGCTCTGGGTTCCCTCGATCTGGGAGCTGAGGACTGCCTCCCGCCGGACGTACATCGAGACGAAAAAATCTGGGTCAGGGATCACCCGGGCTACTCCATCCAGTCTCCCGAGCTCCCCAACGGCTTCCTCAAGCAGGTTCAGCAGGGTGGAGGACAGGTCCAGGGGCGGATCAGGGGGTAGCGGCTCCGGAACGAAGGCGGCGTATCCGTTGGGCTGAGACAGGAAACGACCGGCTCTTTCTTTTGGAAGCCGCTGCCCCACGGCGCTTATTTTAGCTATTCCTGATGTTCTTTAATAACTTGCTCCCGAGAGGTCTCTAATCAAAGGCTTTGGAAAAGAGCCACGGTCTCCTGGAATCACGGCAGGTAAATCCCGAGGAAGTCGAAACGGCTCTGCAACGAGAAGTGCAAAGAGCTACCGGCCATTAAGCCGATAGCGCCATGCATATGAATAAGAGCCTGCTTCTCAAGTAGCTGATAACGCAACTCTTAATCAACCGAAGCCGCGGGTCCGCAGCTGCTAGGTCGCTGCCGGAGCGCCCGCGGGGAAGCCAACGCCAGCCTCTTGCTTGGGCCGGACGCTGGTCAGCCTTTCGGCCCGGCGCTGTTGCCAGGTGGCGAAGCCCATGGCGGCGCAGGTGAAGAAGAAGAGGATCATCGCGATCACGTTGACCTCCACCGGGATGCCGCGCTGGGCGGCGCCGAAGATGTAGAGGGGGAAGGTGACGGTGGTGCCGGAGTTGAAGTTGGAGATCACGAAGTCGTCGATCGAGAGGGCGAAGGCCAGCATCGCGGCGCCGAAGATGCCGGGCATGATCAGCGGGAGGGTGACCAGCCGGAACGTGGCGAAGGGATTCGCTCCCAGGTCCCTCGCCGCCTCCTCGAGGTTGCGGTCGAAGCCGATCAGGCGGGAGCGGACGACGACGACGACGAAGCTGATGCAGAACATCACGTGGGCGATCAGCAGCGTTTCGAAGCCGAGGCTGAAGGTGCCGATGAGCAGGAAGAAGGAGAGCAGCGCCGAGCCCATCACCACCTCGGGGGTCGCCATCGGGATCACGATCAGGAAGTTGGCGGGGCGGCGGCCGAAGAACTCGTAGCGGACCAGCGCCAGGGCCATCAGGGTCCCGATCACGGTCGAGATCACCGTCGCCAGCACCGCCAGCTTGAGACTCATCACGAGGGCTTCGTTCAGCTCCGGGATCCCGAAGGCGTTGCGCCAGTGCTCGAGCGTGAAGCCGACCCAGGTGAAGTTGTAGCGACCGACGGGATCGTTGAACGAGAAGCCGAAGATGACGACGATCGGGATCAGCATGTAGAGGACCACCAGAACGCCGACGATGGCGACCGCGTGCTCGCGCAGCCAGCGCCAGGCGCCCCCGCCGCGGCCGTCCATCAAACCGCCTCCTCACCCATCAGCGCCTCCGAGCCGGCGAAGCGGATGTAGAGCAGCACCAGGATCAGGATCGCCGCCATCAGCACGAAGGACAGCGCCGCCGCGGCCGGATAATCCGACTGTTTGAGGTAGAGGGACTGGATCACGTTGCCGATCATCTGGTTGCTGGCGCTGCCGAGGAACTGGGCGTTGACGTAGTCGCCGGAGGCGGGGATGAAGGTGAGCAGCGTTCCCGCCACGACCCCCGGCGCGGAGAGCGGCAGCGTCACCCGCAGGAAGGTCTGCGAAGCGGAGGCGTAGAGATCCTTGCCGGCCTCGATCAGCCGCTCGTCGATCCGCTCGAGGCTGGCGTAGATCGGCAGCACCATGAAGGGAAGGAAGTTGTAGGTGAGCCCGGCGATCACCGCCCCGCCGGTCGCCAGCACGTGCCCTTCCGGTGCCAGGCCGAGGAAGTCGAGCACCTTCACCACCGGGCTCTGGTCGGAGAGGATCGTCTCCCAGGCCAGGGTGCGGATCAGATAGGTGGTGAAGAACGGGGCGACCACCGCGAACAGCAGCACGTTGCGCCAGCGCCCGGCCTTGAAGGCGATCGTGTAGGCGAGCGGGTAGGCGAGCAGGAGCGCGAACAGCGTCGCCAGCCCGGCATAGATGAACGAGCGCCCGAACTGGGTGTCGTACAGCGACAGCGCGTCGGAGTAGTTGGCCCAGTGCCAGTCGAAGTGGTAGGAGCCGAAGACGCCGGCGTTGAGGGACAGTTTGGCCAGGTAGTAGAGGGGAATGACGAAGAACAGAAGCAGCCAGGCCGCTCCCGGCCCGAGCAGGAAGTAGGGAGCGACCCGGCGCCTCATCGGCTCAGCCGTTGAGGACCGCGTTGAAGGCGCGGTTCAGGTTCTGTTCTTCTTCACCGGTGGGCGATGGCTGGATCGTGCAGTTCTTCGTGAACGACTTGCTCGGGAAGATCAGCTGGTTCTTGGCGATTTCGGGTTCTTCCTTGAGCAGGATCGGTTTCACGTGTTCGACCGGGCTGACGTAGTTGACGTAGGCCTCGATCTGCGCCTCGTTCTTCGGCTCGTAGACGTAGTTGATCCAGTCCTCGGCCGCCGTCGGGTTCGGTGCCCCGACTGGAATCACCATGTTGTCCGACCAGAGGATGCAGCCCTCGGTCGGCATCCGCCATTCGATGTTCGGGTTGTCGGCCTGCAGCTGGACCGCGTCGCCCGACCAGCCGATCACCGCCACCGCGTTGCCGCTGGTCAGGTCGGCGCCGTAGTCGTTGCCGGTGAAGCGGCGGATCTGGCCGGATTCGGCGGCCGACTTGATTTTGTCGATTGCCTTCATCCAGTCGGCTTCGTCGGCTCCTTCGGGATCGATCCCGAGGCACTTCATCACCAGCGGCACCGTGTCGCGGAGTTCGTTCAGCATCTCGACCTTGCCCTTGTACTTGGGGTCGAAGAGGTCGCAGATCGATTTCACTTCCGGGGCCAGGTCCTTGCGGACGATGACCCCGGTCATTCCGCTCTGCCAGGGAGCGCTGAATTCCCGCTTCGGGTCATACGAAGGTTCCCGCAGGTTGGCCGCCAGGTTCTTTTCGAAGTTCGGCAGCGCCGACTTGTCGAAGTTCTGCAGGTAGCCGAGTTCGTGCATTTTGTTCGCCATCCAGTCGGTGACGACGAAGAGGCTGCGGCCGCCGGATTCCCCCTGTTTGAGGAGCGGGTCCATCTTCGCGAAGAACTCTTCGTTGGCGTTGACGTCCTCGATGTACTTGACGCTGACGCCCGTTTCCTTTTCGAAGTCCGGAACGGTCTGCTTGTCGATGTAGAGCGGCCAGTTGGAGATCGTGATGTCGCCCGACGCCTTCTTTTCGATCTTCACTTCTTCGGATTCGGTGTCGCCGTTGATGCTGCCTCCGCTTCCCCCGCAGGCAGCGAGCCCGAGGGCCAGCGCCGCCGTCGCGACCAGAACCGCGAGCAGGGCGGTGATCCTCCGTGGGTCCTTGTCTCTGCTGACCATCTGCAATCAACCTCCCTGGGTGGTTTCCAGTTGCGACTGGCCGGCGGCGACGGCGCCGTCGCCGTTGCGGGTCGTCGTCCCTCCGAACGGCGACTCGCGGACGAGATGCATGTTCTCCGGCTCCCAGCTGAGGGTGACGCGGGCGCCGCCCCCCGGGAGCCGCTGCCGCTCGGCCTCGTCGGCGTTGGGGACGAGCACGGTCATTCGCACTCCCTCTCCCAGGTCGACCGCGATCTGGGTTGCGGTGCCGAGGTAGAGCGAGCTGGCGACGATCCCCTCCACCCGCGGCTGGTCGCCGCCGCCGTGCCGGTCGTCGACGAGCTCGACCTCGAGCTTCTCCGGCCGCACCACCGCTTGGCAGCGGTCGCCGATCGAGAAGCGGTCGGTCGGGGTGGAAATCGTCTGCCCCTGGTCGAGCTTCACCTGATGACTGCCGGTGACGGTCGCCGGCATCAGGTTGGAGACGCCGATGAAGCCGGCGACAAAGGTGGTGGCGGGGCGGTCGTAGACCTCCTCCGGCATCGCCACCTGCTCGACCCGGCCGCGGTTCATGACCGCGATCCGATCGCTCATCGTCAGCGCCTCCTCTTGGTCATGAGTGACGTAGACGAAGGTGATGCCGACGTCGCGCTGGATCCGCTTCAGCTCGACCTGTAGTTCCTTGCGCAGTTTCAGGTCCAGCGCCCCGAGCGGCTCGTCGAGGAGGAGCACCTTGGGAAGGTTGACCAGGGCCCGGGCGAGGGCGACGCGCTGCTGCATCCCGCCGGAGAGTTGCGAGGGGCGTCGGTTGCCCTCCGACGCGAGTCCCACCCGCTCCAGCTCGCCCCGGACCCGCTGCTTGATCTCCTCCTTCGCCACCTTCTTGCGCTTCAGCCCGAAGGCGACGTTGTCCTCGACGCTGAGGTGGGGGAAGAGCGCGTAGCTCTGGAAGACGGTGTTGGTCGGCCGCCGGTGCGGCGGCAGCTGCGCCACGTCCTCGCCCTCGATCCGGACTTCGCCGCTGGTCGGCCGCTCGAAGCCGGCGATCATCCGCAGCGTCGTCGTCTTGCCGCAGCCGCTCGGGCCGAGCAGGGTGAAGAACTCGCCGTGCGCCAGCTCCAGGTTGAGGTCGTCGACCGCAGCGAACTGGTCGAAGCGCTTGGTTACGCTTCGCAGCTCGACGCTCCGGGTTCCTCCGTTGACGACCATCGTCTATCTACCAGCCCCCTTCTAGAAGAAGTCACTACCCGGATGGGCGGCTCTGTACCAGCGACGGTAAGCCCCTGTGGAGGGCCGCGCAAGGGGAGAATGTCCTAAAAGAACAGGATTAACTTGTACTTCATGGACAAGGCGGAAGTCAGTCCTTGACCCAAAGACCACTTGCGGTTGGGGGAGATTGGCTCTAGCTTTGTCCATAACGTCGTAACCGGAGAGGAGGGGCCTCATGGCCACCGCGTCGCAAGCGCCGGCAGGAACCGATCTTCAGCAGCTGGCCCGCCAGCACCTGTGGATGCACTTCTCGAGGATGGGCGGCTACGGGCCCGACCACGAGATCCCGATCATCACCCGCGCCGAGGGCTGCTACGTCTACGACGAGCACGGCAACCGCTACCTCGACGGCCTCTCCGGCCTCTTCTGCTGCAACGCCGGCCATGGCCGCAGCGAGTACGGCGAGGCGGCCGCGCGCCAGGTCGAAGAGCTCGACTTCTACACGCTCTGGAGCTACGCCCACCCGCGGGCGATCGAACTTGCGGCGCGGATCGCCTCGCTGACGCCGGGCGACCTCAACCGCGTCTTCTTCACCTCCGGCGGGTCGGAGTCGGTCGAGTCGGCGCTGAAGCTGGCGCGCAACTACCACCGCGTGCACGGGAAAGGCCAGAAGCACAAGGTGATCGCGCGGGAGGTCGCCTACCACGGCACCTCGCTCGGGGCGCTCTCGGCGACCGGGATCACCGACCTGCGCGCCCAGTTCGAGCCGCTGACCCCGGGCGGCTGCCACGTCCCCAACACCAACATCTACCGCTGGCCGGAGGAGCGCGACCCGCTCTGGGCGGCCGATGCGATCGAGGAGCGGATCGTCTTCGAGGGCCCGGAAACCGTCGCCGCGGTGATCCTCGAGCCGGTCCAGAACGCCGGCGGCTGCTTCGTCCCACCCGACGGCTATTTCCAGCGTGTGCGCGAGATCTGCGATCGCTACGACGTGTTGATGATCTCCGACGAGGTGATCTGCGCCTGGGGCCGCCTCGGCCATTACTTCGGCTGCGAACGGTTCGACTACGTGCCGGACATGATCACCGTAGCCAAGGCGCTGACCTCGGCCTACGCGCCGCTCGGCGGCCTCATCGTCTCCGACCAGGTCGCCGAGCCGTTCATGGAGGGGACCGCATCCTTCGCCCACGGCTTCACCTTCGCCGGCCACCCGCTGGCCACCGCGATCGCGATGGCCAACCTCGACGTCTTCGAGCGCGAGGACCTCTGCGGCCACGTGCTGCGCAAGGAGCCGGAGTTCCGGCAGATGCTGGAGTCCCTGCACGAGCTGCCGATCGTCGGCGACGTGCGCGGCGCCGGCTACTTCCACGCGGTCGAGCTGGTCAAAGACAAGGAAACGAAGGAGAGCTTCGACGACGAGGAGAGCGAGAAGCTGCTGAGGGGCTTCCTCTCCGGCGAGCTCTACAAGCGGGGACTGATCTGCCGCGCCGATGACCGCGGCGACCCGGTCGTGCAGCTGGCGCCGCCGCTGATCGCCGACACCGAGCAGTTCGAAGAGATCCACGACGTCCTCCATTCGGTGCTCTCGGACGCCTGGGATCAGGTGGTCGGGGGCGCTGGTGGGAAAGGCCCTCGCGGTGCGCTGACGCCGCGCGCCTAGGAGCCCCACCTTGCTCACCGTCCAGAGCCTGCTCGACGAGCTCGGCCTCGAGCTGGCGGCCGGCTCCGCCGCCGCCGCCGCTCCCGTCCGCTGGGTCCATATCTCCGAGCTCCAAGACCCGACGCCGTGGCTCTCCGGAGGCGAGCTGATGCTGACCACCGGCATCCCGCTCGACACGGCCGCCAAGCAGCGCGCCTTCGTCCGCATCCTCGCCGACCGCAACCTGGCGGGGCTCGGGCTGGGGACCGGGTTCAGCCACAAGTCGCTGCCGAAGGCGCTGGTCGACGAGGCCGAGAAGCGCGGCTTCCCGCTCTTCGAGGTGCCCTACTCGGTGCCGTTCATCGCGATCACCGAGAAGGCCTTCGCCAAGCTCGTCAACGAGCAGTACGAGGTGCTGCAGCGCGGGGTCGCCGTGCAAAGGCGGCTGGAGCGGCTGGTGCTGGAGGAGCGCGGGCTGGAGGAAATCGCCGCCACCGTCGCCTCCGCGGTCGGCGGCACCGTGGCGATCCTCGACGCCCGCGGCGAACGGCTTGCCGGCCGCGGCTTCCGCCGGCAGCTCGCGACGGATGCGATCGCCGCGATCCGCAAGGAAGCGCTCAGCCACGCCGGCGACGGCCACCCCTTCGTCCCCTCGCACCCGACCGTGCAGGGGCGGGCGCTGGCGCATCCCGTCATCTCCCCCGGCGGCGGGCCGCCGCAGGCGTGGGTGGTGATCGTCCGCGACTCAGGCGGCCTCGGCGATTTCGAGCGGCTGATCCTGCAGCAGGCGGTGGCGGTGGTGGCGCTGGAGCTGATGCGCCGCCGCGTCGCCCGCGAGACCGAGCGGCGGCTGGCCGGAGACGTGCTGGCGGCGGCGCTGGGGGGCAGGATGGACCCAGCAGAGCTGCGCCGCCGGCTGGAGCCGTTCGGGATCGGCGAGGAGGCGGCGGTGCTCGTTTTCTCGCTCGGCGACCCCGGTGAGGCGGCGGGAACGCTGGAAGCGGCGCTCGCCGCCGACGCCTGTCCGGCCGTCGTCGCCCCCCACGCCAACGGTGGCCGCGAGCTGCTCTGCGCGGTGATCGACTGCGCCGAGCGCGAGCCGATCGAGGTAGCCGGGGAGGCGCGGCAGGCGCTGGCCCGCGAGCGCGGAGCCGTACGGGCGGCCGCCAGCCGGCCGGCGGCGCCGGAGCGGCTGCGCCACTCCTTCCACGAGGCGCGCTGCGCGCTGGAGGCGACCGCCTTCGACAACGGCTCGGCCCCCGAGGTGGCCTCCTGGCGCGACCTCGGCGCCTTCACGCTGCTGCTCTCGATCCAGGACGACGACGCGCTCGACCTCTACTGCGACAACGTCCTCGGGCCGATCGAGCGCGGGGACGAGGACTACGGTGGCGAGCTGCTGCGCTCGCTGGAGGCGTTCATCGAGCAGAACGGCCAGTGGGAGCGGGCCGCCCGCCAGGTCTACTGCCACCGGCACACGCTGCGCTACCGGATGCGCAAGGTGGAAGAGCTGACCGGGCGTGACCTCTCGCGCGCCCACGACCGCATCGAGTTCTGGCTGGCCCTGCGAGCGAGGGAGCTGGTCGCGTGAGGAGCGGGGTGTTCGCATGAGGATCGGGGTGCCGACCGAGATCAAGTCCGACGAGTACCGGGTCGCGGTCACCCCCGCCGGGGTGCGCGAACTGGCCGAGCACGGGCACGAGGTGCTGGTCCAGGCCGGCGCCGGCGAAGGCAGCGCGATCTCCGACGAGCAATACCAGGCGCAGGGGGCCTCGATCGTCCCCGACGCCGCCGCGGTGTTCGAGGCGGCGGAGATGGTCCTCCACGTCAAGGAGCTGCAGCCGGAGGAGATCGAGATGCTGCGCCCCGGCCAGCTGATCTTCACCTACCTGCACCTTGCTCCCGACCCCGAGCAGACGCGCGGGCTCTGCGGCGCCGGCGTCACCGCGATCGCCTACGAGACCGTCGAGGACGAGCACGGGCGGCTGCCGCTGCTGGCGCCGATGAGCGAGGTGGCGGGCAAGATCGCCACCCAGGCCGGTGCCTTCATGCTGGAGAAACCGCTGGGCGGCCGCGGAATCCTGCTTGGCGGCGTCCCGGGCGTGGCGGCGGCGAACGTGATCGTGATCGGCGGCGGCGTCGTCGGCATGAACGCCGCCTTCATCGCGATCGGGATGGAAGCCGACGTCTTCGTCTTCGACCGCTCGATCGACCGCCTGCGCGAGCTCGAAGTCATCTTCGGCGGCCGCTGCTCGACGGTCTACTCGACTCGCCTCGCGGTCGAAGAGATGCTGCCGCGGGCCGACCTCGTGATTGGGGCGGTCCTGGTCCACGGGGCGCGGGCCCCTTATGTGGTGCGGCGCGAGCAGCTGGCGCTGATGAAGCCCGGCGCGGTGCTGGTCGACGTCGCGATCGACCAGGGCGGCTGCTTCGAGACCTCGCGCCCGACCACCCATCGCGAACCGACCTTCGAGGTCGACGGGATCACCCACTACTGCGTCGCCAACATGCCCGGCGCGGTTCCGATCACCTCGACGTACGCGCTGACCAACGCCACGCTGCCCTACGCGATAGCGCTGGCCGACCATGGGGTAGAGGAGGCGATAAGGCGCGACCCCGGGCTGCGGCTCGGCATCAACGTCGCCGCCGGCAGGGTCACCCACCCGGCCGTCGCGGAGGGAGTGGGCATGGAGTACGTAGCGGTCGAGGAGGCCCTTGGCATCGAGCAACGGTCTTTGCAATGAGCATCCACACAGGGGGAGTTGAATGAGCACCTACGCGGTAGTCAATCCGGCAACTGGCGAGACGGTCAAGGAGTACCCGGAGATCAGCGACGACGAGCTCCGTGCCGCGATCGACCGCTGCGACCAGGCTTCCAGGAGCTGGGCGAGCTCCGGTTCGGTCGCCGAGCGCGCCGCGCTGGTGCGGGGGGTCAGCGAGCTTCACTCCGAGCGCCGCCGGCAGCTTGCCGAGATCATCGTCCGTGAGATGGGCAAGCCGATCGAGCAGGCCCTGATGGAGGTCGACTTCGCGGCGGAAATCTACGGCTTCTACGCCGACAACGCCGAGGGCCTGATGGCCGACGAGCCGATCGAGCTGCTCGGCGGCGAGGGCACCGCGGTGATCCGCCGCAGCCCCTATGGGGTGCTGCTCGGGATCATGCCCTGGAACTTCCCCTACTACCAGGTCGCCCGCTTCGCAGGGCCGAACCTGGTGATCGGCAACACGATCCTGCTCAAGCACGCGCCGCAGTGCCCGGAATCGGCCGAGGCGATGCAGCAGATCTTCGACGACGCCGGCTTTCCGGAGGGCGCCTACGAGAACGTCTACGCCAGCAACGAGCAGGTCGAGTGGGTGATCGCCGACCCGCGCGTCCACGGCGTCTCGGTCACCGGCTCCGAGCGCGCCGGCGCCGCCGTCGCCGCGGTCGCAGGGAAAAACCTGAAGAAGGTCGTGCTCGAGCTCGGCGGCTCGGACCCGTTCATCCTGCTCGGCACCGAGAACGTCGATGAGGCCGCGCAGGCCGCGGCCGAAGCGCGGCTGGACAACACCGGCCAGTCCTGCAACGCGGCCAAGCGCTTCATCGTCGTCGACGAGCTCTACGACGAGTTCCTCGAGAAGTTCCGCGAGAAGCTGGCGGCGGCGAAGCCGGGCGACCCGACCGCCGAGGACACCGAAGTCGGTCCGCTCTCCTCGCGGGCGGCCGCTGATCGCCTCGAGGAACAGGTCGAGAAGGCGGTCGCGAACGGCGCCGAGGTGCTCGTCGGGGGGAAGCGCGAAGGCAACTACTTCGAACCGACGATCCTCACCGGGATCAAGCCCGGCGACGAGGCGTCCCAGGAAGAGTTCTTCGGCCCGGTGGCGCAGGTCTACCGGGTCGGCTCCGAGGAGGAGGCGGTCGAGCTCGCCAACGGGACGCCCTTCGGCCTCGGCTCCTACCTGATGACCACCGACAGGGAGCAGGCAGATCGGGTCGCCGACAAGATCGAAGCGGGCATGGTCTACGTGAACCTGGTCGGGGCCGACAGCCCCGAGCTGCCATTCGGCGGCTTCAAGCGCTCGGGCTTCGGCCGCGAGCTCGGCCGCTACGGGGCCGACGAGTTCGTCAACAAGAAGCTGATCCGCAGCGCCTGAGGCTGCGGTCAAAGGCGAGGCTCTCCGGGGCGACGACTACGATCTTGCCTTCGTGAATCGCTCCCGGGGGGTCATTGTCGTCCTGCTGCTGCTGGCGTTCGCCGCCTTCGCGGTGAGCGCCGTCGCGGCAACTCGCGCTCAGGAAGAAGAACTGCCGCGCTGCCACGGGCGCAAGGCGAAGATCGTCGGCACCGACGGCAATGACGTCATTCAGGGCACTCCCGAGCGGGATGTGATCTGGGGCGCCAACGGCGACGACCTGATCTACGGCAGCCTCGGCAACGACTTGATCTGTGGGGGGCCGGGGGCCGACCAGATCCACGGCGGCCGCGGCAACGATGAGGTCGACGGGGGCGCTGGCGACGGCGACCAGGTCAACGGCGACCTCGGCGACGACAAGATCCTCGGCGGGCCCGGAAGCAATGACGAGGTGGCCGGCGACCTCGGCATCGACGTCGTCAACGGCGGGCCCGGGAACGACGACCTGATCCACGGCGACTACGGCTACGATCGAATGTCGGGAGGAGCCGGCAGCGGCGACATCGCCTCGTTCGCGACGGCGCGGGCGGGCGGCAAGGGCAGCGGCGTCTGGGCCTCGCTGAGGGCGCATAGAGCATTCGGCGACGGGCACGACAAGCTCTTCGGCTTCGAGAGCCTCGAAGGCTCCGCGTTCCGCGACAGCCTGCTCGGCAGCCCGCAGGCGAACACGATCAACGGCGGGCCCGGCGACGACCATCTGGTCGGCGGCGGCGGGCAGGACACGCTGCTCGGCGGGCAGGGCAGCGACGGCTGCGAGGGGGCGAAAGGCCGGACCACCTCGTGCGGCAAGGAAGCGGCGCCGAAAGCCAGCGCCTACGTCGAACTCGATCCAACTCCCGGCGGCGGCGCCGGGCTGCAGGTGATCGGCGGCGGCGGCCGCGACCAGTTCTTCGTCGCCTTCGACGACACCACCCAGACCTTCAGCGTCAGCGCCAAAGCCGGGTTGGCGATCGGTTCCGGCTGCTCGCACGCGCCGCAGAGCGCCGCCACCGTCTCCTGCCCGGCCAACGGGCCGGCTCGCTGGCTGATGGCCGACCTCGGCCCGGGCAACGACAGCCTCCGGGTCGAAGGCTCGCTGTTGAAGGTGGGCAGCGTCCGCTTCGCGGGCGGGCTCGGCAACGACACGATCCATGCGGGCCCGGAGGACGATCTGGTCGAGTCGGGTCCGGGTTCGGACCACATATACGGGGGGGACGGAGCCGACGGCCTCGTCGGCGGCCTGCCTGGCCCCACCTACCTCTACGGCGAAGGCAACGGCGACCTGCTGGCGGCCGGCGGCGGCTGCGCCGGCGGGGCGCTGGTCGGCGGCCCCGGCCGCGACGACGCCTCGTTCGCCGAGACGCAGGCGCATCCCGGCCTGCTGATCATCTCCTTCCCCCAGCACAAAGCCTGGGTGACGACCGTGAGGAACTGCCACCCGGTCCACCTCTCGCCGACCGACGAGGACATGGAGGGCTCCTTCGACTGGGACGTGCTGATCGGCGACAGCGGCCCCAACGCGCTGCTCGGCCAGCCCGGCGAAGACCGCTTCTACGGCAACGGCGGCGAAGACATCGTCGACACCCGCGACGGCGTCCGCGACTTCTCGGTCCAGTGCGGCCGCGGCCGGGCGCCGAAGAAGATCACCGTCCACGGCAAGGGCGGCAAGACGGAAGTTCGCGAAGTGCCCGGCACCGGCACCCCCGAAGGCCGTGCCCTGACCGACAGCTTCGATCCCGAGCCGTACAACTGCGCCTTCGTCAAGCACGGGACCCCCGTCCCTGGCCTCAACGGTTAGCAGCGGCCCTCGCGCCGACTGAGCGCGCGGCCGGTGGTCCTGCCCCGATCGTCGCGACGACATATGAGCCATCGCGGGAGCTTGCGACCGGCAGCACGAGCCTGGCTTCTCTTGAACTAGGCTTCCGACGTGGCACCGAAGACCGCCCAGGGGGACGAGGCCGCTGCTGTCGCGGCGGCGATTGCCCAGTTCGAGGCGGAGTTCGCGGGCGTTCCCGCCGAGGCACCGGCCGCGCCCGCCTGGCAGCGGGCAGCCCTGCTGGAGGGAGTCAGCGCCAAGGAGACGATCGAGGACCTACGAGGAGGATCGGCATGGCTGTCGTGAAAATCATCGAGCTGGTCGGCAGCTCCAAGACGTCGACCGACGATGCCGCCAAACAGGCCTTGCAGCAGGCGCAGGGATCGCTGCGCAACATCCGCGCCGTCGACATCGTCTCGACCGGAATCCGCGGCGAGAACCTCGACGAGTACCGCGCCCACGTCCGCGTCGCGTTCCTGATCGAGGGAACCGAGGTCGACTAGCCGAGCGGCGCCAGCCGCTCGGCCCGTTTGGAGATCCCGGCGGCTATCTCCGTGACGATCGCGTGAGAGTGTTGGGGCTCGGCGATGAGCTCCAGGCCGGCTTCGCGGACGCGCGCGACGAACGGCGCCATCCGTTGCGCGAGGAAGCGGGGCGCGAACCCGATTTCGGCGGCGAGCCGCTGCCAGGCGGTAAGACCGACCTCTCCCAGGTCCCCTTGCCCCGTCGATCGACATCGCCAGCTGCTGCGGCAACTCGCCGTAGGCCGCGGTGGACACCAGGTCGCAGAGAGGCGCCAGCCGCGGCGCGCGCGAGTCGTACAGCAGCGAGTAGTTCTTTCCGTGAGCGTCGCAGTTGCCGATCAGGACGTTGAAGGCGAGCGCCAGCCAGAGCTGCGGTCGGTCGCGGGCGGGTGCGGTTGAAACCTCGTCGATAAGGGCCATCGCTTCGACGATCCCCGGCCCGCCTTCCGCCTGGTACTTCTCGAAGTGCGGTTTGCCCAGCGCTTGGCAGAGGTCCTCCTGGTGCAGGCGGCGAGCTGGCTCCTGGGTGAGGTCGCGGTCGTAGCGGGTGACGATCAGATAAGGCAGTCCGGACGACGTCTCGGCTCGGTCGACCTCTGCCACCTCCAACCCCGCGGCGTTGGCCAATCGCATGCAGAAGAACTCGTTCGCGACCAGGCCGGGAAAGCGCGCCGGCTCCGGCTTGAGGATGTGGGTGGTCGGCTGCCCTGAGCCGCGCGGGAGGGCGAAGCTGCCGTTGGTCTCGACCACCGGCAGCTTGCTCTGCGCGCCGGCAAGCGAGAGCCGCACCTCTCCCTTCTCGTCGGCAGCCAGCGGTCGCTGTGGCAGCTCGACCAGGATCTCGTCGAGCCGCTCCGGAGAGAGCGCTTGGAGCTCACCCTGCCCCGCGGTCGGCGGCGATTCGTCCGGCGCCAGCAAGGTGACGGCGCCGGCGACATCACCTCCGAAACGCTCGAGCAGCCGGTAGTCGTTCGACGCCGAGATCCCGGTGGCGAGCGCCAGTTGCGCGCGGACGTCCTCCTCAGGCAGGAGATTGCCGAAGAAGGCGAGGCAGTCGCGGTGAGGGAACCCCTGCTCCTGCAGCGGTAGGTTCCGGGAGAGCGGCTGGCCCCCCGCTTCCACGTAACTGCGCTCATAACGGAACTGGAGGTTGCCGTTGTCCTTGTGGCGCAGCGTCCCGGCGCGGCGATCGTGCAGGTAGACCTCGAGGAGCCGGCTAGCCACGCGGCTCGACCCCGACGTTCAACCCAACGGCGCGCGCCGCCCGCAGGACGATGCCGAGGTGGACCGTCTCCTTGCCGTTCTCCAACTGGCCGATGACTCTGCGGCTGACACCGATTGAGGCGGCAAGGTTGTCTTGAGTGATGCCCAGGTGTCGTCGCCGGTCACGTATCGCGGTGCCGAGATCAGCGGGATTCGGAGTCACCTGCATGGCGCGGAGGATACAAAGATGTGATCGATCGATCACATTCGGGCTCTGATGATGGAGATTTTGCGAAATGAGATCGATCGATCCCATTTCGGCCCTGTACGGCGGCTAGGAGACAAGATGTGATCGATCGATTGCAGCAGAGGCGCTGCTAGGGTTCCGCGTGCGATGACGGAGGAGCCCAAAGAGGTCTCCCGCGAGGAGGCTCGCAAGCTGATCGAGGAAGGGGCGCAGCTCGTCGACGTGCGCGCCGACCACGAGTGGGAGGCCGGCCGCATCGCCGGCGCCAAGCACCTGCCGCTGCCGGAGCTGCCCCAGCGGACCGGAGAGATCGAGCAGGACCGGCCGGTGGTCGTCTACTGCCGCGGCGGCAACCGCTCTTCGATGGCAACCGCCGCGCTCGCCGAGGCCGGCTACGACGCCGTGAAGCTGACGGAGGGGATCGTCGGCTGGAGCGAAGACGACCTGCCGCTGGAGCCGGAGAGCGGCTACGTAGCCGACTCGGGCGAGGCGGCCTCGATCCTGCAGGCGCGGAAAAAACCCTCGCACAGCTAATTTGCCGGGAGGTTCGCCTTTCTCTCAGTTGCAGGCGGTTCCTCAGCCTCATCAACCGCTCAAGAAGTTAAATACCTGAATCCCAATCGGGTTTGCTACCTTTCCACCCATGGAGGTAGCCGTCGCGGAGAACAAGGAGCAGCGGGGCAAAGGACGGGTCGGGACCCTGGAGAACCCGGAGAGCTACGAGAACGTCCCCGGCCACGTCATCCCGATCATCGAGCGCGAGTTCGACGACTTCGACAACGAAGCCGAGCAGTTCCTCGGCGGCGAGCTGGAGGAGCACCAGTTCATCGGCTTCCGCCTTAAACAGGGCGTCTACGGGCAGCGCCAGCCCGACGTCCAGATGATCCGCATCAAGCTTCCCTTCGGCGGGGTCACCCCCGAGCAGATGGACGCCTTCGCGAGCGTGGTCGAGAAATACGCGCCGCTGAACAAGGGCCACATCACGACCCGCCAAAACATCCAGATCCACCACGTGCCGCTGCGCGACACCGAGCTGCTGCTGCGGGAGATCGCCGAGGCCGGCCTCTCCTCCCGCGAGGGCTGCGGCAACACCGTCCGCAACGTCACCGGCGACCCCTGGGCCGGCGTCGCCGCCGACGAGGTCTTCGACCCGACCGCCTACGGCACCGCCTACGTCCGCTACTTCGTCCGCCACCCGACGACGCAGCTGATGCCGCGCAAGATCAAGACCTCGTTCACCGGCTCCGCCGAGGACCGGGCGATCAGCGGCATCCACGACATCGCCTTCCTCTCCCGCGAACGCGACGGCGTCAAGGGCTTCGAGGTCCGCGTCGGCGGCGGCACCTCGATCATGGCCCGCGTCGCGCCCACGCTCTACGAGTTCGTCGAGGCCGACAACGGCGACTACCTCAAGGTCGCCGAGGCCGTCTTCCGCATCTTCGACCGCCAGGACTGGCTGCGCGTCAACCGCGCCCGCGCCCGGATCAAGGTCCTCGTCGACAAGATCGGCATGGACGCCTTCCGCGAGCTCGTCGACGAGGAGCTGCAGGGCGACTGGGTGGCGGAGCGCGAATTCGGCCCCGAGCTGGTCGAGCGCCTCAGCTTCAGCGTCGATGAGGAGGCGAACGCCCCCGAGCCGCCGCTCGCCCCAGCCTCGCCGAACGGCGACCGCACCGAGTTCGAGCGCTTCCTGCAGGGCAACGTCGAGCCGCAGCGCCAGGAGGGCTTCTCGACCGTCGAGGTCAAGGTCACCCGCGGCGACCTCACTCCCGATCAGTTCCGCGGCCTCGCCCAGATCATGCGCGAGTACACCGGCGGCAACGCCCGCAGCACCGTGCAGCAGAACTTCGTCCTGCGCTGGGTCCGCGACGAGGCGCTCTACGACGTCTGGGAGCGTCTCGACGCCCTCGGCCTGGGCGAGGCCGGCGCCCGCGAGATCACCGACGTGGTCTCCTGCCCCGGCACCGACAGCTGCAAACTCGGGATCACCTCCTCGATGGGCCTCAACCGGGCGATCAAGGAGCGGGTCGACTCGATGCAGATCAGCGACGAGCTGACCAAGCGCATCCACATCAAAATGAGCGGCTGCCCGAACGGCTGCAGCCAGCACCACATCGCCAACATCGGCTTCTACGGCGCCTCGCTGAAAGTCGGCGGCCGCCAGATGCCCGCCTACATCCCGCACATCGGCGGCAACTCCGAGGGCGGCGAGGTCATCTTCGGCACCCGCCTGAAGGCGCGGCTCCCGGCCAAACGGGTGCCCGAGGCGGTCGAGCGCTGGATCAAGCTGTATGAGTCCGAGCGCGCCGAGGGCGAGGAGTTCAACGCCTTCGCCGAGCGCACCGGCGCCGGCAGCTTCGAAGAGATCGTCAAGGACCTGACGATGCCGGCCGAGTTCAGCCTCGAGACGATGCAGCAGTTCATCGACTGGAACCGCTCCAGCCCCTACAAGGTCGAGCGCGGCGAGGGGGAGTGCGCGATCTAGCGCCGCAATCATGAAGCCCCCTCCGATCACGCTCTCCGGCACTGTGCCGACAGTCACCGACCACGAGACGGTCGCCGCTGAGCTCGAGGACCGCACGGCGCAGCAGGCGCTGGAGTGGATGTTCGAGACCTTCGGCTCCGACCACTACATCGCCTGCTCGTTCCAGAAAACCAGCTCGGTGACCGCGCACATGGCGAGCCAGGTCAATCCCGAGGCGCGCTTCTTCTACCTCGACACCGACGTCCTCTTCCCGGAGACCTACGAGACCCGCGACCGCCTGGCGGCGACACTGGGGATCGAGTTCGACCGCTTCCACAACCTGACGCTGGAGGAGCAGGCCGCCGAGTACGGCGCCGAGCTCTGGAAGAGCGACCCCGATTCCTGCTGCGGCCTGCGCAAGGTCGAGCCGATGCGGCGGGCGCTTTCTTCCGTAGACTGCTGGGTCGCCGGCGTCCGCCGAGGGGATTCCAGCACCCGAGCCGGGACCCCGAAGCTCGCCTGGGACAAGAAGTTCGGCCTCTGGAAGCTGAATCCGATCGCCGACTGGTCCGAGCGAGACGTCTGGAACTACATCCATGAGCACCGCCTCCCTTACAACCCGCTCCACGATCGCGGCTACCCCTCGATCGGCTGCACCCACTGCACGCAGCCGGTGGGCCCGGGGGGCGACCTCCGCGACGGTCGCTGGGCCGGCGTCGCCAAGACCGAGTGCGGAATCAACTAGGTGGGCTTTTCCCCGGTGCGGCCTAGCCGCGGGCGCGGTGCGGGCGATCATGTCTTCCCCAGATTGCTGATTCCGGTCTTGTTGATAAACAGGGGCTACTA
>JBJMKQ010000015.1:0-2540 GCA_045805725.1 Solirubrobacterales bacterium
CCGGAGGTCGGGGCTCGGGGCTCGGCTCCGGTTTCGCGGCCCTCGGTACACTGGACCGGCCGAGGAGAAAGCCCACGAGGGACGCGGCGAGGACTCCGCAAGCGAGTCCGCCAAGCAACCGCCATGGCTTGGGCCGCTCTTCCGCGGGGATTTCTTCCATCGG
Organism: Solirubrobacterales bacterium; assembly: GCA_045805725.1. Lineage (GTDB taxonomy): Bacteria > Actinomycetota > Thermoleophilia > Solirubrobacterales > 70-9 > VAYN01. The sequence goes on from JBJMKQ010000015.1 coordinate 164, forward strand.
CTCTGGCTCCGGCTCGGACCGTCGCTCGCGGCGGAACGGCTCCCGGTCGTGGACTCGGCTCCTGCCCTCCTCGCGGGTCGCCTGCTTGATGAAATCCAAGAGCTCTCAGTCGGTCGGGTCGCTCCCTAAGTACTAGTTTGCGGTGCGAAATGGGGTGGGCGCTCGGCGCCGAACTCGCAGTCCGGCCCGCCTCGGCGGTGGTCCGAGGCCGGTCCCGACCGGCCCTTGCCCAGTTCACCGGGCCGACCCCGCTTCCGCGACCGTCGCCGCGATCTTGGCCAGGTTGTGGGTGACGATCCCCCAGCCCACCCACCGGCCCATCCCGACCTCGCCGCGATACCGGCTCCGCTTCAAGCCGCGATCGCGCCGCAGCACGTGGATCCGACCCTCGATCCCCGCCCGGAACCGATACCCCCGCCGGAACGAGCGTCCCTTCTCCAGTCGCTTCCGCTCCGCCGACGCCTTGCCGACGCGCGGCAAGGCCACGTGTTTGACCCCCGCCTCCTGCGCCAGGCGTTCGTTGGCCGCCGAGGCCATCCCGCGATCGGCCGCCAGCAGGTCCGGCGCCTGGCCGAAGTGGCGGCGGTGCGCCTCCAGGGCGTCCTTGAGGTACGGCTGGTCCTGGCCGCCGCCCTGCTCCAGGACCGCGTATCCCGTGATGATCCCCCCCTCGACCTCGTCGAGCCGGATCTTGCGACCGAACTCCACCGGCTTGCCGGCCTGGAACCGGGGGATGATCTGGGTGTGCACCTCGAACAGCGACAGCAGCTTGTCCTGGGCTGGCACCGACTCCCCCTGGAGTACCCGCCGCCGCGCCTGATCGATCCCCTGGGTCAACCGCGGCAGGAACTCGCCGAACAGAACGGCCAGGGCCCCGGCCCCCTTCCGGCCCGATCGCTTCAACGCCTCGAGCACCCGCTTACCCTGGGCCCCGGTCCGCTCGGCGGTCTCGATTAGCTTGGTGTCGGCCGCCTTCAGCGCCGCGCGGCCTTGCTCTCCCTTGCGACGGGCGATCCGGTGGAGCTGCTGGGCCAGCTTGCGGACGGTGCGGACACGGCTGCGGAATGCCCTGGCCAGCCCGGAGGCCGCCTCGCCAAGCACCGCCTTGGCCCGACGCAGGAGGCGCGAGACGACCCGCACCCCGTCGCCGATCAGGCCGCTGTCGGTGGGGTAATGGATGTCGGTCTCCACGGCCGTGGTGTCGACGCGCAGCTTCCGGCCCCGCGTCACCTTCTCGGCCCTGGCCAACTGGACGACGCGGTCGTTGAGCCGCTGCAGGGTCTCCGGCCCGACCAACCGAGCCCAACGGATCAGCGTGGTGTCGGCGGGGACTTTCTCGAGGTAGACGCGGCAGAACTGGCGGAGGACCAGGCTGTCGTTGACGAAGTAAGCGGTGCGCTCGTAGCTCCAGCCATACAGCCGCATGACCACGAGCATGCGGAGGAGGACCTCGACGGGGGTGGACTTGCGGCCGTGGACGGGGGTCAGCGGGTAGCGGCGGGCCAGGTCGGCGCGGACCAGGCCAAAGAGGTCGTCATCGTCGAGCCGGCGGTCGAGCTGGGCCAACTGGGGGTCGAACTCCAGGGCGAGCTGCGGGACCATCGCGAGGAGATCGACGGGGTCGTAGCGGTCGCGGAGCATCGCGGTCCCTCCGAAAGCCGGCATGGGACGGCCGTTCCCTGGGCCCCATCGAGTCTACCGGACCCCGGAAATCATGGCCATTTCGCACCGCAAACTAGTATTACAGCGCAGGTCTGGCGGGTCTTCTCCGCAAGGTCGGGATCGGATACAAGAGAGATCACTCGATTCGCTCTCCACTCGTTGCGCGGGGATCGATCATGGACGAGCCGCAATTGCTGGCCCTCAAGCCCGAGCTCGACCTCTTCCTCGACCGCTTCGCCCCGCTCTTTGGCCGCGACGAGAACCAGGCGCATGCCCGCCGCTTCGTCCAGGGACTGCTGCACGGCGGCGAGCGACGCAACGCCGAGAACATCGCCCAGGCCATGAGCGGCGGCCCCGTGCGGTCGCTCCAGGCCTTCATCACCACCGGAGCCTGGCAGGACGGCGCGGTCCTTCGCGAACTCCGCCGTTCGGCGCTGGAGGCGCTGACCGATGACGACGCGGTCTGGAACGCCGACGAGACCGGCTTCCCCAAGAAGGGCACCAAGTCCGTCGGCGTCAAGCGGCAGTACTCCGGCACCCTCGGGCGGACCGACAACTGCCAGGTCGCCGTCTTCGCCAACTATTGCTCGGCGAAGGGGCACACCTTCATGGACCGCCGGCTGTTCCTGCCCGAGGAGTGGGCCGCCGATGCCGCGCGGCGGCGGCGGGCGGTCGTCCCGGGGGCGGTCGTCTTCCGGACCAAGCCGGCGCTGGC
>JBJMKQ010000016.1:0-4287 GCA_045805725.1 Solirubrobacterales bacterium
CCGCTGCTCGACCGCTTCCTCGAGGACGCGATCGAGGTCGACGTCGACGCGCTCGGCGACGGCGAGGAGGTCTACGTCGCCGGAATCATGCAGCACGTCGAGGAGGCCGGCGTCCACTCCGGCGACTCGGCCTGCGTGATCCCGCCGCTCAGCCTCGGCGAACCGATGCTCGACCAGATCCGCGCCACCACCGAGCGGATTGCACTGGAGCTCGGCGTGATCGGCCTGATCAACATCCAGTACGCGGTCGCCGGCGGCAGGCTCTACGTCATCGAGGCCAACCCGCGCGCCTCCCGCACCGTCCCCTTCGTCTCCAAGGCGATCGGGCTGCCGCTGGCGAAGCTCGCCTGCAAGCTGATGCTGGGGGAGAAACTGGCCGACCAGGAGCTGCCGGAGGGCATGCCGGAGCACGTCAGCGTCAAGGAGGCGGTCCTGCCGTTCGCCCGCTTCGCCGGCGCCGACTCGGTGCTCGGCCCGGAGATGAAGAGCACCGGCGAGGTGATGGGCATCGCCGGCGACTTCCCGACCGCCTTCGGCAAGGCCCAGGCCGCCGCCGGGGTGCGGCTGCCGGAATCGGGCTCGGTCTTCATCACCGTCACCGACACCGACAAGGCCGCCGCCACCCAACTCGCGACCCGCTTCCACGACCTCGGCTTCGAGGTGATCGCCACCCACGGCACCGCCCAGGCGATCGAGCGGATGGGGGTGCCGGTGACCCCGATCAACAAGCTGCAGGAAGGCTCGCCGCACGTCCTCGACCTGATCCGCAAGCACCAATGCGACCTCGTGATCAACACCCCGACCGGCTCCGGCGCCCGCGCCGACGGCTACGAGATCCGCTCCGCCGCCGTGCGCCAGGGCATCCCCTGCGTGACGACGATGACCGGCGCCACCGCCGCCGCCCGCGCGATCGCCGCCGCCAAGCAGGGGGATCCCGAGGTGCGCTCGCTGCAGGAGATCCACGGCGCCGTGGCGGGAGAGCCGCAGCCGCGATGACGGCGCCCTTCGGCCGCCGCCTCTGCGGGGTCACCGACAACAGGAGCTCGGGCGGCTACCGGATCTTCTCGCTCGCAGACCGGGAGGGACCGGCGCCGCGGCCGGGCCAGTTCTACATGCTCGCCGGCGAACGCAGCTGGGGAGAGGGGAGCGGCCGGCCGTTCCTGCCGCGCGCGATCTCGGTCGCCGAGGCGGCGCCGGCGAAGGAGGGGGTGCGGCTGGATTTCCTGGTCGAGGGCGTCGGCCCAGGCACTGACCGGCTCTGCGATCTGCAGGCTGGGGAGAGGGTTTGGGTGACGGGGCCGCTGGGCAATTCGTTTGCGACGCCGAAGCAGGTCAACCGCGACGCCGCCGGCGCGATCCTCGTCGGCGGCGGCATCGGCATCGCCCCCCTGGCGATATGGCGCCGCCACCTGGCCGAACAGGGCATCCCCCTTCGCGTCCTGCTCGGCTTCCGCGACCAGCGGCACTCGGGGGGTCTCACCGAGCTGTTCTGCTCCGGCGACAACCTCTGCCCGGACGTGCGGTTGGCCAGTGAGGACGGCCACGCCGGCCACCAGGGCTATGTCACCGACCTCCTCGCGACCATGCTCGTCGGCGACGACGCCGCCTCGGCCGTCGTCTACTCCTGCGGTCCCTCCGGGATGCTGGAGGCGGTGGCTGGCCTCTGCGAGTCCGCTGGAGCTGCCTACCAACTCGCCGAAGAGTCCCCCATGGCCTGCGGATTCGGCGCCTGTTACGGCTGCGCCGTCCCGAAGCTCGGCGGTGGGTACCTAAGACTCTGCGTGGACGGCCCGGTAGTTTCAGGGCCGGCGGGTCCTGTTCCCGATTTGGCACCAGCATCCCTGTCGGGATGGTCCCCTAAATCGGCGCCACCCCCCGGCAGGAACGGGGACCACGGACGGGCAAGGAAGGTCGCGTTCTGTGGGATTCAGCTGGAGCATCCCGTCATCAACGCGTCCGGCACCTATGACGCGATCGCGGCGCGCAGAGTATTCGGGGAGGAGTTGCTGGAGGACTTTCCGTTCTCCGCGTTCGTGTCCAAGACGATCACGCCGGAGCCGCGGGCGGGGAACGAGCCGCAGCGGATCTGGGAGACGCCCGCGGGCATGTTGAACTCGATCGGCCTCCCGAACAAGGGTCTCGCGGGGTTTCTCGCCGAGGACTTGCCGCAGCTGGCCGAATTACCGGTCCCGTTGGTCGTGTCGGTCATGGCAACCAACCACGTGGACTTCTCACGCCTGGTGGTGGCGGTGGGCGCACGTGACGAGGTCGCCGCGATCGAGCTGAACGTCAGCTGTCCCAACGTCCACTCGGGCCTGATCGTCGGCGAGCAGCCGGCCGAGACGGAGGCCCTGCTGGAGGCGCTGCGCCCGCTGACCGAGAAGCCGCTGATCGTGAAGCTGACCCCCAACGTGGCGGCGCCCGAGGCGGTCGCGCTCGCCGCCGAAGCCGGCGGTGCGGACGCGGTCTCCCTGATCAACACCCTGAAGGCCAGCGCCCTCGACCCGATCACCGGGGAGCCGGCGCTGGCGGCAGGTCATGGGGGCCTCTCCGGACCGGCCGTCCGGCCGATCGCGCTGCAGCAGCTGCGGGCCGTCGTGGCGGCGACGGAGATTCCAGCGGTGGGGATGGGGGGGATCGGCTCCGGCTCCGACGCGGCCGAATTCCTGGCCGCCGGAGCGCGCCTGGTGGCCGTCGGAACCGAGAGCTTTCGTGACCCGAAAGCGGGCTCCCGAGTGGCAAATGAGCTGGAAACGGCGATGTATCGGATGCAGTCACCCGTCTAGGCCCTCGACCTCCAGTGGAGGTCGAGGCAAATTTTGCGACTTTTCGGGGTTTCCGCCTTGCACGGCCCCAAGGCGCGGCTATACTCGCCGCGCAGATGACGGCCCCACCAGTCAAATCTTCGCTCGCGGCACCCGAGCGGTCCCTCGACCAGAGGATGGAGGCGCTGAAGCGGGCCAACGACATCCGCACCGCCCGCGCCAAGCTCAAGAAGGACCTGAAGGCCAACCGGGCCAACATCCAGAAGATCCTCCTCGACCCACCGGAGTACGTCCTCACCGCCAAGGTCTTCGACATGCTCCTCGCCGTTCCCAAGTACGGTCGCGTGAAGACCAACCGGATCCTCAACCAGTGCCGGATCTCGCCGTCGAAGACGATCGGCGGCCTCTCCGAGCGCCAGCGCGCGGAGCTGATCAGCCAGCTTCGCCGGTAGTTAGCGACCGCCCGGGCGGTCATCATCACCGCCCGCATGGCCAAAGTCTTCGTTATCACCGGGCCCTCGGGCGTCGGCAAGGGGACCCTGATCCGCGAGCTGCTGGGACGGGTTCCCGACCTCGAGCTTTCGGTCTCGGCGACGACGCGGGCGCCGCGCGAGGGCGAGATCGACGGCCGCGAGTACCACTTCCTCACTGCCGAGGAATTCGAACAGCGGGCTGAGGAAAACGACTTTCTGGAGTGGGCCACCTACAGCGGCAACCGCTACGGCACCCTGCGCAGCGAGGTCGACCGCCGGCTTGACGCCGGCCACTCCGTCGTCCTCGAGATCGAGGTCCAGGGGGCCCAGCAGGTCCGCGCCGCCAAACCGGACTCGGTCCAAATCTTCATCGCGCCGCCCGATCCGGCGGTCCTGCGGGAGCGGCTCGCCGGCCGCGGCACCGACTCCCCCGCGGCCATCGACGAGCGCCTCAAGGTCGCCGAGCAGGAGCTCGCGGCCCAGGCGGACTTCGACCATTGCGTCGTCAACGACGAGGTCGGCCGGGCAGCCGGCGAGCTGGTCGAGGTCATCTGCTCCGAGCTTGGGCTGGCTTCCTAGGAGGGACCGGCGAGCCCCCCGCACGCGCATGGCGGCGGCGGACACTGCGCGGTGCGGCGTCCTCGGTCGGCAAATAGCACCGCTCGCCGGTATCCGGCGCCCTCAGGCGCTCCTCATCCTGTTCCTTATGGTCGCTCCATAGACATAGAGAACAGAAGAAGGGGAGGCGCTGGCGACCCCAACGGGTGAACTGCATCAAATCTTGGTTGCTTAACGACCAGAATTTGATGCAGTTCGAACAGAAAGAGGCGAGCCCGGGGGCGACGACTTGGCCGCGACCGGCCAGCCTGAGCAAGCCGGATACTCATGAGCACCGCTATTCGGCCTCCCTGCGTCCTTGCCCCGCTTGGTCCGGCGCTCGCCAGATGGCATATGCCGGTTTCGCCAATCCCTCCTAGCTAGTCGGCTTCGGCGCGGGCGGCTTCCAGCTCCTCCTCGACGACCGCCGTCTGGTTGGGGATTTCCAGTCG
>JBJMKQ010000017.1:0-1967 GCA_045805725.1 Solirubrobacterales bacterium
CGCCGAGGTTCTGCATGCCCCGCGGCACCAGCTTGGGGCTGGCGAACGCACTCCAGGCGATCGCGCACACCACCAGAGCGCCGAAGACGGCGAAGACCACCGGCTTGGTCAGCCACGCCGGTCCGCCGGCGAACAGCGGCGGGAAGTTGAAGAGCTCGGGCCCGGGGGCCTGGAACTCCCCTCCCCCTCCGCCCGAGGCGGCGAGGACGGTCAGCGCGTTCACGCCCTCACCCGGCCCGTCGGCTCGGTTCGGCGTGCACGCGGCGCGTTGCTCTGCCTGTCGGTCCGCTCGTCGCGCTCGCGCACTGGAGTTCCCTTCAGCGTGGTGTCGATCAAAATGACTTCTCGGGCAGCGTGACCACCTGAGGTGGTCAGCGACCGAACTTCACGTAGACCAGATAGACGGCGAGACCGACGCCCAGGATCAGGCCGATCGGAGTGAACACGACCAGGCCTGTCCACCGGCTCAACAACCAGCCGGCACCGCCCCAGATCAACATCCCGGACAGCAAATAGCTGGGGACGGACCAGGCGGCGTCGGCAAAGTCGCGGCCGTCGTCTTCGGGCGGTCGCTTCTGCTCGCTCATCGCGCTCCGGACGATAGCAGGCTATCCCGCGAATGGTCATATCGGAGTAGTCCGTTAGCGCCACGGCCGCCGTCACCCACTCCGGTCCGCGGAGGTCTCGGAGGCTGCCGATGTGATCGTGACCTTGGACTCTGTGGTGGAGCCGGACGGCTCGGCCGACTCGTCGACGTACAGAGTGCGACTTTTGAGAGTGGCGCGGATCTCAGCGCCCAGCCAGGTGGCGATGAGGGCGAGGACGGTCCAGCCGAAGACCCGGGGGTCCCACACCGTGACGTGGTTCAGCGCCGAGATGAGAAGGATCACACAGAGGATCTTCACGGCGTAACTCGCCAGGGCGGCCAGCATCATGGTCTGCGGCGACACCTTCGCCGCATAGCTCACCGCCAGATGACTGATAGTGAAGAACGCGAGGACGACGGCGGTCGCGATCGCCGCGCCGAGGGCGCCCTTGGCTCCGCCGATCAGCAGGCTCAGCAGAACGGCGGCCACTCCGACCAGGCCAGCCGGGATCGCGGCGCCGCGGAGGATCCGGGCGTCGGCAGACTGCATGTGGGCTCCGGGTGGTTACGTTTTGTGTTCGCCTCTTGTTCGACGAAGGTAGCACAAGCCTGCTGGGCGCCCGAATCACGCCTCGGGTAAGCGCCTCCGCGGAGGTCTGGGCTAGACCGGCTGCCTGGGCTTTTCCGCGGCGGCGGACGCCGCCTCGGTCTCGCCCTTCACCCGCAGCCGGGGCACCGCGATCATGCCGACCACGCCGAGTACGGCGACCACGCCGATGACGCTGAGCACCAAGGCCATCGAGCGGAGGAAGGACAGCCCGACCATGCAGGACGCCAGCAGCCCCACCCAGAAGTACATGATGAGCACGGCCCGGCGATGGGAGTGGCCGAGCTCGAGCAGCCGATGGTGCAGGTGCTGCTTGTCCGGCGCGAACGGTGAGCGCCCCTGGTTGGTACGCCGCCAGACGGCGAGTGACATGTCGATGAACGGCACCGTGATCACCGCGGGGACGAGCAGCAGCGGCACGAAGGCGGGGAAAAGGTTGTAGCTGCCGACGACGGCCGTGTCGAACTGCCCGGTGAGCATGATGGTGGACGCGGACAGCATCAGCCCGATCAGCATCGAGCCGGTGTCGCCCATAAAGATCCGCGCCGGGTTGAAATTATGCGCCAGAAAGCCCGCGCACATCCCCATGAGAATGGCGGTGATGAGGGCCGCGCCGGTGAGCCGGTTGAGGCCCTTGTCCACGGCTATGAGATAGGCATAGGAGAACGACGCGGCCGCCGCGATCCCGACCACTCCCGCGGCGAGACCGTCCAGGCCGTCGACGAAATTGACCGCGTTGATGGTGGCGACGACGATGAAGACGGTCAGCGGCAC
>JBJMKQ010000018.1:0-2014 GCA_045805725.1 Solirubrobacterales bacterium
AGGGCATTCGACCGCTTCTGCTGAGCGTGGCCAGGAGATGGGAATCGAGGAGGGCGCCGAGCGATCGGCGCCCTTCGTCGTGACGGGGAATGCCGGCACCTCGATCCCTTCGAGTGAGGTTGCGAGGGAGCAGGTGGGAGGGGCGAGGTGCAGGTTGGACGACCCTCCCCTCAGAACCTCACTCCGCGCTCCTCGAGAACTCGCGTGTGCGCCGGGAGGGTGAGGTGATCAGGGGTCCAGAGCAAACCTGCCCCTCACCCCTCCCACCTGCTCCCTCGCCCCTCGGGTCATTCCTTCATCGCAGCCCGGATGTCGTCGCGCACCCAGTCTCCCGGTCGAGCAGCTCAGCGCAGCTCAGAGCAGCTCAGATCAGCGACCGCTCCTCCAGCTCCTCGCGCAGTGCCGCCGCGCCGGTGAAGAGGAAGGTCTCGAAGCCCAGCGTGTGGGCGGGGGCGAGGTTCTGCTCGCGGTCGTCGACGAAGAGGGCGGCGCGGGGCTCGACGCCGGCGATGCCGAGGGCACGCTCGAAGATCGCGCGCGACGGCTTGCGCACGCCGAGCCAGCAGGAGGAGAGGAAGGCCTCGAAGAGGTCGCGCAGCCCGAACGTCTCGATGCGGTGGCGATTGAGCGCCTCGGCCTCGTTGTTCAGCGTCAGCAGCCGCACGCGCCGCTCGCGCGCGAGGTCGCGGACGACGTCGATCGCCTCGACGTCGGGCGTGCTCTGCTCGAGCATGAAGGCGGTGAAGTCGCCCGGGCAGAACTTCCGCGGACGGAAGAAGACGACGCTCTCGAGGTACTCGTCGAGGGAGATGCGCCCCGTCTCCCACTCGCCCACGACCTCCTCGTGGCGCCGCTCGAACTCGTCGTCGAGGTGGAAGTGGGCCACCGCGCGCTGCCGCTGCTCGCGGTCCCACCCGTTGGAGCCGAGCACGCCGCCGATGTCGAAGAAGACGTGCGTGATGCCGGACGACATGAAGGGCTCGGGGGTGAGGGAAGAGGGAGTGTGAAGGCGGGGACGGGCAGGGGCAAGGAGTGGGGGCGAGGTGACTCGCGACGGACGACCAATCCGATCCATGCCTTCATTGCGCAGTGCGCACGGTTGAAGTCGGCTCCGTGGAGGTTCGGGGCTCCCCGGGGCCGTCATCCAACCGTGCGCAACGCGCAGTGAGCCCGCCGCCGTCGGACTGCTGGCGCCACCACCGAAGTCCCGCAGACAGGGAGAACGGGGGTCTTGCGCCGATACATCTTCGATATATCTTACCGTAGAAGCGGCGATATATCGCCAACATATCGGACTTCGGCACGGGGGGAGCGATGTGCAGGGGTGAGCATTTCCGGGGAGAGTTTCGCGAGGCGGGGCGGCGGGGCGGGATCGAGGGGATCTGGGCGGGGATCTTCGGGCCCGGCGGAGCGGGAGGTCCGGGCGGGGCGGGGCGCGGGTGGGGTGGACCGCGCGGCGGCGGGCGGATGTTCGGGCAGGGGGACCTGAAGTACGTGATCCTCCGCATGCTCGAGGAGAAGCCGCGCCACGGCTACGAGATCATCAAGGAGCTCGAGGAGAAGTTCGGCGGCGCCTACTCGCCGAGCCCGGGCACGGTCTACCCGACGCTCACGATGCTCGAGGACCTGGGGCACGCGCGGGCGACGCCGGAGGAAGGGGGGCGCAAGATCTACGAGATCACCGACGAGGGGCGCGCCTACCTCCAGCAGAACAAGTCGACCGTCGACGACATCTTCGACCGGGTGGCCCAGTTCAGCGCCGGCTTCTTCGGCGGCCCGATGGGCGAGGTGCACGGCGCCTTCAAGGAAGTGGCGCGCGCCACCTACGCCGGCGCGATGCGCGCGACGCAGGACGCCGAGCGCCTGAAGAAGGTGCGCGAGATCCTCGAGCGCGCCGCGAAGGAGATCGTCGGGCTGACGAGCACGCCGGGGACGACGGGGACGGCGGAAGGGGGAAGTCGTTAGGCAACAGGCAATACGCAACAGGAGTCACTTCGGGGCAGCGGCCACTCGG
>JBJMKQ010000019.1:0-2142 GCA_045805725.1 Solirubrobacterales bacterium
CGGGCTTGCCAGAAGGTCTGCCAGAAGGCTGCCACTCGGAGGACTGGACCACGGGGAGCTGGAGCGCCCGCTCCCGGTCGAGGTCGAGGTTGCCGACGTGGAGCGAGAGGGGCGTCTGCACCCACTTGTAGATCGACGCGGTGAAGAGGCGCGCGAAGCGGGCGGCCCACGCTTCGACCTTCGCGCGGTCGTGCTCCGGGAACATCGTGAAGAGGACCTCCTTCACTTCGCTCGGCGACATCTTCTCGCCCGCATAGAGCGAGAAGCAGGCGTCGAGGACAGGGAAGGGCATGAGGTCCTTTTCGTCTTCCTGATCGTCCGCGAGCTCCGCGGAGGCGGGCTTCTTCAGTGTCAGCTCGATGCCCGGGAGCTTCGTCTTCTCGAGGAGATAGTCGAGGAGGTAGTTCACCACCGTCTTCGGCAGGTTGGCGATGACGCTGAAGCAGCCCTCCAGGTCGCCGCCCACGGTGGTGTAGCCGAGGGCCTTCTCGCTCATGTTGCCGGTCTGGAGGAAGAGCGCCCCGCTGGTGTTCGCCCAGTTCCACATGCGGGTGCCGCGGATGCGGGCCTGCACGTTCTGCTCGGTGATGGCGGTGGGCTGGGGCCCGCCCTCGCCCAGCATGGCGCGCGTCGCGGCGAGCTCGCGATCGAAGGCCTCCTCGATGGGCAGGACGGTGAACGAGACGCCGAGGTCGGCCGCGATGCGCGCCGCGGCGCCGCGCGTGACGTCGCTGGAGAAGCGGGTGGGCATGTAGAACGTGTGGATCGCCGTCTTCATCCTGGCGGCGAGCGCGTCGCCGTGGAGGTCGCCGTGGATGATCTGGGCGGCGCGCCAGGCGACGAGCAGCGTGAGGAGCGAGTCACGGCCGCCGGAGAGCGCGACGCCGATGCTGCAGAAGGCGCCGATCTTCCGGTAGTAGTCGGCGACGGCGAGGCCGAGGGCCTCGTAGAAGTCGTCGAGCAGCTCGTCGCGGGGGGAGGTCTCGGGCAGCCTGGCGGTGGGGAGGAAGAAGCTCGTCCCCGGGGCGGGGGCGGGGTAGGCGAGGCGGGATCGGTCGGCGCAAACGTGACCGGGGCCGTCGACGTGGAGCACGGGGACGGGGCGCTGGAGGGAGCGGAAGGTCTCCAGGTCGCTGCGCCAGGTGGTGCCCTCGCGGCGGCAGCGGATGGTGCGGTCGAGGTCGACGACGGTGGTGGCGAAGCCCTCGCGCCAGCGGGGGGCCTCGAGCATGGGGCGGCCGTTCTGGTTGACGTAGCCGCCGCCGTCGAAGACGAGGCCGTCGTTGCCGCCGACCAGGTTGGCGTAGGCCACGGTGCACTGGTTGTCGGAGGCGCGGGTGGCGATCATCTCGCGGCGGGTGCCGGTGACGCCGGCGCGGTAGGGCGAGGCGGAGAGGTTCAGGACCAGCTCGGCGCCGGAGTAGCAGCGGCGGCGCATGGGGCCGTCGGGGGACCAGATGTCCTCGCAGACCTCGACGGCGATGGTGCCGAAGTCGAACTCGTAGAGGCGGTCGCCGCAGAAGATGCCCTCGGCGTCGAGCGCGAGGTGAGGCGCGCCGCGGGAGAAGGTGCGACCCTCGTAGAAGATGTTGTAGGTGGGGAGCTTCTCCTTGGGGGAGAAGCCGAGCAGCGCGCCGCGGTGGACGAGCGCCCCGCAGTTGAAGAGGTCGCCGCCGATGCCCACGGTGACGCCGATGACGAAGACCGTGCCGTGCCCCTGGGTCTCCTGGGCGAAGCGGAGGAGCTCGCGCCGCTGGGTGGCCACGAAGGCGCGCCACTGGACCAGATCCTCCATCGCGTAGCCGCCGATGACCTGCTCCGGGAAGAGGGCGATGGTCGCGCCCTCCTCGGCGAGGGCGTGGGCGCTGCGGATGACGCGGTCGACGTTGCTGCGGACGGCCCCGACCGTGGCGTTGACGCTGGCGAGCCCGATCTTCACGAGACGCATGGGGCGGAGCGTACTCCATCCGGCAGGCCCGGGGCAGGGGCGGCCAATGGCTTCCCGGAGGCGGCGATGGTAGGGCAGAGGGCATGTTCCACCAGCCCAAGAAGCTCGGAATCCTCTGCGGAGGCGGGCCGGCCCCGGGGATCAACGCGGTGATCGGATCGGCCACCATCCGCGCGGCGGTCTCGGGCTACGAC
>JBJMKQ010000020.1:0-2436 GCA_045805725.1 Solirubrobacterales bacterium
AGCTCCGCCTGGGCGGCCTCCTCGCCGCGTCGTGCGGCAGCGATGAGCCTCCGCTCAGCCAAGCCCCGATGGCGCTGGGGTGTCACCGGGCCGGATTCTCGCCCGCGATCGTCTCTTGCATGCGTCAGGACCGCAAATCCTCTCGCGCTCAATGCGGAAGCGGGCGTCGACATGTCGGGTCTGTCTCGCTTGGCAGCGGCGTGTCGCAGGGCTCGATTCGAAGGCTGTCAAGCGCCTTGGCTGCCGTCACACGCATCTCCGGGGTCGCGGTCTTGCCGACCGCGACGAGGAGCTGGAACGCGCGGCCGCTGTCGCCGAAATTGACCAAGTGTGCCCTGCCAAACGGCTGCGGCGAGAAACAGTCGAATCCTCCCCGGATTCCCGGCCCCAGATGAAAACGAGCGGGCCGCGGCGGAAGGTTCCGACGCGCCCCGGTGTGCATGTACTCGAGCAGGAGCGCTGCAACACCGGAACGTGGGATTTGACGGAGCAGGCCGGCCGGTGAGCATCCTGGCGATCGCGCGATCCCAGCGATGGGAAATGAGGTGAGGACCAGCCGCTCGCGCGGATCCAGCAGCCCTGTGAGGCGGCCGGCTGAGGCGCGCCAGCCGTCCGGGACTGTGATGGAAATCCCAGCTGGCCGGTTGACAAACACATTGCCTTCCGTGCCATCGCCGTTGTCACCCGAGGAGCAGGAGGCGAGCGCCGCAGCTGCCACCAGGGCAGCGGGCACCACGACGGAGGCTGGCCAACCCGTCTTCACGTCATTTGTACGGTTGAAGAGTCACCAAAGGTCCGGGGACTCAATCGCGGAGTCCATCGACCCAGACCTACGCCGCGGCAAAGCAGCGGTTTTCGAAGTCCCGAGAGTTCTTAGGCTGATCCGCCGGCGAGCGTGGCCCGCACGGCGGCGTAGATCTCATCGGCACCCGGCAGATAGGCGTCCTCGAGTTCGGGGCTGAGCGGGACCGGGGTGAAGGGCGCGCCGACCCGCTCGACCGGGGCGTCGAGGTCATCGAACGCGGCGGCCTGGACCTCGGCCGCGATCTCGGCGCCGAAGCCGCCGTGCTCCACAGCCTCATGGGCGACAACCAGGCGGTTGGTGCGCTCGACCGACGCGACGATCGCATCGAGGTCCAGCGGGACCAGCGTCCGGGGGTCGATCACCTCCGCTTCGATGCCGTCAACGGCCAGGCGTTCCGCCGCGGCGAGCGCCTCGCCGACCATCCGGGAGAGGGCGACGATCGTCACGTCGGAGCCCTCGCGCGCGACGCGGGCGCTCCCGATCGGCACGGGCTCGGGATTGTCGGGCACCTCCTCCTTGCGGAAGTAGAGGTTCTTGTGCTCGATGAAGACGACCGGATTGGGATCAGCGATGGAGCTGCGCAGCAGGCCGACGGCGTCCGCGGCGCGGCCGGGCATCACCACCTTGAGCCCGGGGATGTGGGTGAGCCAGGCCTCCAGGCTCTGGGAGTGCTGGGCGGCCCCGCGTGAGCCGGCCCCGCCCTGGGTCCGGAGGACGAGCGGAACGCGTAGCTGTCCGCCGGACATGAAGTGCGCCTTGGCCGCCGCGTTGACGAGCTGATCGAGGGCGAGGGTGAGGAAGTCGATGAACATGATCTCCAAGACGGGCCGCTTGCCGGACTGGGCCGCGCCGATCGAGGCGCCGCAGATCGCCGCCTCGCTGATCGGGGTGTTGATGACCCGCTCGGTGCCGAACTCCTCGGCGAGGCCTGCGGTCACGGTGTAGGGGCCGCCTTCGGCGACGTCCTCGCCGATCACCAGTACGTCGTCGTCGGCGCGCATCGCGTCGGCGAGCGTCGAGTTGACCGCCTTGACGAAGGTCGTCTCTCCACCCGCCGACATCGGCGTTCCTTCTGGTGGCGCAGCGGTGGGGGCATAGACGAGGCCCGTCGCGACCTTGTCATCGGGGAACGCGCTCGCCCTGCCGAACTCGACCGCCGTCTCCACCTCCTCGCGTGCCTCGGTCGCGATCTCGGCGGCCCGCTCCTCGTCGAACCAGCCCGCCTCGGCCGCCGCCCGCTGGAAGCGCAGGATCGGGTCCTTCTGCTGCCACTCCTCGTCGGCCAGCGCCTCGCGGTACTGCGCCGGATCCCCCTCGTAGTGCCCGCGCAGCCGGTGGGTGAGGCATTCGAGGAGCAGCGGTCCCTCGCCCTTGCGGACCTTGCCGAGGAAGCTCCCGAACGCCTCGTGGACAGCGCCCAGGTCGTTGCCATCGACGGTCTCCCGAGTGAGCTCGTACGGCGCGACGACGTCGCTGACCCGCTCGACGTTCGTGTGGGCGGAGCGCGGGGTGAACTCGGCGAAGCCGTTGTTCTCGCAGACCAGGATCAGCGGCAGGCCCCAGAGCGTGGCGAGGTTGACGGTCTCGTTGAAGTGGCCGGCCTGCACCGCGCCGTCGCCGAAGAAGACGAC
>JBJMKQ010000021.1:0-1719 GCA_045805725.1 Solirubrobacterales bacterium
CTCTCCGAAGCCACTCGGGATCTCGGCCAAGGGGCCCTGGATCATCGATTGGCGAGACGTGACGCGCGACGGCCAGGGCAATCCCGTGCCATTCCAGAAGATCGATCGCCTCACGCTGGGCTTCTTCCAGGGCATGACCGTCGCCGAGGTGCAATCGCGAATTCTCGACGTCGAGCTCATCGCGACGACGCTGTGGGACGTGGCCCTCACGGGGGCCAAGACGGCCAACCTTTCCAGTGGGCGTGATCGGACCAAGGGGACCTCCTTCGGGGGCTTCGGGGGCGGCCAGCCAGGGACCTGGATGCTCGCCCTCACCTGCAGCACGTGTCAGAGCCCGGCGCCCATCGTGTTTTCGATTCTCGACCCTTCCGGTGACTGAGATGGGGACGGCCGCTGTGGGGCCCGGCTGGTTCGGAGGCCCGAAGGCCCTCCACGACATTGCGGTGAGGGCCGGCGAGACCACCAGCCAGGCCGACCGATCGTGACGAGCGGACGCCGCGCGAGCGTCAATCAATCGGGCCCGCCCGTCCCGGCATTTGTGGTGCTGGCTCTGACGCTCGCGAGTACGGGCCGCGAGCGCGGTGCACAGGCCGGTGAGCGCATGCCGGAGGGCCTTCCCGCGCCCTCGGTGGAACAACAAACGGCCGAGGTCCCGGCGGCGCGAGTCACGGTTTCGGGGTATTCGCGTGGCGGCGTATTCGTGGGCAAGGTGCCCGGGACTCGGCTGGGCGAGATGAAGGCCGCTTACGGCGAGCTCTCGATGGCGGTAAGGACGGTGCGCGAGACGTACGGTGAGGGCTTCGCTGAAGGTCGCCTGCGCTATGGACTACAGGGGTCGCAGCAGCATACGGTCGTCGACCTGCGCGAGGCCTTCGCCACCTTGTACGGGGGGCGGTGGTTCGACCTGCGCCTGGGCAAGCAGATCATCGTGTGGGGGCGCGCCGACGCCTTGAACCCGACGAATAACCTGATGCCGTTCGATATCCGCGTGCGTTCGCCCATCGAGGACGACCGGCGGGTCGGTAACGTCGCGGCCCGGGCAAATCTTCACCTCGGTCCGTTTCGCGTCGAAGGCGTCTGGATCCCCCTCTACATTGCGTCGGAGCTGCCGGACATTCCGCTGCCGAAGTACGTGTACTTCGGCCCGCCGATCAACCGGCAGCCCGAGCTGCGCGATGCCTTGTTGGCGGCGCGGGTGCACCTGGAGCTCCCCGCCTTCGAGATATCGGCGTCGTATCTGCGCGGATTCGCCCCGTTGCCGGGGCTACAGCGGCGGTCGGTCGTGCTCGAACCCAACACGCCCGAGATCCTCATCACGCGAACCACCGATTATCAGCAGGTGCTCGGCTTCGACTTTTCGACGGCGCTCGGCAGCCTCCTGGCCCTGCGGGGCGAGGCCGCCTACCGACTGCCGACCGACTACCAGCACCGCCGCTACGCGGCACGGCCCGACCTCCAGTACGCCCTGGGCGCTGATCACGTCTTCGGGCCGGTGAGCGTGATCGGCCAGTACCTGGGCCGCTACGTGCTCGACTGGCACAGGGAGGAGGGCGCGCCGGACGCGGATCCGAACAGCCTGAACATGGTGCCGTCGGCGACCGCCCAGAAATTCGCCGAGGAGACCATCGACGCGGAGCTCGCCAAGAAGAACCAGATGCTGTTCGGCCAGACCGCCCGGATTCAGCACCTGGTGACGGCGCGGATCGAATGGCTGGCGGC
>JBJMKQ010000022.1:0-1718 GCA_045805725.1 Solirubrobacterales bacterium
GAGAACGTGATCATCGGCAAGCTGATCCCGGCCGCCACCGGGCTGCGCCGCTACCGCCGGCTCGAGATCGAGCCGTCGGAGCCGGTGCCGCGCCCGTCGGCGGACGAGATCGGGCTGCTCGACGAGCAGGAGCTGGCAGCCGAGCTGGGTCTGACCGACTCCGGCCTCGAGGGATTCAGCTTCGGGGGCGACGGCGGCGATGCCGCCGGGTTCGCCGACGAACTGGCCGACCTCGCGGCCCCGCCGCGCGACGGCGACGAGGAGTAGCCGGGATCCTCTCGGGATCGCTATCGCGGCCAGCCGCGGCACCGCGACCGCTCGCGTCGCGATTCCGATCCGATCCTGACGGGATAGCTGGCGCAAGTGAGAGCTTGCGCCGGCACCCTCGCCCGCAGAAACTAGGTGCATACGCGCCGCCTTTCAGGCTACGCGTCCGACAGCCCGGCGGCCGCCTCTCAGGTGGCCGCCGGTGCTGCGCCCTCGGCGAAACGGAGCAATTGCTCGACGTGCTCGTCGGTTATTCCGAGCGCGGGGTCGGTCTCGACGAGCAGGGTTGGCGCGTTCCGCCCGGCCGCCCAGGCGCTGCAGCGCTCGTCCAGCGAGTCGTCGATCCAGGCCGCGGGGCGGTTCCCCGCGTAGCGGTCGATGGCTTCGACCTTCCAGTGAGCGGTGCCGAACACGGCCCGCCCCTCGAACGTCAAAGTGTGCAGATTGCTGGGGATTCCGAGCACCTGGAGGAGATATTCGTTGGCCTTCTCCTCCCAGCCGGTCGCCCAGACGAGCTCGAAGCGCTCGGCCAGCCGGGCGAGCCGCCGGCCGGCTTCGGAGCCGATGCAGTGGAGGATGCCGTCGACCGAGACGAAGCTCCCCGGCAGGCCCTCGCTCGGGTCGAATCCGAACAGCGAGATGACGCCGTCGACGTCCACGAACAGAACCGGACGGGCGTCACAGTCGCCTGGACATTCGTCGCTAAGTTTTGGCGTTCCTTTAACGCCGTGTGTTGTTTTCCGACTGAAGGGAAACCTCACAGCACGTAGCTTGTTTCAGGCGGGGGCTTTGAGGGACAAGGGGCGGTCTCAAGCCGGAAGGCGCCGGGACCGATAGCTCGAATAACGGCGGGTAACGCCCCGCCGGGTCGCACGGGAATGACGGTACAGATCGGAATACTCCTCGCGCTTGCATGCGCGCTCGCAACGAACCTGGGCTTCCTGCTGAAGCACCGGGGCGCTTGCGCAGCCCCTGACGTCGACTGGAAGCATCCCCTGCGCTCCGGCGCGGCGCTCTTCCGGTCGAAGTGGTTCGCGATCGGCATGCTCGTCGCGGTCGTCGCCTGGGGCTTCCACGTCGTCGCCATGGCGATGGCCCCGCTCTCGCTCGTCCAGGCCGTGATCTCCGGCGGGCTCGTCTTCCTCACCGTGCTGGCCGAGCGCTTCTTCGGCTGCAGCGTCGGGCGCCGTCAGTGGCTCGGCGTTGGCTTCACGGCCCTCGGCCTCGCGCTGCTGGCCGTCACGCTGCCTCACGGCGGTACGGACGCGCGCTACTCGCTCGCCGCGATGGTCGCCTTCGAGGCCGGGCTGCTCGCCGTCGGCCTGCTCCTCGTGCTCTCGCACAAGCTCGGCGCGCCCCACGAGCATCACGGCGTCCTGCTCGGCACCGCGTCCGGCATTCTCTTCGGCGTCTCCGACGTGGCCATCAAGGCGCTCACAGGCGCGATCGGC
>JBJMKQ010000023.1:0-72051 GCA_045805725.1 Solirubrobacterales bacterium
GCGCCCTCAGGCGCTCCTCATCCTGTTCCTTATGGTCGCTCCATAGACATAGAGAACAGAAGAAGGGGAGGCGCTGGCGACCCCAACGGGTGAACTGCATCAAATCTTGGTTGCTTAACGACCAGAATTTGATGCAGTTCGAACAGAAAGAGGCGAGCCCGGGGGCGTCGACTTGGCCGCGACCGGCCAGCCTGAGCAAGCCGGATACTCATGAGCACCGCTATTCGGCCTCCCTGCGTCCTTGCCCCGCTTGGTCCGGCGCTCGCCAGATGGCATATGCCGGTTTCGCCAATCCCTCCTAGCTAGTCGGCTTCGGCGCGGGCGGCTTCCAGCTCCTCCTCGACGACCGCCGTCTGGTTGGGGATTTCCAGTCGCCGTTCGAGCACCGGGACGGCTTCGTCGGCACGGCCGCTCCGCCGCAGCGCGCTGCCGAGGTTGAACAGCGCGTAGGCGTAATCCAGTTCTTCGCTTCCTTCCGGGAAGGCCCCAACCGCTTCTTCCAGCACCGGCACCGCCGCCTCGTATTCGCCCGCCTGCATCATTGCGTAGCCCTGTTCGTTGAGGCTGGCGCCGAGCGAGGGATCCTCCCCTGAGCCTTCCGGCGCCGCCGTCACCGCTGCGCTCGCTCCCTCCGCGCCGTCGCTCGCCGCTTCGGGAGCCTGATTCGGCCGCGACCCTGCCGTCGAGGGGGAACCCTCCTTCGCCACTCTCCCCGCCGGCCCGTGCTTGCTCCTGACCACCCTCCCTCGCTCCTGTTCTTCGCCGCCGAGTACGACCACCGCCGCAACAGCCGCCGCGGCCAGCACCGCGAGGATCGCGGCGACCGCGCCGACACGGCCCCGCCGGGAGCTGCTGCGGGCGTAGCTCGGCGCAGGCGGCAGAGAGGGTTCTGGCCTCTGCCGCGGTCGGGCGAAGGTCGGCTCGAAGGCCTGCGTCGGCTCGCCGAGGCGCTCTGCTCGTTCCAGCCGCGCCAGGGCCTGGCCGGCGGACGCCGGCCGGCCGCGCGGGTCCCTGCTCGTCATCCACCCGATCAGCGACCCGAGCGCGCGCGAGCACCGCCCCTCGCAGGTGCGCAGCACCACCCCGGCCGAGTAGAGATCCGAGCGCTCGGTCGCCGGCCGCCCTTCCATCACCTCGGGGGCGGCGTAGCGCTCGGTACCGAGGATCAACCCGGTGCCGGTGAGCGCGGTTGCGTCCGGCGGCAGCGCGATCCCGAAATCGATCAGCTTGGCGGTGCCGTCGGGTTCGACGATCACGTTCGCCGGCTTGATGTCGCGGTGCAGGATCCCCACCGAATGGATGTGCTCCAGCGCCTCGAGCAGTTCGCGGGCGAGCTTGTCGCAGTCGACGTCCTCACCTCGCTGCAGCCGCTCGGCGAGGTTCTCGCCGGGGACGAACTGCATCACCAGGTAGGGCCGTTCGCCCTCTTCGGAGTAGTCGTAGACGCCGACCAGGTTGGGATGCGAGAGCGCCGCCGCGGTCCGCGCCTCGCGCCGGAAGCGGGCGACGAAGCCGGGGTCGCCGGCGATCGTGTCGGATAGCACCTTCACCGCCACCGGCCGGTCGAGCACCTCGTCGTGGCCGAGCCAGACCGCGGCCATGCCGCCGCGCCCGAGCGCGCGCTCGAGCCGGTAGCGCTCCTTCAGCAGCTCCCCGATGCCGATTGCGGCGGCCACGCGGTTCCACTACCCGGTTCGCGGGTAGCGCAGCCCAATCGGCGTTCTCGCCTACATCCTCCTGCTCGCGCTCAGCGGCCTCCTGATCGGCGCCCTCGCCCGCCTGCTGCTGCCCGGCCCCGACCCGATGAGCATCCTCGAGACGATGCTGGCCGGGATCGGCGGCTCCCTGATCGCCGGCCTGATCGCCTACTACGTATTCGACCGCGACACCGGCCCGGGGCTGCTGCTCTCGCTGCTCTGCACCGTCGGGATCGTCTACGCGGTTCGCAGGTACCGCCGGCGCACGACTCCACCCCGCCGTTCCAGCGAACCCCTCGCCTTCGGCCAAGGCAACGTCCACACCAGCGTCCACTTCTTCCCCGGCTGCCTCGTCTTCTCCCTGATCGCCTCGCTGGTCCTGACGATCCTGCTGAACCTGCTGGTCAGGGCGTTCTGAGGCGGGTTGGAACCGTCTGGCTGCTCAACCTACTCTTCGCCCCAGGCCGTGGCCAGCAGCGAGCGCGAGCCGCCGCTGTCGCGGTGCTCGCAGAGGTAGATGCCCTGCCAGGTGCCGAGGGCGAGGCGGCCGTCCCGGACCGGCAGCGTCAGCGAGGGGCCGAGCAGCGCCGCCTTGACGTGCGCGGGCATGTCGTCTTCGCCCTCCAGCGTGTGCGCCCAGTAGGGAGCGCCTTCGGGGACCGCGCGGTCGAACCAGCTCTCGAAGTCCCGCCGCACCTCCGGCGAGGCGTTCTCGCTCAGCGCCAGCGAGGACGAGGTGTGCTGGATCAGCAGGTGGAGCAGTCCGATCGAGATCTCCCCCAGCTCGGGAAGCGCTTCGACCACCTCCCGAGTGATGAGGTGAAAACCCCGCGGCATCGGCTGCAGAGAGATCTCGCGCTGAAGCCACACAGATGCAGATACTGGCAACGGACGCGGGCGTGAAGCTGCTCGGCAGCCGCTGGGCACGCTCGGAGCGTCAGCGCGCGCTGACGTCCTCGCAGCCGCGGACCAGATCGCCGCGGTCCCTGAACGCGTCGTCGCGGCCGGGGCCGCAGTCGACCTGGTCTCCGGCCAGCTCCTGGGCGACATCGACGCTGTCCTCGCCGGGACCGCCGAAGATGCGATCGGGCAGGAGGTCGTCGGGAATGCCGCCGACCGAGCTGCGGTTGACGATCAGGTCAGATCCCTTGCCGCCGTTGGCCAGGTCGCGCCCGGGACCCACCGCGAGGTGATCGCGGCCGCGCCCGCCGATCATCTTGTCGTTGCCGGTGTCGCCGCTGAGCAGGTCGCGGAAGGGCCCGCCGTTGAGCACGTCGTCGCCGGGGCCGCCGCTCATCGAGAGGCGTTCGGCGGATGAGAGGACGCCGCTGAAGGCGCGGCCGCTGGCGCTCAGCGTGTCGCCGCCTCCCCTGGCGACCACTTTCACCGTCAACTCGTCGCCCCGGTTGACGCCGAGCGTTACGTCGGCGTCCTGAGCGGCACCGTCCGCCTGGGCGTTCAGGTTGACCCCGACAGTCCGGCGGCCGAGCTGGCCGACGTCGATCTCCTCGCTCTGCGCCGTGCCGGCCACGTTTAGCACCTTCGATTTGTAGTCCTCGTCGATCGAGACCTCGATCTCGTCCTCCCCGGGCTCCGCGGTGGCCCCCGGCCCCAACGGTCCATCGCCGAGATAGTTGACGAATGGCACGCCGCTCGCCGAGGAGTAGACGATCCGGTCGACGTCGAAGACGGTCGGCGCGCCACCGGCGCAGACGGCCGGATCGCTGTCGGCGTTGTTGAAGACCACGATCGCATCGTCTTCGCGGTAGATGTGGGTGACGCTAGGCGAGGTGTCGATCACGCTCAGCACGTCGCCGCCCGGCCCGGCCGGACTCCTCGCTTCGACCGCGCAGCTCACGTTCGCGGCCATCGCGGGAACCGCCGTCAGCCCCCCGAGCGCCAGCACGGCGAACACCAGCCCGAAGCTGATCCGGTTTCGGGCGAGAACCACGACCCGCAGCCTATCCCGCGTCCATGCTGGCGTGGGCTTACCGATGCCCGCGCGCGGGCACAGGCGCACCGCGCAGGCCAGCGAGCACCGTCGCGAAACCGAGAACCTCGGGGAGACAGGATCAATTTCACGAGCGACCTCTTCGACCCCGATATCACCCGCGTATCACGATCGAAGTTTGACTACCCCTGGCTGTCAGGGGGCTGCATAAGCGGCCGTGCTCCGGCCAGAACTCCTCAGACCTCTTCGGGCGTCATCGCCCAGGATCCTGTCTGCTTGCCATCGCTCTGGACGGCTCCCCAGGAATGTCTGTGCCCACGATTGGCAACCTGTGCCCTGCCGAAAGGAGGCCACCTTGGCTACTGCGGAATCTGGCAAAGCTCTTAGTCGGGGAGACAGGATTTGAACCTGCGACCGCTCGGCCCCCAGCCGAGTGCGCTACCAGACTGCGCCACTCCCCGTGGGGTCTTCCATTCTGACGGATCGACAAAATCGCGGCTACGCTGCCTGATGCGCGGCGGTAGCTCAACGGTAGAGCCTCAGCCTTCCAAGCTGATGACGCGGGTTCGATTCCCGTCCGCCGCTCTCTTCGGCACCTGAATGAATGGCTGCGCTAGGCGTTGAGATCGCTGGTGACGCTGCCGATGAAGGAGCGAATGGACATGTCGAGATCGAGACGTGTCGTTTTCCTCTCGCTATGCGAGAGGAAAACGACATTGGCGCTGGGTGCCATCGCCGTTGCTCTTCTCCTCGCCGGCTGCGGCGGCTCGGAGGGCTCAGGCGCGAAGGGTTCGGGTGAGGCGGGCTCGGGCGGCTACATCGACTGGCCGCTGTTCGGGCGCGTGCCGGCGCGCACGCACTACCTGCCCGCGGACGAGCGGGCTCTGGACCCGCCGCTGAGGCAGGCGTGGTCGATCAACACGCACGCGCTGATCGAGTTCCCGCCGGCGATCCACGACGGCGTCGCCTACGTGATCAACAAGTACGGCAACGGCAAAGCGGTGCGGCTGCGCGACCGCAAGGTGCTGTGGGAACTCAACATCCGGCCCAGCGACAAGGGAAAGCCGAACTTCGTCACCGCGCCCGTCTACTACCGCGGCGCCATCTACGGCGCCTTCCTCGACGGCCACCTCGCCGCGGGCGACGCCGCAACCGGGAGGAAGCTCTGGGTGCGCAAGCTGGACGCGCACCTCGAATCCTCGCCGCTGGCCGTCAACGGCACGCTCTACCTTGGCACCGACACCACCAACCTGCTCGCCCTCGACGCCGGGGGCGGCAGGACGGTCTGGAGCTTCAACTCGCCGGGCGCGATCAAAGCCAGCCCCAGCTACGACGACGGCGTGGTCTTCGCCGCCGACTACCAGAGCTCGATGTTCGCGCTCGACTCCAGGACGGGCAAGCTCGTCTGGCGGACCAACACCAGCAGGGTCGCGCCCTTCGGTCGCGGCGGCTTCTTCTCCTCCCCCGCCGTCGCCTTCGGCCGCGTCTACGCCGCCCGCGACGACGGCACCGTCTTCGCCCTCGACGAGAGGACCGGCAGGGTCGACTGGTCTTTCGACACCGGCCAAGCGGCCTACGGCTCGCCGGCCCTCGCCCGCGTCCCCGGCACCCCGCCCACCGTCTACATCGGCTCCGAAGACGGCCGCTTCTTCGCCCTCGACGCCCGCAGCGGCAAGCCGCGCTGGCGCTACGACGTCGGCGGCCCGGTCCCGGGCACGGCGACCGTGATCGGGCATACCGTCTACACCTCCAGCTTCAAGACCCGGGAAACGACCGGCCTGGACGCCCGCACCGGCAAGCGGGTCTTCCACATCAAGCAGGCCGGCTACACGCCGATGGTCTCCGACGGCAAGCGGCTCTTCCTCGTCGGCTACTACGACCTGATCGAGCTCGAACCGGGCAAGCGCTGAGCGGGCGGTGCGCCTTATGTCAACGATGCGGGCAAAAGGCGCACCGCATCACTTCCTCAGCGGATCGAGCTCTGCGCCGGGCTCGCCTCGAGGTCGAAGATGCGGAAGGCGGCGTCCATCAGCGGCTGGGATACGTTGTGGACGGGCGTCTCGCCGATCGTCCCGTCGGGCGAGCCGGCGTGCGCGTGCCCGTGCAGGACGAGGTCGGGACCGTGCTCGAGGATCGGCGCCGCCAGCCGGTCGCTGCCGAGGAAGACCCAGATCTCCCGCGGCTCCCCCTCCAGCGTCGCCTCGATCGGCGCGTAGTGGAGGAGGACGATCCGAATCGGGCAGGTCGCCACCTCGCGCAGCCCCTCCTCCAGAGCATCGACTTCGGCGGTCGCCTCGGCGTAGACCGCCCGCAGCGAGGGCTCGCCGAAGTCGGGCAGATGGCGCGGCGCGAAGCCGCCGACGAACCCCTTGACGCCGACGATCCCGACCTCGACCTCGGCGACCTGGCAGACGGCGGCGCGGCGGTCGAGCATTTCCACCCCGCCCTCCTGCAGGCGGGCGAGGATCGCTTCCGCTTCGTCGGCGTGCCAATCGTGGTTGCCGAGGACGGCGTAGACCGGCGCCGCAGTCGCCGCCGCCGCCTCGCAGAGGATCTCCGCCTCCGACAGCCGGCCGTGGCTGGTCAGGTCGCCGGCGATCAGGACCAGGTCGACGTCCTCGCCCAGCTGGGCGAAGGACTCGACCACCGCCTCCCGGTTGGAGTCGCGGCAGTGGATGTCGCCGGCGGCCGCGATCCGCAGCTGCCCGTCGCTGGCCTCGGGTGCCATCGTCGCCCTCCATACCCGGCTGCACCCGCGTTTACCGCCGGCCGACGCGGGGCAGCGAGAGGGGCGATGGCGGAGGGCCTGGGCAAGAACGAGGTGGCCGATGAGCTGACCGGAAGCCTCAAGCGCTCGATCGCGGCGCTGGAGGCGGAGGGGATCCCCTACGTGCTCGGCGGCGGGCTCGGCTGCTGGGCCCGCGGCGGGCCGCCCTCGAGCAACGACATCGACCTGATGGTCAAGCCCGAGGACGCCGAGCGGGCGCAGGGGGCGCTCGCCGAGGCGGGGATGCGCCCGGAGACCCCGCCGGAGCAGTGGCTCCTCAAGGCCTGGGACGGCGAGATCCTCGTCGACCTGATCTTCGAACCGTCGGGGATGTCGATCGACGATGAGGTGATCGGCCGCGGCGAGAAGCTGGGGGTGATGGCGATGAACGTCCGCGTGATGGACCTCGACGACATCCTCACCACGAAGCTGATGGCGCTCGACGAGCACAGCGCCGACTACCGCGACCTGATCCTGATCACCCGCTCGCTGCGCGAGCAGATCGATTGGGCGCGGCTCCGCGAGCGGACCGCCGAGAGCCCCTTCGCCGCCGCCTTCTTCGTCCTCGCCGAGGGGCTCGAGATCAGCCAGGCGCCCCTGGGCAAAGGCCGCCGCCCCAGCTGAGCGGCCGTGGTCATGGGCTCAGCGGCCGACCCCGCGGGCTCCCGGCCGACCCCGCGGGCTCCCGGCCGAGCCCGCGGGCCCACCTGCGGGGGGCTCAGTGGCCGGAGCCGGTGGCCACCTGCGTCGTCAGGTTCACTTTCGGTTCCCCGGAGGCGACTTTGGCGGCGGTGACGGAGAAGCGCAGCGCTCCCTTGCGCAGCCCGGAGACTTTGGCGATCGCGAAGGTCTTGCCGTTGGTCTTCTTCACCTTCAGCTTCGCGACCTTCGGCCGCGCGGCGGCGACCGTTTTGCCCTTGACGATCAGCTTCAGGTGGCTGAGCTTGAAACGGTCCGCCGGGCTGACCCAGCTGAGCGCGATCTGCAGGACCTTGGTCGAGGCGCCGACCGCGATGCTGTGGGTCTTGCTCTGGCCCTGCTTGAGGAGGTCGTTGAATTCGCGCGGCGGCGTCTGGCAGGTCAGCGCGGCGCCGACTTTGTTCATCACCGCCTGCAGTTGACTGTTGTCTACGAGCTGGAAGAGCTGCCCGCCGGTGTCGGTGGCGATCTTCTGCAGGCGCGCCTGGTCTTCCGGGGCGGTGAGGCCGGAGCTGAAGCCGATCACGTAGGTCGGCACGTTGTGGGCGAGGTGAGCTTCTTTGTATTCGCCTTCGTTGTGGCCGCCGTCGGTGAGGAAGATCCGTGCCTGCGCGGTCGGATTGTCGCCGTCGGCCTTGCCGAAGGCGGCGTTGTAGTCGGTCGAGCCGTTGTCGGCGTTGATGACGCTGTCGAGCGCCGAGCGCATCGTCGCCGCGTTGGGGCCCACCGGCTCGGGCGGGAAGACCGTGTCGGCACCCGGCTGTTCGAAGAGCGCGGACCCGAACTCGACGGCGCCGAGTTCCGTCTTTGCCGGCAACGTATTGATCAGCAGGTCCATCGCCTGCACGCGCAGGCGGTTTTCATCGGTGATGGCCATCGAGCCCGAGTCGTCGATGATCGCCTCGACCTTGGTCGCCGGCGCGCAGCTCGCCAGCGCGGTACCACTCGCCGCTCCGCTCGGCGAGGCCAGGACCACCGCGGCCAGCAGCGCCATAGTCGCCGCCACCAGAACCCTCCATCTGCGCCTCATCCGCTTCCTCTCCCTCGCATAGATTGGAAACGAAGGTAGCGCCGCGATCGGACCTCCACGAGGCGACCGACCGCGGTCCGTCTCCCGTTTCGGTGCCCGGATCTCCCCGGCCGCCCCCGCGGGCGAGGTACATCTAGACCAGCCGCGTGTCCAGCTCGATCTCCGGGACGCCCGCGAGCGCCCGCGAGACCGGGCAGCCCTCCTTCGCTTTCTGCGCATAACCGCGGAAGGCGTCCTCGGCGATCCCCGGCACCGATCCCTCGACCTCGAGGTCGATGCGGGCGATCGTCGGCAGGCCCTCCACGATCCGCAGCTGCACCCGCGCCCGCGCCCGCACCGAGTCCGGAACATGCCCCTCTTCGCTCAGCAGGAGGCTCAGCGCCATCGCGAAGCAGGACGCGTGCGCGGCCGCCATCAGCTCCTCGGGGTTGGTGCCCTCCCCCTCCTCGAAGCGCGAGGCGAATGAATATCGCCCCTCGAAGACCCCCTCGCCCACGGTCACCGTGCCGCCGCCGCCTTTGAGGTCACCCCTCCACTCGGCGCTGCCGTTCCTCGTCGCCATCCTCGCTCCCTTCTTCGCGGTACGAGACGGGGCAGCCAGGACTCGAACCTGGAATCGCCGGTTTTGGAGACCGGTGCCTTAGCCAGTTTGGCCAGTGCCCCAGGGTGCTGCAGAGCCAAATCCTAGTCGACGCTGGCGCCAGGGGAATGCGTAGGGGAATGAAGCGAAACGCGCTTTTCCTGAACTGGCCGCGTTTAGGCCGCTCGGCGCGCGGCACGTCGCCGCTTGCCTCGTCGACGCCGATCTGACCGCGGCGGTGCCATCGAGGTGAGTTTGCCAACTCGGCGCTCGATGAGCCGCACCGCCTCCTGCCCGGCATTCCAGCCGCATTCATAGTTCTGGACGTTTCCCCTCGGCGGCTTGCCCACCTCCAGCTTCCCTTCGAGTCCGTGACGCCTGCCCGGTTGTTCAAGTGCCTCAAGGAACCCCTTGGCGACATGCCCGGAATCGAGCGCCTCGGACATGGCGCGGCCTCCGATCTTCAATGCGCCAATGGTGAGCAGCACGCGCTCAGGCGGACGAAGGGTCTGCGGGATCAGCTTTAGCACCGGTCGAGACGTCAGCCCTTTGGGCGAACCGATGTGGCCCTCGCGGAGGAGCTTCTCCAGCTCAGCGTCGTCGCGATGCGCGCCGAACGGGTAGAGCCACTCGTCCAGGCGCTCGTGAAGCTCGACCTGATCCAGTTCGGCGATCTCGCGGCGGGTCTTCGGATGCGTCTTGCCGGAGAGTTCGAGCCAGTTGAAATGGACGGCGCACCGCGCCATCTGCTCCTCTGACAGTTGACCCTTCTCCCATCGCCTCAAGACCACCTTGGTCCAGCGCTCGAAGGAAAAGCCGTTGTAGATGCCGCCGAGGTCCAGAGGGCCGGCGCCGAAGCGCCGTTGATGCTCGGCCCATTCCAGTCCGACGTCGACGATTTCGGCACTCGACCATTTGACCGTGCCGGAGACCCCAGGTCGCCGAAGAACCTCCTCGGGCGCGTGGTCTTCGATCGCCTCGGCCGGGGTTTTCGTCGGGTCTCCACCAAGGGCATCGACGAGACAGACCTCGACCGCTTCCCCGAACTCTTTGCCGACTGATGCGGGTCCGTCGATGATCCAATGGCTCGCCGCCTGCGCGGTGCGCGGCTGCTGAGGCCCGAGCTCGGTTCGGATGCCGTCGACGGAGCTGGTGATCTCCGCGTCGAGGCTCCGCAGAGCCGCGAGCACCTCGCGGACGGGCTTGTGGGCGGAGTGCCGAAGCGCGTCCTCGGCGGTCTGCCCCTCGCTCACAAGCAAGGGCAGCAAGACGGTCCCGAAGCTCTTGCCGGGCGCCAGTCGAACCGCTCGGCCAACCGCCTGAACGACGGAGGCTGGTCTGCGGTTGGTGTCGATGAGGCAGATCGCGTCGATGCCCGGCACGTCGACGCCCTCTGCCAGCAGCCGCACGTTCGACAGCAGGTGAGGATGATCGTCGTCGGTGAAGCGCCCGAGAATCTGCTCTCGCTTCCCCTTGCTCATGTAGCCGTCGACGTGAGCTGCTTCGAGATCCGCTGGCACCTCATCGGCATCGAGCAGCTGCGCCGCCTGTCCGAGGTCAGCGCTGAACCGCCGCGAGTCCGGGACGCCTGGGTGAAACGCGACGAGTCGGCGACAGTCGAAACGCCTCATGGTGCGAAGGCACGCGATCTGCGCCGCCAGGTTGTAAGCGTCGGTTACATGCACTCCGTCGTCAGGCGTAACCAACCTCCGCCGGCTCACCAGCTCGGCGACCTCCGTGTCGAGGATCGGCATCACCACGACTCGGAACGGGCAGAGCAATCCTTCTTCGGTCGCACGCTTGAAGGAGAGCCGGTGAAAAACCGATCCGAAGCGGCGCACATCGTCCATAGAGGCGACCTGGACTTGCAGTTCGCGGGCCTGCTCGCGAGCGGGCGTAGAGAAGATCGTCGGGGTGGCCGTAGCAAACAGGCGGCGGGTCGCCGGGATCTTTGAGTCGTCGAGGATGGTCTTTCTGGCCCGACCTTCGATCCCGGTGCAGTGGTGCGCCTCGTCGCAGATCACGAGGTCGAGCCTCGTCCCCGGCAAGCGGCTGAGGGCTTCTGCGATCCGGGGTGAGGAGTCGTAGGTCCCGACGATCACACGTTTTCCGCCTCTCCCAAGGAAGGCGGCGATCTCGGCTGGGTCGGTGGTCGCGCTACCCACCTCTGCAACCGCCAGGTCAGCGCGGGCGATCTCATCGTTGTGGTCCGCCTGCTCGGAGCACACCTTGAGGAGGGTGAACGGTGCGCTCGCCTCCCCGCACCAGACGAGGGCCGTCTGACGAACCAGGTCGAGGGTCGGAACCAGCACCGCCGTCGTCTCAGCCTCGAGGCGCTCGGCGATCCACATCGAGGTCAAGGTCTTCCCGGTGCCGCACGGCATCAAGAGTCGGCCGCGGTCCTCGTGCTCGAAGCCAGCCAGCACCTCATCTATCGCGCGCTCTTGATGAGGGCGTGGAGCTTTTGCGGCGAGCCTGGCAGAGCCGCTGATCGAAAATCGCTGCCATTCCAGCGGAGCAGTCTCCAGACGGTCACGAAAGATCGCCGTCACCGGCTTCTCCTGGGCGGCGATGACCTGCAGCGCGCCAGCCGAAAGCGTGTTGGTGGTCGCGATCAGGAGACGCTCGACGAACTGATGCCGATTCGACTCACTCAGGAACGAGTCCACCTCCGCCTTGGCGATCGACTGCGAGAGGCCGTAGTGCTTGCACTGGACCGCGATGAGATCGCCGTCGGTGGTCTCTGCAACGAGGTCTATGCCTCGATCCGGTCCCCATCGCCCAGGCCATTGATCCCAGTGCCATACACGGCTGACGCGCGGGGCCCACTCGGCATCGTTTTGGAGGAACCAGGCTGAGAGTTGCTCGAAGCCCCGGCCGCGACCCTCAAGTGAGTCGAGCAGTGCTGAAAGTTCCGAGTTATTCCCTTTCGCCAAGGCATAAACGACTGTAGGGCCGCCGTCAGACGCTGCGAACGTCAGTTCGCCTTACGGCCCTTGGCGCAGCCTCTACACCGCTACCACCTCTAGGTGATTAGAGGACAGCGATCTCGCAGTTGATGCCGCTTGCCCGCTCGATCCGCCCATCGGCAGTTACCAGCACCGTGTCCAGCGCCTCGGCGAGGGCGACGTAGGAAGCGTCGTAGGCGCTGAGGTTGTCGCGCAACTCCCACACGCGGCCGAGGAGCGGGAGGTGCGGCACTCGCCGCAGCGGCAGCGCGGCTAGGTCGGTGAGCGCTTGGAGGGATCGGTTCTCATCGAGCCTCCTTGCCCTCGCCGCCCGGCGCAGGGTCGATAGGACCTCCAGGTCGATCAGCTCCGGGGCTGCGAGTTCTTCCCCGCGCAAGCGCTCGCGAGCGCGGTCGCCGTCGTCCCCGTCGTCAGCCAGCGCGGGAGCAAGCACGGATGCGTCAACGACGATCACGCTGCGCGCTGGCGATCTTCGCGGAGGTGTTCAGCGGCGAAGGCGAAGCCGAGCGAGCCGCCGTTGCGGCCACCTGCTCGGTCTAGGACCTCCTCCAGCGTCGGCGTCCCGGCCTGTCGGGTCAGCTGGTCGAGCAGGTACTCCTGCAGCGACTGTCCGGCGGCGGCGGCCCGCTCGCGCAGGACGCGATGCACGGCAGGCGGAACGTTCTTGATCTGGACGCTTGGCATGGGTGAAACCTCCTGTGGACACTTTAGCGCCATTTTGGCGCCACTTACGGATTCTCGAGGGGACGAGACGCTCACCGTCGAGCGAGCGCCAGGGCGGGGACTGGATCGTCAGCGGCTCGCTCGACCAAGAACTTGTCGAACAGGACGCGAGCCCGCTCCAGCTCGCCGGGCAGCATGTGGGTGTAGACCTGCAGGGTGATCCGGGCCGCGCCGAGCTGATACTCGGGCGTCTTGTGACCGACGATTTCTGAGATCACCTTCGGCGAGACGCCGGCATGGTCGAGCCAGGTTGCCGTCGTGTGGCGGGACTCGTGCAGGCCGATCGGGGTCAACCCCTGTTCTTCCCAGCGCTTGTGCACTCTGGCCTGGAGCGTGTTGAGGGCGAGCAGCCCGGTCTTGCGCTGCGCCTTCGGCGGGCAGACTTTGCCGCTCGTCGGTCGGCCCTGCGCCTCCCACTCCTCGCGCAGCATCTCCCACAAGGGCTTGACGAAGAAGATCACCCGCCAGGAGCCGCCCGGCTTTCGGCCCGCCTCGTCCCCGGCGAGCTCTCCGCCACCGACGTCGAGGTTGAGGTGTTCCCAATCGAGGATCTGGATCTCCTGGTGTCGGGCGCTGCCGTAGCCGGCCAGCACGAAGGGGAGCGCGTCTTTGCGGGCAGCGTCGCGGTCGCGGGTCTTGCCTTCGTCCTTTTCGGCCGGAGTCGTCTCGAAGATGGCCGCGATCAACTTCCCGAACTCGGCAGGGGTCGCAACCCGGTCGCGGGGCTTGGCGTCGCTCGCCGGCAGCCTGATCTCCTTGGCCGGATCGAAGCCCGCCAGTTCGCGTTCTTTCCCCCACCGATAGAGCGAGCGAATCGCGTTGACGATCGAGGAGATTCGCGAGCTGGAGAGCTTGTTGGGCCCGGTGGTGCGACCGTCGATCATCGCCTGGATTTCGGCTCGCGTGACCCGGACGAATCGACGGCGTTCGATCTCGTCTGAGACTTGGTTGAGCGCTGATTCGAGGTCGTCGGCGGCCTTCGGCTTGTAGGGGCGGCGGTGTTTGTTGAGGGCCTTTCCGTCCCTCACGTCCTTGATGAATCGGGTCCTGGCATCGCCGAAGGAGATCGTCGAGGACACTGGGGCCTCGCCCTTCCGCAGGGACGCCTGGAGGTCTGCGCGCGCCGGCCTGGCTTCATTGATGAGCCGGAAATGGCGAGTCTTGCGCGTGCGGTGAGCGATCCGGTCCCAGGCGGTCCCGAAATAGCTCGGGTTGCAGTTGCAGGGACGATCCTGCTCGACTCGACAACCCTCCTGGTGTCGCGCGTAGACGCCTTGATAGCGGGTCTTGGTGTCGACGCCGGCCATCAGAGTCTCACCGCCTCCTCGGCTCGCACGCCTCGGCCTCCGACCATTGCTCCAAGTCGCGGGGTCGGTAGAGGCGCAGCTGACCCGAGTAGACGCAGCGCAGGTGGGGCTGGACGTGCCGCTGAAAGTGGCTCAGGCTCATGCCGAGGGCTTCGGCTGCCTCTTTTCGCGTCAGCAACAAGCGCCCTTGCATCGCTTGCTCCCTGCTGCGTTTCGATCTTGTCGTGTCTGCTCATGGCTCGCTTGCCCGTCGCGGGCGCCCGGTTTCTCTCCGCGTCCCCTCCGCGCCGAGACCGGCCCCGGCTCGACGGACGACAACGGCATAAGTCGTCGGGGTCCGAAGCTGTCCCCCCCTTGGCTGGCGCGGAAAATGAGCGGGGAGAAACCGGGCTCGCTGAGAGCTCGTCGGCTTTTGTGCGGCGCCCTCACAGGCCCGGTGGGTGTCGAGGTTGGAAGCCGGACAGGTAGCCCGCGTCGAAGGCGCTTTCGGGAATCCACCCCGGCCCGCCGTTCGGGTTGGTCGAGGACGTGCCCCAGTAGCGCTTGCTAGCCGGGGTGACGCTGGCGTCGAACTCGAGGAAGGTGTGGGCGTCGGCTCCGTAGGGCTTGACGTGGATCGTCACCCATCGACCCGGCCCCGCTTTGCCCCAGCTGATGAGAAGCGTCGTGTCCATCGTTGGGTTCTTGAAGCCGGCGACCTGGAGGAGGTGTGACACCGCCGAGGAGCAGTCGAAGGGGCCGTTTGCCGGCGTCGGAGTCGAGCCGTGGGAGCCGCCGTACTCGTAGGTGAGTTCGAGACCGTTGATGCGGTCGGCCTCGGCGACCATCTTTTCCACCGCCGGGCCGGCCGGGCCGGCGCTCGACGCGCAGGCTTCTGAGCCGGCGGCGGCTTGCAGGGTCGCGCTGCCCTTGCCCGCGAACTTCTCAGCGCCGGCGAGGACGTCTTCGACATACCAGTTGGCGTGGTTGTAGGCGAAGATCGCTTCGCGCCAGTCACCCGGCGCCCCGCTGGCTCGCAGGTAGCGGGCGGCGGCGTAGATCGCGTCGGCCGCGTTGAAGGGGTCCTTGACTCCATCGCCGTTGGCGTCGACGCCGTAGGTAGCCCAGGTTTCGGGCATGAACTGCATCCAGCCTTCGGCCCCGGCCGAGGAGACCGTGTTGTTCTCGCCGAAGCCGGTCTCGATCTCGTTGATCGAGGCGAGGACCGATGGGCCTTTCTCGCCGAGGCCGTGGCGCGATGCCGCCCCCACGTAGAGGGGGATCAAGCGGGGCGGGACCTTGGAGTTGACGTCGCCGACAGCTTCCGAGGGGCCGCAGCTAGTCGGCGCCGCCGCGCCGAAGACGACAGTGATCGAGAGCAGGAGGACGACGAGGGCGGTCAGAAGCGCGAGCGGTAGACCGAGAAGAAGCGCCGGGGAGCGGGAGCTGGACGCCATGACTCACCCAGGCGGCGAGGCGGAGACGACGCGCCATCCAGCGGAACCCTTCCTCAGCGTGAAGCCGACGGTGAAGACGGGGGAGCGGCCGTCTGCGATCTCGACGCTGCCGCGGAGCGCCACGGGTCCGAGCGGCACGAGGTCGATCGCGACGGCATGGGGATGCAGGCGCCGCCGGGAACGCGGCACCCTCGTCGCGGCCTGGGCGAGCTGCGTGGTGAGCGCGGCGGTTGCTCCAGGGAGGCGGCCCGGCCGCCGCAAGTAGACACGGCGCGCGTAGGAGCTGGCGAACCGTTGAGCAAGCCGAGCGCCGGGCGCGAGGCGGGCGTCGGAGAAGGCGCTCCTGCTGCCGTGAAGCAGCGAGGACTGCCCCTCGGGCGACGGGCTCGCTCCGCAGCCGGCGAGCAGGACGGCGGCGAGGAGCAAGAGGGCTTTGGGAGGAGGCAGTTGCATCCTCCCTGGCTGTCCAGCGCCGAACTTTTTTGCATCGAATCCGGTCTCGGCCGATGCAAAACGCCGCCGCGCTGGACAGTTGGTTCAACCGCCCTGCGTGCGGGTACGACTTTCCACTAGAAGCGATTGGAGTAGCGGATGTACTTCAAGCCAGTCGAGACCGAGCTGAGCAAGCGTGAGCTTGAGGCGGCCCGCCTTGGCTTCAAACAGCTTCTTCGCCGCAAGCGCTTCTCGCCTCGGTTCATCGAGCAGCACGGCGATGACCTCCTGGGGACCGCAACCCTCGAATACAGCCGGAAGGTCGACGAGGGCGCGGGAATCGAGAATCCGACGGGGTGGCTCATTGCCTGCGCCTGGAGGCGGACGCAAAGCCAACTCGAAGCCGAAGGACGACGCCCGGAGATCGTGTCGACTGAGGTGACGGGACCGGTCGCCGACGAGCTCGGCAAGGATCCCGAGGACGCCCTGCTATCCGAGGATCGCGTTCGGAAGGTCCGCGAGGCGGTCGAGGAGCTGCCGGTCGAGCAGCGTCGGGTCGTCGCCCTCTCGTACTTCGAGGGGATGACCGTGAGGGAAGCCGCGCGGGCTCTCGACTGGCATCCGTCGAAGGCACAGCGCGCCCATGAGGCTGCCAAGCGTCGCCTTCAAGAGCTGCTTGGGGTCGACGACGCCGACGCCCTCGAGATCGAGATCGGCCTGGCCGCCTACGGATCGGTTGCGGCCGACGAGCGCACCCGGAACGTCGTCGAGCGGGCGGTGCATAGGACGGCGGATGGGCTCGCTTCGCTGAAACAGCAGGTCCTCGACGGCGGAGCGCAGCTGAAGCAGCACGCGACGTCGACCTACTACCGCGTCGTCGATCCGACGCCCCTCGCGGCAGCGCGTCCGGGGACGGTCGCCAGCTTGGCCGTGGGTTGCGTCCTCGCCGTCGGCGGCGGGGCGACCTACTGCGTCGAGCAGGGGATGAACCCGATCGGAGCGGCGCGCGGCCTGATCGCCTCCAGCTCCGAGCCGGAGTCACCCCCGCCGAGCGAACCCAAGCCCGACCCCTCCCCCGGCCCCGTCTATACGCCGGAACCGTCGCTAGAAAGCGAAGAAGCATCCACGCCTGAATCGACGCCGGAACCGGAACCGGCTCCACAGCCGAAGCCCGATCCGAAGCCTAAGCCGGAACCGGAACCTTCCCCCGAAGAAAGCTTTGAACCCGATTCCGCCTACGCATCGAGCGAAGGCGGAAGCGAAGAAACGTATGAAGCGCCAGAAGCGGCGCCAGTTGAAAGCTCAGAACCCGCACCTGCACCGGCTCGACCCGGCCCGCAGTTTGGAGGTCCATGATGAAGGCAGCCTCTATCTCTGATCCCCGACCGACTCGCTCCGCGTTGATCGCGGTCGTGGCGGCCATCGTCTTCTTGGCGCTGATTTCGCCTCGTCCTGCGAATGCCGGCGAATACACGATCTCCGCCTGCCAGGCAGACGAGGCCGGCTACGTCAGCTCTGCCTTCTCGAACTTCGCCACGCGCGGGATGAAGTGGCGGCGAGCGTGCGACCCACGGGGAAAGGGGCTCCGAGGGCTGGTTACGGCAAATGTCCCGCGTGCTGGTCACGTCGAGAAGGGGGCGCAGTCCGGGTTCATCCTCGAAGCCCCTCCGGGGACGACGTTCTCCCGCTTCCGCTGGTCCGGCCAGGCGCATCGCCGCGACTGCCGCTACGCCCTCCAACTCTTCGCCCAGCGGCCCGACGGCTCGCCGATCGCGATGAAGAACGTTCGCGCCAACCGGGGCTGTCCCCGTCCCGGCATGGCGCAAGCATCGGGGGCGCCGTTTCCGCGCGCCTTTGACCTCGGCAGCGCCACGCGCATCGTCCAGCGCGTCGTCTGTCTCGGCAGCCCGAAACATGAGTTCTGCTCGGCGCGAGGTCAGAACTACATCCGAACCTTCTCGGCTGAAGCAACCGTGGTGGATGGAACGGCGCCCTCGGTCGGAGTCGTTCAGGACTCAGCGTTCACCCAGGGTCAATGGGTGAACGGGAAGCAACGCTTTGGCTACGACGCCTCTGACAACGTCGGCGTCAAGAGCGCGTCTGCGCTCATCAGCGGCGGAGTGCGTGGGACCGAAACCCGATCCTGCGACTACTCGCAGAGAATCCCCTGTCCTGATGGGGGTGGGCCGCTTGTCGTCGACACCGCGGAGGCACCGGAAGGTTCCCAGCCCTTGACGGTGGTCGCCGAAGACGCGGCGGGCAACCGCGCCGAGTCCGGGGCCGTCACGGTGCGGATCGACAATGCCGCGCCGGGCACGGTGCCGGTCGGGGTCGGCGGCGGGGAGACCTGGCGCAACGCCAACGACTTCGATGTCGCCTGGGTCAACCCCAGCGAAGGCGATCGGGCTCCGATCACCGAAGCCCATTTCCGGCTGTGCCGCGCGGGGGGTGGCGACTGCGTGAACGGCGATCGGACTGGGGCCGGGATCGCAACGATCGACAACCTCGCAGTTCCAGCACCGGGCGAGTGGGAGCTGCGGCTCTGGCGCGAGGACGCTGCCGGCAACCAGCAAGCCGATAACGCATCCTCGCCCGTTCGGCTTCGCTTCGACCCGGAGCCGCCTCAGCTGGGTTTCGAGAATCCCAGCGCAGAGGATCCGACCCGCCTGTCCGTTCTCGTCACCGACCGCATCTCTGGCCTTGCCGGAGGCGGGATCGAAATCAGCCGCGCGGGGTCGGGGAGCTGGCAGGTTCTGTCGACCTCCCAAGAGGGCGAACGCCTCGTTACCCGCGTCGACGACGCCTCCCTGCCACCTGGCGACTATGAACTGCGGGCCAGCGCCCACGATCAGGCGAACAACCTGGGGAGCACCGATCGTCGCCTCGACGGTCAACCGATGCGGCTGAAGCTGCCGCTGCGAGTCGCGACCGCGATGAAGGCCGGCGTTGTCGAGAAGCGCACCGTCGCCCGCAAAGGGAAGAAGAAAGGCAAGGTGCGGCGGGTCGTACTCGAGCCCCGCGCCAAGGTCTCCTTCGGGCGCAAAGTCCATCTCGGCGGCCGCCTCGTCAACCAGGCCGGGCACGCCCTGAGCGACGCCAACGTCTCGGTCTACTCCCGCCCCAAAGGAGGCGAGGAGCAGCTGGTCGGAACGGTGGCGACCGACTCCGGCGGCCACTTCTCCTACGCGGTCGAGGCCCGCGCCTCGCAGACCTTCCGCTTCGTCTATCCCGGCACGGCGACGATCCTGCCGGTCGAGGGCACCGCGACTCTGCTGGTCAAAGGGACCTCGACCTTCACCGTCAAGCCGAAGCACGTCCTCAACGGCAAGTCGGTCACTTTCAGCGGCCGGGTGAAGGGACGCCCGCTGCCCGAGGCGGGGAAGCTGTTGGAGCTGCAGGTCCGGTTCGCCTCGGGATGGCAGACGTTCCGCACGATTCACACCGAGGCGGACGGCAGCTGGCGAATCCCCTACCTGTTCGACCGCACCTGCGGGGAACCGGAGTTCGATTTCCGCGCCCACCTTGCCGCTGAGGCGGGCTGGCCGTTGGAGACCGGAAACAGCCGCAGGCTGACGGTGCGAGTGAAAGGGCGGCCATGCTAGACCCGACTAGCTCGATCCATCCCAATCTCGGAGGAGACTCATATGAGAGCGGTGCTTGACCGACTCACCTACGCCAACGTCGTCGCGACCCTGGCGCTGTTCATCGCCGTAGGAACCGGGGGCGCCTTCGCGGCGTCGAAGATCGTCGGCTCCGACGTCAGGGACCACAGCCTGACGGGAAGGGAGTTCAAGGCGAACTCGATCGGAGGGAAGGCGATCAAGGAGTCCAGCCTACGCCCGGTCCCTCGGGCTCAGAACTCGGCCCGCCTCGGGGGTCAGCCGGCCTCCCGCTTCCTCGATAGCTGCCCGCAGGCATTCGCTCCGACGATCCCGGTCGGGGACGTCTGCGTAGAGACCCAGGCTCGGCCACCTCGGTCATATGGAAGCGCCGTCTCAGACTGCGCCTTGACCGACAACCGGGAACGTGCCGGGCGGCGCTTGCCCACGCATCAAGAGCTGATGGTGGCGTTGGCGCAGCCGCAAATCCAGCTCGCACCAGGAGGGGAGCTGACTAGCGAAGTTTTCCCGTCCACCAGCAAGCCCGGCGCGGTCGACGTTCTCTACGTCACCCAGGAAAACGGCAGCGTCGGCATCACCGAAGACCTCGGCGGCGACAAGAGCTACCGCTGCGTCGCTGATCCCATGAACTGAAAACAACAGCCTCGACAACGAGGAGGAGCCCGATGGCAAACATCACCCAGCATCTGACGTCCGTCTCCCTTGACCTGCGCTCCGGTGGTCCTCCAGGCCGGCGACTCCTCGCGCTGACGCTGGTGGTGATGCTCGTCCTCGGCAGCACCTTCCCCGGCATCGCCCTAGCGGGCGAGACCGACAGCGAAGGCGAGGGAACCGCGCCACCGGTTGAAGTGCCGGTCGATCCCGACCTCGATCCCGGCGGCGAGGAAGAAGTCCTCGAAGAAGCTCCGGCATCAGGGGGAGACGAAGAAGCTGGCGCGGTCGAAGTCGAACCCGAAGTAGACCTGGAAGCCCCTCCGGTCGATGAAGCCAGCGGTGCCGCCAATCAAGCACCGGAAGCAGGCGCGCCCTCAGCGCCGGCTGCCTCCTCCGAGCCCGACGGCGCCCCTGTCCCCCCTTCTGCCGCTGCCCCTGAACCCGAACCCGTCCAGCAGAAGGCACCGGAAGCGCAGACCTCCGGGCCGGTCGCCAACCAGTCGATAACCGCGCCGAAGCAGAGGCCCGCAGCACAACAGTCGGCACCGGCACCCTCGGGCGCGACCTCCGACGAAGCCGCCCCGGCGAGCGAACCATCCGAAGAAGAAGCACCGTCGCCGGCCCCGGCCCCCCAACCCGCCGCAACGCCTCCGGCCGATCACAGTCGCCACCTGGCGGGGAAGGATTCCTACGTCGTGCAATCAGGCGATTGCCTCTGGCACATCGCCGCTGCCTTGCTCCCTGGTGACGCGAGCGACGCGCGAATCGCAGCCGAGGTGGCGCGGCTGTGGAGCCTCAACGAAGCCGCCATCGGCACCGGCAACCCGAGCCTGATCTACGCCGGAACCACGCTCCGCCTTCGCTGAGTCACGCGAAGCTCCTCGATTCCTGGGGTCGGCCCTCTGCGGGTCGGCCCCGTTGTCGTTCGGGGGGATGAAATCTCGATGCGACCCGATGCAACCGGGTCGGCGGCTGGACAGCCGAGGTGAAGAACACCTCGAGTAAAGGAGCCCGCCGTGGCACTCGCAGTCCTCGTCAAGTTGCAGCTCGCCCTCGACAGCGCGGCGGTCGCGATCAAACCGAACCCGAATGGGGGACCGGGAACGCCAGCGCTCGAAAAACTCGTCAACTGGCTCGCCGCGATCGTCCTCCTCGGCTGCGCCGCCGGTCTGCTGATCGGCGCCGCTCAGTGGGCCCTCGGCAGCAAATCCAACAACTTCAGCCACGCCTCTGACGGCAAGCAGAAGGTCCTCTACTCCCTGTGCGGCGCCTTCGTCGTCGGGGCCGGCGCGGCCCTCATTAACTTCTTCTACACCTCCGGCTCGGCGGTCAAATGATGGGCTCGTCAGCTACGAGAACGCCGTCGCGGCGGCCCCTCATCATCGGCTGTCTTGCCGCCCTCATCCTGGGCTTGCTGCTCGGCCGGTTCCTCTCCCCCACCAGCGACCGCGCGGCGCTACCAGCCAAAGCAGGCGCAGCGCGGTCGCTTGCCGGCGTTCCAGTCGCCTTCTCGAACAACGCAGCTGGGGCGGCCGAGGCTGTAGCCGCCTACCAGCGGGCCTTTGCCGACCCGGCGGTCCTGCGGCCGGGAGTCATGCGGGCGCGGATCGAGGCGCTGGCGACGCCGGACTACGCACAGACGATGGTCGCGGCGAACTCGCCCGGCGCCGAACGACTGGCGGCGGGACCGATCGGGATCGGGATCCGCAAAGGCGTGCAGACGATCTACACGGCGGTTCCGATCGGCTACCGGGTGGAGTCGTTCCAGCCCGATCGCGCCCGCGTTCTCACCTGGGGTTTCACCCTGCTGGGAAACGGGGCCGCGGTCGAGCCCTCCGCCTACTTCGGCATCACGCACACGGAGCTCGTCTGGATGGACGGCCGCTGGCGGATTGCCGAAACCAGGGGTGGTTTCGGCCCGACCCCGGAGCTGGCGACGAGTCCCGGCCCGCTCGGCGGCTACCGGGTGCTCGACCTCGCACAAGGGCTCGAAAGCTATGAGCTGGCTCCGTAGAGGATTGCCGGGACTCGGCCTCGCCGCCCTGCTGGCGGCCTTGGTCGTGCTGGCTCAGCCGGCGCCGCCGCCCGCAGAAGCCAACCCGGTCTGCGACGTCGGCAGCGCTCCAGTCGACGCCGCCAGCGGTATCGCCGACGCGGTGACGGGCGGCATCGTCGGCGGCGGCAATCCGGTCGGCGATGCGTGTAACGCGGTGAGCGACGAGATCACCGGGGTCGTCACCGACCCGATCACCGACGCGATCGAAGGGGTCGGCAACAGCATCTTTGAGCAGATCACGACCTGGGTCAGCGGGGGTGCCGGGTGGTTGATCGGCAAGGTCGTCGAGGGGATCAACGAAACGACGACGCCGGAGCTGACGACCAAAGGTTTCCTGCAGCAGTACACGCGCATGGCGCAGATCGCGGCGCTGATGGGCCTCGCGATGCTGCTGCTGGCGGTTCTAGAGGGGCTGGCTCAGGGCAACGCCGGTCTCCTCGCCCGCGTCGTCCTGGTCAACCTGCCGCTCGCGTTCATAGCCACCAGCGTCGCCTACGCGGTGGTGCAGACCTTGCTGATCGTCACCGATGGCCTTTGCCATGCCGTGGCGACGGCGAGCCACGACAACAGCCAGGAGTTCTTCAAAGGCGCGATCAACGGGCTGAGC
Organism: Solirubrobacterales bacterium; assembly: GCA_045805725.1. Taxonomy (GTDB): domain Bacteria; phylum Actinomycetota; class Thermoleophilia; order Solirubrobacterales; family 70-9; genus VAYN01. Next base: position 22,529 of record JBJMKQ010000023.1, read on the forward strand.
CAGGCGGGCGGTGACGCCGGCAGGGAAGTCGGCGGCAAAGCCGCGGGTCCGGTGGGGGCGGTGCAGGGACAGGCTGCGGGAGCGACGGCGGCCCCCTTGTTCGTCACCTTCCTCGCCGCGATCATCGGCGCCTTCGCCGCGTTTTTGGTCTGGATCGAGCTGCTGATGCGTGACGCGGCGGTCTACGTCGTGGCGCTGTTCATGCCTTTGGCGCTGGCCGCGTCGATCTGGCCGCGCTGGTCCGGCGCTCTGCGTCGAACCGGCGAGCTGCTGGTGGTCGTCATCGGCTCCAAGTTCGTGATCGTCTCGATCATCTCGCTCGCGGCGGGGTTGATGGCCGAGAACGACGGTCGGGTCGAGCAAATCCTCGCCGCCTCGGCCCTGATGCTCCTCGCCTGTTTCGCCCCCTTCGTGTTGTTCCGGCTGGTGCCCTTCGCCGAGGGAGCAATGTCGGCTGCCTACGGCCGCCGCTCGGCAGCGGGCGGGGCGGTGAGCGGAGTGCAGATCGCGAGCGACGTGCAAATCCTCCGCAACATGGCCCGCTCCAACTTCGGCGAGTCGGGCGCGACCCTCTGGAGCGCGGGCGAGAAAGGTGGCGGTGGCGCAGGCCCCGAGCCAAGTGGACCTCGCGGTGGTGGTGGTGGCGGCGGCGGTGGCGGTGGCGCCGGATCGGGAGGTGGTGCTGGCGGCGGCGGGGCGGCAGGCGGTGGCGGTGGCTCGGCTGGCGGTGGTGCCGGGGCCGCTGGTGCCGGAGCGGGCGCGGGGGCAGCAGGCGCAGCTGCGGCTGTGCCGGCCGCTGCAGTTCGCGGTACCCAGGCCGCCGCACAACGACTGCAGGGAAGCTCCGTCGCGAAAGAGGCCGGAAGCTCGTCGGACGGTAGCTCGGCGACCTCGACGCCGGTAGACGGCGGCGCATCGGCACCAGCGTCACAAGATGAGTCGAGCGAAGCGCGCAGCGTGCCGAGGCCGCGTGAAGCCGATGGCGGGGAGGCACCGGGTGCCGGGGAGAAAGCGCCCCGGCCCGCGCCGGAGCCGCCTCGGACGAAACCGGAGAAGGGGTCGAAATCGTGAGCGTCCGCCGCTACCGCTTCGGTCCTCTCGAGCAGCGTGCCGTAGTCGGGCCGTTACGGGCCGGCCAGGTCGTCATCGTCGCCATCGGCGCCGTTCTCGGGCTGGGCTCGCTGTACTCGCTGCGGAGCGTCGTCGGCCTCGTCGTAGGCGTCCTGGCGCTCTGCGTCGCGGTCGCCGCGATCTGCGTCCCGATCGAGGGCCGCACCGCCGAGGAGTGGGCGCCGGTCGTCGGCGGGTGGCTTCGGCGGCGTCGACGTGCTGAACGCGGCCACCGCTCGGCCGCGCCGAGTGCGGGCACTAGGCAGAACGACCAGGGAGAGGCAGAGCACGAGACCTCGCTGCCGCCGGCCCTGGCCGACCTCAAGATGCTCGCTGTCCCATACGGAGCCGATGAGGTCGGGGTCATCGAAGATCGGCGCGGGGGCACGTTCACGGCGGCGCTGGCAGTCCGGGCCGGTGCGTTCGCGATGCGCGACTCCGCCGAGCAGGAGCGGGTGCTGGACGGCTGGGGCGCGGTGTTGGCGAGTTGCGCACGCGACGGCAGTCCGATTCGTCGGCTCCAGTGGATCGAGCAGACGCTGCCGGGCCAGGGCGACGAGCTGGCCGCCCACTTCCAAGCTCAGCGCGATCGTGCCGTTCCGCTCGACTCCGACGTCGTTCGCTCCTACATAGAGCTGGTGGAGTCGGCGGCGCCGCAGACGACCGACCATGAGGTCCTGATCGCTGTGCAGATCGACCAGCGCCGGGGCGCGAAGGAACTGCGCCGCCTCGGCGGCGGTGTCGAGGGAGCGTGTCAGCTGCTCCTGCGGGAGGCCGAGAGTCTTGCCGAGCGACTGACGGTCGCCGAGGTCTCGGTCTCCGGTCTGTTGCGCCCGCGCCAGTACGCGGGCCTGATCCGCGACGCCTTCGATCCGTTCGGGCGGCAGGGTCGGGCTCGCGCGGCGCTGGGTCAGGACGGGCGCGAGGGAGTAGAGCCGGCGCTGATGGGGCCGCTCGCTGACGAGACGAGCTGGTCGACCTACCGAACCGACTCGGCGCTTCACGCGACCTACTGGATCGCGTCCTGGCCGCGCTCGGACGTGGGGCCGATGTTCATGGCGCCGCTCTTGATGCAGACGAGCGCCTTGCGGACGGTGGCGGTGACGATCGAGCCCGTCCCCTACTCGCTGGCGATGCGCCGCGCCGAGGCGGCGCAGACCGCCGAGGTCGCCGAGGAAATCAACCGCAGCCGTCAGGGCTTCATGTCGACGGCGCGGATTCGCCGCCGCCAGCAGGCCGCGTCACGGCGGGAGGAGGAGCTGGCCGACGGGCATGCGGAAATGCGGTGGATCGGCTGTGTGCGGACTTCGGCTCGATCAACGGACGAGCTCGACTACGCCAAGAGCGAGGTCGAGCATGGGGCGCAGCTCGCGCGTTTGAGTCTGCAGCCGTTCTTCGGTGAGCAGGACACCGCCTTTTGCAACACCCTGCCGATCTGCCGAGGGCTGCGATGAGGCGCCTCTCCGCCGAGCGGCCGGGGCACACCGGGACCACGGCGCACTTCCAGGCTGTCTATCCCTTCTTGGGTCAGGGCGGTCTCGGTGCTGCCGGCGCCTACATCGGGCGGGACGCCTACGGCGGCGCCTGGATGTACGACCCCTGGGCGCTCTATCCGGCGCATCTGCCGGGGCCGAACATGCTGATGCTCGGCGGGATCGCCTCGCGGAAGTCGAGCCTGGTGAAGACCTACATCTACCGCCAGGCCGTCTTCGGCCGCCAGGCTTGGGTGCTCGACATCAAGGGCGAGTATTGGCCGTTGGCGAAGGCGCTCGGGGTGAAGCCGATCACGCTCGCTCCCGGCGGCGAGGTCCGGCTGAACCCTCTCAGCCCGCGAGGCGGTCGAGAGGGGCCGTTGAGCCTCCTGCGATCGGTGGCACAGGCGGCGCTCCGCCGCGAGCTGAGCCCGGAGGAGGACGCTGGGCTGCGGGTGGCGTTGGAGGTGGTCGATAGGGAATCGGGAACGGCGGAGCCGACGTTGCCGCAGGTGGTCCATGCGCTTCTGCATCCCCGCGAGGCGATGGTGCAGGGGGTCTCGGCCTCAAGCAGCGAAGACTTCGCCGAGGCGAACCGCTCATCGGCCCTCGCCCTCCAGCGGCTTTGCGCCGGCGACTTGCGCGGCATGTTCGACGGGCCGACGAGCGAAGGGCTCGACCTGGACGCGCCCCTTGTCGTGCTGGACCTGAGCGCCGTCCGCGACTCTGCGGCGCTGGGGATCCTGATGACCTGCGCGGCTGCCTGGCAGCAGTCGATCCTCTTGGAGCGAAAGCAGGCCGCCGAGCAGGAGGGGCGCGAGAGCCCGAAGCTGATCTCAGTGGTCGAGGAGGGCTGGCGGGTCACGAGCCACATCGGGGTCGCCGAGTGGTTGCAGGCCAACTTCAAGCTGTGCCGCGCTCTCGGCGTTCAGAACCTCGTCGTCGTCCATCGCCTCACCGACCTCGGCGCATCGGGTGACGCCGGCTCGCGGGAGGCGCGGATCGCGGAGGGGCTGATCGGCGACGCAGACACGAAGGTCATCTATCGCCAGCCTCACGACCAGCAGGAGCTGCTTCGCTCCCGGCTCGGCCTGAGCCGAACGGAGGCGGAGCTGTCGACGACGCTGCGCCTCGGTGAGGCGCTCTGGATGGTCGGCCGCCGCTCTTTTCTCGTCCAGCATCGTCTCTCGGAGATCGAGCGAGAGCTTGTCTACACCGACTGGCGCATGGCCGAGAAATCGCTGGCCGGGGTGGCGTGACCGACTCTGAGCGACAGCTCTACCTGACGTTGGCGGCGATCGGGGTCGGGGTGCTGGCGACGATCTGGCTGATCGGTGCGCTCGCCGGGTTGGCGTTTGGCGGGGGCTGGACCTCCATCGGCATGAGCGAAGTGGCGTTGACGGCGGTGAAGCTCCCCTCCCACCTCGGCGATCCTCGAGCGGCGTGGCCCGAGTCGGCTCAGGCGAAGCTCCCAGGAGCTGCCGGCTTCTACGTCAGCGGAGTTTTCGTGTTCGGCGCGCTCGGCGGTGTCTTGCTGCTGGCTCGCCGAGTTGTCGACCTCAGCGACCTCCCCTCCATTGGCGGTCGACGCCGCCGGGCGCCGAGCGCGCGCTGGGCCAACCGGCGCGATCTTGCGCCCCTGCGCGTCCCGAAGCCGGAACCCGGCCGTCTCACGCTCGGCTACAGTGGCCGCGCTCTGCTCGCTGCCGAGGAGCGTCAGTCGGTGATCGTTTTCGCGCCGACTCAGAGCCACAAGACGACCGGACTGGTGGTTCCGGCTCTCTTGGAGTGGAGAGGTCCGGTGCTCGCCACCTCGGTCAAGACCGACCTGCTCGCCGACACCGTGGCCCACCGGCAGACGGTCGGTGACGTGATGATCTTCGATCCGGCGCTGGTGACGGGCATGGAGCCTTCGCGCGCTACGCCCTTGTGGGGAGCGGGCACCTGGCGGGGCGCGATACGGGTAGCTCATTGGCTCGCCTCTGCAGCGAAGACGGGCTCAGGCGGGTTGGAGGATGCGGACTTTTGGTACGCGGCGGCCGAGAAGCTGCTGGCTCCGTTGTTGTTCGCAGCCGCTTCTACCGGGCGAACGATGGAGTGGGTCGTGCGCTGGCTCGACGAAGGGCCCGACGCCAACGACGCTCTGATTGAGGAGCTGCTGAGCGACGCTGGCGAGCCGGCGGCGAAGCGGGCCTGGCAGGCGACGCAGAACCGGGAGGAGCGTCAGCGCAGTTCTGTCTACACCACCGCTGAGATGATCGTTGCCGCCTTCGCCGATCCTCGGGTTGCCGAGGAGACGAAGGGGGCCGACTACAGCCCAGCCGCGCTCCTCGACGGCGGAGCCAACACGCTCTACCTCTGTGCCCCGTTGCACGAGCAGGAGCGGCTGCGGACCGTGTTCTCGATGCTGGTTCAGGAGGTCTTGGCGGTTGTCTATGAGACCGTCGCGGCGACCGGGAAGCCGCTGGACCCCCCGCTGCTTCTGGCGCTCGACGAGCTTGCCAACATCGCCCCGATCCCGAATCTGGCGGAGATCGCCTCGACCGGGGCTGGACAAGGTGTTCAACTGCTGAGCGTCTTTCAGGACATGGCGCAGGTCAGCTCCCGCTACGGGCGGCGAGCGCCGACGATCGTCAACAACCACCGGGCGACGATTCTCGGCTCCGGCATCTCCGACCCCGACACGCTCTCCTACGTCTCGCGCGTCCTCGGGCCGGGCGAGTTCGAGCAGCGGTCGCGCAGCACCGGCGAGAAGGGACGGCGCTCGGAGACCGAGGGAGACACCTACCGGGACCTCGCCCCGGCCAATGTCGTGCGCGAGCGTGATCCCGGCACCGGGCTCTTGGTCTACGGGCACCTGCCGCCGGCGAAGATCAAGTTGCGACCGTGGTACGCCGACCGGGAGCTGCGACGACTGCGCGACGGCCGAGGTGCCGAGGAGGCACGACGATGAGCAAGACCTCCTCCACCTCGAGGATCGTCGGCGAAGAAGCGGTGCCGCTGCGAGGCTCCCTCCCGCAAGAGGGGGAGGCGCCCCAAGAGGAGGAGGCGCCGACGGAGACGATCGACGAGACGCCGGTCCCGCTGCGCCTGGGCGCCGAGCGTGTCGAGCAGGAAGAACGAGAGGCGCGACTGCGACTCCTCACCGGCCGCACTAGTCGAGGTCGGCCAGGCTGACCGCGATGTACTCGAACTCTCCGTTCAGAGGCGGCGGCATCAACTCGGGTTCGCGAGCCTGAGCCACGAAGAGCTCGTGACGGGTGAAGACGCGGTTTCGGTAGGCGTCGACCCGTTGCTCAAAGGTCATTCGGCTGAGGATGGCGCCGACGTTGAAGTGCTTGGTTCGGAGAAGGATGGCGACCTCGGCGCCTTTTCCCTCATGGGTCTCAGCCTCCACAAAGGCTTCGACGTCCTGCCGCAAGGCGGGCTGGCTCATGGGAGCCTCCCTTCAAGTTCTGGCCCCCGCCCGCTGCGGGAGCCGGTGCCCGTCCCCAGCACGCCGAAGGCGTGCCAAATTGAGGGCACAAAAGCGGCTCCCGCCGGGGCGGCCCAGCTCAGAGCGATTCCTTGTGCAGCAGGGCGTTCACCTACCGCTGTTGTCCTCCCGAGGTGCCAATTGCACCGGGACTAGAGATCGCCTCTCTTGTGGTGGTGAAAGGCCGGAAGTAGGTCCGGCGACGCCGCTACAACGGAGGAACACGATGACTGTCATCGACCGCCCTTGGCTGTTCAAAGACGACGACGGAATGCCGCGCTTCAAAGGTGCCGCCTGGTACGGCGACGGCCAGCGGGTCTCGTCCTATTGGCCGGGACCGCGACGCAATAAAGAGTTCGAGGCGCACGACGATCAGACGAAGGTCTTGATCCGCACCATCGACGAGCTCTACCGGCTGCCGGAGAGCAACACGGTCGTCCCGCTTCTCGAAGACTGGAAATGGCGGGACAAGATGGAGACCGCCGCCGATAAGCAGCGCTACCTCGAGCCGATGCTGGACCGCGTCAGCCGAGCACCGGAGAAACACCGCGGGGAATTGATCTTCCTGCTGCTGGTCTGCGAGTCGGTGCGACGCGGTGTCGCAGGCGAGCTACTTCGGGCGCATACCGGACTGGAGGGGCCTTCTTCCACTCCGTCAGCTCACCGCCGCATGGAGACGAGGCGCGTTCACGAGATTGAGCGCGAGAGGTTGATGGACGTGACTCGACAGGCTGTCCTTGAGGCGATCTACCGCTATCCCTCTCCCCCGCCGAAGCACTTCTTCGGTTGGCTGCGGGAGACGGTGGCCCACTTCACTCTCGACTTCCTTCGCGAAGAGCTGGCCGAGATCGAGACGAACTCGCTGCGCGCGAGGGAGGCAGAAGCGATGCAGGCGTTCCTCGCCGGTTTCGATGATGTCGATCCCCCGCCCCTCGGCGAGGAAGGCGGCTTCAAGAAGTTCTACTTCGGCGCTCGTGCCTTCTATGGGACCGTGGGTGAGTACCTCAACCTGCGCGAGGTGCGTTCGGTCTGCAGGACGGCAGTCGACAGGCTCCCCCGCCGCCAGCGGGAAGTGATCGACGGCGAGTTCTACGACGGCCTCACTCCCGAAGAAATCGCAAACAAGCAGGGGATCGAGCGCTCCACCGTCTACAACTCGAAGGCGCACGCCCTTCGGAACCTCAACAACGACGACTGCTTCTTCATGGCCCTCTGTGGGATGCGGTTGGTCCGAGACTCCGAGCGCAAAGCTCAGCTGATGGAGAAGTACCCGGAAGGACGACTCAAGGATGGGCGCCGAATCGTCCACATAGACGAGGCCGCCTAACAAGCTTTCGCGAAATGCAGATAGTCGGGCGCGATGGCCTCGGAGATCAAAAGGCTTCGCCTCGAACATGCGACGGCCCTGGTCAAGGAGCGGACGGCTCGGCTGGAGCTGCATGCGCGCCTGGTTCAGCTCTTGTGCGCGTTGGTGGGCTTGGCGACGGCCTCAATATCGGTGCTGGGTGCGCTGCTGATCGTCCTGCGCATCTGAGGTGTAGGCGAGGAACCCTATGAGCCGCGACTAGAACGGAATGTCGTCGTTGGCCCCGAGGCCGGCTGCCAGTCGTTCTAGGACCTTTTGGTCGGCTTCTAGACACGCCTTGAGGTTCTGCTGAAACTCGGGGTCGGCTTTGCGCTCGGCGATGTGCTTGTCGATGGCTTCGCGGACAGCCTCAGACACCGGCATCCCGTCGGTGCGGGCGACCGCGGCAAGCTCAGCCGCCTGATGCTCAGCGAGGCGGAGGCTCATTGCCTTATGGCTCATAGTCCGAGAGCCGCGCGCGCCCAGGGCACCTCGTCAACAAGGGAAGTCACTTCATAGAAGTGCTCGACGGCGCCCCGGCGCTGCTGTTCGGCAACAAGCTCGACGGCGCCGTGTCTAGCAAGGACGCGGACGTGATAACCGACGAGCGAAATGTCCTCGTTGACTGGAACCGTCAGTTCCTTGGGGCTCCGCATTTCCCCCGCGTCGAGGTAGAGCCGCAGCAGGCGTTTTCTCAACGGATGTTGGAGGAGGAAAATGACCGTCTGTTCGACGTTGAGGGGTTTCTCATCGCCGGACATAGCCCCCTCCTCCCAGCGGCGTCTCGATCACGAATTGACCGTGGCGCTCTGGCGCCGGCACGATCCAGACGATCCCCTGCAGCAACTCCTTCAAGTCGACTTCGAGCGACGAAGCGATCTTGATGAGCGTGTCGATGCGGGGGATGCGCCGACCCTGCTCCAGAAGGCCGATCTCGGTTCGGTGAAGTCCGCAGAGCTTTGCCAGTTTTTCCTGCGACAGCCCGACCCGTCGCCGAGCGAGCCAAAGGTTTCGGCCAAGCTGCTTTGCGGCGCCCTCGTCGCGCTGCTTCATCGGTCCGGCCCCTCAACCGCGATCGGGCAGTCCTCCTCGCCCTCCTCGACGACGACGGAGATCCCGTAGGCGGTGCGGAACTCAAGCCAGCCGGTCTCCTCGGTCTCGGGTCCGATGTAGACCTTGGTATCGGCGGGATCGAGGTAGAAGCCCGTCTGGCCGTCGAGGACGAGGGCTATCGCTTCGTGGTCGGGCGGAAGGGTCTCGATCCGGTCCAGCTCGCCCTGCATCCCGCAGCCGAAGAACTGGTTGTAGAAGTTGACCGTGGCTTTGACCCGGACGCCGATCAGGCCTTGGAGGCGGGCCAGCGCATCGTTGAAGTCGATCTGCCCTATCTCGTCCATGTAGGGCAAAGGCGCGGGCATCAGAAACTGTCCCCCCCTTGGAGCAATTCCCTCACTCGTGCCCGGCCCTCGGTCAGACAGCGGTGCAGCTTCGTCCGGCTCCAACCGCGAAGCTCGCAGATCTCGGCGTAGCTGCAGCCGAGGCCGAGGAGGATCAAGGCGGTTCGCTCGTCGGGCTTCAACTGCTCGATCAGCACTAGCAGCTGCGCGGTTTCCTCGGCGCGTTCGACCAGCTCGTCGGGGCCGATGCGGTCGTCGGGAACGACCACCTCCGTCGACTCCCCGTTGTCGTCACGCAGGGCGAGGAGGTAGCGGGACTCGCGCGTCACCGCCTGGCGCCGAATCGCCCAGGCGCAGCGCTTGACCACCAGCATCATCCAGCGCAGGGCGTCCATTCCGGCGGGACCGTCGTAGAAGCGAAGGAACTGGATACAGGCATCGCTGAGCGCGTCGTCGGCGTCCTCGGGGCGACGCGAGTGAGAACGCGCCTGGCGCATGAGCGTGTTTCGCCGGGAGCGAAGCAGTTGGTCCAGAGCATCCTTGCGCTGCTCCGTTGCGGTTCTGCGGCTCTGTGGCGGGGAGGCCATGAGAGCCGCCCCCACGCACGCGCAGCGTGCGACCATCGGGCGGCGTGGCCTTCCCGCCGCTGTGAGCTATTAACTAGTTCAGCGGGCGATCCGCATGGCTCGGGTGGCGCTGCGGGCACGCTGTTTTCCGAGCTGCTTTTGCACCCGCGCGATCCGCAGCTGCGTTTCGCGATGGTGGCGCCGCTGCGCGGCGTCTCGCGGCTTGCCGCCAAGCGGGTCTTTGCCGGTCGCGGCGATCCCGTAGCGCTGGCGGTAGCCGTAGATGGCGTCGACGCCGTTGTTCCAAAGCGAGGCGTGCAAGGGGTCCTTGGGGCGAGGGCCAAGGGTCTCAACGATCATCGGACTCGGCTGCGAGCGCTCGGCGGCCACTGCTCGGCGGCGAAGATCAACAAGGCGGTCCTCGATCAATGCCAACTCGGCCCGCTCGCTGCCGGTCAGCTGCGAGCGGCGCGAGGCCTCGGTGGCGACGTCAACGGTGAGACCGTCCCGCTCGGTCTCGAGACGACGTAGCTGCGTAGATGCGAGCTGACGGGTTTGATCGTCGCCAATGCCGGCAAAGCGATCTTCCGCTGCCGCGATCCGCTGCTCGAGGTCGGCAAGCCGCTGCTCGGCCGGGGTCCGTTCGGTGGCGGTGGCGAGCCGACGCTCAAGCTCGGCGCGTCGGGCCGCTAGGTCGAGCGGTGCCATCGCCTCGATTCGCTTCCGGGGACCAACCTCGATCGCGGCGTACTCGCCCGCGGCTCGCTCGGCCCCGACTCGCAGATCGTGTGCTGCGTCCTCAACCTCGCGTCTACCGGGGCCAATGTCGGCATCGGTCAGCTCCGACGCGGCGACTCCGTAGGCGGTGGTCGGCCCCGAGGAGCGCGAGATGGCGACGGTGAAGTCCTCGCGGCTGATGCCGGAGTCGAGAAGGGCGAAGGCGGAGTCGAAGGTCTTGGACTCGGTGCTGTAAGTGGTGAGCGCGTAGGCGTGCTGGATAGCTGGCTCGCGCGAAGGCGTCCTTTTCTCCAGGTAGCGGCGGTCGAGCCGGACCCCCTCCCCCTCGACGCCGAGACGCTGGAGGTAGAGGTGGTGCTTTGCCTGGTCGACGCCGACCACCTCCCAGCGCTCGCGGTTCGAGACCTCCGGCGTGTTGATCCTGGTGACGACGCGATCACCTATGGAGAAGGGATGCCCGCCGACGATCAAGGTGTCTTTGCCGAGCGCCCCTTGCGAGGAAAGCAACTCGCGAGCGCGTTCGTTCAGCTCGGCGACGTCGCGGGTGCGACGCGCGATCATCACCGCGTCCTCGCCGGCGGCATAACGCTTGTGCCAGTCGAGCACCTGGGCGTCGAAGACCTCGGGGAGCGTGTCGGCGATCACGAGGCGATCGTGAGCGCGAAGCACGTCGAGCGCGTCTGACCCTCGTCCTTCGTGGGCGAGTTCGACGATCTCGCGGTCGACTGGATCACGCTGGCGCCGAACCTGCGTCAGCACCACCGGTTCGATCTCATTGGTCAGATTGCCGTAGAGGCCACCGGGACCGACCGCACCGATCTGACGCGGGTCGCCGATCAGGACGAGCTTGCCGTCGCATCCCTCGGCAAGGTCGGCGAGCGCGGCCATGTCCGGCGTCGGGGTGGTCGAGGACTCGTCGACGACGATCACCGTCCCCCGCGGCAGGGGTGCAATGCCGCGCTCGGCTAGCTCGCCGGTCTGGATCAGGAAATGGGTGACGGAGGTCGCGGGAACGCCGGCATCGGAGAGCTCGCCCGACGCGCTGCGGGCGGTGGCAACCCCGACCCCGCGGATCCCGGCCGCGGCCCACGCCTCTTGCGCGGCGGCGAGCGCGGTCGTCTTCCCCGTCCCCGGCAGGGCGGCGACCGCGATCACGCGCTCGCCTCCGGTCGTGAGCCTGCTCACCATCTCGACCTGTTGGTCGCTCAGGTAGCGGTGGCGATCGAGAACGGCCGCCAGCGTCGCGCCGTCGACCACGGCCGCGTCCGCCGTCTCGCCCTTCCTCGCCGTCGCCATGAAGCGCTGCTCCAGCTCCCACAGACGGGGGGTCGTGTAGTAGGTGGCGTCGAGGGGTCCGGCTCCCCGGTGGACCTCGATCAGGTGGTCGCTGTCGATCATCGCGCGGACAGCAACCTCCAGGGCGACGGCATCGGCGCCTTCGCGAAGCTGGTTCCCTACCGCAGACAAAAGATCGCGGCGGTCGAAGTGGGAATGGTGAGCCTCAAGGTCGGCGATGGCGCGGCTGAGGTGGTCGGCGTTGATCGGCTGCGGCTCTCGGGGCCGAGCGCGAGCAAGCAGCCGGTCAATGGAGTCGGGAGTGAGATCGAACTCGGCCGCTCGGGAAATCCACTCCTGGCGTTGGGTGTCGCGGTTGACGGAATAGTCCTTGGCATCGCGGGTGCGGTAGGCGGCGACTTCGGCGGCGGCTGCCGAGCTGGTTCCCCGCTCGGCCATCGCCGCGACGATCTCGGCCCGCCGTTGCGAGAAGTGGTCGATCACCGGCCGGCCGATGCCGGCGAGGTCGGCATAGCCGTTGACGACCTGCTGCCACTCCGCCCCGACTTCGCGGGTCATGTGTGCGCGAAGCGCGGCCTGGTAGACGTAGCCGGCTGCCTTCGCCTCCCGCAGAAGCGGAGACTGACGCCTCGGGTTCGCGAGGCTGAGCCAGCGGCCATCCGTCGCGGCGCGGGTCATGTTGGCGGTGACGAGGTGGGTGTGAAGTGCCATGTCGCCGGCCCGCGAGGAGCCGTGACGGAAGGCCATCGAGAGGAAGCCCGACCCGGGCTCGATCACGACGCCGCCCTTGCCGCGCTGGACGAAGCAGGCGGTCCTCTCGAGGTAGCCGACCGCATCGGCGACGGCATGGTCGTGGGCGCGGAGGACGGCTGCCCGGACCTCGGGCGAGCCGATCGCGTAGAGGATGGAGACCGACTTTGGAGCGGCGAAACGAATGTCGTAGCCGAGGATCGGCTCAAGGGTGCGCTTGCGTCCTTCGGCGTCGATGAACTTGCGGGGCTTGGGGCGGTCGACGAGGACGTCGCCGGTGACGGGGTGCTTGCCGGCGAGGACGGCGGCATATGCCTCGCGGTCGACCTCGCCGGAGAGCCCGAGCTCCGCCGCTAGCTCGCCCATCCACTCGCCGGGTGCCTCGCCGGGCTTCGTGTAGTAGTCGTCGCCGCCTTCGGCGACCGCTTCGATCCAGTAATTCGCGTTCCCGCGGCCGATTTTCGAGACTCCCACCATCGCCCCTGTTGTCCACCGCGCGGCCCGGTTGCATCGGGACGAACCGGAGGGTTCGTAGTGTGTCGGGCTGTGAGGTTGGTGTTAGGGGGACGCTGGGACAGGTTGCTGATTCGCTTCGTGTTACCTGCTGTTTCGACCTTTCAGGTGCCTCTAGCATTGGGCTTCGGCTTCGGTCGGGTGTCTTCTAGATGGCTGCTTAGCTCGTCTCTGAGTAGAGGCTTCTAAAGCTGGCTCGATCGCCGTCGGGATCGTCGGGTGGGCTGCTTCGACGCCGACGCCGCAAGGCCCGCGCCGCCCGAGCGCAGCGAGGGCAGAGGGAGCGGAGCGACCGGGGCGCTGGGCCGAGCGGCGAGGCAGTCGCCGGGGACGCCGCGATGCCGGCGAGGCGAGCGCCCCCGAGCGGAGCGAGGGGAGGTCGCGGAGCGACCGAGGGCGCGAGGCCGAGTCGGCGAGCCCTGCAGCTGACGGCCGGCGTCAGTTGGCGGCTGCTTCGACGCCGACGCCGCAAGGCCCGCGCCGCCCGAGCGCAGCGAGGGCAGAGGGAGCGGAGCGACCGGGGCGCTGGGCCGAGCGGCGAGGCGGTCGCCGGGGACGCCGCGATGCCGGCCGCCGTCGAACTCTTACAAAGTTGCCGCCCAAATCGGAGAGTGGAAGCGACCGAACGGAAAGGTGGCGAAGGCCCTTCCGTCCTCCCGCCGGACGAGGTTGGCGACGGCGAGGTCGCGGACGGCTCGCTCGACCCAACCGTCGCCTCCATCGTTCAGCTCGCGGGCGAGGTCGACGATCGCCATCCCCTCCGGGTGGATCGAGGCGAGGACGGCGAGGACTAGGACCTGCGCGGTCTCGTCGTCTGCAGGAAAACCGGCAGGCAGACAGTCGCCGACCCGAAACGTTTCATCACTCATGGCAAACCCCCTTGCGGCCGGCCCCCGGGCCAGGCCGATTTGAACAGTGTCGGGGGTGAAGTCGAGGGGAGCGCAGATTGTCCCCCCCGCAAGAGGGGCGGCAGCGGCTTGCCGGGAGCCGAGACAGGAGGTATGGCCGCCGTGAGGCGGTGTCCCGACGCCCGAGAAGCCGCTGCCGCTCAGGCCCTCAGCGTTCGATGAGGAGGTCGTGGAAGCGCAGCGCAGCCACGGTCGGGCGGATCGTGTCGCCGCTGCGATGCAGCAGGCCGGTTCCGACCAAGTCGCGGACGCCTCGCTCGATTGCGTCGGCGCCCTGGTGGTCCGGGTTGGGGCCGACCATCATCAGCGTCAGCTCGGCGAACGTCAGCTGGGTCGGATGCCCGTCGATCACTAGCGCCAGGATCGCCTCTTGGTCGCGGTCATCTTCCTCGCTGTTCGTGACCCAGCGCCGCGGGTTATCGTCGTCGTGCATGGGAGCTCACACCTCCTGTGAAGTCGTCCTGGGGTTGGCGTGTCCGCGCCGCCCCAGGGCGCATTTGGATTGTCAAGGGCGCTAAGTCGGCGGGGGCGAAAGTTGTCCCCCCTGGCGGATTAAGTTTTCGGGGCGGGAAGCCCGGGCGGCGAGGCACAAAAAAAGGGCGCCCACCTTCGCGGTGGACGCCCCCGGATCAGGACCGCCTAGAACGGGATGTCGTCTTCGCCGCCCTCCTTCTTCTGCTCCTCGCTCAGCTCCTGCTGGCTCTCGCCGTTCCCGTTGCCGTTGCCGTTCCCGTTCCCGTTCGGTTTGCCGCCGAACTGGACCACGTTGGCGACCACCTGGACGTACTCGCGGTGGTCGTCCCCCTCGCCCTGCTCCTTCCAGTCGAGGCGGCCTTCGACGGTGATCGCGCGACCTTTCTTCAGGTACTCGTAGCAGCGCTCGCCCTGCTTGCCCCAGACGCTGACGTTGAAGTAGTTGGGCTTGTCGACCCACTCGCCGTTGCCGTTTTTGCGCCGGCCGTTCACCGCCAAGCGGAGGTTGGTGACTTTGTTGTCGCCCTGGGTGGGTCGCTGCTGCGGATCGCGGGTCAGGTTTCCGCTGAGGACTACGACGTTGATGCCTTGCATTTCGGGGCCTCCTTTGAGAGGTGGTTCGATTGACGAGCCCAGGTAGGGCGCGCGACCGAACGCGCGGAACCGAGCCGGAGACGAATGTCGGAGGTGAGGGGAACCCCCCTTGTGGGGGTTGAAGCGCGGGCGGCGCGTGCCACCCTGGCGTGAGGAAATTGGACTGCCTCTCACAGGGGGACCTGAAAGTCAGCCCGATCCTTACTGTCGCTGTCTCGGAACCTGACTCATGCCGGTGCCAAGAGGCTCAGCTGCTCGCGGTCAAGTTCCTCCCAGGCTGTGGCGAAGATCGGCCGCGCCTTCGGCCTCGCTCCGGCAGGTCCGGCGACTACGAAATGCTCGCGGGTGGGCAAGCTCTCTTCCCGACGAAGAAGGTAGACGCGCTCGATTCCGTCGCCACGGTCGACGTGGCTCTTGGCGCGAACCAAGCTCTCGCAACGCTGGCGGGTGCCTCCGTCGACGACCCGGAGGTCCCGATAGACGGAGCCCACCTTCTCGGGGTTGTCGGACCTCGGCAGCCAGAGGCGTCGAACCTCGTAGACCGAATGCGGAGCCTCGGCGAGACGGCGCTCGAACTCCTCCGCGATGGCCGGCCGCTCGGCCGCGATGAGTTTGTCGAGCCGCTTGCCGGCGATCAGACCTCCCCTCGGATTTAGGCAGAGCGACCGCCTCTCGAGCATCAGAGCTTCATAGGCGCTCTCGGGCCTGGTGTCGAAACGGGGGATGGTCCGCTCGCGGCCTGAGCGGCTAGTGAGCGCGAACGGGCAGTAGACACAGGCCGACTTCGGCCAGTCAGCGACGCCGGTGATCTTCTCGATGTAGCGGCTGCAGGAGTCGCGGTCCCACCCCCACTCGATCAATGGGAACTCCGGGCGGCGGTGCGTCGTTTCGTACTTGGCCGCGCGCTCGGCCCGCGACTGCTCGCCGGCTCCGAAGCCAAAGACCAGGCGGCCGGGCTCGGGCATGTGTTCGGCGCACCGCCGGGCGCGGCCCGTCTCCTCGGCCGCGTAGCCGAAGGCGTGGCGGGTTGCCTCCGGTGCGTGCCGTTCAAGGTAGGCGTCGATGACGTCGCCCTTCGACTTGATCGAGCAGAGGCGGTTGCCGCCAGCTTGCGGAATCGTCCCCGCTGCGATCAGTTCGTCGGACAGCTTGTAGGCGCCCGCGAGGTGGAGGCGTTCCGGCGATGCGGTGTCGCTGAGGACGACGATGCCGTCCCTGGTGCTGGGACCGGCGCGGGCGACTTGGGCGAAGCGGATCCCAGCCTCCCGCAGTCGCGAGAGGACGTGCTGCTCAACGAGGACTCCGGTGCGCGGCCACTCGTCGCCGGTCATGGCGGTGACGACGAGGAGGTCGGCGAGGTCGAAGTTGCGGGAACGCGGTTCTTCGAGCCATCGCAGGAGCAGAGCGGTGCTGTCGACTCCGAGTCCGTAGGAGAGAACGATCCTCATCACGCGGCGATCGGCTCGGGTGACGATTCGACTGAGGAGCTGTTGGACTGATCGGGAAGCAGCGCGTCCTCGATGCGGGTCGCGAGGCGGTCGATCAGCTCGCCGTACCGCCCGATCTCCTCGCCGTTCCCCCAGCTTGCCATGTACGGAACGGAAAAACCCGAGGTGTCGAAGCCGAGGCTGGAGCAGATGGAGTAGGCGACGCACTCCACGACCACCTCCTCCTCGTCACGGCGGAGCTTGGGGTCGTCCTCGCCGTTGTCGACGTGCAGGAGCGCGTGGCTGACCTCGTGGACTCCGGTCTTCAGCTGCGCGTTGGGCGAGTAGCGCTCGCTGACGGGCTGGACGGCGATCTTGTGGTCGGGCGGCGAGCAGTAGCCGTTGACGCCCGGGGGCGTGGGCTCGACCACGAACGAGTAGCCGATCGAGGCCGCGAAGGCTTGGAGCGGCAGCAGGAAGCGCGCCAGGCTGGCGCCCTCAATCGGCTGGAAGATCGTCGGCGGCTCGAGGTCGACGACCCCGCGGGGGTCATATGGCAGCGGGTAGACCTGGGAGCGGTCGAAGACTTTGACCAGGCGGAAAAAGGTGCGCGGCTTGTCGTCCGGGTTCGCTCCGGCTTCGCGCCATTCCCGCAGCTTCTTCTTGGACGGCGGGCAGGGAGCCAAGATGCTGATGCCGCGCTCACCTTTGCGAACGGCGTAGCCGAGATCGAGCCAGCGGCGGAAGCCGGCGACCCGCGTCGCGCCGGGATGCTGTAACGCGATCAAGACTTGATTGCGGAAGCTGTAGGAGTGGAAGTGGCGGCGAACGCGGAGCCAGGTCTGCCAGCCCTCACTGGAGCGCAGTTGCGCAATCGCCGTTTCGATCAGCTCGCGCTCGGCGGTTCGCTTCTCGGCACGCTCCTCCTCGGTGAGCGCTCGGCGTTTTCTCTTTGCCATGACGATCTCCTTTCCCAAGCCCGCCCCGCTGGCGGGCGATCCCCGAATCCGATGCACGGCGAAGCCGTGCCAGCATCGGGAGGGGTCGCTTGCCAGCGTTGGCGATGGCGATGTGCGCCTAGCGGCGGTGGTCCGTGGGGCCAGCGGCCCGCTCCGGCGGGTCCTCGGTGACGACGCCTCCGCCGCGGAGCATGAGCAGCACGTCCTCGGCGCCGCGAACGACCTGGGCGCCGTTGGCGAGGAGTGCGTTGGTACCGACGGAGCCGACCGAGGTGGCGGGCCCCGGCACCGCTCCGACCTCGTTGCCGAGAGACCGCGCCTCCTTCGCCGTCACCAGCGAGCCGGAATCCTTCCGAGCCTCGACGACTACCGTGACCCCGGCGAGGGCCGCCATGATCCGGTTGCGGGCCGAAATGCTCCAATGCCAGGGTCCGGTCTCAGGCGCGAACTCCGAGATCACTAACCCGGTCTCCTTGATCCTCCGCCAGAGCGAGCGCATGGAAGCGGGGTAGGCAACGTCGGCGCTGCAGGGAAGGACAGCGATGGTGCGTCCGGCGTGGTCGACGGCGCCGCGCAGGGCACAGGAGTCGATACCGAAGTCCATGCCGCTGACGACGGTGACGTCGCTGGCGGCCAGGTCCGCACCGAGAGCTCGGCCCATCTCACGTCCGTAGCTGGTGGCGCGACGGGCACCGACGACCGTCACCGTCTCGCTCCAGTCGAAGCCCACTAGGAGGCGAGGGTCGCCGAGGCCAATGAGCGCGCTCGGAGCAGCCGGTAGCTCGTGAAGTGACGCCGGGTAGAAGGGATCGTGACGGCAAGTCGCCCAGGCATCGGCGAGGCGGAGCGCGTCGGAGAAGTGGCTCTCACGGAGAGCGCCGATCCGCGCGAGCACCGACGAAGCGACCTTGGGAGCGACGGCCTCTACGAGAGCGCCGTTGTCGAGGCGCAGGAGGTCGAAGGGCAGCTCGCCTTTCGCGGGGTCGAGCGCATTCTCGATGTAGGGGGCGATCAGACTGAGCAGCCAGGACCGCCGAAGGCAGTTGGGACAAGCGCCGGCATGGGCCATTGTCTTCCTCCGTTCATGGTTGCCCGCCCCGATGGCGGGCGATCCCCGACCCAAAGCGCGGCGAAGCCGTGCCACAGTCAGGAGGGGTTGCCCGCCATCGGGAGGCGTTGTCAGGACCGTTGCCTCCAGTGAGCGCTAGCTGACGATGTGCGGATATTCGTTGCGCCGGAATAGGCGCCGGAACGGTTCGCGGTACTGGTCGGCGTGAAGGTCATGGCCCCTCGAGCCTCGCAGATGGCCGCCGGGCCGGAGAAGCCCGAGCGTCAGCGAGGGCGGGCCCAGAGGGCTCGAAGGCCCGGCGGCCATCTGCGAGGCTCGAGGGGCCGACCGGAACGCCGCGCCGCCAGCGCCGCCTCAGGCCAGGAACTGCAGGACGTAGCGGCAGCCCAGCGCGAAGGCCAACAGACCGAGGCCTCGCCTGAGCGTCTGCTCCGGCAGTCGGTGCTGCAGCCGGACCCCTAGGTTCGCACCCGCGAGACCGCCGAGGCCCATGCCGATGCCGACCGCCCAGTCTGGAGCGATGTCGCCGTTGCCGCCGAGGCTTAGCACCGCGTAGGTGAGGACGCCGGCGATCGAGGTGAGAAAGTCGCCGCCAGCGCTGCCGGAGCGACCTCGAGGACCGAGAAGCCGAAGCCGACCAAGATCGGCCCGAGGATCGAGCCGCCGCCGATCCCGTAGATGCCGCCCACCGTGCCGACCACCAGTGAGAGGGCAACGATCTGGCGACGGCGATCGCGGTCGGGGGCGTCCGCCCGGGTCGGCGGACGACCGAAGGCAAGCCAGGCGCCGAGCGGCAGAAGGACCGCCGCGACGATCAGGAGGAAGGCCTGCCCGCCGCTGAGGAGCTCTACCCGGATCACCGCGCCGGGGACGACGCCCGGCAGAGTGCCGAGGACGAGCAGCCGGGTCAGCGGACCGACCAGCCTGCGCTCCCGGTGGAAGCGGATCAGCGCCCCGGGGATCGCGATCAGGTTGTAGAGAAGGTTGGTCGGCGTCAGCGCCGGGCTCGGGGTGTGCAGGAGGCTGATCTGGACCGGGATCAGGAAGACGGCGCCGGAGACCCCGACCGGCGTCGTCACGGTCGCGATCACGAAGGCGAGGGCGGCGCCGAGCAAGGTGTCGCTGAGCATCGAGCGAGACTACGGCCTTCTTGACTGATCTTGTCGACTTCTCAGTCGGGGCGCCGCCTCAGATCATTCGCATGAACATACGAACGTTTGTAGAATCTCGGGCGTGGCGAAGAACCCCGACACCTGCGATCTCCTCTGCCTCGACCTGCCGAAGGCCGAGCGGGCGCGGAAGGAGCTGCCGGCGCCAGGCGATCTGGAGGAGTTGGCGGCCGCGGCGAAGGCGCTCGGCGATCCAACGCGACTCGCCGTCGCGCTCGCGCTCGACGCCACCGGATCGGCCTGTGTCTGCGACCTCTCCTGGATCGTCGGCCGCGACGAGCGGCTGGTCTCCCACCACGTCCGACTGCTGAAGGGTGCCGGCCTGGCGCGCTCCGAGCGTGACGGCAAGATGGTGATTTACGAGTTGACCGCGGGCGGGCGGGCGCTCCTCGCCGCGGTCGCCGCCCGGGAGGCGGCGGCACCATGACCCCGGTCGAGCTGCCGATCCTGCAGCCCGCGGCTCGCGCCCCGGCCTCACCACCCGCGGCGAGGATCTCGCGTGAGCGCTACGAGCAGCTGGCCCGACGGGTCCGCCTGCTCTCCTGGCTCTCGCTCGGCTGGATGACGATCGAGGGCGCCGTGGCGATCACCGCCGGCATCGTCGCCTCCTCGATCGCCCTGGTCGGCTTCGGCCTCGACTCGGTGATCGAGGGCGTCGCCAGCGTGATCATCATCTGGCGCTTCAGCGGTGACCGGGTCTTCTCCCACGGAGCCGAGCAGCGCGCCCAGAAGCTCGTCGCGATCCAGTTCTTCCTCCTCGCCCCTTATGTAGGGGTCGAGTCGGTGCGGGTGCTGATCGACGGCGATCACGCGGGTGTCAGCGTCCTCGGCATCGCCCTCGCGGTCGGTTCGATCGTCTTCATGCCGATGCTCGGTATCGCCAAGGAACGACTGGCCGATCAGATCGGCTCGGCCGCGACCAAGGGCGAGGGTCGCCAGAACATGCTCTGCGCCTATCTCGCCGGCGCGCTCCTGATCGGCCTTCTCGGCAACGCGATCCTCGGCGCCTGGTGGCTCGACCCGGCGGTCGGCCTCCTGATTGCCGCCGTCGCGGTCCGCGAGGGTGTCGACGCCTGGCGCGGGGAGGGCTGCTGCGTCAGCTCGCCTCTCGACGGCGCCGGCTTCGCCGATGCCTGCGATGAGGACTGCTGCGCTTAGGAAGCGTCAGGAATTCGCTCTAGGGTTGGCCGATGCGATCGAATGCGGAGAAGGCAAAGGAAGCGATCGAAGTCGTCTGCCCCGGCGGGCTCGACCGGATGGAGGAGTTCTACCGCCCCGACTTCCACGATCACGTCAACGCGATGGAGTTCCACGGCTTCGATGGGGCCAGGGAATCGGTCGCCCTCTATAGGCGTCTGTTCGCGGACCTGCGATTCGTCGTCAACAAGACCGTCTCCGAGGGTAACTACGTGGCGACGCACTGGACACTGACCGGGACTAACCGAGGTCGGGCGGTCACGCTCACCGGGAACACCCTCAGCCGCTTCGAGGACGGCTTGATCGCCGAGGACTGGGGATCGACCGACTCGATCGAGCTGGCCCGCCAGCTCGGGATCTGGCGCACGCTTCTGCTTCTTGGCACCGAGTGGCGCTTCCTGTTGAAGCTCGGCCGGACCTAGCCGGCGCAGAACGCTCAGGCCCATCATGGAGCCATGAGGAACGATTCCGCCGGCCACTGGCGTCGCACCTATTCGACGCGTGCCAGGGCGAAGTCGACATCATCGGGCGAGTAGACCCCGTCGGGGCTCAGAAGGCTCTGCATCGGTTGCGAGTAGATCGCATCCGATGCAATGAGCGTAGGCCTGCGTGGCGAGGATTCCGCATCTTCGGGGGAATTCCCCCGAAGATGCGCTGTTTCGTCGATCTGCCATCCGACAGGGTTTACGCTTCTTGCGGTCGCTCAGTCTTGCGTCTGATGCAACCACCGACAGTTGGAGCCGTAGCCGCCGACCTCGTGGTCTCGGACGCTGGCGGCATCGCCGCCTCGGGCCAGGGCTGCGCTGACCCCTCGTGACTCACGACGCCGGTCCGCGCCGCTGGTTCGCTTCACTTTCCGCAGTCGCTTGATTTCGCGATCTGCGTCGTCGAACGTCGAGGGGTAGGCGAAGGACTGCCCGCGGCTGACCGCGAGGTCGCGGAGATAACTGATCTGTCTAGTGGTAGGCGGGTTGCTGGAGTGTGGCTGTGGATTGGTCATGGCCCAGCCAGAGCAGGCCGGGGGAGGTCGGGCGCAGCCCGGGCCGGAGGAGGTCTGCTAGGCGTCGGGGCCGGGACCAATCCACAAGCCCCGACCCCTTGCCCCCGGCCTAGACGGTCGCGGTCTCCTTCTCCTCCTTCCTCTGCTTGGGAGAGCGACGCGGCTTGACCGCCTTGATCTCCTCGGCCAGCAGCTCCTTCACCTGGGCCTCTGCCGGGTCGTGACGGTAAGTCCCGCCTTCGCCCGGTTTGACCGCATCCTCATCGGCGAGGGCGGCGGCGATCTGAGCGAGGGCAACCCACTCGCCGACCTCGGAGATCGACTTGCAGTCCTCGATCTTCCCGACCAGGAACTCCATCGCCTGAGTGGTCGTGGCGTAGGTGACTTTGCCGGTCTTGGTCTCGTCTCCGTCGTTCTCGATCTGCCCCTGCTGCAGCTGCGGCAGGACCAGGCGGAGCCCGGCGGCGGCCAGTTCGCGATCGTGGCGAACGAGGGCTATTGCTGCCGCCTTCGCCCGCGACAGGCCGAACTTCTTTCGGGCCTCGACCGTCCGGTGTTTCATCAGCGCATGGCCGAGCCGGTCGTTGAATGCGGCCGCGGCCTCACGCCGTTCTTCGGTCGCCTTCTTGGCAGCCTCCCGTTTCTTCGCCCACTCGCTCTCGTCTTTCGCGTTCGACGGGGCGTTGCCGTTGTCCGACGAATCGCCGGCTTCTTTGGCACGTTTTTTCTCCTCCTTCTCGCGCCGTTTCTTCTCTTTCTCGGCCCGCTCGATCGCGGACACGACGAGATCCTTGCCCCAGGTCTTGTCGACGAGGAAGGTGGTCGTGTAGCTGTAGGAGCCGCTTTCGTCCTTGTGCTCGAGGAGGACCTTTCCCGCCCGCGCCACGGTCATTTCGGCCTCGCCGAGCGAGATGCTCGGGTCGCCTTGGGGACCGGAGACGTGGGTCGGGACCGCAGCGCGGTAGCGAGCCGCGAACTTGTCCCGCTCCTGGGCTTTGTCGAAGACCTCGCTGAACCTGATGTGAGCGGGGTCGATCATGGTCGGGGGGTCGTCGACCGCCCCATCGGCCACGGCGGTCAGCATGTCGCTGAAGTCGCGGACGAAATCGGTGTACGCCTCGTCTCCCTCGAAGACCTCGCAGACGCACTCGGCGATGCGAGGTGAGGCGTCAGCGGCCTTCTTCAAGAGCGAGACGCCCTCGATCGGAACGGCATCCCGGGCGATCGCGTCCTGCACCTTCTTGGGGAGGGCGAGGATCCGGCGGCGGACACTGACCCACTTGTCGGACATGCCGATCTCCTCGGCGATGGCCTTGTTCGTGGTCAGCTTCAGCTCCTTCGCCAGCTCCTCGACCCCTTCGGCCTCCTCGACCTTGTTCAGCTGCTCCCGCTGGATGTTCTCCACGAGGGCGATGGTTCGAGCGTTGCCTTTGGTGTTGATGTGGCCCGGCAGCTCCTTGATGCCTTCGAGCTTTGCCGCGCGGAGGCGACGCTCGCCGGCAAGGAGCATGAACATGCCGCCGTCGATCGGCCTGACGCTCAGCGGCTCGATCAGGTCGTTGGCGGAGATGCTTTTCCCGAGCCTTTTGAGGGCTTTCGGATCGAAGCTCTTGCGAGCGTTGTGGCCCTCTTGGACCACGATCTTGTCGACCGGGATCATCAGGGGCATTGCGGTAGCCATTGCTGTCTCCTTCTGGTGCTCGCTCCCGCCCGATGCGGGAGCCGGTGCGCCCGCCCCCGCACGCGAATGCGTGCGATCCTGGGGGCGGTCGCCGGCTCACGCGAGGGCGGCAAGCTGAAAGCTCCGCTCGATCGCCTCGCGGCTCATCGGGCAGGTGCCCAACCGTGCGGCCTCACGCCGGTAGTCGGCGAGCAGCACCGCCAGCTCGGCTTTGGACTCGAAGCCCGACTCGACGAAGAAGCCGCGGCCGTGGCCGTCGCGCGGGTAGTCGTAGACGAAGACCTCGCCGTCGATGCGTCGACCGACGAGGACACGCTCCTCCTCGGTGAGGCTGTACCGGCCGAGTTCGTGAAGCTGTGCGGGTTGGGACTGGATTGCCGTGGCGCTCATCGCGCACCTCCTTGGCTCGTTGGTGGGAGTCGTGAGCCGCCCGGCAGCGGGTAAGGCGTCATGTCACCCGGAGGGCGCGCTAGCGAGGTCCGCGAAGCGGGCCTTGACGTGAGGCCGGCCGCTGCCAGGCTCAGACCGACTCCCGGCAACGAGCGAGGTGCCTATGCGACTTTGCTCGCAGGACCCAGCGCCGGCAGGGCAACGAGGTCGGGGCGGTCCCTGAGCCGATAGCCGACGCCTCGCGTGTTGACGACGAGACCCGGCGCCCCGGCCGCCCTCAGCCGTCGCCGCAATCTGCTCGCGTGGCTGTCGAGGGTCCGGGTGTGGGTGGTTCCGGTGTGCCCCCAAACCGTCGCCAGCAGCTCCTCCTTCGAGAAGACCCGATCCGGCTGCGCGGCCAGGACGAGCAGGAGCCCGAACTCCTTGCGAGAGAGCTCGACGTCCCTCTCGGCGACGGTGACTCGACGGCCGGCGGGGTCGACCATCAGCGCGCCGAGGTTGATGACCTCCTCCTGCACGGCCGCGACAGGCTGAGCCGTGACGATCCCGCAGTCGAGGTCGCCGGTGCAGGCCAGCCGCCAGTTCGTCTCCTGGTCGCGCCGAACCCGCAGCTCCCAGTTCCCGCGCTCGCTCAACCTCGCTTCGATCTCGCCGGCAGGGGTCTGAACCGAGACCCGAGTGAAGCGGCCCGGCACGATCTCCCGAAGTGGGCTGTGGTGGTCGAATGAAGCGTCCATCGTGTCCTCCTGACTCGTTAACGGGGGTCGCGGAGCCGTCCGGCAGGGGACAGGGAGGCGCGATAAGTGGACGCGCGGGAGCTGCCTTACGAGGTGAAGCGCCTCACTGCCCCTGCCAGGCTCGGAGCGACCCCCGTCAACTCAGGAGGGAAAATGCGGTCGCCTACGCTGCCGGCACGTATCCGAACCTCGTCCTAGGCTCGGCAGCGGCTTGGACTACCTCTCGCTGACGGACCTATTCATCGTTGGGCTCGCGCTCGATATCACCGGAGCGATCCTGCTGGCGAAGGGGCTGCTGATCTCGCCGGCAACGATCTCGGATATCTCGGCAACGCTCTGGGGAGGCAACCCGGAGACGGCGAGGGATCGCTGCCGCAACCGGGTCGACGCCGAGTTCGGCGTGGCCTATCTGGCAGGCGGTTTCTTCCTGCAGGCCGTCGGCTACTCGCTCGATATCGGCGGCGTCTCCAGCGAGACCGGGACCAGCCGATTACTGGCCGCCCTCGGCATGGCTTTAATCGCCGCAGCCGTCTGTGTGGGGTTCTACGCGGGGTTTCACGCGACTCGCGAGAGGCAACTGATCGGCGAAGCCGAGGCGGAGGACGAGCGGAGACGCAAGGAGGAGGAGGAACGTCAAGAGCGCGAGCGTGAGGCGCGGGAAGCTGGAGTCTGACCTGAACGACGAAGCAGAAGCCTCGACTAAGAAGGAGATCAGGGGACGGGAGCGGTGCCGTTTGCGCTGACAAATGCATCGTCTTCGGGGCCGGGCCGCAGAATCACCACCTCCGTTGGTGCCTTCTCCAGCAGCCACACGAGATCCTCGCCGCTGAGGCCGGCGCGTGACTCGGCCGTGGCCGGGACGACAACCCGATCGAAGCTCTCGTTATCCAAGAGCCGGGCGAGCGCGTGGCGGTAGGAGCGGCCCCTTTCGACCCGCGCGTCGACCGCGACCCCCTGCCCGGTCGCCCGCTGTTCGATCGCCTCCAGCATCGGCATCGCCCTGGCCGCCTCCGTAGGGATCGCGCAGTCCAGCGGAAGCTGTTTCGGGACGGTCGCTAGGTAGGCGGGCATCAGAGTCGCATCCTCGGCGCGGGCGAGGCGGAGGGCCGCGTCCACCGCGCGGCGAGAAATTTCGGTTCCGGTGAAGGGTAGGAGGATTTGGTGAACGGCCTGCGGGCGCTCGGTGCTGTGGTCTTTTCTCGTGCGAGCGATCAGGTAGCCGGCGAGAATCCCGAGAACGAGGGCCACGCCGATCAGCAGGTGCTCTACGGTCATGGCTCCTCCTTGTGGCCGCGATGGGAGACGATCCGCACGTCCACTCCCGGCGGCGTCGCGTTCATTAGCCGCTGCGGCAGCGGCTCACGGAGTCGGGCGAAGCCGCGGCGTGGCAGCGACTCGCCAACCATGATGTAGGTGGTGCCGCGCTCGCGAGCGACCCGCGCGACTCCGTGGACAAGGTCGTCGCTCTCCTCGACCAAGAAGGTGACGCCGAGCACCGAGGCGAGGTGGCGCAGCGCCGTCACCTGCCGCTCGACCTCGCCGTCGATGGCCTGCGTCGGAGGCTTAACCCAGAGCAGCTCGAGCGGCGCCCCCAGCCGCTGTGCCGATCGCCATGCACGCCGAACCAGCCGCTGAGAGCTCGGCTGCGGTCGAACAAGTGCCAGCAGGCGCTCGGCGACCGCCTTCGGCGCCTCGGAGCCAACGCACTCCTCTCGGGTGCCTAGCGGCTCCTCGATCACGAGCCGTTTCGCCTCCACGCCCTCGGCGACCTGGCGAAGCGCCACCTCGCGTAGGGCCAGCAGGTTCTCGACGGTGAAGAAGTTGCCGAGCGCCGCCTCGATGTTCTCGCCGGGATAAACCTTCCCCGCCCGCAGGCGCCCGATCAGCGCCTCTGGAGTGAGGTCGACCAGCACCACTTCGTCGGCTTCACCGAGAACCGCGTCGGGGATCGTCTCGCGCACCCGCGTCCCGGTCAGCTCGGCGACCTGGTCGTTTAGCGACTCCAGGTGCTGGACGTTGACCGTGGAGAAGACGTCGATGCCGGCCGCGAGAACCTCGCGCACGTCTTCGTAGCGCTTCTTGTGCTCGGCACCCGCCGCGTTGGTGTGCGCCAGCTCGTCTATCAACGCCAACTCGGGCTTCCGCGCGAGAAGCCCCGGCAGGTCCATCTCCTCGAGGTCGGTGTCGCGGTAGGTGAGGCGCCTCCGCGAGATCACCTCCAGCCCATCGGCCAGGGCGGAGGTCTCGGGCCGCCTGTGCGGCTCCATGTAGCCGATCACCACGTCGCGGCCAGCGTCCTGCTCGGCGCGGCCCTCTTGCAGCATCCGGTAGGTCTTGCCGACCCCGGCAGCCATGCCGATGAAGACCTTGAGCTGTCCTCGGCGAGCGGATCGCACGCCTTGATTGTCCGCCGCCGGTTGCGCGGCGCACATCTCAGGCTCCGAGCAGGTTGTGGATCACGAGATCGAGCAGCTTGATCCCGACGAAGGGGACGATCAAGCCGCCGAGGCCGAAGATCAGCATGTTGCGGCGCAGGAGCGCGGTGGCGCCGACCGGCCGGTACTGAACGCCGCGCAAGGCCAGGGGCACCAGCAGCGGGATCACCAAAGCGTTGAAGACGATCGCCGAGAGGATTGCCGAGGTCGGCGTTCCCAGCTCCATGATGTTGAGGGCGTCGAGTGGGCCGCGCTCGCCGGGGCTCGCCGCGTAGGTGAAGGCGAAGATCGCCGGCAGGATCGCGAAGTACTTGGCGACGTCGTTGGCGATCGAGAACGTGGTCAGCGCGCCTCGGGTGATGAGGAGTTGCTTGCCGATCTCCACGACCTCGATCAGCTTCGTCGGGTTGGAGTCGAGGTCGACCATGTTGCCCGCCTCGCGTGCGGCCTGGGTGCCAGTGTTCATCGCCACTCCCACATCTGACTGCGCGAGCGCCGGGGCGTCGTTGGTGCCGTCGCCGGCCATCGCGACCATTCGGCCTTCGGCCTGGTGGGAGCGGATCAACTCCAGCTTCTGCTCCGGGGTAGCTTCGGGCAGGAAGTCGTCCACCCCGGCCTCCTCGGCGATCTTCGCGGCGGTGAGGCGGTTGTCGCCAGTGACCATCACGGTCGAGATCCCCATTGCCCGCAGCTCATCGAAGCGGGCGCTCATCCCCTCCTTGACGATGTCCTTCAGATAGACGACGCCGAGGACGTGGTTGTCGCGACAGACGGCGAGCGGAGTGCCCCCGTCGCGGCCGATCAAGTCCAGCTGCTCCTGCAGCTCGGCGGGAGGGCGCCCGCCCTGCTCGGTCACGTAGCGGATGATCGCGTCGCCGGCTCCCTTTCGATACTGGTTGCCGTTCACGTCGACGCCGCTCATCCGGGTTTCCGCAGAGAAGGGGACGAAGCTGGCTTCGTGGCTGTTCAGCTCGCGCTCGCGGATGCCGTACTCGCTCTTGGCGAGGACGACGATCGAGCGCCCCTCGGGGGTCTCGTCGGCGAGTGACGAGAGCTGCGCGGCCTCGGCCAGATCGGCCTCCTCGATCCCCGGCATCGGTATGAACCGCGTCGCCTCGCGGTTGCCGAGGGTGATCGTGCCCGTCTTGTCGAGCAGCAGCACGTCCACATCGCCCGAGGCCTCGACCGCGCGGCCGGAGAGGGCGAGCACGTTGTGGCGGACCAGGCGGTCCATGCCGGCGATCCCGATCGCCGAGAGCAGGGCCCCGATCGTAGTCGGGATCAGGGCGACCAGCAACGCGATCAGGGTCACGACGGAGGTGTCGGTTCCCGAGAACTCGGCGAAGGGTCGCAGCGCTACAACGACTGCGAGGAAGACCATCGTCAGCCCGGCGAGCAGGATGTTCAGCGCGATCTCGTTTGGCGTCTTTCGCCGCTCGGCGCCCTCGACCAGGGCGATCATCCGGTCGAGGAAGCTGTGCCCCGCCTCCTGGGTGATCTCCACGAAGATGCGATCAGAGAGGACGCGGGTGCCGCCGGTCACAGCGGAGCGGTCGCCGCCGGACTCGCGCACCACCGGCGCCGACTCGCCGGTGATCGCTGACTCGTCCACCGAGGCAATCCCCTCGATCACGGTGCCGTCGCCGGGAATCGTCTCGCCCGCCTCGACCACAACCACGTCGCCACGCCGCAACTCCGAGGCCGGTTTCTCGCCGCCGTCGCGGAGGCGGGCGACGGTCTCGGTCCGCATTGAGCGCAGCGCGTCGGCCTGAGCCTTGCCTCGGCCCTCGGCGATCGCCTCGGCGAAGTTGGCAAAGACGACGGTGAGCCACAGCCAGGCGCCGATCGCGAACGAGAACCAGGCGGGATCGTCGCCGCCGCCTAGCGGCGGCCCGCCGAAGACCTGGATCAGCCAACCGGCGGTGACGATCGTGGCGCCGATCTCGACCACGAACATCACCGGGTTTCGGAGCTGATGGCGCGGGTCGAGCTTTCGCATCGAGTCAAGGGCGGCGCGCATGAGGATCGACCGGTCGATCAGCGAGCGCGGCCGGTTCCGAAGCGTCTCGTTGGTCATTCGGCACCGCCCTGGTCGAGGTCGATGTTCAGCTCGAGGACGTTCACGCCCGCCTCGCCGAAGAGCCCGAGAAATCGGCCGGCGGTGTGCTCGTCCACGGCATCGAGCACCCGAGCCAGCGGCAGGTCGCGGACCGCTGCCACGCGGCGAGCCTGGATGCGCGCGTTGGCGAGCGAGATATGGGGATCGACCCCCGAAGCCGAGGTCGTGACCGCGTCGACCGGAACGTCGGCGGCGCGCAGGCCGGGGTCGTACGGACGCTCGCGCTTCAGGTAGGCGGCGAGCTGTTCGGCGAAGAAGTCGGAGAGTTCGCGGCTGTTGGGACCGAAGTTGTTGAAGAAGGTGACGTCGCCGCTGTATTCAGTGGCGGAAGGCCGGCTCTGGAAGTAGCGCGGCAGGCCGTGAAAGTCCTGGCCGATCAGCTTCGATCCGACGACCTTCCCGTTCACGTCGACCTTGCTGCCATCGGAGGCATCGGGAAAGGCCAGCTGCGCCGCGCCGGTCGTGACCAGCGGATAGGCGACGCCGAGCAGCGCCGTCAGGAAGACGATCGCGACCGCGGCGGTGGTGAGGTCTTTTCGCAGTCCGCTCATCTCAGAAGAGCTGGTCGGTCAGTCCCTGCACGACCGGGCCGAGCAGGAATGCAGGGAAGAAGGTCAACGCTGCGACGATCACGACGACGCCGATTAAGAGGACTACGAAGGTGGGCGAGTCGGCGCGGAAGGTGCCCGCGCCGGTCGGGGCGACCCGCTTGCCCGCCAGCGAGCCGGCCACCGCCAGCGCCGCGATCATCGGCAGGAAACGGGCGAGGATCATCATCACGCCACCGAGCAGGGTGGCGAAGCTGAACGCTTCGGACCCCGCGTTGCCAGGAGCGTGCGGCTGGACGAAGCCGGTATAGCCGGCAAACGCGGAGCCATTGTTGTTGGCCTGCGACATGTAGGCGTAGAGCGACTCCGAGAAGCCCTGCGGGCCGTGGTTGTAGATCGACTGCGTGCCGTCCGGGCTCGCCACCGCCCAAGCGGTCGCGAACAGCACCAGCAGCGGCGTCACCAGCACGCCGACGAGAACCAGCTTCACCTCCCGCGACTCGATCTTCTTGCCGACGAACTCCGGCGTGCGGCCGACCATCAGCCCGGCGATGAACACGGTGAGCAGGACGAACAAGAGCATGTAGTAGAGGCCCGAGCCGACCCCGCCGAAGACGACCTCGCCGGTCCCCATGCTGGCCAAGGGAACCAGGCCGCCGATTCCGGTCAGCGAGTCAAGCGCGGCGTTGACCGCACCACAGGAGGTCACGGTCGTCACCGCCGTCCAGAGCGAGGACTGGACGATCCCGTTGCGGACCTCCTTTCCCTCCAGGTTGCCTCCGGTCGAGCCTTCGATCGAGGCGGTCAGAACCCCGGCGTGGTGCTGGGCCGGGCTGCCGTGCTGCTCGGCGACGTAGACGACGGCGACGGCGACGAGGAACATCGCCATCATCGCCCCGTAGATCGCCCAGCCCTGGCGCCTGTTGCCGATCATGCGGCCGAACGTGTAGGTGAGGCTGGCCGGGATCACGAGGATCAGCAGCAGCTCGACGATGTTGGTGAGGCTGCTCGCGTTCTCGAACGGATAGGCGCTGTTGACGTTGAAGAAGCCGCCGCCGTTGGTCCCGAGCTCCTTGATCGCCTCCTGCGAGGCGACCGGGCCGAGCGCCAGCGTCTGCGTCCCTCCGGCGAGCATGTGGAAGGTCTGCGATCCGTCGAGCGTCTGGATCACCCCTTGGGAGACGAGCACCAGCGCCGCAACGAAGGCGATCGGCAGCAGCACGTAGAGGTTGATCCGAACGAGGTCGGTCCAGAAGTTGCCGAGAGCTGAACCCGAGCGGGCAGCGAAGCCGCGGATCACGGCGGCGAGCACGGCGATCCCAACCGCGGCCGAGACGAAGTTCTGCACCGTCAAGCCGACCATCTGGACGAAGTAGGAGAGGGTCGTCTCGCCACCGTAGTACTGCCAGTTCGTGTTGGTGACGAAGGAGGAGGCGGTGTTGAAGCTGAGGTTCCAGGGCCCTGAGCCGAAGCCCTCGGGGTTGAGAGGCTGGATGCCCTGGGTGCGCAGGATCAGGTAGAGCGCCAGCCAGGAAAGCAGGCTGAAGACAACGATCGAGCGGGCGTATGCCTTCCAGTCCTGCCCTTCGTCTGGCCGCACCCGCAACATCCGATAGGCGAAGCGCTCAATCGGCCCGAGCACGGGCGAGAGGAAGACCCGCTCACCCTGAAAGACGGCGGCCATGTAGGAGCCGACCAGCGGCACCAGCGCCGTCAGGACGATGAGGAAGACAACGATCTGCGCCCATCCCTGCGCCACTACAACCGCTCTCCTCGGAATAGCGCGTAGCCGAGGTAGCCGAAGACAGCTGCGGCAACGATCAGACCGAACAGCTCCGCGCCGCTCATACGCGGTCGAGCGCCTCGATCAGCCCGTAGATCGAGCCGAAGGCGAGGAGCGCCAGGACGAGGGAGACGAGATCCATGCAGTGATCGTGCGCCCCACCCCGTCAAGACCGCATGAAGAAACGCGGCCGGCGTATACAGATTTCGTAAAGGTTGCTTCTAGCCCGCGAAGCGGTAGCCGACGCCGGGGTCGGTGCGGATGTAGCGGGGTCCGTCGCCCGGCTCGATCTTGCCGCGCAGGTTGGCGACGTGGACGCGCAGCACCTGGACGTCGTCTTCGTACTCGACGCCCCACACCTCGATCAGCAGGGAGCGATGCGTCATCAGGCGCCCACGGTTCTGCGCGAGCGTGCGCAGCAGCTCGAACTCGGTTGGGGTCAGGTGGACCTCCTCGCCGTCGCGGCGCACGGTGCGGGCGACGAGGTCGATCTCCAGACCATCGGCGACGATCAGCGGCTCCGATGCCTCCGGCTTGGCCCGCCTCAGCACCGCCTCGAGCCGCGCCACCAGCTCAGGCGGCCCGAAG
Source organism: Solirubrobacterales bacterium (assembly GCA_045805725.1). GTDB lineage: Bacteria > Actinomycetota > Thermoleophilia > Solirubrobacterales > 70-9 > VAYN01. Next base: position 54,269 of record JBJMKQ010000023.1, read on the forward strand.
GGCTTGGTCACGTAGTCGTCGGCACCGGCCGCTAGCGCCCGCACCTTCGCCTCCTCCTCGCCGACCGCGGAGAGGACAATGATCGGCATCTCGCTCCACTCGCGTAGCCGCTTCGTCACCTCGACCCCGTCAATGTCGGGCAACATCAGGTCGAGGATCGCCGCGGCCGGAGGCTTCACCGCCGCCCGGTCCAGAGCCTCCTCGCCGGTGGAGGCGGTGACTGCCTCATAGCCGGCATCGCGCAGGATCACCCGCAGGGCGCGGAGGATCTGCGGCTCATCGTCGCAGACCAAGACGAGGGTCGCCCCGTTCATGCCCCGCCTCCGTGCGGCGGCAGGGTGACGACGAAGCTGGTTCCCTGCCCCGGCAACGACTCGACCGCGATCTCGCCTCCGTTGGCCTCGACGAATCCTTTGGCGATCGCCAGCCCAAGCCCGGAGCCGGCGCCAGCGGCATCGCCGTGCTGGAAAGGCTCGAAGATGCGCCCCCAATCGCGCTCGGCTATCCCCGGTCCCTGGTCGACTACGCGGACGACGATATTGCCGCCCACGACCCGCGAGCGGACCAGCACCGGACGACCGCTCCCGTATCGAACTGCGTTCTCCAGCAGGTTCGCGAAGACGCGCTCAAGCTGGGCGGCATCGGCCTCGACCATCGGCAAATCCGGGGCGACCCCTAGTCGAATCGACTCCGAGTTGCCTTGTCCCTGACGTGCCGCTTCCAGCACCTCGGCGAGATCGACGGGTCCCCGGTGGGGCTCGGCCTTCCCGGCTTCCAGGCGGGAAAGGTCGAGGAGGTTCTCGACCAGGCGGGAGAGACGGCTTCCCTCGGCCACGATCCCCTCGCTCAGCTCGGCGCGCTCCTCGGCCGTCAAGGTCTCCGAGCCGAGCGCTGAACCGCCCGCGATGATCGAGGTCAGCGGCGTCCGCAGATCGTGGGAGACCGAGCGCAGCAACACGGTCTTCAACTCGTCGCTGCGCCGCACCGCCTCCGCCTGGACCGCCTCCGCCTGCATCCGATCCCGCTCGCGGCTCAGCGCCTCCAACTTGGCGAGTGCCCGATCGGCCTCCTCGCGGCGCCGCTCCGCTTCGACCGCCCGGGCGCGAGCCAGACCCGCGACCGTGCTGCTGATGAATGCCGCGATCACGAACGCGATCAGCGCGACCCAGTTCTCCTCGTCGGCAATCGTGAAGCGATAGAGCGGCGGGATGTGGAAGAGGTTGAAGGCAGCGGCACTGACGATCGAGGCAAACAACCCCAGCCGCAATCCCCACACGGTTGAGATCAACAGAATCGCCGGCAGGTAGACGATTCCCAACGAGACAACCGGGGCTATGTCCTTGAGGGGGTAGACGAGGAGCGTTCCGACCCCAACCGCGACCAGCATCGCCACAATCCCGAGCCAGGCGGGCGGCGGCTCGATGCCGAGACTGAGCTGACGTCGGCTCATCGACAGCAGGGTATGCCGCCAAGACGTCTCAGTCACCGAACCCGCCTGGGCGCAATAGTGTTTCCGATCGAGCATGGAAGAACGGCGGGCGGAATCCAAAGGTGACGGGAAGGTGCGCTGGACTCTTGTCGCTGGCGCCGTAGTTCTCATTGCACTCGCGTTTGCCATCGGGCGGATCAGCGCCCCAGCTGAGGAGGCGGAGCCTGACTCCCCCCCCACCGTCTCTGCCAGCACGGACGCTGAGCTCGACACGAAGTACCCCCACTCCCCCGAGGGCGCCATCTTGGCGGCGGGGGCCTACCAGCGGGCATTTGCTGACCCGTCGATCCTCAAGCCGGGAGTCCTGAAGAGGCGCGTCGACGCCGTGGCAACGCCTGACTATGCGGGCAGAATGCTCGAAGCGAATCAACCGGGAACCGACCGCCTGATGGAAGAACCGGTTGGGGAAGGCGTCCGACAGGGCATCCCCACGGCTTACTTTGGCGTGCCCGTCGTCTATCGCCTTCTCTCCTACGCGCCCGAGCGCGCCCGAATCCAGAATTGGGGGTTCACCATCGTCGGCAACGCTTCGACGGTGGACCCCGCGGCCTATTTCGGCACCGCGACGACGGAGCTGGTCTGGCAGGACGATCGGTGGAAGATCGCCTCTACGCGAGGGGCCTTCGGCCCGACCCCCGAAACGCGCACTCCACGAGAAGGAGCCGAAGGCTTCGAGCTAGAGGACCTCGCCGGAGACTTCAAGCCCTATGGGCTAGCTCCTTAGCGGTGTCTGCCTCCCCGTCGACGAGCGGGCTCAGGGGAATGTCCAGGGGAATGAAAGGGGTCGAAAACAGCCTTTTTCTGACTTTCGCTGACCTCCGTTGACCTTCCGGCAATCAGGGAGGCGGTAAGGCTCAAACCCCCAACCGAAGCGGGATTGCGGCCTGTCAAGCCAAAGAGTCCGAGCGGGGCAGCCAGGACTCGAACCTGGAATCGCCGGTTTTGGAGACCGGTGCCTTAGCCAGTTGGGCCACTGCCCCAGAGGCCCTGATCGTATCTTGCGGCGACCGGCGAAGAGTGCGGGCGGAGGGACTTGAACCCCCACGGGCCGAAGCCCACCAGGACCTAAACCTGGCGCGTCTGCCAAATTCCGCCACGCCCGCGTGGCTTGGGCCGACCGGCCCTTAACGAGCGGCCAATGCCGCCGCGTCGCCGACAGATTCTATGATGCGACGGTGGCGGTAGGAGAGGTGAGGCCCGGCTACGAACTGTGGCGGCCAAATCGGGAAAAACCCGGATCGATCACGACCAAGTTCGTGGTGGTGCTGCTGCTGGCGGCGACGGCGGCGATCGCGGCGCTGGTTACGATCGGCGGCTGGTCGCTGCTGAAAGGCGGCAGCGGGATGGGCCTCGTCTGCGCCATCTACGCGATCCTCTACGCCTTCTTCGCCTTCCTGGTGGCGCGCTGGAGCCGCGGCATCCTGCCGGTGGCGGCGGCGCTCTCGATGATCCTGGCGATCTTCTGCGCGGTCGGCGCCGAAAGCTGGTTCAACCGCGACCGGCAGGGATTCGACGACGCGCTGCTCGGCTCATCGCTGATCGGCCTGCTGGTGATCGTCCTCGGGTTGCTTCAAATAGTTCTCATCGCCACCCTGCTCTACGCCTTCAACCAGGAGTGGCACGTCGAGGAGGAGCGACCGATCGGCTCCGGCGAGGACTACGGCGCCGGCGCTCAGGGCCAGCCCCAGCCGGCCTGAGCAGCCAGACGGCGCCGCAGTCTGGGGATGCCGGAGGGGGGATTCGAACCCCCAAGCCCGCAAGGGCAATCGATTTTGAGTCGATCGCGTATGCCAGTTCCGCCACTCCGGCCCTCGGGGAAAGATAGAGCCGCGGGATATTCTGGCGCCGTGAACGCCACCGCGGGGGAACTGCTGTGGGAGCCGTCGGCCGGGCTGGTCGAGCGCTCGCGGCTGCGCGAGTTCATGGGCTGGCTGGAGCGCGAGCGGGGCCTCGACTTCGACGACTACCAGGGACTCTGGCGGTGGTCGGTTGACGATCTCGACGGGTTCTGGTCGGCAATCTGGGAGTTCTTCGAGGTGGAGGCGGACGGGGAGCCAGGGCCGGTCCTCGCCTCGCGGCAGATGCCGGGGGCGGAGTGGTTCCCGAACGCTTTACTGAACTACGCCGAGCACGTGTTCCGCGGCAAGGACGACGGCGAGGTGGCGATCCTCCACGGCTCCGAGCTGCGCGACCTCGGCGAGCTGCGCTGGGGTGAGCTGCGCCAGCAGGTCGCGGCAGTGGCGGCCGGCCTGCGCGGCCTCGGCGTCGGCCGCGGCGACCGCGTCACCGCCTACCTGCCGAACATCCCCGAGGCGGTGGTCGCCTTCCTCGCCACCGCCTCGATCGGCGCTGTCTGGTCGAGCTGCTCGCCGGACTTCGGACCGCGCAGCGTGATCGACCGATTCGCCCAGATCGAGCCCAAGGTCCTGTTCGCGGTCGATGGCTACCGCTACGGCGGCAAGGACTTCGACCGCCGCGAGGTGGTCGCGCAGCTGCAGGAGGCGATGCCGAGCCTGGAGCGCGCGATCGTCGTCCCCTACCTCGACGCCGACCCCGACCTCTCGTCGCTCCCCGCCGCCTCCGATCTCCCACCGCTCCGCGATCCGCTGCGCTGGGACAGGCTGCTGGCCGCGGGCGAGGGCGAGCCGCTGCGCTTCGAGCGCGTCCCCTTCGACCACCCGCTCTGGGTCCTCTACTCCTCCGGCACCACCGGGCTGCCGAAGGCGATCGTCCAGGGGCAGGGCGGCATCCTCCTCGAGCACCTGAAGAAGCTGCACCTCCACGTCGACGCCCATCCCGGCGACCGCCTCTTCTGGTTCACGACGACGGGCTGGATGATGTGGAACTTCATCGTCTCCGGCCTCCTCACCGAGGCGGCGATCGTCCTCTACGACGGCAACCCGGGCCATCCCGATATGGAAGTGCTCTGGGACCTGGCCGAGCGGGCCGGGGTAACGATGTTCGGCACCAGCGCCGCCTACATCGGCGCCTGCATGAAGGCCGGGATCGAACCTGCCAACGGCCGCGACCTCAGCGCCCTGCAGGCGGTCGGCTCGACGGGGTCGCCGCTCTCCCCGGAGGGCTTCGACTGGGTCTACGAGCACCTCGGCTCCGACACCTGGCTGTTCTCGACCAGCGGCGGCACCGACCTCTGCACCGCCTTCGTCGGCGGCGTGGCGACGCTGCCGGTGTACCGCGGCGAGCTGCAGGCGCGGGCGCTCGGGGCCGCGGTCGAGGCATGGGACGAAGACGGCGAGCCGGTGATCGAGGAGGTCGGCGAGCTGGTCGTCACCGAGCCGATGCCCTCGATGCCGCTCTACCTCTGGGGCGACGAGGACGGCAGCCGCTACCGCGAGAGCTACTTCGAGATGTTCCCCGGCATCTGGCGCCACGGCGACTGGCTGGAACTGACCCGGCGTGGCACGGCGGTCATCTACGGCCGCTCCGACTCGACGATCAACCGCGGCGGCATCCGCATGGGGACCAGTGAGATCTACCGCGCGGTGCTCGGCATCGAGGCGATCGTCGACGCGCTGGTGGTCGACCTGCCGCGGCCGGGGACCGACGGCTGGATGCCGCTCTTCGTCGTCCTGCGAGAGGGGGCGGAGCTGGACGAGGAGCTGCCGCGGGAGATCGCGCGCCGGGTGCGCGAGCAGTGTTCGCCCCGGCACGTCCCCGACGAGGTGCTCCAGATCGAGGAGGTGCCGCGCACGCTCAGCGGCAAGGTGCTCGAGGTGCCCGTGAAGCGGATCCTGATGGGGACGCCGGTGGAGAACGCGGCGAGCCGGGATTCGCTCGCGAACCCTGCGGCGCTCGACTACTTCGTCGCAATGGCGCGCCGACTGGCCGAGTGATCTGACGCTCGACTATCTCGTCGGCGAAGCGGGCTGGCTGGCCGCCGCGGTGCCGCGTACAGCAATTTGCTCGGCGGTCGCCTCGGCGCTGCAATCCGCGAGCCGCTCGACGGTCGCCTGAGCGCCGCGCTCCGCGATCCGCGCGCTGGTCGCCCGCAGCACCGCGAGGACGTGGGCTGACTCGTAGCGCACCTGCTCGTGGGTGAAGCGCAGCTGCGTCAACCCCGCTGCGGTGTGGGCCTGGTCGCGGCGCCGGTCCCGCGCCTGCTCGGCCGGGGTGCGGTGGTAGCGGAGGCCGTCGGTCTCGACCACGAGGCCGAGGTCCGGCCAGTAGAAGTCGACTTCGAATTCGTTGACCCACTGGCCGGTGAGTGGGACCGGCAGGCCGGCCTTGCGGGCGAGCGGGAGGAAGCGCCGTTCCAGCTCCTCCTTGGTGAGCCGGAAGGTGCGGCGGTCGAGGATGAAGCGCAGCCTCGCGACACCCGGCTCCCCCGCGCGTGCCCCCAGCGCCTCGCGGAGCTGGGGCGGGTGCGTGACGTTGTATTTGTCCGCCTCATTGATCATCCGCTCGACGCCGTCGCGGTCGAGGCGAAGGGACAGGTCGATCAGCGTTTGGACCGGCGTGGTGACCGGGACGCCGTACTCACGAGTCACCCCCCGCTCGGGATTGAGCGATGGGCGGCGGTGGATACGCAGTCCGGGCAGGTCTCGATGGGACTGGCTGGGTAGGGAGAGCTCGACTTCGCAGCGCAGCTCGGCTCCGAATCGCCACAGCGCAGCCGCGCTCGAATGGCTGAGGACGGCACCGTCGCCACAGGCGAGAACCGCACCCATCCATCTTCCTTTGTCATCGATGGTCGGCCGACCGACCAGGTACACCCCCCGTCGGATCCTGTGCAGCCGCCCGATGGAGACCCGATGCTTGATCGCATCCGGCGTGAAACCCAACGCCAAGAGCTGCCTGCGAGAGATCACGCCATGCTGCTGGCGGACCAAGCTCCACACCTGGCGAGTTTTGGGCGTCATAGCGCCCATAAGTCGCCAGGGACTCGAAACTCGCCCCCTGCGCGGAGCCGGGAGGGAGACCCTCGCCGGACACTCCCTGCTTTTGTCCGCCGAGGTGTCCCTCCCGGCTTCCCCGCAGGCGCGGCTTAGACCATGCCGAGGCCGCCGCTCACGCCCAAGGTCTCGCCCGTCACGTAGCTGGCGTCGTCGCTCGCCAGGAAGGCGACTGCGGCGGCCACCTCGTCAGGCTGGCCGAGGCGGCCCATCTGGGTGGCGCTTTTCATCGTCTCGATGACCTTCTCTCCGATCTCGCCGAACTCCTTGGCGCCCATCAGCAGCGGGGTCTCGATCGGGCCGGGGGCGATTGCATTGGAAGTGACGCCATAGCGGGCGGCCTCGCGGGCGATCGCCTTGGTGAAGCCGATCACGCCGGCCTTGGCGGCCGAGTAGGCGGCCGAGCCCTTGGAGCCGACGCGGCCGGCCTCGGAGGCGATGTTGACGATGCGGCCGTAGCCCCGCTCCTGCATTCCAGGCAGCGCCGCGTGGGTGCAGTTCATGACGCCGCCGAGGTTGATGTCCAGCACCTGCCGCCACTGCTCCTGGGTGACGTAGACGAAGAAGCCGAAGTTGTCCATGCCGGCGTTGTTGACGAGGATGTCGAGCTCGCCGACGGCGCCGACCGCCGCGCGCGCCGCTTCGAGATCGGTGACGTCGAGCTCAATCGCATGCCCGGCGACCTCCCCCGCCACCTTTTCCGCTCCCTCGACGTTGAGGTCGCCGATCCAGACCTCGGCGCCCTCCGCCGCCAGGCGGGCGGCCGTCGCGGCCCCGATGCCGCTCGCCCCCCCGGTAACCAGCGCTTTCCGTCCCTCCAGCCTCATGCGGCGAGGAGCATAGACTGCGCGCCCGGCGCATTCGACACACCTCATCTTCCATGCCGTCAACATTTGACTTTCTCAAATTTTGAGTCTCTCTATCGAATCGATCCCGATCATCGGCGGCACCGGCGCCCTGGGGGCCGGCCTGGCTCGGCGCTGGGCGAAAGCGGGGGTGCCGGTGGTGATCGGCTCCCGCGACGCCGGCCGCGCCGAGGAGGCGGCGGCGAAGGTCCGCGAAGCGATACCGGGCGCCGAGGTCAGCGGCCTGCCGAACGAGGAGGCCGCGGGCAACGGCGGCATCGTCTTCCTCACCGTGCCCTTCCGTGCCCAGTCGGAGAACCTCCACAACCTCCGGGAGGCGCTGCGCCCCGGCCAGCTCCTGGTCGATTGCACCGTCCCCCTCGCCGCCGCGGTCAGCGGCAAGGCGACCCGCTCGCTCGGCGTCTGGCAGGGCTCGGCCGCCCAGCAGGCGCAGGAGATGGTTCCGGCCGGGGTGACCGTGGTCGCCGCGATGCACACCCTCGCCGCCCCGACCCTCGCCGACCTCGACGCCGAGCTCGCGGAGGACGTCCTCGTCTGCGGCGACAAGAAGGCCGACAAGGCGCAGGTGGCGCGGCTGATCGAGCTGATCCCAGGATTGCGCGCGGTCAACGCCGGTGCCCTGGAGATGGCGCGGATCGTCGAGCAGCTGACCCCGATGCTGATCTCGGTCAACAGCCGCTACAAGACCCACGCCGGGATCCGGCTGACCGGCCTGCCAGAGGGCGACCACTGGGCGTGAGCGCCCCCTCCCAGCGCCGAAGCCCGCCCCGGGCGGGTCGGCGCGGGGCGGTCAGACGGTGAGGGTCGCGCTCCTGGCCGGCGGCACCGGCGGCGCCAAACTCGCGGCCGGGATGCAGGAGGAGCTCGGCCCCGACCTGGCGGTGATCGCCAACACCGGCGACGACGTCGAGGCGCTCGGCGTCCACGTCTCCCCGGATCCTGACCTCGTCACCTACTGGCTGAGCGGTGAAATCGACGAGCAGCGCGGCTGGGGGATCGAGGGGGACGGGTTCACCGTCTTTGAGCGGCTGAAGCAGCTCGGCGTCCCGAGCTGGTTCGGGCTCTCCGACCGCGACCTCGCCGCCTGCCTCTACCGGCGCCAGTTCCTCGACGACGGCGGCCGGCTGACCGACGCCCAGGCGCAGATCGCCCGCGGCCTCGGCGTCGAGGCCAGCGTGCTGCCGATGTGCGACACGCCGGTCCGCACCCAAATCCAGACCCCCGCCGGCACCCGCGGCCTGCAGGAGTACCTGATCCTCGACGGCGGCCAGCCGCAGGTGCTTGGCGTGCAGCTGGAGGGGATCGAGGCCGCCGCGCCGACCCCTGAGGTGCTGGAGGCGCTGGGCGCCGCCGAGGCGATCGTGGTCGGCCCCTCGAACCCAGTCATCAGCATCGGCCCGATCCTCGCCGTGCCTGGAATTCGCGAGGCGATCGCCGCCTCTCCCGCCCCCGTCGTCGCCGTCAGCCCCTACGTCGCCGGCGCCGTCGTCAAGGGCCCGACCGACCGCTTCATGGAAGGCCTCGGCCGTCCGAGCACTGCCGCCGGAGTCGCCTCCCTCTACGCCGGGCTGATCGACGCGATGGTGGTCGACGAGGGCGACCCCGACCCGCCCCCGGCCGATGTCCCCACCTTCGCAGCGCCGACGCTGATGGAGGGCGCCGCCGGACGGGCGCGGCTGGCGCGGACGGTGCTCGACTACGCCGCTACGCTCGCCCCTTGAACCCGACCGCGGTCCTCCCGGTGAAGCGCTTCGGCGCCGCCAAGCAGCGACTGGCGGGCGGGATCACCGGCGCGCAGCGCCGCGATCTGGCGGCAGCGATGGTCGCCGACGTTCTCGAGGCGATCAGCCGCGCCCGGACGGTGGAACGGCTGATCGTCGTCAGCGGCGACCCGGTCGCCCAGGGGCTGGCGGCCGCAGCGGGCGCCGAGGTGGTCCCGGACCCCGAGGACGCCGGTCACGTCGAGGCGGCGCAGGCGGGGATCGCCCGCGCCAAGGCCGAGGGCGCCGACCGCGTCGTCCTGCTCGCCGGCGACTGCCCGCTGCTCGACCCGCGCGAGCTCGACCGGCTGCTGACCGGCGTCCCCGGCAACTACGTCGGCATCGTCCCCGACCGCCACGGCACCGGCACCAACGCGCTGCTGCTCAGCCCGCCGGGGGCGATCGCCCCGGCCTTCGGCGAGGGCAGCCGCGACCGCCACGTCGACGCCGCGCGACGAGCCGGGATCCCGTTCGGGATCGAGGAGCTGCCGTCGATCGAACTCGACCTCGACACCCCCGGTGACGTGATCGCCCTGACCCGCGAGCTGGAGCGGCAGAAGGGTCGCGCCAAGCGGACTGCCAAGGCGCTGGGGATATGACCGGGCTGCGGGTCTTCCCCGTCGAGGGGATGCCCGAGGTGCGCGAGGGGGACCGGATCGGCGAGCTGATCGCCGAGCGGGCCCAGTTGAAGGGCGGCGACGTCGTCGTGATCTCCCAGAAGATCGTTTCCAAGGCCGAGGGACAGGTCCGGAACCTTTCGGAGGTGGTGCCGTCCCAGCGAGCGCAAGAGCTGGCGGAGAGGCTGGGCAAGGAAGCCGAGCTCGTGGAGCTGATCCTCTCCGAGAGCCGGGAGGTCCTGCGTGAGGAGCGAGCCCTGGTCACCGAAACCCACCACGGCTTCGTCTGCGCCAACGCAGGCATCGACACCTCGAACCTCCCCCAGCACGGCACCGTCTGCCTCCTCCCCAGGGACCCCGACGCCTCAGCCCGGGAGATTCGCAACGAACTGGCAATCGCGATCGAGGACTCGGGGGCGGGGGTGCCCCTCTCCAGACACTCAACATCGAGCCATAGGCGAGATGTGTCTGGAGAGGGGCGCCCCCGCCCCCAGCCCCCTCGACCAGCAGTCGTCATCGCCGACAGCTTCGGCCGCGCCTGGCGCCTGGGCCAAGCCGAGGTGGCGATCGGCTGCGCGGGCCTGCAGCCGCTGGACGACTGGCGCGGACGCGCCGACGCCGAGGGACGCGAACTGAGCGCCACCGTGCTCGCGATTGCCGACGAGGTAGCCGCCTCAGCGGACCTCGTACGTCAGAAGGACAGCCGGGTGCCGGCCGCAATCCTCCGCGGGCTCGGCCGCTACGTCAGGGCCGAGGACGGCCCCGGTGCCGCCGCCCTTCACCGCCCCCCCGGCGAAGACCTCTTCAGGTGAGGGAGCGCTAGTCGCGGTCCTTGCCGACGGCGCCCTTGGCCTTGTCCGAAGCCTTCTCGATGCCGTCCTTGACGCCCCCGGTCGCCTTGTCGACCTTGCCTTCGCGCTTGAGGTCGTCGTCGCCGGTTAGGTGTCCCGCCGCCTCCTTCAGGCGTCCCTTGGCATCGTCCTTGTTGCGCACGTCGTCGCTCATCGCTCCCTCCTTCATTTCGCTGGCGCCGAACAGCTACCCCAAACACGCAGCGGTCAACACGCAGCGGTCTAACTGCATCAAATTCCCTGGCCGGGAGGCAGAAGTTTGATGCAGTTCGGATTTGATGCGGTTCGGACCCGGGGCCGGCGCTCGACTCGGCCATCTCGGCCAGCCGCTGCAGCTCGGCCTGTCGCTGCGCAGCCATGCCCGGCCGTCAGGTCGCGGTCTTGGCTGCGGGCACCGCCGCGGGCGCGGCCTCGTAGGTCTCGACGAGCTCGTACAAGGTCGTCCGCTGCGCCGGTTCGCGCCCGGCCGCCCGCGCCGCCTCGATCAGCTCCGCGGCCTCCAGCCGCACCCCGTGCTGGGAGCCGGCCATGCGGGAGATGTTCTCCTCCATCAGCGTGCCGCCGAGGTCGTTGACCCCCCAGCGCAGCGCCTCGGTCGCCCCCTCCAGACCCATCTTCACCCAGCTCGCCTGCAGGTTGGGGATGCTGCGGCCGAGCGCCAACCGGAAGGCGGCGGTGTGCTTGAGGTTCTCCTCGATCGAGATCTCCTCGATCCCGTGGGTGCGCCCGAGCAGCGTGTTGAAGGGGATGAAGCTGAGCGGGACGAACTCGGTGATGCCGCCGGTGCGCTCCTGCAGCGCCCGGATCACGCGCATGTGGCGGGCGAGCTCGCGCGGCTCCTCGATGTGGCCGAACATCACCGTCGAGGTCGAGCGCAGGCCGGCCCGGTGGGAGGCTTCGATGATCTCCACCCAGCGGTCGGCGGGCAGCTTGTTCGGCGAGATCCGCTGACGGACGCCGTCGTCGAGCACCTCGGCGGCGGTGCCGGGGGTCGAGCCCAGACCGCACTCGAGCAGGTACTCGAAGACCTCCAGCGGCTCCATGCCGGAACGCTCGCAGGCCCAGTTGATCTCCATCGGCGAGTAGGCGTGCAGGTGCAGCTGCGGCGCCACCTCCCTCGCCAGCCGCAGCCAGCGCCCGTACTCCTCGAGCTTCAGATCGGGGTGGATGCCCCCCTGCATGCAGAGCTCGGTGGCGCCGAACTCGACCGCCTCGCGGACCCGCGCGGCGAAGTCCTCCTCGGCGACTTCGTAGGCGTCCGGCGAGCGCCGCCCCTGGCCGAACCCGCAGAAGGCGCAGCCGACGACACAGACATTGGTGAAGTTGATGTTGCGGTTGACGACGAAGGTAACCCGATCGCCCGCCAGCTCCGCCCGCAGCTCGTCGGCCGCGACCCGCATCTCCTCGATCACCCCGGGCCGCGTCTCGGCGAAAAGAGCGGTGAGCTCGTCCTCGGTGAGCTCCTGCCCCTCGCGCCCCTTCGCGATGGCGCGCCCCGCAACGTCCGGTGCGATCGACTCTTCCGACTTTCGCCCGGACCCTCGCCTTGGGATGAAGCTCCAGTACTTCAGCTTGATCACGTCGAGAACCCCCTGCTCCATCCACTCCGCGTCCATGTACTGCGGGTAGACGCAGAGCCTCTCCGTCAACGCATAACCCCGCGGCGCCAGCTCCTTCCTTACCTGATGCGGCGACGGGAACGGCTCCTCCGGTGAGATGTGGTCGCCGTTGGCACTGAGCCCCCCAAGATCCGTCGCGCCGGCCTCGACCAACTCCGGCCAGAACTCCGACAAGTTCGGCGGCACCTGCACTCCCACGTCAGGCATCAGGCGCTTGCACTCTCCGATCAGGCGCTTGATCTCCTCGATGGAGACCGGATTGGCCCAGGTCGGTAGGGGCGACGGGGGTACCTCCTCCAGACACATCTCGCTATGGCTCGATGTTGAGTGTCTGGAGGAGGTATTCCCGTCGCCCTTCCATTGCTGGCGCGAAGCCTCGTCGGCGATGTCGGCTACCTCGGTGCCGTAGTAGCGAGGATGGGGGACGAAGTTCTGGAGGATGACCTCTTGGAGGTGGCCGTGGCGGTTGTGGCTGGCCGCGAGTGCTTCCAGTGATTCGACGCGCTCGTCCTCCGTCTCGCCGATGCCGACCAGGATTCCGCTCGTAAAGGGAATCTGCAACTCGCCAGCAGCTTCGATGGTGGCCAGACGGGCTCGCGGATGCTTCGTCGGAGAACCGGCGTGGACGGTGTCCATGAGGCCCTCCGAGGTGGACTCGAGCATCAGGCCCTGAGAAGCAGTTACCTCTCGCAGGCGAGATAGGTCCTCCTTGCTGAGCACGCCCAGATTCGTGTGCGGGAGCATGCCTCGCTCCAGCGCGCGTTCGCAGGCCCAGATGACGTAGCTGGTGAAGTCCCCGTGGCCCCAGGTCTCGAGCCGTTCGGCGACAACGGGGTTGACCTCGGGCTTCTCTCCGGTGAGAACGAGAAGCTCCTTCGTATTCCGGCGGACCGCTTCGTCGAGGATCCTTTCGACGTCAGCCGGAGCGTGGATGTGGGCCTGGTGGGTGGCGAAGGCGCAGTACTTGCAGTAGCACTGGCAGGTGCGGGAGAGGGAGAGGGTGTAGTTGCGGGAGAAGGTGACCCGGCGCACGCCGCCCAAGCTACTGCACGCGCGGGGCGGGCAGGCGCCACCGACCGGGGCACCTCAACTCGAAACAAAAGCGCCACCCAGTTGGGTGGCGCTTCCGATCTCTGCCTCAGTCGGCGGGCTTGTCGCTCGTCGGCGTGGCCCGTTTCGGCACCGGCGGCCGGACGTGCTCGGGCGGTTCGGTCGGCGGCAGCCCACCGGGCTCGAGGACGAAGCGGTAGACGACCGCGGCCAACAGGGAGCCGACGATCGGGCCGGCGAGGTAAGGCCAGACGCCACCCCACTCGTTACCAACCAGGGCGGGGCCGAACCAGCGGGCCGGGTTGAAGGCACCGCCGGTCAGCGGGCCGCCGACCATGACGATGAAGCCCAGGGTGGTGCCGATCGCCAGCGGCGCCCACTCCTTGAAGCTCTTCTCGGAGTAGACGGCCGTGAGGATTACGAGGACGAGGACGAAGGTGCCGATCCCCTCGACCACGGCACCGGCGAAGTTGCCGGCGAGCAGGCCGCTGACCTGCGCCGCGCCGTAGTGGGTGGCGCGGCCCTCGTCGAGCAGCAGCCCCTTGGTCAGCAGCGCGCCGAGGACAGCGCCGGAGAGCTGGGCGAGCATGTAGATGACGCCGTCGAGCGGGCGGATGCGGCGGATGACCAGCGCCCCCAGCGTCACCGCCGGGTTGAAGTGCCCGCCGCTGACCACGCCGAACATGACGATCAGGCCGAAGAGCAGGAAGGCATGGACGAGGCCGACTACTGCGAAGTCAGATCCGAACTGCGCCTGACCACCAGTGGACACGAATAGGACGACGACACTGGTGATGAAGAAGACCAGCAGCAACGTGCCGATCAGCTCCGCTAGGTATGCGGCTAGACCTCTCTCCTGCACTGTTTCCTCCTCGTTTCCCGTGATCAGGTAAGCGGCGGCAGTGTACTCACATTCGCTGGATGAAATAGCTTTGCCGACCTCATGAGTCGTGCTGTCGCGCTGCTGGCGGCCGCCTTCCTGCTGTCCGGCGTGGCCGGCTGCGGGGTGAGCGGCGCTGAACCGGGCGCGCCGAAAGGCGCGACGCTCGTGCTCGATTTCACCCCGAACGCCGTCCACAGCGGCATCTACGCGGCGCAGGCCGAAGGCTTCTACCGCGATGCCGGCGTCGACCTGAAACTGCAGCCGCCGGGGGAATCGACCGACGCCCCGAAGCTGCTCGGCGCGGGCAAGGTCGAGTTCGCGATCCTCGACATCCACGACCTCGGGATCGCCCGCGAGAAGGGCATCCCGCTGGTCGGCGTGGCGCCGATCGTGCAGCGGCCGCTGGCGGCGCTGATCGCCCGCGGCGACGGCCCGGTCCGCAGCCCCCGAGATTTGGAGGACCAGCGGGTCGGGGTCAGTGGACTTCCTTCCGACGAAGCGGTGGTCGACTCCGAGGTCGAAGCCGACGGCGGCGACCCGACCCAGGTCGACGAGGTGACGATCGGCTTCACCGCCATCCCGTCGCTGGCAGCCGGCAAGGTCGCCGCCGCCACCGGCTTCTGGAACGCCGAGGCCATCGCCCTCCGCCGCCAACACGTCCCGATCCGGGTCTTCAAGGTCGATCAGTTCGGCGCCCCGCCCTACCCCGAGCTGGTCTTGACCACCTCAGAAGATCTGCTGAGGACCGACCCGAAACTGGTTAACGCCGTGGTCTCGGCAACCCGCCGCGGGTACGCCTTCGGCGAGGAGCATCCAGACACGGCGCTGAACGACTTACTAGCCGCAAACCCCTCGCTTGAACGAGCTGACCAAGCGGCCCAGCTGAAGGTCCTGCTGCCGGTCCTCCACCCGCGCCCGTTCGACCCAGCTGTTTTAAAGGCATGGGCATCCTGGGACTTCCACCACGGACTGCTGGAAAAGCCCCTCGAAGTGCCAGAAGCCTTCCGGCTGGGGTGACGGGCCACCCTCTCCAGACACTCAACATCGAGCCATAGGCGAGATGTGTCTGGAGAGGGTGGCCCCTCACCCCGCCAACAACCGCTCCACTAACTCCGGCAGTTCCCGCGCCATCCGCGAGCGCGGCACGACGAGGTCCACCCCGGCGGCTTCGGCGGCTTCCTTGGTCTCAACATCGACGTGGGAGTAGTAGCCGAGGACCGGGATGCCAAGGCCGACCAAAGCCTCGGGGTTCTCGACGTCTAAATCGGCCACCAAGAGGTCTTTGCCGTCCCAGGTGCTCTCCTCGATCGATGGGGAAGACGTGACTTCGTGGCCTGCTGCAGTCAGCTGAGCTTCGACCTTGGAACCGAGCATCAGGTCGGTGGCGATGCTGAGGACGCGGGCCATGTGTATGCAGCTACCCGCGTTTCGGCTACAGCGCGCGGCGTTGGCGGAACTCTTCGCGGACGCTCTCGGGGCGGCCCCACATCTGCACGACCTCCGAGCGCCCCTCGCGCACCTCGGCGACCCGCAGCTCGCCCTGCACGCCCGCCTCGTCAAGCTTCTCCAGCACGCCCAAGACCGTCTCCGGCGCGGCCGCGTGGCCGAAGCTCTGGGCGACCAGCAGCCGCCAGTGCCAGTCCTCCTGCGGGTGCTGGTAGACCTGCGCGTTGACCTGGCTCAACGACACCGCAGTGTCGACGTACTCCGACATCTTCGCGATCCGCACATCGACCTCGAGGTCCGTCCAGTCAGGCGGCAGCGTCTCAAGGATCTGCTGAAACTCGGCAGCTAGAGCCATCGGGGCCAAGCGTAGTGGAGAGGGGGTCACGAGGGCCCTCTCCAGACCCTCAACATCGAGCCATAGGCGAGATGTGTCTGGAGAGGGCCCTCGTGACCCCCTACACCACCCCCAGTTGGACGAGCAGAAACGCGTTCAGGGCGATGATCATGGCCGCCAGCACTCCCGCTAAGGCAGTCAGCCACCGCGGGTTGACCAGCTCCTTCATCACGTTCTTGTTGGCGGCGATGATCAGCAGCGGCACCAGCGCGAAGGGGATGCCGAAGGAGAGGACGACCTGGCTGCCGACCAGCGCGTCGGTCGGGTCGAGGCCGACCGCCAGGACCAACAGCGCCGGGGCGAGGGTGATCGCGCGGCGCAGGAAGAGCGGGATCTGGCGCTGGATGAAGCCCCGCATGACGACCTGGCCGGCCATCGTCCCGACCGAGGAGGAGGCGAAGCCGGAGGCCAGCAGGGCGACGCCGAAGACGGTCGCGGCGCGGCCGGAGACCAGCTGCTGGAGCCCTTCGTAGGCGCCGTCGATCGAGTCGACCCCGGTCAGTCCGCTGCTGTGGAAGAGGGCGGCGGCGACGATCATCATCGAGAGGTTGACCAGGCCGGCAAGTGAGAGGGCGATGACCACGTCGACCTTCTCGAAGCCGAGGATGCGCTTCTTCTCCGCTTCGTCGCGGCCGACGATCCGCCGCTGGGTCAGCGCCGAGTGGAGATAGACGACGTGCGGCATCACCGTCGCGCCGATGATGCCGGTCGCCAGCAGCAGGCTGTCGGTGCCGGCGAAGCCGGGGAGGACCAGGTGCTTGGCGACTTCGCCGCCGTCGGGCGAGGAGTCGAAGAGCTCGAAGACGAAGGAGGCGACGACGACGCCGACGAGGACGGTGATCGCCGCCTCCAGCCGGCGGAAGCCCATCTGCTGCAGGGCGAGGATCGTGAAGGCGCCGACCCCGGCGATGATCCCGGCCGGGAAGAGGGGGATCCCGAAGAGGAGGTTGAGCCCGAGCGCTGCCCCGACGATCTCGGCCACGTCGGTCGCCATCGCGACCAGCTCGGCCTGCAGCCAGAGGCCGATCGAGGTGCGGCGCGAGAACCGCTCGCGGCACAGCTCGGCGAGGTTCCTGCCGGTCGCGATCCCCAGCTTCGCCGACTGGGTCTGGACCAGCATCGCGATCAGGTTGGCGGCGAGGACGACCCAGAGCAGCAGGTAGCCGAACTTGGCCCCGCCGGCGATGTTGGTCGCGAAGTTGCCGGGGTCGATGTAGGCGACGGCGGCGACGAAGGCCGGCCCGAGGAAGGGCCAGACGCGGCGGACCCCGCGGTGGTGGCCGTCGAGGGAGCGGTAGGCGGCGGCGGCGACCGCGGCCTCGCCGGGAAGGACGCTCTCGGGGCTGACCCCGCGCGAGCGCAGCTCGTCCGCCACGGCGGGCGGCGGCTTCACGAGGCGTCACCCCAGCTCGGCGGCACCAGGTCGGGACCGGGGATCGGCGTCCCGTGCGGGTCGTGGCGGGGTTCTCCCAGCTTCGCCGCGATCAGCGCCTCGAGCTCCTCGGAGATGTAGTGCTCGAGCACCTCGGCCTCCTCGTGGACGCGGTCCTCCGGCATCCCCAGCGCCTCGGAGAGGTAGGCCTCGATCAGCCGGTGGTGGCGGATCACCTCGAGCGCCACCTTCTCCCCGGCCGGGGTGAGGCTGACGCCCTTGTAGGGCAGGTAGTCGACCAGACCAAGGTCGTCGAGCTTCTTCAGCATCGAGGTCGCGGTGGCCGGCGTAACCCCGAGCCGCGCCGCGACCTCGCCGTTCAGCACCAGCCCTTCGCGCTCCTGCGCGATCGCATAGATCGCCTTCGCGTAGTCCTCTATCGCCGGTGAGTTAGACACGTCTAAAAGAGTTTGACATATCTAAAAGTGGGCTGTCGGGGGCGCGGGGCACCCTCCCCAGACAC
>JBJMKQ010000024.1:0-1584 GCA_045805725.1 Solirubrobacterales bacterium
CGATCTGCCCGCCCAGTTGCGCTCACTCGGTCGATGGACGAAGCTCCCTCGCGTCTCGCGATGGGGGCGGAAGAGGCAACGTGATGGAGGTCAGGCGAGCAGGGGTGGAGGATCTCGATCGGCTCACCGACCTGTTGACCGAGGCGTTCGGCGGCGACCCGTTGTGGCGCTGGGCCTTTCCCGAGCAACGTGACCTCCGGGCGTGGTGGCGCTTCTGTGTCGGGAGCGCTCTGCGCTACCCGTGGGTGTGGGTTGCCGGAGACTTCGAAGCGGCGAGTGTCTGGATTCCGCCTGATGGGGAGGAGCTGACTGAAGGCGAGGAGGCGCAGGTGGAGCCGCTCCTCCGCGGACTGATCGGCGACCGCACAAGCGACGTGCTCGAGCTGCTCGAGCGCTTTGGGCAGTCTCACCCACGCAGGCAACCGCACTACTACTTGAGCCTGCTGGGTGTGGCCGACCGCTGTCGGGGTCGCGGCATCGGCATGTCGCTGCTGGCCGAGAACCTCGGCCGCATCGACGCGGAAGGATCAGCCGCCTTCCTCGAGTCCAGCAACCCCGCCAACAACGCGCGATACGGGCAAGCAGGGTTTGTCCGGGTCGGAGAATTCAAGACACCCGACAACGCACGGACCGTCGCGACGATGTGGCGCTCACCGCAACAGCGAAGCGCGTAGGCGTGCAGCTCAGCCAGCGCTGCTGCTGGTCGCGAACAGCACCGGCCCGTGTCGGTGCCGGAACGCCGCCCACCGTGGCGCTTCGAGGCAGAACCCGACACTGCTGTCAGGCGCCAGGCTCGTGTCGCAAACGGGCAGGAAGCGGAGTCGAGGGGGCCGACTTCCGCTTCGCGCGAGAAGCGAGAGCGGTCCACGTCTGCTGCTTGCATGGAAGCAGAAGCTGCAGCAGGAAGGAGGCTCGATCCAACGCTCGTCGTACTTCAGTGCAGGCGGCACCGCGCCGATGGAGGAGGGATGCAGTGGGCAATCGGATCGAGGGCGGAAATGCGCGGCAGCTTGGCGGCGGCTGAGCGCATGGGCAAGGCCGTCAATCGTTCAGCAGATCCGCAACGTGTGGTCGGCGCCGGGCGGCCAGTCGGCTGTCGAGAGAGCGCTGGGCCCGATCGCTGATGGCCTCGGGGAACGAGCGTTGGCTGACCGGCGGGCAGTACCCGCGCATCTACCGGCCGGCGTGGTGGTACGCCATCGCCTTCGGTGTCCTGGGCGTGGGCCTCGTGTTCTTGGGGGCCGATCACCTCATCGGTGCGCTCGGATTTGTGCCCTTGGCGGTCGGTGGCGTCGATGTCACGATGCGGGCGCAGCGGCTGCGGGATCAGGCGTTCACGCGCCTTGAGTCGCAGGTTCCAACGATGAGTACGGCGCAGGTTGACGAGGAGCTGTCGTTCATCGTTCGCTACTACGGCGGCGTCGGCTTTCGCTCGGTGCGACAGCGAATGGCTCAGATTCGTGCGCTGGCTACAGGCCGTCCGGCCTGAGCCGCTCGCTGCTGACGCTCTGCACGCGGGTCGCCCTCGGCGTGTCCCAATGCCGCTTTGCACGAGAAGCGAAAGCACCCGAGTTCTTACGCCAG
>JBJMKQ010000025.1:0-1929 GCA_045805725.1 Solirubrobacterales bacterium
AGCTAAATCGCTGTCGGCGGCCGCTTTCGCCGCTAGCCTGCTCCGCATGGCGCCCTTCGACCCGCTGCCGCTGGCGGCGTCGGCCTCGAACCTGCTCGCCGCCCGCGAGCAGATGGCCTTCACGCTCGGCTTCCACATCGTCCTCTCCTGCCTCGGGGTGGCGCTGCCGGCGACGATCCTGGTCGCCAACTGGATCGGGCTGAAAAAGGGCGACGAGGCGGCGCTCGAGCTGGCCAAGCGCTGGTCGAAAGCGATGGCGGTGACCTTCGCGGTCGGCGCCGTCACCGGCACCGTCCTCACCTTCGAGTTCGGCCTGCTCTGGCCGCACTTCGAGCAGCGCTTCGGGGCGGCCTTCGGCGTCGCCTTCGCGATCGAGGGCATCTTCTTCTTCCTCGAGGCGATCTTCATCGCCATCTACATCTATGGCTGGAACCGCCTCTCGCCGAAGGCCCACATGTGGGCCGCGGTGCCGATCGTGATCTCGGGGGTGGGCGGCGCGTTCTCGGTGATCGCCGCCAACTCCTGGATGAACCAGCCGCAGGGCTTCACGCTCGACGCCAACGGCGACGTCAGTCATGTCAAGCCGCTCGAGGTCCTCTTCAATCCCGCCGCCGGCTACGAGTTCTTCCACATGTTCCTGGCGGCCTACATGGTCACCGGCTTCATCCTCGCTTCCATCTACGCCGTCGGCATGCTGCGTGGCCGCCGCGACCGGTACCACCGGCTCGGGCTGCTCGTGCCCCTGACCGTGGCCGCGATTGCGACTCCGATTCAGCTCTTCGTCGGCGACACAGCGGCCCGCGCGGTGGCGGACGACCAGCCCGCCAAGTTCGCCGGCATGGAGTGCATCTACAAGGGCGGTACCGACCAGACCGAGTGGATCGGAGGGATCTGCACCGATGGGAAGGTGAAGGGCGGCATCGGCATTCCCGGCCTCGACTCGCTGCTGGTCGGCTTCAGCACCGACACCAACGTCACGGGCCTCAACCAGATCCCCGAGAACGAGCAGCCCCCCGCCAACACGATGCTGCACCTGTCCTTCGACACGATGGTGGGCGTCGGGACCCTTCTCTTCCTGCTCGCCATCTGGCTTGCGATCGCGTGGTGGCGAAAACGCGACCTCCCGAGTACCCGATGGTTCCTGCGGGCGGTGGCGGTCTCGGGTGTGGCCGCCGTCGTCGCCCTCGAGTCGGGCTGGATCGTCACGGAGGTCGGGCGCCAGCCTTGGATCCTCCAGGGGTTCATGCGCACCTCGCAGGCCGTCACCCCGGCCAAGGGGATCTGGTGGGTGTTCGCTTTCACGATGCTGCTCTACATCGGGCTCTTCACGACGGCGGCCCTGATCCTGCGCGCCCTGGCCCGTGGCTGGCGCGAGGGCCAGGAAGAGAAGGGCGAGCTCCCCTACAGCCCGCCGCCCGCCCCGGAGGCGTCGGCATGAGCACCGCAGACGTCTGCGCGGTGATCCTCTGGGCCGGCGTCACCCTCTACGCGATCTTCGGCGGGGCCGACTTCGGTGCCGGCGTCTGGGACCTGCTCGCCGGCCGCGGTGAGCGGGCTGAGCGAGTCCGCGCCCAGATCGATCGGTCGATCGGGCCGGTCTGGGAGGCGAACCACGTCTGGCTGATCTTCGTCCTGGTGGTGCTCTGGACCGCCTTCCCGAGCGCCTTCTCGGCGATCATGACCACGGTCTACATCCCGCTGGCGCTCGCCGCCCTCGGGATCGTGCTGCGCGGATCGGGGTTCGCATTCAGGCATGCCCTGCCCGGGCCAGCGCAGCGTCCGGCGACTCGGGTCTTCGGGCTCGCCTCCGTGCTCACCCCGTTCTTCATGGGAACAGTCGTCGGCGCGATCGCCTCCGGAGAGGTGCCTGCGGCGGGCGACGGCGATCCGACCGGGAGCTGGACCGGCTTCCTGCCGCTGGTGACCGGG
>JBJMKQ010000026.1:0-3519 GCA_045805725.1 Solirubrobacterales bacterium
ACACACTAAACCAACACCACCATCAACAGATCTTGAAGGGGCCGGTCGAGCGAAACGGCGCCTCACGCCCCGGAGCCCTGCCCGCCTCCGCGGACTCCCAGAAGAACTCGCTCAACCAGATCTCCACCCTCAGGGCCTACAGCCCGGAGCTCACGGGTTGGTTCGATGACTTCGGGCATTCCGGCTTCCCGGATGCGTTCGGCGGCATCGGCCGCATCTCGACCACCCTCAACTCCTTCAGCGTCGGGCCACCTTCAGCCGGGGTCCCCTGCAACAACGTTGCCGAGATCCTCAAGATCCCGCTCCTTACCAGTACCTGCCAGACGCTGAACGGGAGCGAGCTCACCAGCGCCCTCGGCATCAAGGACCTACGCCGCTGCCCCGGCGCCAACGAGCGCGGCCTCAGCTCCGACCAGCTCACCCAGGGCGGCACGGTCGACTGCGATCCGAGCCAGACCCCCCTCGGCCCATGAGACGGATCCTTCTCATACTCGCGCTGCTCGCCGCCGTCCCCGCCTACCTCGTCTCCGGCGCGGGGGCATCGGGCAGCCACACCTACCAGGCGGAGCTCTTCAACGCCTTCGGGCTCGTCAAGGGCTCGGAGCTCCGGGTCGCCGGCGCGAAGGCAGGGACCATCACCGGCCTCGACATCACGCCGCAGAAGACCGCTCTGGTGACGTTCGAGGTCGACTCCGGCTTCCCGGAGTTCAAGTCGGACGCCAGCTGCTCCTCGGAGCCGCAGTCTCTGATCGCGGAGTACTTCCTGAACTGCCAGCCCGGCTCCTCGACCCAGCCGCTCAACGGGCCGATCCCCGCGGCCCGCAACAAGACCACAGTCCAGCCGGACCTGGCGCAGAACACCCTGCGCTAGCCGTTCAAGGACAGGCTCACTCTCCTGATCAACGAGTTCGGGACGGCGCTCGACGGCAACGCCCAGAACCTGAACGCCGCGATCCGCGCGGGGGCTCCCGCCCTCCAGCAGCTGAAGCAGGTCCTCAACATCGTCGGCCAGCAGAACACGACGATCGCCGAGCTCAACACCAACGCGGACGCGATCTTCCAGCAGCTCGCGAACCGCAAGGAGGACGTCGTCCACTTCATCGACAACGCCGGCCGCACCGCGGCGATCTCGGCCGAGCGCTCAAACGACCTCGCGCAGAACTTCCACCTGCTCGACGACTTCCTGGCTCAGCTGAAGCCGACGATGTTCCAGCTCGGCAACCTCGCGGAGCAGCAGACGCCGCTGCTCACGGACCTGCACGCCGCGGCGCCGGGGCTGAACAAGCTGGCGAGCAATCTTCCGAACTTCAACAGCGGCACCGAGCAGTCCCTCACCTCGCTCGGCGGGGCCGCCCACGTCGGCAAGACGGCCCTCGCCAACAGCCAGGACGAGATCGCTGCGCTCGACCAGGCCAGCACGAAGGCATATCCGGCCGCGGACCAGGTCGCCCAGTTCCTGGAGAGCATCTCCGACCCGAAGAACGCGGTCGAGGAGGATGCGTGCGCCCGCTACGACCTCCGCCAGCAGCCGGGCCAGGCCGACCAGCGCGTCCAGCAGCTCGACCAGAAGCTCGGCACCACGTTGCATGGCGATCAAACCGCCACCTGCAAGTGGGCCAACGGGGCGCAGCCCGGCACGAACCCAAGTGGCGGCAATCCGGGCTACACCGGGATGGAGGGACTCCTCAACTACGCCTACGTACAGACCAACTCCCTCAATCTCTTCGACCAGCTGGGCCACGCCCTCGGGATTACGCTCGTCAGCGCTCCGGGCGCGAACAACGCCTGCGGCTATCAGACCGGACCCGCGGTCCCCGACACCCAGGGATCCAGCGGGAACACGAACCTCACCACGAATCCGAAGGATTTCGCGGAGTGCGCGGGGATCCTGGGCGACAAGCAGCCCGGCATCAACTACGGCACCAATCCCTCAGGGCTCTTCGGGAACCTCGGCCGCTACGACCCGAGCGTCTGCCCGGACGGGAGCGCGAATCTCACCATCTGCAATCCGGCGGACGCGCCGCATACCTCCGCGGGCCTTAAGTCCGCAACGGCTCCCCAGGCTGCGCCGGCGCCGCAGCAGCCGTCGGCGACGCCGGAGCAGCAGAAGCAGATCGACAAGATCCTCAAGGGCGTCGACCCCAACAAGATCCCGGACAACGTCAAGAAGAAGCTCCACGACCTGCTGCCCGGAGTGCCCCTGCCGCAGCTCCCGCAGCTGCCCCAGGTGCAGCTCCCGCAGGGGCTGGGCGTGAACGGGAGCGCTCCCAGCGGCTCCACCACCCAAGACCTCCTCAACTTCCTACTCGGGCAATGATCGAGCGCGCCCCTACATATAGGGAGGTGCTCCGGTGAACGGCCGCGCACGCGTGGGCTCGCTGGCGGCATCGCCGACGATGGTCGGTGCGATCACGACGCTGATCGTGATCGTCGCGGTCTTCCTCGCCTACAACGCCAACAACGGCCTGCCGTTCGTCCCCACCTACAAGGTCTCGGCCGACATCTGCGACGCGGCGAGACTCGGGCCGAACAACGAGGTGCGGATCGGCGGTAACCGGGTCGGCGTCGTGGAGTCCATCGACACCGTGCAGGCGCCGCCGAACAGCGGCTGCCAGGCCGCGGACGGCTCGAGCGCCTCGACCATCGCGAAGCTCAATCTGAAGCTGGACAAGAGCGCCGACCCGATCCCGGTCGACTCGATGATCCGGATTCGCTACCGGTCGTCGTTCGGCCTCAAATATGTCGAGATCACCCGCGGCACGAGCGCCTCCGGTGAACCGGCCGGCGGGACGCTTCCACTCTGTCGCCCGGGTCCTGACGGAAAGCAGATCTGCGAGCCGCAGCAGGTCGAGTTCGACGACGTCTACAACACCTTCGACACCCCCACGCGCGAGAACAGCCAGCGCGTGCTGCAGGGGTTCGGGGACGCCTTCGCGGCCCGGGGTGCATCGCTGAACGAGGCGATTGGCGCTCTCAATCCGCTGTTCGCGAACCTGAAGCCCGTCTCGACCGCTCTGGCGGATCCGGCCACGCAGCTCGTCCGCTTCTTCCCGGAGCTCGCCGATGCGGCGCGCATCGTCGCCCCGGTCGCCGTCGACAACGCGGAGCAGTTCACCAACGGCGCGATCGCCTTCGGCGCCATCTCGTCCGACCCGCAGGCTCTGCGCGACACGATCTCCGGCGGCCCACCGGCGCTCGAGGCGGGCATCCGGTCGTTGCCGGTGCAGCGTCCCTTCCTGGCGGACTTCGCAGAGTTCTCCCGCCTGCTGCGGCCCGGGATCAAGGACCTTCGAGCTGCGTTGCCGGAGCTCAACCAGACGGTCCTCCTCGGATCGAAGGTCCTGCCGCGCACCGTTCAGATGAACAACGACCTGCAGGATGTGATGTCGAACCTGAACGACCTGGTCGCCGACCCGTCGACGCTGACCAGTCTCAACCGCCTCGGGGACACGTTCAACCTCGTCCAGGACGCCGGCCAGAAGATCGTCCCGGCCCAGACGGTCTGCAACTACTGGAACT
>JBJMKQ010000027.1:0-27582 GCA_045805725.1 Solirubrobacterales bacterium
CCTCATCCTGTTCCTTATGGTCGCTCCATAGACATAGAGAACAGAAGAAGGGGAGGCGCTGGCGACCCCAACGGGTGAACTGCATCAAATCTTGGTTGCTTAACGACCAGAATTTGATGCAGTTCGAACAGAAAGAGGCGAGCCCGGGGGCGTCGACTTGGCCGCGACCGGCCAGCCTGAGCAAGCCGGATGCCTATGGGCACTGCTATTCGGCCTTCCTGCGCCCTTGCCCCGCTTGGTCCGGCGCTCGCCAGATGGCATATGCCGGTTTCGCCAATCCCTCCTAGGTAGGACCCGCGCCTCAGCACTGGTCATCAACGCGCCAAGCGCCCGCTCCCAGGCCCCACCGGCAAGCACGACCATTGCTGCGCGCCGGCCAAGCACCTCAGCATCGTCAGCCGAGCTCGGCTGCCCACCGATCTCGGTGAGGGTCCGCCGGAACTCCTCGACGGTGCGATCTAGAAGGGCTGGATCGGATGCCATTGACTTGCGGAGGGCAACGTCAACGCCGTCAACGGTCGAGGAGCTGATGATTTATGCGCTGCCTGGTGGAAGCGGGAAAGACGTCCGAGCGCGGGAGCCAAAGAGCCAAAGGGCGCGCAGATCATGGCCCGATACATCGCCAAGCGCGATCCCAGGCGCTCGACCACCGGCGCTCGCTCTTGGTGGCTGCGGTTGGTCGAGTCGATCGACAGTTACCTGTTCCATGGCCTCAAGGATAGGTGGAGCAGGCCGAGACGCCGGAAATGCAGTGTCCCGAAGTATGTCCCCGACTCCGAACTGGATCGAACTCGACTGAATTACCTAGAGGCAGCCCTCTGGATTGACCGCAATGGCCTCACAAAGGCAATTCTCAGCCCGGCAAACCGAGATTCGAATCTCCGTAGCGGTATCGGCCAATGACCCGCATCGACCAAAGGCCCTGCGGAGCAGTTTCGAGCCGACGCGCCCCGGCTGCCGCCGAGGCGCGTGGCCTGCTCGATGGTTGTGCCTTCGCTTACGCCTGCGGCTCGATGTTCTGGTTGACCCGGAAGAGGTTGGTCGGGTCGTACTCGGCCTTGACCTGGGTGAGGCGGTCGTAGTTGGCGCCGTAGCTCGCCTTCACCCGCTCCTGGCCCTCGTCCATCATCATGTTCACGTAGGCGCCGCCGGCCGAATAGGGGTGCAGGGCCTCGAAGTAGTCGACGGTCCACCGGCGGATCGCGTCGGCGTTGGCCGGGTCCTTGTCGACTCCCGCGAAGACCGAGCCCCATTGCGCGTCGCGGTATGCCCAGGCGGTCTCGGAGGCGCCGACTTCGTGGGCGGCGCCGTCGATCGGATAGAGGTGCATGGTCGACTGCCAGGTCGGCATCGCAGCGCCGAATTCGGCGTGGGCCTCGACCGCGGCGTCAGGGATCTCCTTGACGAAGTCCGCGCGCCAGTACCACTGGTCGCCGGCCGGGTAGACCGGGTCGAAGGCCCCCTGGAGGGCCGGCAGCGGCATCTCCTGCGGGCCGTGGAGGACAGGCTCGGGCGTCGCCTCCAGCAGCGGGGCCATCGCTTCGGGCGCGTCGGCCGGGGCGCCCGAGTAGCACCAGACGACCCCGCACACCTTTCGCAGGTGGAGCTCGTCCGGGAACGGCGGCGCCGGCGGGACCGAGGCGAAGGCGAAGAAGCCGTTCAGCTCGCGCGGCGCGTTGGGGAGGAAGTCGCGGTAGGCCGCCAGCACCTCGGCGCCCTGCTCGACCGGCCAGAAGGTCGGGCCGCCGACGATCGTCCCGACCTCGTGAAGGCGGAAGACGAAGGAGGTGACGACGCCGAAGTTGCCGCCGCCCCCGCGGATCGCCCAGAAGAGGTCCGGGTTCTCGTCCGCCGCGGCGCGGACGCGCTCGCCGCTCGCCAGCACCACCTCCGCCTCGATCAGGTTGTCGATCGAGAGGCCGCATTTGCGGGTCAGGTGGCCGATGCCGCCGCCGAGGGTGAGGCCGCCGACCCCGGTGGTGGAGATGATCCCGCTCGGCGTCGCCAGGCCGTGCTCGCCAGTTGCGGCGTCGACTTCGCCCCAGAGGCAGCCGCCGCCGACCCGCGCGGTGCGGGCTCCGGGATCGACCTCGATGTCCTTGAGGCCCGAGAGGTCGAGCACGACGCCCTCGTCGCAGGTGCCGAGACCGGCGCCGTTGTGGCCACCGCCGCGGACCGCCAGCAGCAGGTCGTGGGAGGCGGCGAAGGAGACGACCTTGGCGACGTCCTCGGCGTCAGCCGGGGTGGCGATCAGCCACGGACGCCGGTCGATCATCGCGTTGTAGACGGAACGGGTCTCCTCGTAGCGCGCGTCGTCGGGGCCGGTGAAGCTGCCGGTGAAGCCGGCGATCTCGGTGCGGGCGCTCTGCATCAGGGCGGCTGGGGCGTTCACTGTGAACCTCCTGGGTCTCGATTGACTTGTCTCAGTCGACCGTAGGCATTCCGCCCGCCGCTGTCATGACCTGATCTGACTCACATTTAGCGGCCTCGGCGGCGCGGATTCGGAGCCCGATAGTCAAGCCTGACTATGTTCTCTGCATGGACGCCGAGAACCCGGAGATCCCGGGCTCGTTCCGCTCGAACTCCGGCTCGCCCTTCGTCGGCCGCGCCGCGGAGCTCGAGAAGCTGCGAAGGCTGATGCCGGGCCTGGGCGGGGAGGAGAGCCGGGTGGGCCTGATCGCCGGCGAGGCGGGCGTCGGCAAGAGCCGCCTGGTCCGCGAGTTCGCGGCCGCCGCCGCGGCCGACGGGGCGCTCGTCCTCCACGGCGCCTGCGACGCGGCGGTGAGCACGCCCTACGGACCCTTCGTCGAGACGCTCGACCAGCTGCTGCGGGTCACCGAGGTCGCCGAGCTGCGCGGCGCGCTCGGCGCCGGCGGCGGCGAGATCACCCGGCTCGTCCCCGAGCTGCCGGCGCTGGTCGGCGAGCTGCCGGACCCCGCCGCCGCCGATCCCGACACCGAGCGCCACCGCCTCCACATGGCGGTCGCGGAGCTGCTCGCCAACGTCAGCAGCTCGCGGCCGATCCTGCTCGTGGTCGAGGACGGGCACTGGGCCGACGCGCCCACCCTGCTGCTGATCCGCCACCTCGCCCGCGCCGCCTGGAAGGCCCGCCTGATGCTGCTGATGACCTTCCGCGACACCGAGGCCGAGCTGGCTCCGGACCTGGCGGAGACGCTCGCCGATCTGCGCCGCTCCGAGAACGTGGTGCGGATGCGCCTCCCCGGCCTGACGGGGATGGAGATCTCGGACCTGGTCAACCGCGCCGCCGGCGGCCCCGGCGGCCGCGACCCCGATCCCGAGCTGCACGAGCTGGCCGCGGCGATTCACGACCTCACCGGCGGCAACGCCTTCCTCGTCTGCGAGCTCTGGCGGGACCTGGCCGAGACGGGAGCGGTCGAGGTCGACTCCGGGCGGGTGAAGCTGACCGCCCCGCTCTCGGAGCTCGGCACCCCGGACAGCGTCCGCGAGGTGGTCAGCCAGCGGCTCGCCCGCCTGCCGCCGCAGACCACCGAGGTGCTCGAGCTCGCCGCCGTCGCCGGGCCGGAATTCGACCTGGAGCCGATCCGCGAGGCGGCGGGGCTGGCCGAGGCGGACCTGATCGGCGCCCTCGAGCAGGCGGTCGGCAGCGGCATGATCGAGGAGCTCCCCTCGCGGCGGCTCGCCTTTCGCTTCACCCACGAGCTGGTCCGGCGGGCCCTCTACGACCGCCTCTCACGGGTGCGGGGAGCCGAACTGCACCTCCGGGTCGGGGAGGCGCTCGAGGGCGCCGGCCGCACCTCGGGCCGCTCCCTTGTCGACCACGCCCGCCACGTCGGAGCCGCCGCCCAGCTCGGCGGCGCCGAGCGGGCGATCGACTACAACCTCCGCGCGGCGCGAGCGGCGAGCGGCGCCCTCGCCTTCGCCGACGCCGCGGCCCGGCTGCGCGCGGCGACCGAGCTCGGGATCGAAGACGAGTCCGAGCGCGGCGCGGTGCTGCTCGAGCTCGGCGCCGCCAGCCACCGGGCCGGCGAGTCGATCGACGCCCAGCGGGCGCTCGCCGCGGCGGCCGATATCGGCCGCGGCCTCGGCGACCCGACGCTGCTCGGGATGGCGGCGATCGGCTACGAGGAAGCCTGCTGGCGCCCGGGGCTCCCGAACGGCGAGGCGGTGGTGATGCTCGAAGAGGCGCTGGCGGCGGTCGACGAGGCCGAGGGCGGCCACGAAGAGCTGCGAATCGGCCTCCTTGCAGGGCTCGCCCGGGCGGTGGGGCTGCAGGGCGACGCCGAGCGTGGCGCCCTGGTCCGCGACAACGCGATCGCGCTGGCCCGGGAGATCGGCGACCGGCGCGGCCTCGCCAAGGTGCTGGTCGGCTCCTACTGGGCGCGCGGGGCGACGCCGATGGAGGAGATCCTGGCGATGCTGACCGAGGCGCGCGACCTCGCCTCGGAGCTCGGCGACGCCGAGGCCCACGCCGACGCGATCGCCTGGCGGGTGCCGACCTTCGTCGCTCTCTGCGACCTCGAGGCGGCGCGGGCGGAGGTCGCGATCCTGCTGGAGATCGCGGAGCGGACCGCCCAGCCGTTCCTCAGCCACGTGGCGGAGCATTACGGGTCGGCGATCGCGCTCGGCGACGGCGATCTCGCCGAAGCCGAGCGGCGGGCGATCCGCTCCAACGAGTGGAGCCGGCTGCTGTCGGGGCGCGACGCGCTGGGCAGCTTCGGCATCCAGATGTTCGGCATCCGCCGCGAGCAGGGGCGGCTCGCCGAGCTGGCGCCCGCGGTGAGGATCCTCGCCGCCGACCCCCACCGCGAGGGTCCCTGGCAGCCCGGCCTGATCGCCGTGCTGGCTGAGCTCGGCATGGAGGCGGAGGCGCGGCAGGAGCTCGGGAAGCTCACCGCGACCGGGATCGAGGGCTTCAGGTCGTCGCTGTGGCTGGGGACCCTCGTCTACCTGACCGATGCCTCCGCCGCGCTCGGCGACGAGGCGATGGCGGCGATGCTCTATCCCGAGCTCGAGCCGTTCGCGGGGGAAAACGTGATGATCGGACATCTCGTCGCCTGCTACGGCTCGGCCGACCGCTACCTGGGGATGCTCGCGGCGACGCTCGGCGAAGCGGTGCTGGCCGAGCGGCACTTCGAGCGCGCGCTCGAGCAGAACCGCGAGATGGGAGCGCGGACCTGGCTCGCCCACACCGCGTACGAGTACGGCCGCTTCCTGCGCCGGCGGGGCGCCGGGGCGGCGGCGCGGGCCGACGCCCTGCTCGGCGAGGCCGCGGTCCTGGCGAAGGGGGTCGGAATGCCGGGACTGCTGGCGAAGATCGGTTCGCGCGGGGTGCCGCAGCCGGTTGCCGGTCTGCCCGGAGGGCTGTCGCCGCGTGAGGCGCAGATCCTGGCGCTGGTCGCGCGGGGCCTGAGCAACCGCGAGATCGGCGTCGAGCTGTCGATCAGCGAGCACACCGCCGCCAACCACATCCGCAGCATCCTCCGCAAGACCGACTGCGCGAACCGCACCGAGGCCGCCTCCTTCGCCCACCGTCACGGAATCCTTTCCCAATCGGGGTGAACCCCGCTACGATCGTCCCGATGGCTCTCTACATGATCGAGCGCGGCTTCGCCGACCAGCTCGACCTGACCGAGGGCGACGTCGAGCTGATCGAGGAGGTCAACGCCGACGAGGGGGTCCGCTGGCTCTTCTCCTTCCTCAGCGCCGACCGGCGGCGCACCTACTGCCTCTACGAGGCGCCCTCGCCCGAGGCGATCCTGGCGGCGGCCCGCCGCGCCGACGTTCCGGCCGACGAGGTCGTCGAAGTCAGCGCCGCGACGCCGCAGTTCTCCGACCGCCTGCGCGACTGGGCCGACGCGGTCGGCTGAGCCGTGCCCGACCCTCGGGCTGCGGCTGAATCAACGGCGGGGTAGGCCATCTCGGCGAAGGGGAGGTCGTTGAACGGCGCTGGTCTCGCCGCAATTCCTCCGAGGAGCACGTCAGCCGCGTCCTGCGCTCAGCTCGCCTGGCCGACCGTTTCCAGCTCTTCTTCCAGCAGCGAGAGGACGCCGGCCGCCTGGAGGAGGCGGCGCGAGAGCGGCTCGAGCTCGCCGCCGCCGGGGGAGTGTCGAGTTCCTCTCGCGTGGCGAGAGCTTTGCGACACGGGCGCGCTGCCGCTGCTGCTTTCCCACAGCGGGTCCGCACCCGGCGGCGGAGTCGAGGTTGGCGGTGCTCCAGACAAGACGTAGAGTCATCGCCATCGAGCGGAGCGAGTTTGAGATTCGGTTGAAGGTTCTGGACGTATGGGCCTGCTAGATCCCACCCCGCCGCCGTTCGAGGTTGCCGAGTGGCGGCGGCTTCCGCACCTGCAGCGGATCAAGCCGCTGGCCCAGGACTGGGCGCTGAACGGATTCGGGACCCCGGTCGCCGTCTACTTCCTCTACGTCTTCAAGGTTCTCGCCTATGCCGGGCTCGGCTTCCTGCTGATCGAGGCGACCAGCGGGTGGCCCGGCTGGACCGAGCCGATCGTCTTCGAGAAGGCGGTGCTCTGGACGATGCTCTGGGAGGTGCTGGGCCTCGGCGCCGGTTCGCTGCCGCTGACCCTGCGCTTCTCGCCGATGGTCGGCGGCTTCCTCTACTGGCTGCGGCCGGGGACGACGCGGCTGGCGCCCTGGCCGGACCGGGTGCCGGGGACGCGCGGGACGGTGCGGACCTGGCTCGACGTCGCCTTGTACGGGGGCTTCCTCGCGGCGCTGATCTTCAACCTGCTCTCCGCCGGGGTGGAGGGGACGGCGCCGTGGGCCGGCGGCGAAGCGGCGCGCCTGGACCCGGTCTCAGTCGCCGCGATGCTGGCGCTGCTCGGCGCCCTCGGCCTGCGCGACAAGGTCCCGTTCCTGGCGGCGCGGGCGGAGATCTACGGCAACCTCTCGCTGGTCTTCCTCTTCCCATTGACGAACATGGTCCTCGCCGCCCAGCTCGTCTTCTTCTGCATCTGGTGGGGGGCGGCATCCTCGAAGCTCAACCGCCACTTCCCCTTCGTGGTCACGGTGATGATCAGCAACACCCCCTGGAACCGCTCGCGGGCGATGAAGCGCCGCCTCTACCGCGACCACCCCGACGATCTGCTGCCCTCGCGATTCGGCGCCGCGGCCGCTCACCTCGGCACGGTGATGGAGTTCACCCTGCCGCTGGTCCTGATCCTCTCCAGCGGCGGCCTGGTCCAGACCCTCGCCGTCGCCGGGATGGTGATCTTCCACGCCCACATCCTCTCGACCTTCCCGCTGGCGGTGCCGCTGGAGTGGAACGTCTTCATGATCTTCGGGCTGCTCTTCCTCTTCGGCCACTACGGCAGCGTCCCGTTCTCGACCGTCGACGACCCGCTGCTGCCGGCGATCCTGGCGCTGACCTGCGTCGGCCTGCCGGTGCTGGGGAACCTGCGCCCGGACCTGGTCAGCTTCCTGCCTTCCATGCGCTACTACGCCGGCAACTGGGCGACGAGCCAGTGGATGTTCCGGCGCGGGGACGATTCCGGCGCGGACGGGGCGGAGGCGAAGCTCGACCGCAGCGTCGTCAAGGCGGCGCCGATCGTCGGCGAGCAGCTGAAGAAGTACTACGAGCCGGAGCTGATCGAGGTCCTCCTCTACAAAGGGCTGGCCTTCCGCTCGATGCACTCGCACGGGCGGGCGCTGAACGCGCTGACGGCGCGGGCGGTGGACGACGTCGAGGACTACGACGTCCGCGAGGGCGAGCTCGTCGCCGGCGTCGTGCTGGGCTACAACTTCGGCGACGGCCACTTCCACGACCAGCGGCTGCTGGCGGCGGTGCAGGAGCGCTGCGGGTTCGAGCCGGGGGAGCTGCGGGTGGTGACGCTGGAGAGCCAGCCGGCGCAGGCGCAGCGGCAGCGCTACCGGATCTGGGACGCGGCCGAGGGCCTGATCGAGCAGGGCTCCGTCGACGTCGCCGAGATGGCCAAGCGCCAGCCTTGGCTGGGGGAGCACCTTCCCGTCCAGTGTGACGAACCGAGTGCAACCGTCGCTGGCGTGCCGGGATGATCCCGGCATGACCCCCGCGGTCGTACTCCCATCCGCTTACCGGTGCGGACTACGGGATGAGTAGCGCCCTCGTCGTCGGTTCCGGACCTAACGGTCTCGCCTGCGCCGCGGTACTCGCCAGCCGCGGGGTGGAGGTGACGGTGATCGAGGCCGAGGAGCGGATCGGCGGCGGTACCCGCAGCTCGGAGCTGACGGGGGATGGCCTGCTGCACGACGAGTGCAGCGCCACCCACCCGATGGCGGTCGCCTCGCCCGCGGTCGTCTCGCTCGAGCTGCATCGGCACGGGCTGCAGTGGGCCTGGCCGGAGGTCGACCTCGCCCACCCCCTTCCGGGCGGCGGCGCCTCGATGCTGCGCTCGATCGAGGCCACGGCGGCGGGGCTGGGGGAGGCGGGGTCCCGCTGGCGGCGGGTCTTCGGGCCGCCTTCCGAGGGCTACGCGCCGCTGACCGAGGACATCTACCACCCGCTGCCTCACGTCCCCCGCCACCCGCTGCGGCTGGCGCGCTTCGGCTTGCCCGCGGCGGCCCCGGCAAGCCTCCTTGCGAAGGCGCTGGGGACGGAGGAGGCCGCCGCGCTCTGGGGCGGGGTGGCCGCCCACGCCTGCACGCCGCTCAACCGGCCGTTCAGCTCGGCGATCGGGATGGCGCTGCTCTGCGCCGGTCACGCCTACGGGTGGCCGGTCGCGAAGGGCGGCTCGATCGCGATCGCCGAAGCCTGGGCGTCGGTGATCCGCGAGAACGGCGGCCGGATCGAGACCGGGCGCCGGGTCCGCTCGCTGGCCGAGCTTCCGAGCGCCGACGCGGTCGTCCTTGACCTGGCGCCGCGCGGGGCGCTGGAGCTGGCCGGCGAGAGGCTGCCGCCGCGGGTCGCCCGGGCCTACCGCCGCTACAAGCACGGGCCGGGAGCCTTCAAGCTTGACCTCGCGGTGGAGGGCGGAGTGCCGTGGACGTACGAGCCCGCCCGCCGCGCCGGCACCGTCCACGTGATCGGGTCCTTCGAGGAGCTCGCCTTCGCCGAACGCGAGATCCACCGCGGCCGGATGCCGGAAAAGCCGCTCGTGCTCGTCGGCCAGCAGTACCTCGCCGACCCGCGGCGCTCCCAGGGGGACCTGCACCCGGTCTGGACCTACGCCCACGTCCCCCAGGGCTACGGCGGCGATGCGACCGAGGCGATTCTCGACCAGATCCAGCGGTTCGCCCCCGGCTTGCGGGCCCGCGTCGTCGCCACCTCGACCCGCGCCCCCGGACAGATCGAGGCCGCCAACGCCAACTTCCTCGCCGGCGACATCCTCACCGGCGCCAACACCCCGCTGCAGACCTTGATCCGCCCGCGCATCAGCGCCGTTCCGTACTGGACCGGCATCCCCGGCGTCTTCATCTGCTCCGCCGCGACCCCTCCCGGCGCCGGCGCCCACGGCATCTGCGGCTACAACGCCGCCGAAGCGGTCCTGCGAACGCTTTAGATAATCAGTGGGCATTTCGACACCCATAGGGTGCTCAACTGAACTTTCGATTCAGTCGCTCGCCTTTGCCAGGAGGGAGGTCAGCGGGCCAATGGCGATGGTTAATGAAGCTCAGCCGCGGGGTAGCTCGCCGACACAATGGGGACCTCCTCCAAATCCGGAGCTTCCGGGTCCGAGAGCGAGGCGCCCGGGAGCGGAGCCGGCCGCGCCGAGCACCGGTTCGGCACCTCGCCGCCGCTGACGGTCGGGGTCGAGGAGGAGCTCCTGCTGGTCGATGCGGAGTGCGGCCTCGTCCCGGACGCCCCGCGGATGCTCGACGAGGTCGCTCCCAAGCATCGTGGCAGCGTCTCGACCGAGATCTTCGCCGCCCAGATCGAGCTGAAGACCGGCGTCTGCCTCGATGCCGTTCAGGCGGTCCGCGAGCTGACCGAGGTGCGCCGGGCGATCGCCGCGACCGGTGCCAGGCTGATGGGCTCGGGCGTCTACCCGGGCGAGTCGGGCGAGCCGGAGCTGGTCGAGAAGGCTCGCTACGCGCCCGTCAAGAGGGACCTGGCGAGCCTGCTGTCGACCCCGCCCTGCGGGCTCCACGTCCACGTCGGGATGCCGGACCCGGCAACCGCGGTCGCCGTTGCCAACGCGATGCGGCACCACCTGCCGCTGCTGGCGGCGCTGACGGCGAACTCGCCCTTCCGCGACGGCGCCGACACCGGCCTCGCCAGCGCTCGCGCCGCCGCCGTCCGCAGCTACCCGCGCTTCGAGCTGCCGCGCGCCTTCCGCGACTACGATGACTTCCTCCGCGTCGCCGACCAGCTGATCGCCGCCGCCGGCGTCGACGACTACACCTACATCTGGTGGGACGTGCGCCCGCACCCCAACCTCGGCACCGTCGAGGTGCGGGGGATGGACATCCAGCCGCGGCCCGAGCAGAACGCCGCGATCGGCGCCCTGATCCAGGCCCTGGCGGCGAAGGAGATCGACCGCCCCGGCGCCCCCGGCCTCACCCGCGAGGCGATCGAGGAGTCCTACTTCCAGGCCGAGCGCTACGGCCTCGAGGCCCGGCTGATGGTCGACGAGCGCACCGCCGCCCCCGCCGCCGAGGTCGCCCGCGGCACTCTCGAGGAGGCCCGCTCCTACGCAGAGCAGCTGGGCGGCGCGGGCGCCCTCGAAGAGGTCGAACGAGTCCTCGCCGAAGGCAACGGCGCCGATCGCCAGCGGCGGGCGTACGAGGAGAGCGGCATCGAGGGTCTGCTGCGGCACCTGGCGCAGGCGACGCAGGGCTAGGAGCGGAGAGCTCGCCTCACTGCGGGGCCGGGATCTTCAGCCGTTTGCGCGCGGCGACGACCGCGGCGACCGAAGAACGGCAGGCTTTGGCGATCTCGCCGTTGCCGTGGGTGGGCCGGCGGCGGACCTCGAACTCGACGAGGGCGGCGCGGCGGAGCTTGGCGCGGTCCTCGATGCCGGAATCCTGGGGCGCCTTTTCGAGGGCGGCCTGGGCGGCGCGATCACGGCGGCAGAGCAGGCAGAAGATCCCGTCCTTGCCGGAGTCCCAGCTTGCCGGCAACTCGACCTTCTCGCCGCCGGCGCGGCTGACGGTGACCCCGCACTGATCGCAGGTCCATTTTTTTGCGGTAAGAACGCTCATGGGAACGGGAGCCGGCGCAGGGTGCAGCTGCCGAGCTCGTTTACCTACGGTAGCAGGGTGAATGCGTCGGTCAGGCAGGCTCGCCGGAGGATGAGGAGCAGATTGCGCTGCGCCTCGACTGGTGCTCGAGAGCTCCTACGCAGCCGCACCCGGCTTTGCGAGCAGGCCCGCCTCCTACACTTTGGTGGATGCCCGTCGAGGGGACGCCCGAGCCCACCTACACGCTCTACCGCCGCGGTCTCGAGCTGCTCGAGGACGGCGATTTCGAGCACGCGACCGCACCGCTCGCCGAGGCTGCCCGTCGCGATCCCGAGAAGAGCTCGGTCCGCGAGGCGCTCGGCCGCGCCTACTTCCGCGCCGGCCGCTTCGCTCCCGCCGCGGTCGAGTTCGAGGCCGTGGTCGAGACCCACCCGGTCAACGACTACGCCCACTTCTGCCTCGGCCGCGCGCTCAGCAAGACCGGCCAGAAGCGCCGCGCCCGCCACCACCTCGCGCTTGCCTGCAACCTGCGCCCCGAGCGCCGCGACTACCGCTACTACCGCCGCCTGCTCGACGCCGAGACGGGCTAGCGGTTCAGGCTGTCGAGGAGACTCTGGGGTTCCGACACCAGGGGAGCGGCTGCTTCGACCGCTGGGGACCCAGCCGGGCCTGGTTACAGCCCTTCGACCAACCCTCCGACGGTTTCCTGTGAGAAGTAGGGGCCGTAGGTGTGGGAGGTGTTGCCCAGGTAGAGGTAGGAGTTCAGCCCGTTGATCTCGGTGCCGTCGCCGATCAGCCAGCCGCCGCCGCTGGCGCCGGGCGCCCAGTGGCAGCGAATCCCCAGCGTCGGCGGGCCGGGCAGCGGGAAGCTGAGGCGGTCATCGCCGGTGTAGGGGGAGTCGCAGCCCTGCAGCCGCTTGACGTTGCCGGGATAGCCGAAGGTGCGGAAGCGCTGGTGGCGCGGGAGGTCGAGGGCGATCGTCGCGCCGCCCCCGACCGCGTCGGCGACGTTCAGCCCCAGCTCGTTCGGCTGGGTGAGGAAGGCGCCGAGGTCGAAGTCGGAGTTGCCGTGCCTGCTCCAGGGCCGCGGCGCGTACACGGCGCCGGGCTGGGCGACGAAGGCGCCGAACGGGGCCTGGCCGGCCGTGAAGGCGGGGACGAACTCGAGGTACTGGAACCAGGTCGCGCGGCCGCCTTCGTGGCCGTTGTTGACGCAGTGGCCGGCGGTGAGGACCAGCTGCCGGGTTGGGCTGTCGATCGCCGTCCCCGAGCAGTAGCCGCGGAGGCTGCCCTGTTTGACGAAGATCCGGCCGTTGACGGAGTAGGGAGGTTCGTCGGGGGCGCCGAAGGCACGGAAGCTGGCGGCGGCGGTGGGTGAGGCGCGGCCGGGACGGATGGCGGCGTCGCCGCCGCGGTCGACGACCAGATCGAGCGGCCGCGCCGAGGCCATGCGGGCCGGGGTCCAGTAGCGAAGGACGCGGCGAGCCGCGGCGGCCTCGCCCGAGGCGCCGGCGAGCGTTCCCCCCGGGGCGCGGCTGCGCGGGACCGCGGCAACCGCCGACGGGACCGTGAGCAGCGTCAGGAGGCAGAGGAGAGGGGCGAGGCGGAGGGGCATGGAGGCGCCCGAGGATAGAGAGACGGGCGAGCGGGGCGGCCCGGTTGCCGCCCCGCCAGTTGGGTCGCTCAGCCCACGAGGGGAAGGACGCAGCGGAATTTTTTGGTGTTGGTGGAGAGCGAGCCGCCGACTTCCCCCGTTGGCGTCACGGTGGCACCGCTATAGGAATTAAGTCCCGAGAAGGTAGCGATGGTTCCAGTCCACTCGTCTCCGGAAGCAATGGCGATGCCAGGCTGCTGAGCAAATGCAGCCAATGCAAGCGCGTCAGGCAGTTCTCCGCCTTGACTCCCGCAAGCCGCAGCCGCATTCGGGAGGCTCAATGCCGTGTCGTTCGGCTGCTTTTGCCAGCAGGCGCCGGCAAAGGGAATGGTGGTCGGTCTGCACCCTGCTTCGTAGCCGTTGATCTTGTGTGCGTTTTCGGCATTGGCGGCGTTGAGCGCCGTTTCGGCGTCCCTGGCCGCCTCGGCTTTGTCGGCATGAACGGCCGACGGGACCTGGCCGAGGGTGGAGACGTCGACCTGCAACCCGGTCACCGAGCCCGGCGCCAGCCGGTCGCCCTGTAACGAGCCGGGCGCCAGCTGCGTCGAGGGGATCGTTCCCCGCTTCAATCGATTTCCCGGCACGGATCCAATCGCCAGCCGGTTCCCCGGCAGCGACTTCACCTTGATCGCGTGCCCGTTGATCTTCCCGGCGGCATACACCGTCCCCGCCAGCGCCGCCACCAAAGCGATCACGGCAACAACCAGTGCCGGCCCCTGCCGGCGGATACCCCTGCTCATCGACTCTCCCTTCACATCGGGCTGATTGAACGAGACCTCACCAACCGCGTGAGGCATCCGAATCGGCGGGCACCCTAGCCGTGGCTCGGATGCGCTGGACGGATATCGGCCACGCGAATAAGCGGGTATCCCACGAACGCATCCGCGAGTCAGCTGTTGGCAGACCCTTGGCGCTGGTGCGCCGGTCCTTTGCACCGCTATGTGGAACAAAGGACCGGCGCGCTATCCGGTGGACCCTTTCGACGTCGCCGCTTCCCGACATCGTGGGCGGGGCGACCCTCCCGCGGCGGCGGAGCGTCATACCTCTCGGCCCGGCCGCGGCAGGGAAGGCCCGCGCTGCGCTACGTATAACGAAGGACGCAGTACTGCTACTAGGTGTATAACCGGTGCGGGATGTTTGACCTTCTGGTTGAGATCCACGAGCTGATGGAAGTGGAGGCGCGCGCGGCTTTGGAGGCGGGCTGGGCCGAGGTGCGGACCGTCGAGAACGTCACCGGTCCGACGCTCCACCTCGAGCCGGTGAAGCTGGCCGCCGCTCCGCTGGAGATCTACTTCGACTCCGACCAGCTGCTGGTCTGCTCGCCGGGCCGCAGCAACATGGTGGTCGAGTTCTTCTCCGAGGACCCGGAGGAGATCAAGCACCAGGTGAAGGCATTGACCGCAGCGGTGGTCGCCGGCACCTATTCGGAGCGCCTGAGGGACGGCACGACCCAGATCGAGGCGCGGTGGCCGGGAGCGGAGGGACCGCGGCGGGCGATGCGGACGGTGATCGCCGTGCCGGGGACCGAGAACCACCCCTGGCGCGAGCTCGCCTACGAGCCGTACTGAAGGATCGCCGGCATCTTCAAGCGCTGGCACGCCGCCGGTTTTCCGGCCATGCGGGACAGGGGAACCACGCAACCGCATCCGGGATAGACTCGCGGCGTACATATCGGTCGGTGGTCAAGGGAAGCCGGTGCAAGTCCGGCGTGGTCCCGCCACTGTGACCGGGTGGAGGAGTTCGCAGACGCAGCCCGCGTCAGCCACTGGGGGCGACACAGAGCCTCCGGGAAGGCGCGTCCTCCCTGATCCCGGAAGCCAGGAGACCTGTCCCCGGCCCAGCCAATTCAACCCTCGAGGAAAGGGTGGCGTAAATGCCAAGAATCACCCCGTTCCGGCTGGCGGCCGTCTGCGCGCTGGCTTTCTCCATGACCATCGCCTTCGCCGCGGGCGCCGCGGCCAAGGGCTTCAAGGCCGAGCTGCGCGTGGTCGGCTCCGGCGGCAGGATCCTGACCGAACGGCCGATCGCGACCGCGACGACCTCGGTCAAGACCAGCCCCAGGGCGACCTGCTTCGGCCCCGGCAGCGGCGGCAGCGGCGACCCGGCGACGATCAAGGGCAACACCGCGATGGGCCTGCTCGCGAGCGCCTCGAAGACGGTGGCGGCGCTGAGCCCGCTGCTGATCAGCGACCACTTCGACTTCGGCCTCGCGCTCTGCGGGATCGGCTCGAGCGTGGCCAAGGGCAAGGCATCCTGGTACCTGAAGATCAACCACAAGTCGCTCTCGGTCGGCGGCGACGCGGCGACGATCCATCCCGGTGACGAAGTGCTCTGGGACCTGGCGCCGTCGTTCCCCTACCCCGACGAGCTGGTGCTGAGCGGGCCGAACAGCGCCAAGGCCGGGATGCCGTTCCCGGTGCGCGTCTTCTCCTATGACGAAAAGGGGAAGTCGAAGCCGCAGGCCGGCGTGAAGGTGACCGGGGCGGGCCAGCCCACCGGCGCCGACGGCCGCGCGACGGTGACCCTGACCAGGCCGGCGAAGCTGGTTGCGCGAGCGGCGGGGGAGATTCCCTCGGCCGCAGAGCCGGTCTGCATCGGAGGTAAGTGCCCGAAGTGACGCCGCGCCGGGCGAAATGACCGGGCTCCGCGGCACGACGGTCGCGATCGCGCTGCTCCTGGCGGCGCTCGCGACCGTCGGCTGCGGGCTCGGCCCCGGGGGCGACGTCGGCTCGGTCGAGCTGACGGTGACCCGAAATTACGGGGCGGTGCCGATGCTGCGGCGCTCAGTCGACGCGAAGGAATCCGACAGCGTGATGCGGCTGCTGGAAGGCAGCGCCGAGATCGAGACGCGCTACGGCGGCGGCTTCGTGAACTCGATCGAGGGCGTCGCCGAAGGGGAACGCGGGGGCGACCCCTACGACTGGTTCTTCTACGTGGACGGGGTCGAGTCGCCGGTCGGAGCGGCGGACGTCGAGGCCAAGGGCGGCGAGAGCGTCTGGTGGGACTACCGCGACTGGGCCGCGACCAACCACGTGCCGGCGGTAGTCGGCTCATGGCCGGCTCCGTTCGTGGACGGCGAGGGCGGCGAGCCGCGTCCCGTCGTCGTCGAATGCGCCGGCGCGTCGCCTGGTTCCTTCGCCGGCTCAGGCACGACCGAAGAACCACGAGTCGCCTGGGCGGGTGCCTGCGCGGCAACGCGCGCCGCGCTGCAAGCGGAAGGCGTGGAAATCGACCCCGGCTCGCCCGAGGGCGCGGTCCGGGTGCTCGTCGGCCCCTGGGACGGGCTGCGGGAGGACCCGGCGGCGCGGCTGGTCGAGGCAGGCCCGGCCGAAAGCGGCGTCTTCGCCGACTTTCAGGCCGGCGCTCGTCCTTTCAACGGCATGCCGCAGGCAAGGACGAACGCCGGCTATGAACTGGTTGCGCTTGATCAGACCGGGACGGAGGCGCAGCACCTCGGACCCGACGCCGGGCTGGTCGCGGCGACCAGCCGCTACGGGGGTCCACCGGTCTGGGTCGTCACCGGCGGCACGGATGCCGCCGTGCGCGCCGCTGCCGATGCGCTCGACGCCCGGCAGCTGCGCGACCATTACGCGGTGGCGATCGAGGCCGGGAAGGTAACGCCGCTGCCGGTGGAGGGGCGATGAGGTCGCCGTTCGCCTACGTGCCGCGCCGGGGACCGCTGCAGTCTGCTTCGCCGGGCGCCGCCGTCGCCTATCTCGGCGCGGTCGTCGCCGTCGCCTTCCTCTACTCGACCCCGCTGGTGCTCGTCGCGGCAGGCGTGGCCGCCAGCGTCGCCGGCCTCCTCGCCGGCGCCCGCGGCGCCGTGCGGGCGGCCCTGAGGATGGGGCTCTCGCTGGCGCTGCTGATCGTCGTCGTCAACGCCCTCGTCGTCAGCCGCGGCGAGACGGTGGTCGCCCGCCTCGGCGACTGGCCCTGGTTCGGCCAGGTCGACGTCACCCTGGAGGCGATCGTCGCCGGACTTTCCTACGGCCTTCGCGCCGCGGTGGCGATGGTCGCCTTCGCCGTCTACTCCGCCTGCGTCGACCCCGATCGGGTGCTGCGGGCGCTGCGCCCGCTGGCGGCGCGCTCGGCGCTGACGGCGACGCTGGTCTCCCGGCTGGTCCCGCTCGCCGCCGCCGATGCCGGCCGGTTGCGCGATGCGGCGGCGCTGCGAGGCCCGGGCGCGGCCGCGGCCGGCAAGGCGCCGCTGGCGCGCCGCCTCCTCGCCGGCTCGCTCGACCGCGCCGTCGACGTCGCCGCCACCCTCGAGCTGCGCGGCTACAGCCTCGCCTCGCGCCTCCGCAACCGCCGCCAGCGCTCCCGCTATGACCGCCGCTTCTACGCCGCCGCCGCTCTCGTCCTCGCCACCGCGATCGCCGGCAAGCTCCTCGGCGCCGACGACTTCCAGACCTACCCGTCGATCTCACTCGGCCTCGGCGCCGCGACCCTCGCGGTCGCGGCTGTCGTCGCCCTCAGCGGACTCGCGCCCGCGAAGGGCATCGCCACGCTCGTCAACGGGACGAAGAGATCCCGATCCGGAGGGAGATCCTCGCGCCGGCATGGGGGCCCCGAGCGGTCGACACGGCGGCAGGGGAACGCCGAGCGACCGTCCCGCCGGCATGGGAACGCCGAGCGGTCGACCCGGCGGCAGATCGGGTCGGCGCGTGTCTGAGCTGGCGATTCGCCGCGGAGCGGCCCCCGCGCTGGCGGTCGCGGGCCTCAGCTACGCCTACCCGCGCGCAGCGGCGCGGGCGCTCGAAGACGTCTCCCTTGAGGTTGCGCCTGGCGAGTTCGTCCTCCTCGCCGGCCGCTCGGCTTCCGGTAAGTCGACGCTGCTGAAAGCCGCCTGCGGCCTCGTCCCGCACTTCCACGGCGGCGAGATCGAAGGTGAGGTTCGGGTCGCCGGTCTCGACGCGCTCGCCGCCGGCCCTGGGGATCTCGCCGCCGCCGTCGGCTACGTGGCCCAGGACCCGGAGACCCAGGTGGTCTCGACCACGGTCGCCGCCGAGATCGAGCTGCCGCTGGAGATGCGCGGCGACGCGCCGGCCGACCGCGCCCGGTCCGTGGAGGAGGTGGCGCTGGCTCTGGCGATCCCGCACCTGCTCCACCGCGCCGTCGACACCCTCTCGGGGGGAGAGCTGCAGCGCGTCGCCCTCGCCGCGGCCCTCGTCACCCGCCCGCGGCTGATCCTCCTCGACGAGCCGACCTCCCAGCTCGACCCGGTCGCGGGCGACGAGCTCGTCTGGCTGCTGCGCCGCCTCAACGAGGAGTGGGGGGTGGCGGTCCTGCTCGCCGAACACCGCCTCGAGCGGTGCCTCGCGGCGGCGGACCGGGTGGTGGCGATGGAGGCTGGGGCGGTCGGCTTCGACGGCGGGCCGGCCAGGTTCTTGAACTGGGCGGTGGAGAGGGACATCGCGCTGACCACGCCCGCGGCGCGGCTTTTCTCCCTCTGCGGACTGACGCCCTTGCCGATCGGAGTGCGGGCTGCACGACAGACGCTCCGAGGGACGGGGATCGAACACCCTCCACGCCCGGCTGGTAGGACGGCGCCCGGTCCGCGTCCCAGCGGTCCGGTCCTGGAGACGAAGGATCTCTGGGTCGGGTTGGACGCGGGCGAGGAACCGCGCGACGTCCTTCGCGGTATCGATCTGGAGCTGGTGCCCGGTGAACGCGTCGCCCTGATGGGCCGCAACGGCGCCGGCAAGTCGACGCTGCTGCGGACCGCAGCCGGCCTCCACGAACCGGTCGCCGGCAAGATCGCCGTCGACTCGATCGCCCTGCTGACCCAGAACCCGAGCGATTACCTCGTTCGCGAGCGGGTCGGGGACGAGTTGCCGGGCGACGAGGGGCGGGCGGCGCTGCGGGTGGTCGGTCTCGAACATGCCGTCGACGCCGACCCGCGCGACCTCTCCGGCGGTGAGCGCCAGCGCCTGGCGCTGGCGCTCACGCTCGCAGGACGCATGGAGGGCGGCCAACTCCCCGGGGTGGTCGCGCTCGACGAGCCCACTCGCGGCATGGACCGGGCGCGCAAGGACGATCTCGTCGCGCTGATCGAAAGGCTTGCGGGCAGTGGCGCTTTTGTTACCCATGAGGAAGCAAACTCGACACGCGGCGCAGCGGTCGTCGTCGCCACCCACGACGTCGAGTTCGCCTCGGAGTTCGCCGAGCGGGTCGTCCTCCTCGGCGACGGGGTGGTGATCGCCGACGGTCCGATGGCCGAGATCCTCTCGGGTGGCTGGTACTTCGCCACCGAGGTGGCGCGCGTGCTCGACCTGCCGGGCGTGGTCACTCCCGAGCAGGGCGCTGGGGTTCTGAGGGGTGAGGAGTGATGAGACCAGGGGTTCTCCTATGAGCTGGGAGGCGACGAGCTTCTTCATCCTCGGCCTGGTCCTCCTCGCCGGTTTCGGCTGGTATGAGCGCTCGCGCCCGCCCTCGCAGGTGGTCGCCCTCGTCGCGGCGCTGGCGGCGCTGGCGATCGCCGGCCGGATCGCCTTCGCCGCCTTTCCCAACGTCAAGCCGACGACCGACATCGTCATCTTCGCCGGCTATGCGCTCGGCGGCGCCCCCGGTTTCGCGGTCGGCGCGCTCGCCGGCCTCGTCTCCAACTTCTGGTTCGGCCAGGGCCCCTGGACTCCCTGGCAGATGGCCGGCTGGGGCCTCTGCGGGGTGCTCGGGGCGCTGTTCGCCCTCGGCAGCCGCGGGGCCGGCCGGCTCGCCCTCGCCTCGGTTTGCGGCTTTGCAGGCATTTTGTATGGCGCTCTGCTGAACTTCTCGTTGATGGCCACCTACGGGGGAGACCTGTCGTGGAAGCACTTCTGGGTGCTCGAGGGGCGCGCGATCCCCTTCGAAGTCGCCCACGTCGCCGGCAACGTCGTCCTCGCCCTGGCCGCCGGACCGGCGATGGTGCGGATGCTGACCCGCTTCCGCGAGCGCTTCGAGTGGCGGCAAGGGGGGGAGCCCGCTGGTCGCCGCGGTGCCCGGCCCGGCCTCGGCGGCGTCCTTCGCAGCGGTGGAACGGCGGCGTTGATCCTGTCCCTGCTGCTGATCGCGTTTGCCCCGACTCCCGCGCGCGCCTCCTCCGTGAGCCGCGCCGCCGCCTGGCTGGAGGCGCAACAACGACCGAGCGGCGGCTTTGCCGCGGATTCCGGACGCGTTCCGGGCGTCGAAATGACCTCCTGGGCAATGCTGGGACTGGCCGCCGCGGGACGGAACCCCCTCGACGTGGTCAAGGGCGGGAAGAGCCCGGTCGACTTCCTCCGCTCGCACCT
The DNA here is from genome assembly GCA_045805725.1 of Solirubrobacterales bacterium. Lineage (GTDB taxonomy): Bacteria > Actinomycetota > Thermoleophilia > Solirubrobacterales > 70-9 > VAYN01. The sequence goes on from JBJMKQ010000027.1 coordinate 20,019, forward strand.
CGGCGAAGTCGAGGACGCGGGCGACGTCGCCCGCACGATCCTCTCGCTCGAGGCGTCCGGGGTGGATCCGCACAGCTTCGGCGGCGAGAACCTGATCGAGCGATTGCTCTCACAGCGCCGCCAGAACGGCTCCTACCAGGGCTGGCCGGCGACCAGTGCCTACGCGGTCCTGGCGCTTCGAGGAGCCGCTGCCGGCGACACGACCGCGGGTACCGTCAAGTGGCTGCGCAAGGTGCAGGGCAAGGACGGCGGCTGGGGGAACGAACCGGGCGACCCGAGCACTCCTGAGATCACCGGCGCCGTGCTGCAGGTGCTTTCGCCCGGCTCCAACCCCGGCGGGAGGGCGCTCTCCTACCTGCGCGACGCCAAGCGGCCCAACGGAGGCTTCGCGCCGGGCAACAACCTGGCGGCCAACGCCCAGTCGACGGCCTGGACCGCGGAAGGGCTGCTCGCCGCCGGCAAGGACCCGGGTACCTTCGGCTCCGGCAGCAGCTCCTACTCCTACATCCGGGGCCTGCAGGCCGACGACGGTCACTTCCTCAAGGCGCCCGGGGAGGACGTGACTCCCGTCTGGGTCACCTCAAACGCGATCATCCCGCTTTCCGGCCACTTCCTCCCGATCTCCGCCCCGCCCCGCGAACCGCAGGCGCAGGGAAGCGCGCCGTCGAGCGCCGACACCGGCAGCTCCGCCGGCGGAGCCCCGTCGTCGAGCCTGCCGCCGTCCGGCGCCTCGCCGCAGAGCAGCGACTCGGCAAGGGAACTGCTGGAAAAATTCGGCGCCGCTGGCGGCAGCGGCGACGGGGGGACCCCGTCCGCCGACTCGGCGCCGACCGGCAAGCATCCTCCGGGAACGCGGAGGGGCAAGCCCTCCAGCGCCGGAGCCGTCCCGAAGGGCGGCCTCGGCAATCTGCTTGGCGGGGAGGCCCCCGACTCCTCCCCGGCCGAGGCCACCGCTGAGCCCGCCTCGGAAAGCGCCAAGAATTCGAGCAGCAGCACCGCCGGGGCCCTTGTGCTTGGCCTCCTCGCCGGCTGCGTTCTCTTCGCCATCGGGCTAGCCGGCCGCAAGGGCTGGATGCGCTGGCGCTACGGCCTCTGAGTCACCGTTTCTTCACGAAGGCGTCTCCCAATTCACGCCTTCGGGTGTTGTTTTTTTACAGACGAAAAGTTACGCTAGGATCATGGCTGTGATGGCAAGGGAAACATGGACGGACGGGCGGCTCGACGAGTTCAAGGAGAACATGAACCACCGGTTCGACGAGGTCGACGGACGCTTCGACCAGGTCGACAAGCGCTTCGAATTGGTCGGCCACCGTTTCGACCGGGTCGAAGGAGATATCAGGGAGATACGCGGTGAGATCAGCCAGATTCACCTCTCCCTGCAGGCCATGAACCGCACTATGGCGCAGGGGTTCATCGGTGTCTGCGGCATCATGATCACTGGTTTTGTCGCCCTGGCCGGGATCACCGCGTTCTAGCCCCGCTCACCTGGCTATACCCTCGACGGATGGACGTCGAGACCGCGATTCGAACTCGCCGCACGCACAAGGCATTCGCGCCGGAGCCGCTGCCGCGCGGGGAGATCGAGGCGCTGCTGGAGCTGGCGAGGTGGGCCCCGAACCACAACCTCACCGTCCCCTGGCGTTTCCGCGTGATCGGGTCGCAGGCCCTGCGAAGGCTGAAGGAGATCGCCGGTCCGGAGGGCGCCGCCAAGCTCGACCGGGCGCCGACGCTCGTCGTCGTCTCCTGCGTCCTCAGCGCCGATCCGGTGGAGGAGGAAGAGGATCTGCACGCGGCCGCCGTCGCCTGCTACATCGTCCTCCTCGCCGCACATGCGCGGGGGTATGCGGGCTACTGGCGCACGCCTGAGCTGCTGCGCGGCTCCGCGGGTCGGGCCGCCGTCGGCCTCCCGGACGAGGAGCGCTTCGTCGGACTTCTGCACCTCGGCTACCCGCGGCAGGAGAAGCCGGCCCCCGAACGACCTGGAGCCGCCCGCACCACGACCTACCTCGCCTGATGCTGACGCGCGCGCGGGCCATCGAGGAGATCGCCGGCAAGCACTTCGAGGTGGTGGTGATCGGCGGCGGCATCACCGGGGCCGGGGTCGCCCTCGACGCCGCCTCGCGCGGCTATTCGGTGGCGCTACTGGAGCGGGGCGACTACGCCGCCGGCACCTCGAGCCGCTCTTCGAAGATGGTCCACGGCGGCCTCCGCTACCTGCAGAACTTCGATCTCGGCCTGGTCCGCGAGGCGCTGGTCGAGCGGGCGCTGATGGTCCGCCTCGCCCCGCACCTGGTCTACCCGACCCCGTTCCTCGTCGCCGCCCTCGGCGAGGAGCGCCGGGACCGCAAACTCGGGCTCGGTCTGAACATGTACGACGTGATGGCGACCACGCGTTCCGGCCGCAGCCGCCGCGAGCGCCGCGCTGCCCGCGAGGAGGCCGAGGACAGCTACTGGTCGCCGGACCGCCACCGCGCGATCGACCGCCAGGAGGTCCTCGAGCTGGCCCCCGGCCTGGCCGCCCGCGAACCCAAGGACGCCTATCTCTTCTACGACTGCCAGACCGACGACGTCCGCCTCGTCCTCACGGTTCTCGGCGAGGCCGAGCGCTTCGGAGCGGTGACCCTGAACGGGGCCGAGGTGACCGAGGTCCTTGCGCAGAACGGCACGGCCACCGGCGTCGCCTTCGTCGAGCAGGACTCCGGCGAGCGGATCGAGGTCGCCGCCGACAACGTCGTCAACGCCACCGGCGTCTTCGCCGACCAGATCCGGCCGGAGGAGCTGCTGGGGGAGGAGGACGTGCCGCGAATCGCCCCCAGCCGCGGCACCCACCTGCTGCTCGACGCCGCCGACCTGCCGATGGGGAAGGCCGCCTGCATCGTCCCGGCCGGCGAAGGGCGGATGATCTTCTCCCTCCCCTGGTACGGGCGCACCCTCGTCGGCACCACCGACAACGACTTCGACGGCGACATCGCCCACCCGCGCCCGGCCGAGGCGGACGTCGCCTACCTGCTCGAGGCGGTCAACGGATTCTTCGGCACGTCCCTCGCCGGGTCGGACCTGGTTGGCGCCTACGCCGGGGTGCGGCCGCTGATCTCGACCGGCGACCCGCGCAAGTCGGTTGACATCTCCCGCAGGGCGGAGCTCTACGAGACGAGCTCGGGGATGCTGACGATCACCGGCGGCAAGCTCACCACCTGGAGGCGGATGGCGAAGCAGACGGTCGACCGGCTGGTCGAGCGCGGCGGCAGGGAGGCTCCCTGCCACACCGACGAAATCCCCCTGGGGATGCCGGCGCGGCCGGGGGACCTGGAGGCGCCCGAGGGGGTGGGGGAGGAGGCGACCGAGCAGCTGGCCTTCCGCTACGGGCACGCCGCCCACAGGGTGCTCGAGATCGCCCGCGAGGACCCGAAGCTGGCGCGGCCGATAGTCCCCGGCCGCCCCGACCTGCTGGCCGAGGTGGCGCTGGCGGCGCGGGCCGAGCAGGCTCGCAGCGTCGCCGACGTGCTGCTGCGGCGCACCCGCCTGGGGATCCTCGCCGCGCCCCAGCTGCGCACGGCAAGGGCGGTGCGGCCGCTCGCCGACGTGCTCGGCGCCGAGCTCGGCTGGTCGCGGCGGCAGCGGTCGCGCGAGGCCGAGGCCTGGCTTGCGGTCGCCGCCGAGGAGGGGGTCGACGCTGGCGCCGCCGTCATCCGGGCCGGTTGAAGCGCCCGCCCTCCCGGTTGAATAACCTGCCGCTCGATGACGAAAGCCGAGCTGGAGAAGAAGCACCTATCCGACCTGCACCTGCTTGCCGCCGAGGCCGGCGTCGAGAAGTACCGGATGCTGACCAAGGCCGAGCTGATCGAGCGGCTGGCGGGAGGCGACGGAGAGGAGCCGAGCGGGAGCGCCAGGGCCCAGAAACCCGCCAGACGGGGGCAGGCGCCGCGTCGCCGCCGCGAGACGCGCCCGCCTCGGGAGCAGCGCCAACCCCGTGAGCAGCGCCAGCCGCGTGAACCTCGGGAGCCGCGCCAGCCTCGCGAGCCTCGGGAAAAGGCGCCGGAGCGCGAGTCCACGCCGGCACCGGCCGGCCGCGCCGAGCGCGAACCCGCCTCGGGCTCTGAGCCGGGCGCCGGCGAAGCGCGCCCGCGCCGCCGTCGCCGCCGTCGCTTCGGCCGCCGCGGCAAGCAGCCGGTCACCCTGCAGACCCTCCTGCTGCCGCCGGAAGCGGGCCGCCAAGCGCTCGTCTTCGCCGAGAGCCGCGAGGGCTGCACGGCGCTGCTGCGCGGCGTCGCCGCCGACCTCGCCGCCGATCCGAAGGGGCCGGACCCCGTCGCCCTGCTGATAGACCCCAGCCCGGAGGAGCTGGCCGATTGGAAGCGCGACGCGCCGCAGGCGGAGATCGTCGCCGCCGGGCAGCCGCGCCACGCCGGCGATGCCCTCGCCCAGGCCGCGGCCCGCGCCGGCCGCGGCGAAGACGTGATCCTCCTCGTCGACTCGCTGACCCGCCTCGCCGAGGCTCAGGACGACGCCGAGGCCGCCAAGCAGTTCTTCGACGCCGGCCGGGTCCAGGGCGATCAGGGCGCCGGTTCACTCACCGTCGTCGCTGCCCTCGAGCGAGGGTAGCCCCCAGCAAGGGCACGGATCGGCGAGCGGACGCGGCAGGGCGGCGGCCGCGGCAAGCCCGATTAGCCCGGAGATCAAATCGCCGACGGCGACCAATCCCACACCGGTTAATGCCGACCTGAGGAGCTTTCCGTCGAGGAGATGACTCAGGGCCAGGCCACAAACAAGCACGTCCATGACGGAGATCACGAAGACGAGCGCGAGGACCGGGATGACCTCGTTCTCCCCAAAGTGCAGCCCCAAGCGGGCTGGAAGCCCGGGGATCTCCACCACCGCCGACCAGATGAGGACACCAAGCGCGATCGCCGTCGAATCACCCTGCACCAGGGTCGAGTGGATTGCGCTTCCGGCTAGCAGCGCGGGAGCGATGATCACCGCGAAGAGGGAAGCCGCGGCGGCGGTCGCTATCAGCCGCCTCCGGCGTTCGCCGGCCTTTCCAATCGTCGTAAGGAGGTTTGAGGCTGTCCAGAAGGCGTACTCGGCCAGCCGGGAGTAGAGGGTCGCGTGCGTGCGACTGATCCGGTTTATCCAGTCCTCGGCGGCGGCCAGGCGCCGGGAGATCCAGACCAGCAGCATGGCGAAGAGGGGGATTCCCGCCAGGAGGAGAAGATCGGTGGGGGTCATTGCCCCGCCGCGTTGTCGATTGGGAAGTGGATCCCCGCGCTCGCTTTCATGAGGAAGTTGTAGCGCGTTGACTATGGAAAAACCCTGCATCCCGTCAACTTTTCTGGCGGTGCTGGGCTAGCAGTCGCTGCCAGGCTATGCCTCTGGTTGCCTCCATCCAGCAATGGCAGCCCCAGCGAGTTCCTGACACACCTTGTCTGTCATTGTCTGATGCTGACACGCAGGATTACCGATAGCATTCTCTGTTCGTGTCCAAAAAAGGAAAACAGAGTCCCATCCCTTCGCCGAAAGCAATCCGGAAAGCTCTCGGCAGATTGGTTCGCAACGGAGCGGATCCTTATTGGGTTGGTGAAGACGGCTACGTGCTTCTCGGATTGAGGTGCGTCGAAGATCGCGTTGACAAGGACTTCAAGGGCAAGCCGGAAGCGAGCGCGCTGGCGCTGATCGAGATCCTTCGGGAAAGGGTCGAAGAAATCGAGAAAAAACCGACCCGCAAGCTTCTCTGGATCATCTTCGATTTCGATCGTGACTATCCGGATTCGACGGCTAAAGTCCGGCGCACCGTGGCCGGCGAACGGTTTCGGGAGGGGAAGAAACCGGTGACCCATGGAACCGTGCGCCAGTACCATGAGCCCCGTGCGCTCGACCGGCTGTCGGAATTGCTGGTCGACTATGAGCGCCGCGCTCGAGGCGCGAGCAATGAATGAACGCCCTCCGGTCGCGGACCTCTTCTAACTAGCGTCTATACGCGATGCGGCGCCAGGACGGCTCTTTGCTGAGCTCGATCAGCTCGCCGCTGCGGTCCGGCTGCACGTAGCCGAAGGTCTGGGTGCGCTCGTCGAAGACGACGTCGAGCTCGCCCTCCTTGACCCGCTGGTCGAGCCAGGCGCCGCGGAACACGAGGCGGCGGATCCAGTGGACGAGGCTGCGGTTGGCGGGCCCGACCAGGTCCTCCCAGTTTTCGTTGATGTGCTCGCCCAGGGCGGAGGAGGGCTCGGCGATCTCGCCGCTGACCGCGAGGTCGAGCAGGTCGTCGAGCTCCTCGCCGCTGAGGCCCTGGTTGACGAAGCGCAGCTTCACCGCCGCCTGCTCGACCCGCTGGGCGAAGTCCTCCTCGTTGAAGGCGAAGCGGAGCTCGCCGTACTCCAGCACGTAATCGGAGCCAGACTCGTAATTCCCTCTGCGGGTCGCTTTTTTGTCCATGAGTTGAAGCCAGTCCGCTCGCGCAAGCCCAGCGCGGGCAGGGCCATGATCTTGCCGATCATCGTAGAGGCGTGCCCGCTCGGGCCGGTGCCTGAACGTGCGGTTGCACCCTGGACGGCCGGTTGCAGTGCTGAAGAGGGGGTTGGGTCGCAACCGAGACCTTCGCCTGCGTGATGACCCACCGAGCGCGAAGAGCGGGGGAGAGGTGTTCCTCGACTCCGCTTAGGAGAGCATGGACCAGGGTCTTTCAGGCATTCCCGTCGCCAACGGGTTCCGCGCGCGCCTGCTCGGCCTGGCCTGGCGCGATCGCTCCGCGGCCGGTCCCGGGCTGCTGATCCCCCGCTGCTCGAGCGTCCACACCTTCGGCATGCGCTTCGAGCTCGATGTCTTCTTCCTCTGCAGCGGGGGAGAGGTGATCGGCGTGCGGCGCCGGGTGCCGCCCGGCCGCCTGCTCTGGTGCCGGGGAGCTGCCGCGGTCCTGGAGATTCCCTCCGGCGAGGGGGGAGAGATCGGCGCCGCCAAGACTTAGCTCGGCATGCTCCCACAACGTGAAGAGATCGCCAGCCTGGTCGTCTGCGAGGACGACGAAGTAACCCTCGACCTGCTCTGCGAGCACCTTTCCGCAGACCGCTTCGGCGTCATGCCGGCGCCGAGCGCCTCGGACGCGCTGCGCCTCTGCAGGTACAACCACCCCGATCTGCTGCTGCTCGACCTGGCGCTTCCCGACGCCTCCGGCCTTGACGTGCTGCGGGAGATCCGCGAGGCAGACGGAATCGGCTCCCGCTTCGACCCGCGGCTGCCGGTGATCGTCCTCACCGGCCGCAGCGCCGACACCGACCGCGTCCGTGGCCTCGACTCCGGGGCCGACGATTACGTCACGAAGCCGTTCAGATACCCCGAGTTGCGGGCGCGGATCGGGGCCGTCCTGCGGCGGCGCACCCATCCCAAGGACGGTCCGAGCCGGGTCGGCGAGCTGATGGTCGACCCCGCCCGCCACCGGGTGACCGTCGGGGACCGACCGGTCTCGCTCTCGCAGAAGGAGTTCGCCCTCCTCCGGGTCCTCGCCTCCGACCCGACGCGCGTCTTCTCCAAGGACCAGCTGCTGGCGGCCGTCTGGGCCTACCGCGGCCCCTCC
>JBJMKQ010000028.1:0-1628 GCA_045805725.1 Solirubrobacterales bacterium
CACGGCGTCGATGTCATCAAGATCCACGCGTCCGGCGGCGTCATGTCGCGCGGCGACCAGCCGGGGGCGCCGCAGTTCTCGGTCGAGGAGCTGAAAGTCGCCGTCGAGGAGGCGCACGCGGGGGGCCGCAAGGTCGCCGCGCAAGCCCACGGGGCGCAGGGGATCAAGAGTGCGCTGATCGCCGGCGTCGACTCGATCGAGCACGGCAGCCTCATCGACGACGAAGGGATCCGGATGATGATCGCCCGGGGAGCCTGGCTCGTCGCTGATATCTACAACGACGACTTCCTCGTCGGCAAGGCCGTCGAGCTCGGCCTGCCCAAGGAATCGCTCGAGAAGGAGAAGAAGCTCGGCCAGACCCAGCGCGACAACTTCGCCAAGGCGGTGAAGGCCGGGGTGAAGGTGGCCTTCGGCACCGACGCGGGCGTCTATCCCCACGGCGACAACGGCAAGCAGTTCGCCTACATGGTCAAGTACGGCCTGACCCCCGCCCGGGCCATCCGATCGGCCACCAGCGACGCCGCCGAGCTGATCGGCCGCGGCGACAGCGTCGGCCGGCTCGCCCCGGGCTACTATGCCGACCTCATCGCCGTCGCGGCCGACCCGCTCGAGGACGTGCGGGCGCTCGAGACGGTCGGCTTCGTGATGAAGGGGGGCAAGGTCGTCAAGGACGAGCTCACCCCCCGCGGCCGGCCCGCCGGGGCGGAATAGGACGGGGGGATGGCTCCCCCTCCCTTTTATCGCTCATTGCGTCGTCGTTGTGGCGAGGTACTCCACGAGGTCACGCAGCTCGGAGCGTGAGAGGTGCTTGAGGAGATCCTCGGGCATCGCCGAGGCGCCTCGCTTCTGCTCCTCGATCTCGGCCTTGGGGACGGTCAAGGGGTTCCCCTCGGGGGTGATCAGGCGGAGGCTGGTGCCGTCGTCCTCCTTGAGGATGCCGCTCTGGACCTGGCCGTCGCGGGTGGCGAGGATGAGGGTCTCGAACCCCTGGGCGATCTGCCGGTTGGGGGCGACTATCGACTCGAGGATGTAGCGCCTGTCCTTGCGCTGGCCGAGCCCGGTCAGGTCGGGGCCGACCTCGCCCCCCTTGCCCTCGGCCTTGTGGCAGCGGATGCACGAGACCTCGGCCTTGCCCCGGAGGATCGCCTCGCCCCGGTCGGCGTCGCCGCCGGCCAGGGTCTCGAGATAGGGGGAGAGGGGGTCGTCCTTGGGGAGCGACTCCTCGTAATCGCGGAGCTTGCGGGCGACCGCCTCGGAGGGTCGTTTGCGGGCCGCTTCGAGGAGCTCGAGCTGGATCGCGTCGGGGACGCGCCGGTCGCGAAGGCGGTCGAGCCAGTCCAGGAGGATGGCGTCGGCCCCGGCATCCGGCAGCGTGCCGAGCGACGACAGGGCCCCCTGGCGCTCGGCGGTCGAGCCGCTCTCGACGACCTCGGCCAGGACCGGGAGGGCCTGGGCCGGCCGGAGCTTGGCCAGGAGGCGCTGTCCCTCGACCCGGAGCTTCACCTCGCGGTCGTTGACCGCATGCTCGACGGCCTTCGGCAAGGTCGGCTCGTCGAGGCGCTCCATCGCCTTGATCGCCTCGGCGCGAGCCGAGACGGGGCGATTCGCGTCCGCGACCAGCTCCAGCA
>JBJMKQ010000029.1:0-1575 GCA_045805725.1 Solirubrobacterales bacterium
GTCGTCGCCACCACCCGCGCGTCAGCCGAAGACGCGCTCGAACACATCGCGGTCGAGTGGGAAGAACTCCCCGCCGTCACCGACCCCCACGCCGCCCTCGCCCCCGGCGCCCCCGCCATCCACCCCGAACTCGGCGACAACCTGGCCTTCGAGCGCCGCCTCGACGCCGGCGCCGTCGACGCCGCCTTCGCGGAGGCCGACGAAATCCTCGCCGCCCGCTTCGAATTCGCCCGCCACACCGGCGTCACCCTCGAATCCCGCAGCATCGTCGCCGACTGGAACCGTGGCGAGGCCCGCCTGACCATCTACCAGGGCACCCAGGCCCCCCACATGATGCAGAGCATCTTCGCAACCCATCTCGGCCTCGAAGAATCTCAAGTCCGCGTCCTCTGCAAAGACGTCGGCGGCTCCTTCGGCATCAAGATCCACGTCTACCCCGACGAGATGGCAACCGCCGCCCTCTCCCTCATGCTCGGCCGCCCCGTGAAATTCGTCGCCGACCGCTTCGAAAGCTTCACCAGCGACATCCACGCCAGGGGCCACGAGGTCGAAGCCCGAATCGCGGTTCGCCGGGACGGGACCATAATCGGCTTCGACATGGCCGACCTGACCGGGATCGGCCCCTACTCCGCCTACCCGCGCACCTCGGCGGTCGAGGCCAACCAGGTCGTCAACCTGTTCGGCGGCCCCTACGCCTGTCCGAACGTGCGCGCGCACACCCGCGTCGTGTTCCAGAACAAGACCATGATGTCGCAATACCGCGCCGTCGGTCACCCCATCGCCACCACCGTGACCGAGGGCCTCATCGACCTCGCCGCCCGCCGCATCGGCATGGACCCGGCCGAAATCCGCCGCCGCAACCTGCTCCCCGACGACGCCTACCCCGCCACCTCACCCTCCGGCATGCGTTTCGAAGCCCTCTCGCACCACCGTTCCCTCGAAAAACTTCTCGAGATGATGGACTACCCCGCCCTCCGCGCCGAGCAGGAAGCCCTGCGCCGGAACGGCATCCACCGCGGCATCGGCCTCGCCTCCTTCATCGAGATCACCAATCCCGGCCCCGCCTTCTACGGCGTCGGCGGGGCCCGCATCTCCGCCCAGGACGGCGCCGCCATCCGCTTCGACGCCAGCGGCGGCGTCATCCTCCAAGCTAGCCTCACCGAACAGGGCCAAGGCACCGAAGCCGTGCTCGCCCAGATCGCCGCGTCAGCCCTCGGCCTCGACCCGGCGCGCGTCCGCGTCATCCTCGGCGACACCGACAACACCCCCTATGGCGGCGGCACCTGGGCCTCCCGCGGCGCCGGCATCGGCGGCGAAGCCGCGTGGCAAGCCGCGTGCGCGCTCCGCGAAAACACCCTCCGCCTGGCCGGCAGCCTCCTCCAAGCCGAGCCCGGCACGCTCGACCTCCAGCACGGCGCCGTCGTGGACCGCGACACCGCAACCGAGCGGATGACCCTCCGCGAACTCTGCCGCATCGCCTACTTCCGCCCCGACACCCTGCCCTCGGGAATGCAAGCCGAGCTCGTGGCGACGCGGCATTACGTACCGCGCGCCTGGGCCTTCGCCTTCACCAAC
>JBJMKQ010000030.1:0-12370 GCA_045805725.1 Solirubrobacterales bacterium
CGACGTCGAGAACCTCACGCCGACGACCGAGATGTTCGAGACCGGCATCAAGGTCGTCGACCTGCTCGCGCCCTACGCCAAGGGCGGCAAGGTCGGCCTCTTCGGCGGCGCCGGCGTCGGCAAGACGGTCCTCATCCAGGAGCTCATCAACAACCTCGCGCAGGAGCACGGCGGCCTCAGCGCGTTCTGCGGCGTGGGCGAGCGCAGCCGCGAGGGCAACGACCTCTGGCTCGAGATGAAAGAGTCGGGCGTGCTGGAGAAGACGATGCTCGTCTTCGGGCAGATGAACGAGCCCCCCGGCGCGCGCCTGCGCGTCGCCCTCTCCGGGCTGACGATGGCCGAGTACTACCGCGAGCAGGGCGGGCAGGACGTGCTGCTCTTCATCGACAACATCTTCCGCTTCGTCCAGGCGGGCTCCGAGGTCTCGGCCCTGCTCGGGCGGATGCCCTCGGCGGTCGGCTACCAGCCGACGCTGGAGACCGAGATGGGCGGGCTACAGGAGCGAATCACCTCGACCGACCGCGGCTCGGTGACCTCGATCCAGGCGGTCTACGTCCCCGCCGACGACTACACCGACCCGGCTCCGGCCTCGGTGTTCGCCCACCTCAACGCGACCACCGCGCTCTCGCGGTCGATCTCCGAGAAAGGGATCTACCCGGCGGTCGACCCGCTCGACTCGACCTCGACGATCCTCAAGCCAGACGTCGTCGGCGACGAGCATTACCGGACGGCGACCGAGGTGCAGGAGGTGCTGCAGCGCTACAAGGAGCTGCAGGACATCATCGCCATCCTCGGCATCGACGAGCTCTCCGACGAGGACCGCCAGACGGTCTCCCGGGCCCGCAAGATCGAGCGCTTCCTCTCGCAGCCGTTCTTCGTCGCCGAACAGTTCACCGGCCGCACCGGCGAGTACGTGCCGGTGGCGGAGACGGTGCGCGGCTTCCGCGAGATCCTCGACGGCCAGCACGACGAGCTCTCCGAGGGCGCCTTCTACATGCAGGGCTCGATCGACCAGGTCCTCGAGAACGCCAAATCCGGCGCCGCCGCCTAGGGCACGCAGATGGCGGCGGAGCACATGGTCGACGTCGAGGTTCTGACCCCGGAGGGCGCGGTCTGGAGCGGTGAAGCGCGCCAGGTCTCGACCCGCACCGAGGTCGGCGAAATCGGCATCCTCGCCAACCACGCGCCGGTCCTCGCGGCGCTGCAGCCGACCGAGCTGCGTCTTCACCTCTCCGACTCGGAGACCAAACGCTACGCGCAGGCCCACGGCTGGCTGCAGGTCTACGGCAACCGGGCCCGGCTCCTGCTCGAGGAGGCGATCCCGCCCGAGGACCTCGACCCTGGCACGCTGAAAGAGCAGCTCTCCGAGGCCGAGCGGAGGCTCTCGGAGTCTGAGGACGGCACCGCCGAGCACGACCGGGCGCAGAAAGACCGGGATCGGGCCGAAGCATTCCTTTCGATCGCCGAGGGGTAGGGGTGCCAATATCCCCCTGCGGGAATTTGTCGCGCCCCTCTCGGGGCAGCTCCCGAAGATGCCGCGCCCCTATGGGGCGCAAGGATCAGATTGCATATCGCGCGCTTCGCGGACATTCCCGCAGGGGGATATCGGCACCCCCTCGACAGGCGGCGAGTCTCCAGAGAAGCTGCTCCACTGTTTTCTGTTCCTTTCGGTCGCACAGCAGCCAAAAGGCACAGGTACTGGGCAGCGCCTCCTGCTTCGCCTGTTCCTTATGGCTATATGACGACCAAAAGGAACAGAAGGTATGAACGACGAGTTGCTCGTGCTGGCGAAGCGTCTGATCGCCTTCGAGACCTGTGAGCCGGAAGCGATCGTCGAGGCGGCGGGGTTCGTCAAGGGGTGGCTGGAAGCGCGGGGGATCGAGGCGGCCAGCGACGAGGTTCGGGGACTGCCGGTGATCATGGCCGAAGTCGGGCCCGAGGGGGCGCCGACGGTGGTGCTGCACGGGCACCTCGACGTGGTGCCGGGCCATTCGGAGCAGTTCGAGCCCAGGCTCGACGGCGACAGGCTCTACGGGCGCGGCGCCTACGACATGAAGGGGGCGATCGCGGCGATGCTGCTGGTCACCGCCGCTATGCGCGAGCAGGACCGGGTGCGGGTGCGGCTGGGGATCGTCGGCGACGAGGAGTCCGAGGAGGACGCCGAGCGGGGCTCCGACCACATGGTCGACACGGGGTTCACCGGCGGGTTCGCGATCACCGGCGAGCCGACCGACCTCCACATCGGGATCGAGGCGAAGGGTGTCCTCGCCCTGCGCCTGGAGGTGGGGGGGACGGCCGCCCACGGCGCCACCCCCTGGCTGGGAGAAAACGCCGTGCTCAACGCGATCGACGTTTTCCGCAGTATCGAGTCGCTACCTTTTGCCCGGCACAGCTCGGAGCTGTTCGACCGGCCCTCGATCAACCTGGGGAGGATCGTCGGCGGCGACGCTCTCAACAAGGTTCCCGACCGATGCGCGATCGACGTCGACATCCGCTACCTGCCCGACCAGGATCCGGAGGAGATCCTCGCCCAGGTGCGGCAGATTCCCGGCACCGAGGTGAGGGCACTGCTGACGCGGCCGCCTGCCACCGTCGACCGCGACTCGGCCTACGTGCGGGCGCTGCGCGCCTCGGCGACGGCGCACCACGACGGCGAGCCGATGAGCGTCGGGCGGGACGGGGCCTCCGACGCGGTCTCCTTCCTGCGGGTGGGCGTGCCGGCGGTCGAGTTCGGGCCGGTCGGGGACGGTCACCACGGCCCGGCCGAGTGGGTCTCCGTCTCCTCGCTCGAGACCTACCGCCAGGCGCTCGAGTCGTTCCTGCGAGCGATCCCGGATCGCCTCGATGAATGAGCCGCTCGGGCCGGCCTGGGCCCCGAAGAAGCCTCCCCCCGACGGCGACGGCGAGGCGGCGCCGAAGCCGAGGCGCTTCTGGTGGCGCTTTGTCCTCGCCTCGGTCCTGATCGTCGCCGTCTCGGCCACGGCGACCACGGCCAGCGTCCTCCTCTACATCGACAGCATCGCCCAGGCGCTCGGCCACAACGACCGCCTTCACAACAAGCTGAACCGGGCGCTCGCCAACGTCCACCCCGGCGAACCCCAGAACATCCTCATCCTCGGCTCCGACAAACGCGCCGGCGAAGAATTCGCAGAAGACCCCGGGCGCTCGGACACGACGATCCTGCTCCGGCTCGACCCCGAGAAGGACTTCATCTCGGTGATGTCGATCCCCCGTGACCTCAAGGTCGAAATCCCCGAATACGGCACCGGCAAGTTCAACGAAGCCTATTCCTACGGGGGTCCGAAGCTGACCCTGCAGGTGGTCAAGGAACTGACCGGCGTGCGGATCAACCACGTCGTCAACGTCGACTTCCTCGGCTTCGTCCGCGCCGTCGACGCGATCGGCTGCGTCTACACCGACGTCGACCGCCGCTACTTCCACTCCAACGCCGGCCTGCCGCCCTCAGAACAGTATTCGGAAATCAACATCCAGCCCGGCTACCAGCTGCTCTGCGGCAAAAAAGCGCTGCAGTACGTGCGCTTCCGCCACACCGACACCGACATCGTCCGCTCCGCCCGGCAGCAGTCCTTCATCAGCGACGCGCGCCAGCGGATCTCGCTCAAGGACCTCGTCTTCGACCAGAGCGAACTGATCGACATCTTCACCGAATACACCACCTCCGACATCAGCGACGGCAGGACGATGCTCGACGTGATGAAACTCTTCATCGCCTCGCGCAGCGCGGCGATCAAACAGGTGCACTTCCCGGCCGAACTGGGACCGAGCTACGTCTACGCCTCGGAGAGCGCGATTCACGCCGCCATCGAAGAATTCCTCGGCGAAGCAGGGGAGGAAACCGAAGCCGCGCCACCGTCGAAGAAGAAGAAGAAGAAGGCCGGAGCAGCCAAGCACCGCAAGAAGCACAGGAAGAAGCACAGGCCGAAGGTGAAGGTCGCCAAGCCCGGCGACGACGGGCTCGTGCCGGCCCGCGAAATCGGCGAAGCCGAGGCCGAGGCGGCGGCCCGCAAGGTCGGCGGGGGCTTCCCGATCTTCTACCCGACCCGGCTTCCTTCGGGGGCCCATTACGTGGAAACCGACCCCTACGAACACGTCGTGGACCCCCGTGTCTACCGCTTCAAGGCCGAAGGCGGCGACCGTCACGCCGCCTACAAAATGGTCGCGGTGATGGAATTGCCCGACGGCCTGCATTACTTCGGCGTGCAGGGACTTCGGGGCTGGGGGGACCCGCCGATTCTGAACAACCCCAGCGTCAGCGAGGAAATCCACGGGCGGGAGTACGAGATATACGTCGATAGCGGACGGATCAAACTGATCGCCTGGCACCGCGGCGAGAACAGCTACTGGGTGGCCAACGACCTCGAGCAGTCCTTGAGCAACGAGCAGATGGTTGGCATGGCCCGCTCCGCCGATGTGATGATGCCGAAGAAGAAGAAGAAGTCGAAGAAGACGGGTAGGAGGAGGCAATGAGCGAGCAGCTGCAGCCTGTCGGCGTCATCGGCGTTGGCTGGGTCGGGTTGGTGACCGCAGCCTGCTTCGCCGAGCTCGGCCATTCGGTGGTGGCCCGCGAGATCGTTCCCGAGAAGGTGGAGGCGCTCTCGCGCGGCGAGGTCGCCATCCACGAGCCGGGCCTGGCGGACCTGATCCAGCGCAACGCCGAGCGCATCACCTTCACCACGGACATGGACGAGCTGCTGCACGGGGCGCGGCTGCTCTTCGTCTGCGTGGACACGCCGCCCACCTACTCGGGCGACGCCGACCTCTCGCGGGTGCGGGCCGTCGTTCAGGAGCTTCCCGCCGAGAGCGACCACGTGCTGGTGATGAAGAGCACGGTGCCGGCCGGCACCGGCGACTCGATCCGGCGCGACATGCCGGACCTCTCCTACGTCTCCTGCCCCGAGTTCCTCAAGGAGGGAACCGCGGTCGAGGACTTCATGCACCCCGACCGGGTCGTGGTCGGCTCCGATCCCGGCGACGAGAAGGCTGCCGATGCGGTCGCAGAGCTCTACCAGCCGCTCGGCGGCGAGGTCCTCCGCACCGACGTCGCCAGCGCCGAGATGATCAAGCTCGCCTCCAACGCCTTCCTGGCGACCAAGATCTCCTTCATCAACGAGATCGCCAACGTCTGCGAGGAGGTCGGCGCCGACGTCGGCCAGGTCGCCCAGGGGATGGGCCTCGACCAGCGGATCGGCCCCTCGTTCCTGCGCGCCGGGATCGGCTATGGGGGCTCCTGTTTCCCGAAGGACGTCAGCGCCTTGAAGATGCTGGCCGGGAACACCGGCTACCACTTCCAGCTGCTGACCGCGGTGATCGAGGTCAACGAGCTGCAGAAGCGGCGCGTGGTCGGCAAGCTGGAGAAGCACCTCGGGTCCCTGATCGGCAAGCGCATCGCCCTCCTCGGGCTCGCCTTCAAGCCCGACACCGACGACATGAGGGAGGCCTCCAGCCTCGTCCTCGCGGCGCGGCTGCAGGGCGAGGGGGCCACGGTGGTCGCCTACGACCCGGTTGCCGCCGAGCGTGCCGCCGCGCTGCTCGGCTCCGTCGAGATGACGGGATCGGCGATAGAGGCACTTGACGGCGCCGACGCGGCCGTCCTCGTCACCGAGTGGCCCGCGTTCGCCGAGCTCGATTGGGGGGCGGTGGCAGCGCGGATGGCGCGGCCGCTGATCGTCGACGGCCGCAACTTCCTCGACCCGGCTGCAATGGCCGCGGCAGGCTTCGAGTACGAGGGCATCGGCAGGGCGCTCGCAAGCCCGCGGCCGACCGCCAGCGCCTCCTAGCCCTCCGCGATGCAGGCCATCGTCCTAGTCGGAGGGCAGGGCACGCGCCTGCGGCCGCTGACCAGCGACGTGCCGAAGCCGGCGGTGACGCTGGTCGACCGCCCCTTCCTCGCCTACGCGATCGAGTGGCTGGGGGCGCACGGGGTGAGCGAGGTCGTGCTTGCCTGCGGCTTCCTGCCCGACGTCCTGCGGGGGGCGCTCGGCGAGGAGGAGCGCTCGGGGGTGGCGATCACCTATGTGGCCGAGCCCGAACCACTCGGCACCGCCGGCGCGATCCGCTTCGCCGCCGAGGCCCTCGGCGATCGCCTGGAGGAGCGCTTCTTCGCTCTCAACGGCGACGTCCTCGCCGACCTCGACCTCGGCGCCCTGCGGCGGGCGCACGAGGAGCGCTCGGCGCGGGCGACGATCGCGGTCCACCCGGTCGGCGACTCCTCCGCCTACGGCCTGGTCCGCTGCGACGAGCAGGGGCGGGTGCTGGAGTTTCAGGAGAAGACGGGCGAGGCGGTGCCGGGGGAGATAAACGCCGGCGCCTACGTGCTCGAGCGTGGGGTGCTGGAGCTGATTCCGACCAGCAGAGCCGTCTCGATCGAGCGGGAGGTCTTCCCGCGGCTCGCCGGGGACGGCCTCCACGGCCTTGTCCTCGACGGTTACTGGATGGACATCGGCACTCCCGAGCGCTATCTGCAGGCCAGCTGGGACATCCTCGAGCGCACGGTGCGGACCCAGGTCGAGCCGACCGCGCCCGGTCTGCTGCTCGACCCCGGGGCGAGCGTCGACGAGGAAGCGGCAGTGGGGCCGCGGGCGGTGGTCGCCTCCGGCTGCAGGGTCGAGCGCGGTGCGATGGTGCGGAATTCGGTCCTGCTCGCGGGCTGCACGGTCGGCAGGGACGCTCTGGTCGACGGTTCGATCCTCGCCCCGGGGGTTGAGGTCGACGCCGGCGCCGTGCTCAGAGACACCGTCGTCGGCCGAGATGAAAGAGTCCCCGCCTGAGATGAGTGCGCTGCGGGACGACGTCCTCAACATGCCAGACCAGCTGCGAGACGCCCTCTGGCGGATCGAAACCGCCCGCCTCGAGCCGGCGGATTCCACCGGGCTGATGGTCTGCGGGATGGGGGGGTCGGCGATCGGCGGCGACCTCGCCGCCGCCGCGCTGGGCGACCGGCTGACGAAGCCGCTGGTCCCGATTCGGGGCTACGAGCTGCCGAGCTGGGCTACGCCGGAGTGGACGGTGCTCTGCTCCAGCTACTCCGGCAGGACCGAGGAGACCCTCGCCTGCTTCGAGGCGGCCGAAGTCCTCGGCGCCCGCCGGATCGTCCTCAGCACCGGCGGGCCGCTGGTCGAGCGGGCGCGGGAGGCAGGGGTGCCGGTGGTGGCGCCGCCGGGGATCTACCAGCCGCGGGTCGCGGTCGCCTACATGTTCGTCGCCGCGGCCGAGGCGGCGGCGCTGGCCCGGGTCGGGCCGCGGATCCACACCGAGATCGACTGCGCGGCGGCGTTCCTCGAGCGCGAGGCGGAGGCGCTGCAGGCGCGGGCGCGCGAGGTCGCCGGCGAGCTGGACGGCTCCGCCCCGCTGGTGGTCTACGGGTCGGACCTCACCGCCCCGGTCGCCCACCGCTGGAAGACCCAGCTGAACGAGAACGCGAAGCTGCCCGCCTTCTACTCGGTGCTGCCCGAGGCCGACCACAACGAGGTCTGCGGCTGGGTCGGCGACGGCGCCGCGCGGATGGCGGCGGTGTTCCTCGAAGACTGTGACCAGCATCCGCGCGAGCGGCGGCGGCTCGAGCTCACCGCCGAGATCGTCCGGGAGGGCGCGGCCGCGGTGGTGCGGCTCGAGACGGCGGGGGAGACGCGGGTCGAACGGCTGCTGTGGGCGACGCTGCTCGGCGACCTCGTCTCGCTCGAGCTGGCGGAGAAGCATGGCGTCGACCCCGAGCGGGTAGACGCGCTCGACCGGATCAAGGAGGGGATGTCGGAGTGAGGGCGATGGTCCTGGCGGCGGGACTGGGGACGCGGCTGCGGCCGATCACCTACGCGATGCCGAAGCCGATGGTGCCGGTGATCAACAAGCCGGTGATGGAGCACATCCTGCGCCTGCTGGCCCGCCACCAGTTCGGCGAGGTGATCGCCAACCTGCACTGGTTCCCCGAGGTGATCGAGGGCTACTTTGGCGATGGCTCCGCTCAGGGGGTCTCGCTCACCTACAGCCGCGAGGAGCGGCTGCTGGGGACCTCAGGCGGAGTCCGCAACGCCGCCGGCTTCCTCGGCGACTCCTTTCTCGTGATCAGCGGCGACGCGCTGACCGACATCGACCTGGCGGCGATGCGCGAGTTTCACGAATCCCACGACGGGATCGCGACGCTGGCGATGAAGCGGGTGCGGGACACCAGCCAGTTCGGGGTCGCGATCGTCGGCTCCGACGGGCGCATCCAGGGCTTCCAGGAGAAGCCGGATCCCTCCGAAGCGCTCTCGGACCTCGCCAACTGCGGCATCTACATGTTCCGCAAGGAGATCTTCGACTTCTTTCCGTCCCCAGGAACGAGCGAGGCGGCCAAGCCGAACGATCCGGATGGCTTCGCCGATTGGGCGATGGACGTCTTCCCGCGCCTGCTCGACGGCGACGTCCCCTTCTACTCGCACGAGATCGAGGCCTACTGGAACGACATCGGCAACCTCGAGGAGCTGCGCGAGGGCAACGTCGACGCGCTCACCGGCGCGGTCCAGGTGGAGCGGGAGGGAGAGCTGGTCGACGGTTTCCGCAGCGGCGAGGACCCCGGCGGCGAGGGCGGGCTCCTCGGCCCGGTCCTGCTCGGCCCCGGCTGCGAGATCGGCGACGACGTCCGCATCGACGGGCCGGCGGTGATCGGCGATCGCGTCCGTGTCGGCGGGGGGTCGCGGTTGCGCGAAGTAATCGCCCTTCCCGGGGCCGAGATCCCCTCCCGCTCGGTTCTGATCGGCGCCATCGTCGCCGCTCGTAGCTGACGCTCTTACGGTTTACAGGGACCGGATACCCCCTCTCCCAGAGACCGTTGCGCAGCTGGGTCGTCGGCGAACTGCGGAGCGTGGTCCTTGAGCCTCTGGGAGAGGGGGTATCCGGTCCTCCACAACAGCTGCCGTAGCGCGGGGGCGACGTATCGAAGGTTTGCCCCAGACCCTTGGCACAAACTCGGACCGGATTCTGGCTCCAGCTACTGCACCTTCAGCCGTCTCTGAACTGCGTACGGCTGGGAGTCGGGTCCCTCTCCCGCAGAGGCTCAGGGACGAGCGCCTCGAGCCCTGGGAGTTCGACCCAGCTGCGCAACGGTCTCTGCGGGGGAGGGACCCGACTTCTCCCCTTGGCAGTTTCGCGACAGAGACGCCTCAAAGAATTTGCTTTGTGCGCGCCACGCGTGCGTGTTGGCTCGGCAGGGTGGCGGCATGGAGATCGCAAACGCCGTCGTGGTTGCCGTGGTACCGCCGCTGTGTGCCGCGTGTGGGCGTTCCTGTCGAGCGGAGGCGATCGTCTGCACGCGGTGTGGCAGGAGGCTCGCCCGCGCCGAGCCGCTGCTGGGGAACGGGCCGGCGGGGCTGGACCGGGCCTGGTCCTCGGCGCCCTACGAGGGGACCGCCCGCGACCTGGTCGCGGCCCTGAAGTTCCGGCGCCTGCTGCCGGTCGCCGACCTGATGGCGGAGCGGATCGAGTGGCTCGCGCCGGCCCACATGCTCAGCGGCGCGATCGTGCCGGTGCCGCCGGCCCTGCCGCGGCTGCGGCGGCGGGGGTTCGATCCCGCCGGCGAGTTGGCGGGGGCGCTGGCAGAGCGGCTCGACGCGCCACTGGCCGCCTGCCTGGAGCGGCGCGGCAGGGGCCGGCAGGTGGGGCGCCGCCGGGTCGAGCGGATCGGCCACCCGCCGCAGATCCACCCCCGCGCCGCCGTCCCTCGCAGCGCCCTCCTCGTCGACGACGTTCTCACCACCGGAGCGACCCTCACGGCCTGCGCCAAAGCGCTGAGGGCCGCGGGGTCGTCTCGGGTGGTGGCGGTGACCTTTGCCCGGCGCCTCTAGTTGGCGCTCCGCGGCCCTACGGCCGTGCCTCGGCCGGGCGGCCACGCAGTTGATCGACCAGCCGCCGCGTTCGGCGGCGCTTGCGTCGCAGTTCTCGATGCTTCTTCACCTGCCGGCTCATGTCCTCGGCCAGCTCGTGGACCGAGTGGTTCATCGCCGGCGAGCACTCCCGCGCCCGCAGCGTCACCCCCTTCAGGTAGAGGGTGGCCTCCGCCACCTGACTGTCGGCCACCCGGGGGTTGCGCTCCTCCGAGAGCACCACCTCCAGGGTCGCGAGCGGCGAGACCTGCCGGCCCATCCGCTGGAAGCGTTTCCGCACCATCTCACGCAGCTCGTTCGTCATCTCGACGTTCCGGCCCCGAATCTCCATCCGCATGAGTGCCTCCTTGTGGGTTCTGCCACGAGAGTAGACCGATACCCGGAGAGCCGCAAGGGTGGATCTGGAAGGACGGCACGGAGCAATCTTCGCCGCACCGCTACCCTTGAGCAATGCCAGCGATGGACCTCGTAACGAAGGCGCTGCGCGCGGGAGAGGGACGGAAGTTCAAGGCCTACCAGAAGCGCGCGGAGGCGATCAACCGCTTCGAGCCGGAGATGGAAGCGCTCTCCGATGCCGAGATCCGCGAGGAGGCGGAAAAGCTGCGCGAGCGCGCCCGCGGCGGCGAGTCGCTCGACGACCTGCTGCCGGAGGCCTTCGCGCTGACCCGCGAGGCCTCGAAGCGCAGCACCGGCCAGCGCCACTACGACGTCCAGCTGATCGGCGGGATGGTCCTCCACGACGGCGCCATCGCCGAGATGAGGACCGGCGAGGGCAAGACCCTGACCGCGACCCTGGCGGTGTTCCTCAACACGCTCGCCGGCGACAGCGTCCACGTCGTCACCGTCAACGACTACCTGGCCCGCCGCGACTCGGAATGGATGAAACCGATCTACGACGCCCTCGGCGTCAGCGTCGACGCCGTCCAGGACTTCGACGACCACGACGCCCGCCAGCGCAAATACGCGAAGGACGTCGTCTACGGGACCAACTCCGAGTTCGGCTTCGACTACCTGCGCGACAACATGGCCGACCAGCTCGAGCACTGCGTCCAGCGCGGCCACCACTTCGCCGTCGTGGACGAGGTCGACAACATCCTCATCGACGAGGCGCGGACGCCGCTGATCATCTCCGGCGCCCCAGAACAGGCAGCCCAGACCTACTACACCTTCGCCCGCCTCGCCAAGCAGATGGACGGCGTGCCGGCGAAACAGAAGCTCAAATCTCTGGGGGAAAACAAGGACACCTCCGAGGCCGAGTACGACTACGAGTACGACGAGAAGCACAAGACCGTCGCCCCGACCGAGCGCGGGGTCAAGAAAGCCGAGGAGTTCGTCGGCGTCGACAACCTCTACCTCGGCGAGCACGGCAGCCTCGTCAACCACCTGGTCCAGGCGCTGAAGGCGGAGTCTCTCTACAAAAAGGACACCGACTACGCCGTGATCGACGGCGAGGTGATGATCATCGACGAGTTCACCGGCCGCATCCTCGAGGGCCGGCGCTGGTCGGAGGGCCTGCACCAGGCGGTCGAGGCGAAGGAGGGGGTGGCGATCCGCGAGGAGAACCAGACCCTGGCGACGATCACCCTGCAGAACTACTTCCGCCTCTACGACAAGCTCTCTGGCATGACCGGCACCGCCCTCACCGAGGCGACCGAGTTCATGAAGATCTACAAGATCCCCGTGGTCGAGATTCCGACCAATCAACCGATGGTCCGGGCCGACCGCAACGACCAGATTTTCAAGACCAAGGACGGCAAGTGGGAGGCGGTGCTGGCGGAAATCGTCAGCCGCCACGAAAAGGGGCAGCCGATCCTGGTCGGAACCGTCTCCGTCGAGGTCTCGGAGATGATCTCCGAGGCGCTCAAACGCGAGGGGATCAAACACGCGGTCCTCAACGCCAAGCCCGAGCACGCCGAACGAGAGGGTGAGCTGATCGCCCAGGCGGGGCGCAAGGGCGCGGTGATGATCGCCACCAACATGGCCGGCCGCGGCGTCGACATCAAGCTCGGCGGCGACCCCGAGCAGCTGGCGATCGTCGAGCTGAAGAAGCAGGGGATCACCCACGAGAGCGAGGGCTACGAGGAGGCGCTGGCGGCGAAGGCGGCCGAGCTCGAGCCCGAGTGCAGGACCGAGGCCGACGAAGTGCGCGAGCTCGGCGGCCTCTTCATCTGCGGCACCGAGCGCCACGAGTCGCGCCGCATCGACAACCAGCTGCGCGGCCGCTCCGGCCGCCAGGGGGATCCCGGCGAGTCCCGCTTCTTCCTCTCCGCCGAAGACGACGTGATCCGTCTCTTCGCCGGCGACCGCATCTACAACATCCTCGACAAACTCGGCCCCACCGGCGAGGAGGGCGAGGAAGTGCGGGAGCTTGGCGGCCTCTACATCTGCGGCACCGAGCGCCACGAGTCGCGGCGGATCGACAACCAGCTGCGCGGCCGCTCCGGCCGCCAGGGCGATCCCGGCGAGTCGCGCTTCTTCCTCTCCGCCGAAGACGA
>JBJMKQ010000031.1:0-55761 GCA_045805725.1 Solirubrobacterales bacterium
AGCGCGTCGACGTCGACCTCGATCGCGTCCTCGAGGAAGCGGTCGAGCAGCAGCGGGTGCTCCTGGTCGGCCTTGACGTGCTTGCTCAGGTAACCCTTGAGATCCGCGGTCGAGTAACAGATCTCCATCGCCCGGCCGCCGAGGACGTAGGAGGGCCGGACCAGCAGCGGGAAGCCCACCTCTTCGGCGATCACCTCGGCCTCCTCGGCCGAGAGCGCGGTGCCGTAGGGCGGGTGCTCGACTCCGAGCCGGCGCAACATCGCGCCGAAGCGCCCGCGGTCCTCGGCAAGGTCGATCGCGTCGACCGGCGTTCCGAGCAGCTGCACCCCCGCTTCTTCGAGAGTGCGAGCGAGCTTCAGCGGCGTCTGCCCGCCGAACTGGACGATCACCCCCTCCGGGTTCTCCTGGGCGCAGACCGCGAGCACGTCCTCTGCCGTCAGCGGCTCGAAGTAGAGGCGGTCGGAGGTGTCATAGTCGGTGGAGACGGTCTCCGGGTTGCAGTTGACCATCACAGCGTCGCGGCCGAGCTCCTTCACGGTCATCGCCGCATGCACGCAGCAGTAGTCGAACTCGATTCCCTGCCCGATCCGGTTCGGACCGGCGCCGAGGATGACGACCGAGTCGTTGTCGCCGCGGCGGACCTCGCTTGCCGGCGGTGAGCCGTCGTGGCGCCGGCGCTCGTGCCCGGAGTAGTAGTAGGGCGTGGCCGCCTCGAACTCGGCGGCGCAGGTGTCGACCGCCTTGTAAGCGCGGATGAGGCCGTCGGTGCCGTCGCCTTCGCTGGCCAGCGCCTGCAGCTCGCGCAGGAACCACGGATCGACCCTGCAGGCCTCGTGCACCGACTCGACGTCGATCCCCCGCTCGAAGGCGGCGAGGATCTGGTCGAAGCGCCCAGCGCGCGGAACCTCGATCGCCGCCAGCAGCTCCTCGTCTGACTCCGGGATCTCGGCGGCCGAGTCGAGCTCGCGCGAGCGCATCGCCTTGGCGAAGGACTCGCGGAAGGTGCGGCCGATCGCCATCGACTCCCCCACGCTCTGCATATAGGTCGAGAGCCGGCCCTCGGAACCGGGGAACTTCTCGAAGGCGAAGCGAGGGATCTTGGTGACGACGTAGTCGATCGTCGGCTCGAAGGAGGCCGGCGTGGCGCGGGTGATGTCGTTGGGGATCTCCTCCAGCGCGTAGCCGACCGCCAGTTTCGCCGCCATCTTCGCGATCGGGAAGCCGGTCGCCTTGGAGGCGAGCGCGGAGGATCGCGAGACCCGCGGGTTCATCTCGATCACGGCGATCTCGCCGTCCTCCGGGTTGACGGCGAACTGGACGTTGGAGCCGCCGGTCTCGACGCCGATCGCGCGGATCACCTTGATCGCCTGGTCGCGCAGGTCCTGGTAGAGCGGGTCGGTCAGGGTCTGGGCGGGAGCGACCGTGACCGAGTCGCCAGTGTGGACGCCCATCGGGTCGACGTTCTCGATCGAGCAGACGATCACGACGTTGTCGTTGCGATCGCGCATCACCTCGAGCTCGAACTCGCCCCAGCCGATCACCGACTCCTCGACCAGGACCTGGTTGATCGGGCTGGCCGCCAAGCCCTCGGAGACGACCTGCCGCAGCTCGGTCTCCGAGCGGCCGATCCCTCCCCCCTGGCCACCCATCGTGAAGGCGGGCCGGACGATCGCCGGCAGTGAGATGCGACCGTCGGCGAGCGCCTCGTCGACCTCGGCCAGGGACTCGACCGTCATCGACCACGGGATTCGCAGCCCCGCCCCGTTCATCGTCTTGCGAAACTCCTCGCGGTCCTCGGCGCGGCGGATCGCGGCGGCGTCGGCGCCGATCAGCTCGACCCCGAGGCTGGTCAGCGTCCCGTCCTCGTGAAGCGACATCGCGATGTTGAGCGCGGTCTGGCCGCCGAGGGTCGGCAGCAGCGCGTCGGGGCGCTCCTTTTCGATGATCTTGGTCACCGGCCCCGGCAGCAGCGGCTCGATGTAGGTGCGGGTGGCGAACTCGGGATCGGTCATGATCGTCGCCGGATTCGAGTTGACCAGCACGACCTCGTAGCCCTCCTCGAGCAGGACCTTGCAGGCCTGCACGCCGGAGTAGTCGAACTCGGCCGCCTGGCCGATCACTATCGGCCCGGAGCCGATCAGGAGGATCTTCTCGATGTCGGTGCGTTTGGGCATCAGCGGTCCTCCGTCAGGCGGCGAGGGCTAGGAAACGGTCGAAGAGGTGTCTTGCGTCGCGCGGGCCGGGGCCGGCCTCGGGGTGGTACTGGACGGTGGCCCCGGCGACCTCGCGCAGGACCAGCCCCTCGACCGTGCGGTCGTAGAGGTTCAGCTGCGAGAGCTCGGCGACACCGAAATCGGTGTCCCAGCGAACCGGCTCGTCGCCCTCGATCTTCGGCTCGCCGCCGGGGCCGACAACTGCAAAGCCGTGGTTCTGGGAGGTGATGTCGATCCGCCCCGTCTCCAGATCCTTGACCGGGTGGTTGGCGCCGCGGTGGCCGAAGGGCAGCTTGTAGGTCTCCAGGCCGACGGCGCGGCAGAGCAGCTGGTGCCCGAGGCAGATGCCGAAGACGGGCTTGAGCCCGATCAGCTCGCGCACCGTGTCGACGACGTAGTCGAGGGCCGCGGGGTCGCCCGGTCCGTTGGCGAGGAAAACGACGTCGGGGTTCTCAGCGAGAACCTGCTCGGGCGTGCTGGTGCAGGGCAGCAGCGTCAGCCGCGCCCCGTGCTCCCGCAGCTGGCGGACGATGCTGAGCTTGACCCCGGTGTCGATCCCGACCACGTGCGGGCCGTCGCCCTCGAAGCGGACCGGCTCCGGCGGGGTGACCGCGCGGGCGAGGTCGGCGCCGTCCATCGAGGGCTCGGCGGCGATCCGCTCGCGCGCCTCGGCTTCCGGTGCCTGCACCGGGAAGATGCCGCCGCGCATCGCGCCCCGGTCACGAAGGTGGCGGACCAGGGCCCGCGTGTCGATGTCGCTGATCGCCGGAACGCCGCAGTCGGCAAGCCAGTCGAGCCACCCGCCCTCGGCGCTGGCAACGTCCTCGCGGTTCTTGGCGTCGCGCATGACGACCCCGCGGGCGTGGACGCGGTCGGACTCCATCGCCGCCGCCGAGACGCCGTAGTTGCCGATCAGCGGATAGGTGAAGACGATGATCTGCCCCGCGTAGGAGGGATCGGTGACGGCCTCCTGATAGCCGGTCATCGAGGTGTTGAAGACGACCTCTCCGGTCACTGCGTCCTCATCCCCGCAGGCGAGCCCGTCGAGCCGGGTGCCGTCCTCGAGCAGCAGGTATGCCTCGCTCATTCGCCTGCTCCTTTCGGTTGCATAGCGGCCAAAAGGAACAGCGAAACGCGACCCAGGCCCCTACGCTTCGCCACCTGGGTCGTTGCGGCGTTCACGCTGCGACTCCCAGGCTGAACGACCGCAGGCGGAAGGCGACCTGGCCGCCGGCGACGGTCATCAGCACGCGGCCGGCGAGGGTGCGGCCGGCGCACCAGGAGTTGGCGGAGCGGCTCTCGTAGCCGTCCTCCCCCACGATCCACTCGGCGCCGAGGTCGCAGAGGACGACGTTCGCCTCCGAGCCCGGGGCCAGCGTCGGACGCGGCAGGTCGAACGGCTCGGCGCCGCCCGCCATCCGCTCGACCAGGAGCCCGAGGTCGATCGTGCCGGGCAGGACGAGCTCGGTGTGCAGGGCGGCGAAGGCGGTCTCCAGGCCGGTGACCCCGAAGGCCGCCTGCTCGAAGGGGACGTCCTTTTCCTCGGGCTGGTGGGGCGCGTGGTCGGTGGCGATGCACTCGATCGTGCCGTCGCGCAGGCCGTCGATCAGCGCCTGGCGATCGCGCCCTTCGCGCAGCGGCGGGTTCATCTTGAAGCGGTGCGGATCGAGGCTGCGGACCGTCTCGTCGGTCAGGCAGAGGTGGTGCGGGCTGGCCTCGGCGCTGATCCGCACCCCGGCGGCCTTGGCGCCGCGGACGATCTCCACCGACTCGGCGGCGGAGAGGTGCTGGACGTGGACGCGGGCGCTCTCGTAGCCGGCGAGCGCGCCGTCGCGGGCGACCATCGTCGACTCCGAGACCGAGGGGATGCCGCCGACCCCGAGCGCGGCCGAGACCGTGCCCTCGTGCATCGCGCCCCCCATCGAGAGCCGCGGGTCCTCCTCGTGCAGGGCGATGTTGCCGCCGCAGAGGCGCTGGTACTGGAGGGCGCGGCGCATCACGCCGGCGTCGGCGATCGGCAGGCCGTCGTCGGAGAACCCGACCGCCCCGGCTTCGCGCAGCTCGACCATCTCGGTCAGCTCTGCCCCCTTCATGTCCTTGGTGACGGTGGCGAGAAAGCCGACCGGCACCGAGGCGCCGGCCCGCGCCTGCTCGCGCAGGGCGGAAACGTCGGCGGCGGTCGAGACGGGCGGCTCGGTGTTGGCCATCGCCAGGATCCCGCAGTAACCGCCGGCCGCGGCGGCGCGGGTCCCGGTCTCGACGTCCTCCTTGTGCTCGTGGCCGGGGGTGCGGAGGTGAACGTGGGGGTCGAAGAAGGCCGGGAAGGCGTGCAGGCCCTCGGCCTCGACCACCTCGGCGCCGTCGGTCTCGGCCTCGCCAGGCGAGGCGAGCGCGGCGATCTCGCCTTCCCGGACGACGACGTCGTGGACGGAGTCGATTCCGCGGAGGGGATCGAGCACCGTCGCCCGGCGCAGGACCAGGTGCGCGTCCTCCCCCGCGCGGACGTCCAGCTGGTCGCGCAGGCTCGCGGTCACCGGTTCGCCTGCGTACTCATGCCGAGGTTCCGATCGGAGTTGGGTGGCTGCTCTCATCCTCGGCGGCCGGGGTCGAGGCGTCGCCGCCGGCGAGCAGCTCGTAGAGGATCGCCATCCGCACCACCAGCCCGGCGGCGACCTGCTCGGCAATCAGCGACTGCGGCGAGTCGATCGCCTCGCCGGAGAGCTCGACGCCGCGGTTGACCGGGCCGGGATGCATCAGCAGCTGGCGCGGGTTGAGGCGGCGGGTGTCGATCTGGAAGCTGGCGGCGTACTCGCGCAGCGAGGGGACGAAGCTCTCGCCCATCCGCTCCTTCTGCATCCGCAGGGCGTACACGACCTCGGCCTCCTCGATCCCGTCGAGGCTGTAGGAGACCTCGCAGCCGAGCTCCTCGATCCCGCGCGGGATCAGCGTCGGCGGGCCGCAGACGGTGACCTCGGCGCCCATCCGGGCGAAGGCGATCAGGTTGGAGCGGGCGACCCGGCTGTGGAGGACGTCGCCGACGATCCAGATCCGCGTGCCCTCGAGCGAGCCGAGCCGGCGGCGCAGGGTGTAGACGTCGAGCAGGGCCTGGCTCGGGTGCTCGTGCTTGCCGTCGCCGGCGTTGACGACCGAGGCCGCGGTCCAGCCCGCGACCATCTGGGCGGCGCCCGCGTATGGGTGGCGGATGACGATCGCCGCCGGGTCGTAGGCGGAGAGCGTCGCCACCGTGTCCTTCAGCGACTCCCCCTTCTCGACCGAGGAGCCGGCTGCCTTGACCGAGACCAGGTCGGCGGAGAGGCGCTTGGCGGCGAGGTCGAAGGAGCTGGAGGTGCGGGTGCTCGACTCGTAGAAGAGGGAGACGACGGTGCGGCCGCGTAGCGTCGGCACCTTCTTGATATCGCGGCGCCCGACCTCGGCGAAGCTCTCGGCACGGTCGAGGACGCCCTCGATCTCCGGGCGTGAGAGCTGCTCGATCGAGAGCAGGTGCCTCATCGGCTGACCTCCACCGTGCTCGGCTCGGAGATCGTCACCTCGTCGGTGCCGTCCGTCTCCGCGAGGCGGACGTTGACCCGCTCCCCGCGCGCCGTCGGCAGGTTTTTGCCGACGTAGTCGGGCCGGATCGGCAGCTCGCGGTGGCCGCGGTCGCAGAGGACCGCCAGCTGCACCCGCTGCGGGCGGCCGTAGTCGAAGAGAGCCTCGATCGCGGCGCGGACGGTGCGGCCGGTGTAGAGGACGTCGTCGACGAGGACGACGGTTCGCTCGCTGAGGTCGAAGTCGATGTGGGAGGCGTGGACGACGGGCTGGGCGGCAGGTTCTTTGGCGCCAACGTCGTCGCGGTAGAAGGAGATGTCGAGGTCGCCGATCGGCAGGTCGCTACCGGTCAGCTCGCCGAGAAACACGTGGAGGCGGCGCGCCAACACCGCGCCCCGAGTGTGGATGCCGACGACCGCCAAGCGCTCCGAATCGGGGTTCTTCTCGGCGATCTCGTGGGCGATCCGCCGCAGCGTTCGCACCAGATCGTCGTGCTCCAGCACGACCTTCTCACTCACTTCGATTGCTTCCTTCCTGGCCTCACGGGACCTGGTTAAAGGACGGCCTCACAGTAGCAACGCTTGCGGCGGTCGGGGTGATCCTCTCCGGACACCGCTCGCCTATGGCTCGCGGTTGAGTGTCCGGTGAGAATCATCCCGACCGCCCTGATCGGCAGCTCCGTTCGGCACGAGATGGGGGTTGCCTCGCTCGGGGAAGGGGAGTTCGATGACGTCGAAGTCGCGTGGGGCGACGGTGGGCTCGAAGACCTCTTTTGCCTCCTCGATCACCTTGCCGACGTGGTAGCGGGAGGAGATGTGGACGAGGGCGAGCAGCTTCACGTGGGCCTCGGCGGCGACGGCGGCTGCCTGGCTGACGGTCGAGTGGCCGGTTTCCGCCGCGCGCTGGACCTCCTCCTCGGCGAAGGAGGCGTCGTGAATCAGCAGGTCGGCGTCGGCGGCCGCGGAGACGGTGGCGGGGCTCGGCGCGGTGTCGCCGCTGATCGCGAGCGTGCGGCCCGGCCGGCTCGGCCCCATCACCCGGTCGGGAGTGACGGGTCCGGCTTCACCCTCGACCGCCTCGCCTCGCTGCAGGGCGGCGTAGGCAGGTCCTTCGGGCACGCCGGCGGCCGCGGCGGCGGCGGGGTCGAAGCGTCCCGGCCGCTCCGCCTCGACCAGCGCGTAGCCGAGCGCGCGGCTGCCGTGAGCCGCGTCGAAGGGACGGATCTCGTAACCGTCATGCGGGATCGGGTCGTTCTTCCCGAGCTCGATCAGGTCCAGACTGAACTTGAGCCGCCCGAGGAACGGCGAGAACACCTGAAACAGCTCGGCGAGCCCCCGCGGCCCGTAAATCCTCAGCGGCACCCGCCGATCCGTGAGGTCATAGGTCTTCAGCAGGCCCGGCAGGCCCAGCACGTGGTCGGCGTGAAAGTGGGTCAGGTAGATCTCATCGGCCTGCACCAGCCCCAGCGAGCGCTGCATCTGCCGCTGCGTCCCTTCCCCGCAGTCGAAAAGCAACCGCTCCCCCCCACGGCTCACCAGCACGCTCGCCGTGGAGCGCCGCGCCGAGGGCGCCGATCCCCCGGTCCCGAGAAAAGTCACCGCCAGATCCATCGGCGGCGAGCCTAAGCGACTCCGAGGTTTGGTGCCCTATAGGGACCAAAGTTCGGAGTCGCTGGCTAAGCTCCGGTTCGAGCGCCCGTAGCTCAGCTGGATAGAGCGCTTCCCTCCGGAGGAAGAGGCCACAGGTTCGAATCCTGTCGGGCGCGTCTTGGTGCCGCCGTCAGTTTTCGGCGGCCTTGAACCGCGCCAGCCATTCGTCGCGGTCGAATTCGGCGGGATCGGTCTCGGCGAGGAAACGGTCCAGCACCGCGATGAAGTGGCCGGGGCGCTCGAGCATGGGGACGTGGCCGGTGTCCGGGAAGATCTCGAGGCGGCTGCTGGGGAGCTGGGCGTGGGCGTCGCGGGCGTGCTCTACGGGGATGATCGGGTCGTTTTCGCCCCAGACGATCAGCAGCGGCAGGGTTTCGGCGAGGTAGAGGCGGTCGAGGGCGGCGACGCGCTGTCCCTCGGTACCCACCACCGAGCGCAGGGTGGCGAGGAATGCCTTGCGGCGCTCCGGGTCGGCGAGGGTCGCGTAGCCTCGGGTGACCTCCGCCAGATCGGCATTGGGACGCAGACCTAACGCGCCAAAGCCGCGGCCCACGACCGAGCCCACCTGCCTCCCCACCCCCGCCGTGGCGGCGATGAAGAGGTTGGCGCCTGGCAGCGCCGCCGCCCGCAGGATCGGACTGACGTCGGGCCCGAGGCCACCGCTGGAGACGAGCACCAGCCGCTCGACCATCTCTGGGAACTGGTAGGTGAACTGCATCGCGACGCCGCCGCCGAGGGAGTGTCCGACCAGGGTCGCCCGCTCATGGCCCAGCGTCAGCAGCAGGTCGCGGAGGCTGCCGGCGAGGGCGCCGAGTGAGTAGTCGCCCCCGCCCGGCGCCGAGGCCCCGTGGCCGGGAAAGTCGGGGGCGATCACCGTGTGCTCGGTTGCCAGCGGCTCGATTACCGATTCCCAATTGGCGCAGGTGCCCGCCATCCCGTGGATCAGCAGCAGAACCGGCCCGGCACCGGCTTCGATGAAGTTCATCGGCCGGCCATGCAGCTCGACGGCCCGCGGCGTCGGTTTTGCCCTGTTCAGCCGGGTCACTTTGGCACCCACGCCAAGAACCTACCCCTGAACCGCGCAGAGGTATCGCTCGGCGGCGAATCCGCCACCGATTCCAATACTGTCGCGCCGTGCGCCTTCCCCCGCGATCATCCGATCCTCAGGACGATCGGCTCCCCCGCGGCGCCCTGATCGTCGTCGCGATCGGCCTCGTCGCCTGCGTGGTCGCCGCCCTCGCCGCCACCGGCAAGGGAGACGGCGAAGCTGCGCAGCTGGAATGGGTCCAGTCGGACACCGGCGCCGACTCCAGGACCGCCGCCGTCCCTGGCGGCGAAGGCGAGATGCAGCTGGTCGAAACGCATATCCGCGCCACCGGCACGAACGTCAGCGGCTACTCCCTCTTCACGGCGGGCTCGACGCTGCAGGTCTCGGCCGGCGCCCCGATCGGCGGCGCCCGCATCCTCTGCAGCGTCAGCGCCGGCGGCGGCACCGAAATCGCCCAGAGCTCCGGTGGGCTCCGCGGGACCTACCCGCGCTCCTCCGAACAAGGCATCTTCAACCAGGAAGTGCCGGAAACGGTGTTGATCGACTTCAGCTCCCACAGCAGCGAACTGGCAACCCTCGAAGTCCTCGACCGGCC
Organism: Solirubrobacterales bacterium; assembly: GCA_045805725.1. Taxonomy (GTDB): domain Bacteria; phylum Actinomycetota; class Thermoleophilia; order Solirubrobacterales; family 70-9; genus VAYN01. The sequence continues at coordinate 9,055 of JBJMKQ010000031.1, forward strand.
CCAGCGCTTCACCAGCGAACAAGGCGTGAAGCTCGAATGGCCTGAATACGAGGTCGGCAAGGAGCGGCTCAAATACTTCATTTCCGGCAAACCTAAGCACGACCTGGAACTGCCGTTTTTCACGATCTGGAAAACGACCAAGGTCCCCGCGGCCGGGATTGACTGCGCCCTCGAAACCAGCGCCGGCAAATCGACGGTGACGGCGCGGGTCGCGTTGAAGAAACGCTCACCGCCGATCGACGAAGAAGCCGAAGCGGAAAAGGCCGAAGCGAGAGAAGAACGGGAAGCGGAAGAAGGCGAAGCAGGCTAGGCGTCGAGCTGCTCCTGCGGAGCGACGAGCAGCTCCGGCCCTTCCGTCATCCCTTTCCCGACCTTGTTCAGCGCCGGGTTGGCCGGCTCCCCCGCCATTCGCCGCGGGTCGAGCGGCGCGCACATCGCCACCGCGTCCTCCGCGCTCAGGTCCGGGCGCAGCCAGGCCGCCTCGGCCTCCGCGCTCGGCAGGATCGCCGGCATCCGGTTGTGGACCGGCGCCACGACCTCGTTGGGGGTGGTGGTGACGAGGGTGCAGGTGTAGAGGTAGCCGTCGTCATATCCGCGCTCCTCCGGCTCGTCCCATTTCTTGCGGGTGCAGAGGCCGGCGAAGGCGAAGGGCTCGCCGCCGTCCACGGTGAAGCGCCACGGCTGGCGCGGCTGCTTCGGGTCCTCGGCCTTCATCCACTCGTAGAAGCCGTCGGCGACGATCAGGCAGCGGTGGCGGAACCTGTCGACCAGCGGCCCGTAGGCCCTGCTCTTCAGCAGATTCTCCTGTTTCGCGTTGATCATCCGGTAGCCGACCTTCAGGTCCTTGGCCCAGACCGGGACCAGGCCCCAGCGCATCAGCTGGGCCACCCGCTCCCCCCGTTCGGCCTCCTCCTGCTGAGGAGAAGCGCGGACGACGAGGATCTCCTGGGTAGGGGCTACGTTGAAGCGGCCGACGCCGGCAGGCGCTTTCCCCTCTCCCCCGTCCTTCGCGCTCTCTTTCGCCGGCGCGCCACCCCGTTCCAGCGCCTTCTCGAGTTCGACCTGGAAGCGGTCGGCGAGTTTCTTGGTGTCCTTGGTCGTGACCGTGAAGCGCCCGCACATGGCACGAGCCTAACTTGGTCCGACCCTACGCTCGGGAGCGACAAGATCCACCCTTGGGAAGTAGGTCCGATACCGAGAGACGTCGCGGGTCAAGAGGCGCAATCCGCCAACTGCAGCATGGGCTCCGATGAAGAAGTCGGGCAGTGGAGAACGCCGCTGCCCACCTCTTTGTCGGTAGTCGGCGAATACCTTTCCGGCTAAGAAGGACGCTGCCCAGGGAATGTTCTCGCGCATGAACTTGTCCACTGGCAACGCACGATCGAGGATCTCCTTGGACGAGTAGCGATGGGAGATCTCCGCATAGATCACGACGTTGATAACCAACGGCCCGTCAGAGCCGAGCCTGACGAGCGCCTCACTCGACCAATCCGCCCATGAGGGATCCCGAGAGAAGACGTCGATCAAGACATTGGAGTCAACGAGGGTCGCCGTCACCCTCTTCCAAGGAGCCGGTGCCCCAATCCTCTCCCCGGGTCATGCGCATGATTTCCTCGGTCGTTAGGGGAATGTCGCCTCCGCTCGCGTGCCGAAGGTGTTCGACGATCTCCTGTCCTCGGGTGCGCCCGCCCTTGACCTTTCGAACCTTCACTTCTCCGTCCTCGGCCTCGAACTCCACCTCGGTTCCTGGGAGCAGCCCGAACTTGTCCCGGATCTCTTTCGGGATCGTCACCTGGCCTTTGCTGGTGATCCGCATGCAGTAAGAGTATTACAGGTATTACTTCTACTTGCCCAGCATCGGTCGGAGCTCCGCGTGCTCGCGGTACCAGTGGAGGGTGCGGATGAGACCGGCGCGGAGCTCAACCTCGGGCTGCCAGCCAGTCAGCTCGCGGAGCTTGGTGGAATCGACGTACTGGCGGTCGATCTCGCCGGCGGGGTTGCCGGCGCCGAGGAATTCGGGCTGGAGGTCGGTGCCGGCGACCTCGACCACCGTGCCCAGCACCTCGGCAACCGAGTAGGGCCGCTCGCCGCCGGCGTTGAAAGCCTCCCCCGCTCCCGGCCCACCGGCACCGACCGCGCGCTCGACCGCCAGGTAGGCGGCGACGGCGTCGCTGACGTAGAGGAAGTCGCGTTCGGGGCTGCCGTCGGAGCGGATCTGCGGGCGGCGGCCGTCCAGGACGGCGGCGACCGCCTCCGGGATCAGCCGCGAGAAGTTGGGATCGCCGCCGCCGTAGATGTTGGCGAAGCGGGTGACGGCTACCGGCACGCCATAGGCGGGCCGGTAGCTGAGCGCGATCGCGTCGGCCGCCGCCTTGCTTGCCTCGTACGGGGAGGCGGGCTGCAGCCGCATGGTCTCGCGGTAGGGCAGCTCGTCGCTGGGACCGTAGGCCTTGTCGGAGGAGGCGACGACCACGGCCGGCACCTCGGTGTGGCGGCAGGCCTCGAGCAGGGTCCAGGTACCGCGGACATTGACTTCGAAGGTCTGGGTCGGGTCGGCCATCGCCGGTCCGACCAGGGTCTGCGCCGCGAGGTGGAAGACGACCTCGAACTCGCCCGCGGCGATTGCCGCCTCCACGGCTGGCGCGTCCCGTAGGTCGATCTCAAACAGCTCGACGTCGGGCGCGATCCCCTGCAGCGCCAGCCCTGAGTTCGGCGGCGGCGCCAGGTCGAGGACGCTGACCGCGTCCCCGCGTTCCAGCAGCGCCCGGGCCAGGTTGGAAGCAACGAAGCCGTGGCCGCCGGTGACCAGCGAGCGCTTCAAGAGGCGTCGACCGGAGCCGGATCCCAGATCCGCCAGGCGGCCCGGCCGTCGGTCCAGAGGTCGTTGAGCTCGACCGCGTCCTTGTAGGTGTCCATGCAGTCCCAGAAACCCTCGTGACGGAAGGCGCGCAACTGACCCCCGGCGGCTAGACGCTGCAGCGGGTCGCGCTCCAGCACGCTTTGGGTGTCGAGAAACTCGAGAACGTCCGCCTCGAAGCAGAAGAAGCCGCCGTTGATCCAGTGCTCGCTGCGCGGCTTCTCGACGAAGCCGCTGACCGAGTCTCCGGCGAGCTCGGCGACGCCCCACTGCAGGTTCGGCCGCACCACCGTCACAGTCGCCAGCGCCCCCTGCCCCCGGTGAAACTCCAGGAGCCCATTGAGGTCGATGTCGGCGACCCCGTCGGCGTAGGTGACGCAAAAGCGCTCGTCGCCGAGTCGCTCCGCCAGGGCCGCCACCCGGCCGCCGGTGGGCGTGTCGAGCCCGGTATCGACGCACTCGACCTCCACCCCCGGCGGCCAGCGCTCGGCGGCGGCGAACTCCGCCACCGCCTCGCCCATGTAGCCGGTCGCGAGCAGAAAGCGCTCAAACCCCTGCGCGGCGTGGATCTGGATCACGTGCCAGAGGATCGGCCGGCCGCCGATCTCGACCAGCGGCTTCGGCACTGACTCGGTCCGCTCCCGCAACCGCGTCCCGCGGCCGCCGCAGAGGATTACGACTGGAGGTTTCGCTGAGTCCGAGATTGTGGACCCCATAGGGGACTGAAGTTCGGAGACGGTGTCAGCCGCCCGCGACGGCTGGGAGGATGGTGACTTCGTCGCCGTCGTTGATCGACGTTTCAAGGCCCTGCTGGAATCGGATGTCCTCGCCGGAGACGTAGACGTTGACGAAGCGGCGCAGGTCGCCGTCTTGGGTGATCCGGTCCCGGAGCCCCCCGTGGGCGTCGAAGACGGCGTCGAGAACTTCGGCGACGGTCGAGCCCTCGACTTCGAGCTCCGCTTCGCCGCCGGTAGCGGCGCGCAGCTGGGTCGGGATCTTCACGGTGACTGGCATTTAGACGGCTACCTCCTGCGGGAACTCGGCCTCGAAGCTCTCGAGGGCGGGATCGATCTCGTGCATCTGAAACGTATCGCGGGTCGCGTCGAGCGTCTTCAGTCCCTCGCCGGTGATGTAGACGACGACCCGCTCCCCATCGGCCAGCTCGCCCCGTTCGGCGAGCTTGCGCAGGACGCCGACGGTGACGCCGCCGGCGGTCTCGGTGAAGATCCCGGTCGTTTCCGCCAGCAGCTTGATCGCCTCGCGGATCTCCCGGTCGTCCACCGCGTCGACGCCGCCGCCGGTCCGCCGGGCGTGCTCGACCGCGTAGGGGCCGTCGGCGGGGTCGCCGATCGCCAGGCTCTTGGCGATCGTCTCCGGGCGCTGCGGCTTGCAGACTTCCCATCCTTCGGCGAACGCCGTCGCCACAGGGCTGCATCCCTGTGCCTGGGCGCCGTTGAAGAGCGGCTGCTTGCCCTCGACCAGGCCGAGGTCGAGCCACTCCTGGAAGCCGCGGCCGAGCTTGGTGAAGAGCGAGCCCGAGGCGATCGGGCTGACGACGCGGTCCGGCAGCTTCCAGCCCAGCTGCTCGACGGTCTCGTAGGCGAGCGTCTTGGAGCCCTCGGCGTAGTAGGGGCGCAGGTTGACGTTGACGAAGGCCCATGGGTGCGTCTCCGCCAGCTGGGTGCAGAGGCGGTTGACGTCGTCGTAGTTGCCGCGGACGCCGACCAGGTTGGTCCCGTAGACGCCGGTCGCGAGCAGCTTCTGCTCCTCGAGGTTGGCGGGGACGAAGACGTAGGAGTCGAGACCCGCGGCGGCGGCGTGCGCGGCCACCGCATTGGCGAGGTTCCCGGTCGAGGCGCAGGCGACGGTCTCGAAGCCGAGCTCCTGCGCTTTGGCGACAGCCACCGCGACGACCCGGTCCTTGAAGGAGTGGGTCGGGTTGGCAGCGTCGTTCTTGATCCAGATCTCGGCGCCGGTGCCGAGCCGCTCGGCCAGCCGGTCGGCCCGCAACAGCGGCGTCAGCCCCGGCTCCAGCGGGTCGCTCGCGCGGCCCTCGAAGGGCAGGAAGTCGCTGTAGCGCCATATCCCCTGTGAGCCGGCCTGGATCCGCCGCTTCGTCTCGGTCGGGTCGAGGCCGCTGTAGTCGTAGGCGACCTCCAGCGGGCCGAAGCAGTTTTCGCAGACGTAGCTGGCATCCAGCTCGTACGTCGTGCCGCACTCCTTGCACTTCAGGCTCTGTACAGACATCCGATCCTCTTTTCGCTTCTAATGAAAAAACCTCCGCCGTTTGTGGGGCAGAGGTCCGGATCGGACATCCCCCACATCTTCCAGGTCGCATCTGCAACCTGCTGGAGTTGGCACCTGCCTCGGTCCTTGCGGTCCGAGATGGTTGCCGGGGCTTCACTGGGCCAGTCCCTCCACCCCTCTAGATGTGGCGCTTATGTGGGAAGAACCATACCAGCCGCCCTCCGTTCCTTCCAGTGCCTGCAAGGCGGCTAATCTAGGCAGCACCATGACCCCGCTGCACCACGAGACGATCGGGCTGAGCGATGCCGAACCTTCCGAAACCGAGGCTGCGGCGGCCGGGCCGGCGCGGCGAGCTCGTCTCCCAGCCGGCGGCGCCTGAGCCCCAGCAGCCAAACGTCGAGCAGATCGAGTCCAACGGCCTGCGCTGGGTCAACATCGAGTGGCCGGGGTCGCTGGAGCGGACCTGGCTCGAGGAGCACTTCGAGTTCCACGCCCTCGACCTCGAGGACGTCCTCTCCCGCAACCAGCGGCCGAAGATCGACGTCTACGACGACTACCTCTTCATCGTCCTCCACCTACCGATCTTCGACCCCGTCGCGGGGCGGCTCGGCGCCGGCGAGCTCGACCTCTTCGTCGGCCCCGACTACGTGGTGACGATCCCGAACGTGCCGCTGCAGCCGATCGAGTACCTGTTCGAGCGTTGCCGCGCCAAAGAGGAACTGCGCGAACAGCTCTTCTCCCGCGGCTCGGGGTATCTGCTCTACCGGCTCGTCGACGACGCCTTTGATTACTGCTTCCCGATGCTGCGCAAGATCGGCAACAAGCTCGACGCGCTCGAGGACGACATCTTCGAAGAGGCGGCCGAGGCGGTCGTGCGCGACATCTCCAACGTCAAGCAGGAGATCATCAACTTCCGCAAGGTGATCCGCCCGCAGCGGCCGGTCCTGCGCGACCTCGAGAAGGTCAAACAGCGCTACCTAGCCTCCGACCTTGACCTCGAGATCTACTTCGACGACATCGTCGACGCCCACGAGCGAATCTGGGACATGCTCGAGAACTACAAGGAGGTCGCCGAGGCGCTCGAGGAGACCAACGAGTCGGTGATCTCGCACCGCCTCAACGACATCCTCCGCGTGCTGACCGCGATCAGCGTCGTGATCCTGCCGCTGACCCTGATCGCCAGCGTGATGGGGATGAACACCTGGGTGCCGAGCGAACACCACGAGGCAGGCTTCTTCACCGTCCTCGGGCTGATGCTGGCGGTGCTGGTCGGGATGGTCGCCTACTTCCGCCGGCGCAAGTGGCTCTAGCCCGAACTGCATCAAATTTCCGGCCCAGCAGCCCCGAAATTTGATGCAGTTCGGACAGGGAGCCTGGCGCGGCGTCATTAGGATGCGCGGCCCGTGGCAAATTTCCGAATCTGGGCGCCCTGGCGCCTCGCTTACGTGAAGGACGCGTCCAAGGACATCGAGGAGGAGTGCATCTTCTGCGCCAAGCCGGCGGCGGACGATGACGAGGCGAACCTGATCGTCCACCGCGGCGAGCACAGCTTCGTGATCCTCAACCTCTTCCCGTATACGAACGGGCACCTGATGGTGGCGCCCTACGGGCACATCGGCCGCCTGCAGGAGATCCCGGGCGAGACGCTGACGGAGATGATGGCGCTGGCGCAGCGGGCGATGGAGCGGCTGGAGTCGGTGTACCAGCCCCACGGCTACAACGTCGGCTTCAACCAGGGGCGGGTCGCCGGGGCCGGGGTGGAGCACCACATCCACATGCACGTCGTCCCCCGCTGGGCCGGCGACAACAACTTCATGCCGGTGATCGCCGACACCAAAGTCATGCCGCAGTCGATCGAGCAGAGCTACAAGGCGCTGAAGGGGGCTTTTTGAGCGACCAATCGCCCCTGGCGCCGCCGGGAATCTTCAAGGCATACGACATCCGCGGCCTCTACGGCAGTGAGATGGACGAGACGACGGCCCTGGCGATCGGCCATGCCTTCGCCCGGGTGTTGGGACGGCTGCGCGGTAAGGAGCCGGGCGAGCTTCGGGTCGGCCTCGGCCGCGACATGCGGCTGACGGCGCCGGCGATGGCGAGCGCGGTGCGCGAGGGCCTCATTGCCGAGGGCGCAACGGTGATTGACGCCGGCATGGTCGCGACCGAGATGCTCTACCACCTGGTCGGCTCGCGCCAGCTCGACGGCGGCGCGATGGTCACCGCCTCCCACAACCCCAAGGCCTACACCGGCGTGAAGCTGGTTCGCGAGGGGGCGCTGCCGCTCTCCGGTGAGGCTGGGATCGGCGACGTCAAGGCGGAGATCGAGGGCGGTTTCGGCGCGGCGCCCGGCGGCGGCTCCGTCGAGGAGGTCGACGTCCGGGATGAATTCCGCGCCCACGCGCTCTCCTTCATCGACCCTGGCAACGTGAAGCCGATGAGGGTCGTCGTCGACGGCGGCAACGGGATGGGCGGGCCGATGGTCGGGCCGATCCTCGAGCAACTGCCGCTGGAGCTGGAGGAGATGTACTTCGTCCCGGATGGCGAGTTTCCCGACCACGAGCCGAACCCGCTGCTGGAGGAGAACCGGCGGATGATCATCGACCGCGTCAAGGCGAGCGGCGCCGACCTCGGGATTGCCTGGGACGGCGACGCCGACCGCTGCTTCTTCATCGACGCGGCCGGGACGTTCTGCGACGGTGACTTCGTCTGCGCCCTGCTGGCCCGCTCGGTCCTGCGGAAGAACCGCGGCGCGACGATCCTCTACGACCCGCGCTCGAGCCGGGCGGTTCCGGACCTGGTCGCCGCCGAGGGCGGCCGCTCCGACCTCTCACGCGTCGGCCACGCCTTCTTCAAGGCGCGGATGCGCGAGGAGGAGGCGGCGTTCGGCGGCGAGGTCTCCGGCCACTACTACTTCCGCGACTTCTGGAACGCCGACTCGGGGACGATCCCGGCGCTGCTGGTGCTGGAGCTGCTCTCGCTCGACGGCCGCTCGCTGGCCGAGCTGATGGACGAGTTCCGCTCCAGGTACTTCATCTCCGGCGAGATCAACTCGGAGGTCGCCGACGCAAAGGCGAAGATGGAGGAGATCGCCGATCGCTATTCCGACGGCGAGCTGACCCGGTTCGACGGGATCTCGATCGACTACCTCGACTGGCACTTCAACGTCCGCCCCTCCAACACCGAGCCGCTGTTGCGGCTGAACCTCGAGTCCCTGGTTTCGCATCAGGACATGGAGCGGCGTCGCGACGAGGTCCTGGGTCTGATCCGCGCGTGACGGTCACCCCGGAGGAGGCACTGGAGCAGGCGGCACTCGCGGGCATCCACCGTCTTGCGATCCCGACCCCCTTCGCGGTCGGGCGGGTCAACTGCTACCTGATCGAGGACGAGCCCCTGACCCTGGTCGACACCGGCCCGAATTCGGGCAAGGCGCTGGACGAGCTGACCGCGCGGCTGGCCGAGCGCGGCCATGAGCTCGCCGACCTCGAGCTGATCGTCGTCACGCACCAGCACATCGACCACCTCGGCCTGGTCGAGATCCTGGTCGAGCATTCGGGGGCGGATGTGGCGGCGCTGGGCGCGGCTGCGAATCGTCTCGCTGCCTTCGACGAGGACGCCGAGCAGGAGGACGGGTTCGCGGTCGAGGTGATGCTGCGCAACGGCATCCCCGAGGACGTGACCGTGGCGCTGCGAAGCGTCTCCCGCAGCTTTCGCGGCTGGGGCTCGCACGTGACGGTGACCCGGCCGCTGGAGGACGGCGGCACGCTGGCGCTGCGCGACCGGCAGCTGCAGGTCCTCCACCGCCCGGGCCACAGCCCCTCCGACACGATCTTCTGGGATGAGGAGCGGCGGATCCTCCTTGCCGCCGACCACCTGCTACCGAAGATCTCCTCCAACCCGCTGATCGCCCGCCCGCTGGACGGCTCCTCGCGGCGGCCCCAGGCTCTCGTCACCTACATCGAGTCGCTGCGCAGGACCAGGGAGATGCCGGCCGAGGTCGTCCTGCCGGGACACGGCGAGCCGATCACCGAACACGCCGAGCTGATCGACTCGCGGCTGGCCGGCTACGACCGCCGCAAGGAGAAGATCCACCGCCTGATCGTCGAGCGGCCGCGGAACGCCTACGAGCTGGCGCAGGCGATCTGGGGCAACGTCGCCGTCACCCAGGCGTTCCTCACCCTCTCCGAGGTGATCGGCCACGCCGACCTTCTGGTCAACGAGAGCCGGGTGCGCGAAGCCGACGACGGCTCGGTCATCCGCTACGAAGCGACCTAAAGCCCAGCCCCGATCGTATGCCCGAGGACGGCGGCCCCGAGGCCGAGCGCCAAGCTGAGGACGACGTTGACGATGGCGCCGCGCCTTTCGTCGCGCGCCTCCAGCTCCTGGGTGTCGAGCATCCAGGTCGAGAACGTGGTGTAGGAGCCGAGCAGGCCGACGCCGGCGAGGAAGTAGCCGTCACCCCGCAGCGAGCCCCCGGCCAGCAACCCGAGCAGGAAGGCGCCGCTGACGTTGACGACGAGGATGCCGTAGGGGAACCGGAACCCGAGCCGCAGCGAGACCAGCCAGTCGATGCTGAAACGCAGCACCGCGCCCACGCCGCCGAAGACGGCGACCCCGATCCAGACGCCGATGCTCACCCGAGCTGCGGCCTCCGCGCCAGCGCGACCCCGGCCTGAACACCGACCAGCCCGGCGACCAGGCTGGCCCCGCAATAGCCGAGCGCGATCTCGACATGCCCGGCTTCGAGCATCTTCACCAGCTCCACCTGCAGCGTCGAAAAGGTCGTCAGCCCACCACAGAACCCGGTTGTCCACAGTGGCCGGTGCCGAGTCAGCGGCGGCAGCGCCGTGACCAGATAGCCGAGCAGGAAGGCCCCGATCACGTTCACGATGAGCGTCGCCCAAGGCCACCCCGGCGCCCACTCCCCCACCGCTTCCAGCAACCCCGCCCGCACCAGCGTCCCCAGCGCCCCGCCGAGGAAGATCGCCCCCAGCTCCCGTCGGTCGATCATCGGCGGCAGAGAGTAGTCGCAGAAGCGGCCGCCCGAACGCAAGAAGGACCAGGCGACCTCGATGCCCAACATCGGCCAGAACGCCGCCTCGGCGACGATTCGGATGCCGTACTCGCGGGCCTTTGCCGCCTTGCCTGATGCTGAGTCGTGCATACCTGGGGCAGCGACTTGACGTCTATGCCCAGAGTGGCGAATTCAGCCTCGAGAGACGCGCAATCAAAGTGTTAAGACGCTGGGGAATAGGCTGCAGCGTCCGTGTCTGCTCAGCTTCGCTCCCTCCGTCGCCGCAAGCTGGCGAAGAAACGGATGCTGCTCATCGTCAACCCCTATGCGACGACGGTTTCCGACCGGCTGAAAAACCTGGTTGTCTATGCGTTGCAGGGGCGCTTCGACGTGGAAGCCGTCTCGACGCAGGCGCAAAACCATGCGACCGAGATTGGGCGGGAGGCGCAGGAGGGGGGCTATGACGTGGTCGTCGCTTTCGGTGGGGACGGGACGCTGAACGAGGTCGCGAACGGGCTGGCGGGGACCGATCTGCCGGTGGCGGTCCTACCGGGTGGCTCGACCAACGTGGTCGCGCGGACGCTGGGGATGCCGAATGACGTGGTCGACGCGACCGAGCACCTGCTCTCCCTCGCGGACGACTGGCGGCCGCGCAAGATCGACCTCGGGATGGTCGACGAACGCTACTTCGTCTTCTCCTGTGGGGTGGGCATCGACGCGAGCGTGGTGAAGCGTGTCGACCGCAACCCGACCCTGAAGGGCAACGCCGGCCCCTACTACTACAGCTGGGCGGGCATCTCCAGCTTCTACCGCAAGTACATGGTCAACCCGATCCGGATGCGGGCCACGGTCGATGGTCGCGAGCCGATCGAGGGGATCACCACGATCGTCCAGAACTCCGACCCGTTCACCTACTTCGCCAGCCGGCCGATCCGGGTCTGCGAGAGCGTGGCGTTCGACGACGGCACCCTCTCGCTGGCGGTGCTGAAGCGCGCCGCGCAGCGGGACATGCCGACGCTGATCAGCCGCCTCTTCAGCGAAAGCAAGCCGGCGGCCCGCCACAAGCAGGTCGCCCACTTCGAGGACGTCACCCACGCGGTCGTGGAGACGATCTCCAGGGACAAGAATGGGACGGTGCGACCCCTCCCTCTCCAGGTCGACGGCGACTACATCGGCGAGCGTGACCAGATCGAGCTGCGGGCGGTCCCGGCGGCGCTGAGCATCGTCGCCTGAGCGCCGTTACCCGGGTCGACTGAGCAGGAGGCGCGAGCGCCCGAGGTGGGTTACGAGGACCTGGCCCTGCTTCCTGCCCACCGCGACCACGTAGGTCTGTTCGCTCGGCGAATCGGCATCCGGGACCGCAAGCAGCAGCGCGCAGATGCCCACCCCCCGACCGCCTTTGCCGGTGGGCGAGAACCAGAGGCGCACCGTTTCTCCGGGCTCGAGGTCGAGGGCGTCCGCGTGGTCAGGCTGGACCTGGAAGCGAAGTTTGCCCGCCCCGCCAGCCGGCACGGCAAGCAGATCAGCCTGTTCGATGCGCTCGCCGGAAGCCACGCCTGCGGTGGTCAGCTTCCCCTTCAGGTCGTGGACGCTCGTCTCAGACCCTTGAAAACCCTCCGCGCGGACCGAACTGACCTTCAGATCCGTCGCCTTTATCCTGCTGAAGGGCTGGATCGAGTGCCGGGCGACCACCACGCTGACACTGCCCCGCATCGCAGCCGCTGCCAGCGCGATCAAACAGATCGCCAACACACCGGCGAGCAGGGGCCAGAGGAGGGATAGACGCGATCCGTCGGCCTCGAGATGGACATTGTGTTCCCAGGGCTTCACTTATCGGGTTTAGGAACGTAGTGCCAGTTCGGGTCTTCGGTACCGCGGTCGAACAGCAGGTGCAGCTCCCTCCAGGTCCGCGTCTCCTCGCGCATTGTTTTCGGCAATGGCTTGGCCATCGCCTTGACCAGCTCGAGCCGGTAAAGATCCACAGCAGAGCGAATCGTTTCGCCGTAGATCGCCGCGGGTTGCATCGCGGCGTGGTAGGTGACAACGGCGATCGCGGTTCCGCCGAGAAGCGAGGAGAAGGTCCAAACGAGCGGCCCGTTCATGCCGATCAGGTAAAGGGAGGCGAGCGGGGCGTATATGCCGGCCAAGAAGGAGACCGCGAGCAGGAACTCCATCGAGGTTCGGGCGGAGACCATCGAAGTGGTGAGCGCATCGGGCAGCAGCGGGTAGAGGCGCGACCAGATGCGGACCGAATCGATGCCATACCGGCTTGCCCCGTATGCCTCTGCGCTGCGGAGGATGTTGCCGAGACGGGTCGCGGCGACGTTCTTCTTGCCCAGGGTCTGGGGGAAGGACGGATACGAAAGCTCGAAAAGGTTCTTCGCGGCTTCTCGCTTCGCGTTGTCTTCGCTAGACGTGGCGACGTCGATCAGCTTGCGCGCCCGCGCCAGCTGTCGTCTCCGCCCGACATCGGCAAGCGACCGGGGTCGTACCCCGTATCCCTCGAAGAGACGGATCACCCCCTGCATCCGGTTGGCGAGGAGATTCGCGAGGAGAAAGACCGCCGCGATGACCCCGATTGCGATCACCACTCTGGCCCCGGTGCTGTCGTTTTCCCAACGTTCGACCGGACCGAGCGGACCGGTGTCGGTTCCCACCGCCACCGCCAGCACCCAGGCGAGTACGAAGACCAGAGTCGGGAAGAGCGCGTTGAGGATGAATCGTTTTTCCAGCTGCCCGGTGACTTGTCCTAGAACCGTCCCGATCATCGGCTCAGGAAGGGGCTCACTCGGAACCGAGGTACCGATCGTGAATCGGGCAGAAAGGCGCCCCCGGCAGCAAGCGCACCCGATGAGGAGGAGGCCCCGGACAAACCCTCAACTCGTACTCCAAATCGCGTGGGATCGCCGTCGGCGTATCGTCGCCGGGCGGTTCGATTGCCATGACCGGCTCGCCGGTGAGCGGTTCGAGCCCCTGCGCCGGAGAGCCGGGCAGCGGTTCGAGTTCGATCAGCGTCTCGCCAGGGGGCGGTTCGAAGCCGGCGATCAGATGGAAGTCGGCCCCCTTCAGAGTCTCGCGAACGATGTCGGGGCTCCCGAACGGCGTCGGCGCGGTGATCAGATGCCGGCCCCGGTCATGCACCACGATTGCGGCCTGCGGCGAGTAATAGACCCGTAGCGGCTTGTCCCTGCTGCCCGAAGGCAGCTCGACGGTGCGCAGGGCCTCGCTCTCCTCGAACCGCTCTCCATCGGGGGTCACCCTGATCAGATCGATCGGGCGACCGCTGCGGAAATGCGCCACGTAGGCGCTGCCCATCCCTTTCAGCGGGACGTCACCTACGTCCCGCTCCTCGGGGAGAGTCACAAAAGCCTTCACCTCGCCGATCGAACTCATTGACGTCCACCAGTAAATACTAGTTTTGATACTTAAGCAGTCTTCACACGAGCTTCAGTCGAGCAGGCCCCCTGAACGGGCGCCGGTGACGGTTTCCTCCAGCGTCTCCTGGGCGTCGTGCTGCGGCTGCCAACCGAGGTCGCGGCGGGCTTTGGCCGTGTCCATCAGCACCGCCGTGTCGAGGGCGGTCGCCCACTCCAGCTTGGTCGAGGCGAAGGTAAGGCGGCGGGCTGCCGCGGTGCCGAGGCTGACCGCCGGGCCTGGGACCGGGACCGAGCGCCACCCGATGGCGCGGGCGATGTTCGCCATCGTGATCTCTCCCTCCCCGGCAAGGTTGTAGGCGCCGGCCGGCCCGTCGCCGCAGATCCCCGCCGTCATCGCACGCGCCACGTCGTCGTGGTGGACGAGCTGGAGCGGAGTGCCTGGGTCGGGCAGGATCGGCTTCACGAGGGGGAGCTTCTCGACACCCTTGCGCAGCAACGGCAGCGGATCGCCGACCCGCACCGCGTCGACCACCTGCTCGACCAGCATCGTCGCCCGCGGCCCGGCGACGATGCAGGGCCGGAAGACGTAGGCCTCGATCTCGCTCCCGGCCAGCAGCTCCCCCAGCAACTCCTCCAGCTCGGCCTTCTGGCGCGAGTAGTAGAAGCCCTCGCTGCCGCGCGCCGGCACGTCCTCGCTCAGTGGCAGCGGGTTCTCGGGGTGGAAGCCGTAGGCGGCGACCGAGGAGGCGTAGACGAGCCGCTTCACCCCCGCCTTGATCGCCACCTCGAAGACGTTGCGCGTCCCCTGCAGGTTGACCTGGCGCGTCTCCTCGCGGCTGCCGAAGATCGCGAAGGCGAGATGAACGGCCACATCCGCCCCGTCGAACAGCGCCGCCAGTGCCCCCCGGTCGAGGATGTCCCCGCGCCGGTAGCCAACCTTCTCCCATCCCTCCTCAGCCGGGTCGAACGCCCGCCGCGCCATCCCGAGCACAGACCCAACCTCCGCCCGCCGCTCCAGCTCCGCCATCAGCGGCTTCCCGATCTCCCCAGTCGGACCGGTTACTGCCACCTTCAAAGCCATCGGCTCCGCCATCAACCCATTTTATGTCTGTGCCTGAGCCAACCGTTGCGGAGGGGCGGGAGTGTCCTCGCCGGACACTCAACAACGAGCCATAGGCGAGTTGTGTCCGGAGAGGGCACTCCCGCCCCTCCCCCTATGCCGCTGGCGTTATCCGATACGCGTCGAACACCGACTCCACATTCCGAAGCCGGCTGATGCAGTGCTTCAACTGCTCCGTATCCCCCACCTCGACCACGAACCGGTTCTTCACCATCGGGTGGTTGGTCGCGCAGGAGGCGCCGATGATGTTGATCCCGGCCTCGGAGAAGGTCCGCGAGAGATCCTCGAGCAGGCGGGTCCGGTCGTAGGCGTCGATCTGCAGCTCGACCCGGTAGGCGGCCTCGTTTTCGCCTTCCCATGAGACGTCGACGAAGCGCTCGCTGGCCCGCTTCAGCGCCTTCACGTTTTTGCAGTCGGCGCGGTGGATCGTGATCCCGCGGCCGAGCGAAACGTAGCCCTCGATCTCGTCGCCGGGGACCGGGCGACAGCACTTGGCCAGCCGCACGGCGACGTTGTCCACGCCCTTGACGGTGATGCCGAAGTTGGAGGCGTCCTTGGTGCGGCGAGCCCGGTCCTCGCGGCCGGGCTGGGCGGTCTCGGCCTCGTCCTCGACCCCCTCCCCCGCCTTCAGCCGCTGCATCAGCTTGTTGGCGGCGGTCTTGGCGGATACTTTCCCCTGTCCGAGGGCGATGTAGAAGTCGGTCGCCTTGCGGAAGCCCATCTCGCGGATCACGTCCGCCAGCAGCGGCGAGCCGGAGACCTTCTGCATCGGGATGCCGCGGGTGCGCAGTGCTTTGTCGAGGCTTTCGCGGCCGTCTCGCTCGGCGTCCTCGCGCCGCTCCTCTTTGAACCAGGCGCGGATCTTGTTGCGGGCGCGGCTGGTCCGCACCAGCTTCAGCCAGTCGAGCGAGGGGCCGCGCTTCTGCTTCGCGGTCAGGACCTCGACGATGTCGCCGGAGCGCAGCTGGTAGTGGAGCGGCACGATGCTGCCGTTGACCTTGGCGCCGACGCAGCTGTGGCCGACATCGGTATGGACCGCGTAGGCGAAGTCCAGCGGCGTCGAGCCGGCCGAGAGGCTCTTCACTTCCCCCTTCGGGGTGAAGACGAACACCTCGTCCTCGAAGAGGTCGACCTTGAGCGATTCGAGGAACTCGGTCGGGTCCTGTTCGCCCTCGGTCTCGACCAGCTGTCGCAGCCAGGTCATCTTTTCCCGCTGCGGGTCGGCGCTGCTTCCCTCTTTGTAAGCGACGTGGGCGGCGATCCCGTACTCGGCCAGCTTGTGCATTTCCCCGGTGCGGATTTGGATCTCCAGCGGCTTTCCCTCGGGCCCGATAACCGTCGTGTGCAGCGCCTGGTACATGTTGGCCTTCGGCATCGCGACGAAGTCCTTGAAGCGGCCCGGCAGCGGCTTCCAGAGCGAGTGGATGACTCCGATCGCCCCGTAGCAGTCCTTGACCGAGCCGACGATCACCCGCATCGCCGTGAGGTCGAAGATCTCGTTGAACTCGCGGCCCTTCTTCGCCATCTTCGTGTAGATCGAGTAGAAGTGCTTGGCCCGGCCTGAGATCTCGGCCTCGATCCCGACCTGCTCCAGCTCCTTGGCGAGGAACTCGCCGGCCTCGGTCACGTAGTTCTCGCGCTCGTCGCGCTGCTGGGCCACCAGCTGCTTGATTTCCGCGTACTTGCGCGGGTGCAGGGTAGCGAAGGCGAGGTCCTCCAGCTCCCATTTGATCGCGTGGATCCCGAGCCGGTGCGCGAGCGGCGCATAGATCTCCAGCGTCTCGTGGGACTTCAGGGTCTGCTTCTGCTTCGGCAGGGCTCCGAGCGTCCGCATGTTGTGGAGGCGATCGGCCAGCTTGATCAGGATCACCCTGACGTCGGTGGCCATCGCCACCATCATCTTCCGGTAGTTCTCAGCCTGGCGCTCGTCGCGGCTCTCGAAGGTGATCCCGGTCAGCTTGGTGACGCCGTCGACGAGCTGGGCGATCTGCTCGCCGAACTCGTCCCGGATTTCGTCGAGGCTGGCGGTCGTGTCCTCGACCGTGTCGTGGAGCAGGGCGGCGCAGAGGGTCGCGGTATCGAGCCGCATCCCAGCGCAGATCTGGGCGACCCCGACGGGGTGGGTGATGAACTCGTCGCCGGAGTGGCGGCGCTGATCGGCGTGGCGCTCGCAGGCGAAGTCGAAGGCGCGCTCGACCCTGGCGCGGTCGACCGCCGCCACCGCGACCACGGTGCCGCCGGAGCCGTTGGCTTCGACGCCGCCGGAGGAGTCGAACTCCTCGATCACGGCGAAAAGGTCGCCGAGAAGCTCCTTGTGAGCTACTGCGGTTTCGGTCTTGCCAGGAATCGCTGTGCCTCCGAGAGTCTTTCGCCGTAAGCACGGAAGGCAGCCGAGCGCTGCAGTTCCGTCCTCTCTGAGGATACGACCCGGACCGTGCCCCCGCCGCCCTGCGGCGATCCCTGCACCAGGCCGAGCTCGCCGAGGACCCGGAAGCGACGGGCGCAGGCCTCCGGGCAGAGCGGGTGCCTGCCGGCTCCTTCCAGCGCCCGGCGCAGGTCCTGCCCGCCGGACTCGCCGAGCTCCCGCAGGGCGCGGAAGGCGCTGGTCACGGCTTCACGCGCGGGCCACTGCTCGGCCAGGGCCCTGGCGGCGAAATCGCGCTCGGCCTCGGTCCAGTGCAGGTGAAGGAAGCCAGGATCGTCGCCGGCGAACGGCCTGCTCGCTCGCAACTGGCTCAGCGTGTCGGTCGGAGGATCGACCACGACGACGTGCTCGAAGGCGGCGGCCAGCTCCGGCGCCCGCGCGAGCACGCCGTAATCGGTGAGGGCGAGGCCGGCCGTGGCTTTGCCGGAGAGGCCCGCAACCTCCTCCTCGGCACAGCGGTGGCAGGCAATCTTGGCGACGCCGCCGTTGAACCGAGCCAGGCCGCCGGCACCGTTGCCCAACCCCGCGCGACGGGAGGCGTCGGCGCAGACGGCGAGCACCCCGGCTCCACTCGACACGAGCTCCGCGACCGCCACGGTCGCGGAGAGAGCCTCCCGCACAATCCGCCGCTCGGGCGCTGCGAGGGCGTCCGTAGTCCCGGGAGCTTGCGAAACGCGGTGTACATCGCCGGCTTTCGCAGACTCCAGATCGTGGTCGGCGTGAAGCTCGGCTTCGAAGCGCTGCCACCATTCCGACTCCTGGACGACGCATGAGTGCGGAAGCGCGGGCTCGCCCGCTCGCGCCACAGCCTCTTCGAGCGGATACAGCTCCCGCAGGACCACGCGCGGCTCGACCGAGCCGTTCCAGTGGTTGACCTCAAGGCGCACCGTCGCGTCGAGCAGGTCCTCGTCCTCGACGCCGAGGCTGGCGCGGCCGAAGGCGACCCCGAGAGCGCGATGCGAGCCGCTGTGGAGGCTGAAGCGCGCGTGCTTACCCTCCCCCATCGTCCGCACGTCGCTGACCCGCGCCGAGGGGACCAGCAAACGCACCCCCGGATTGCCCATTCCAAATGGGCCGAGCCGCCCCAGTTCCTCGGCGAGATCGAGGCCGAGGCCGACCCCTCCGACCATCGCGTCCACCCGTTCGGTCCGCCGCAGGTCGTCTGCCGACAGCGCCTCGTTGGCATGCGCCGCGAAGGCCTCCTGGAACGCCCCGACCTTTTCGGCCTTGATCGTCAGCCCAGCGGCGGCGCGGTGCCCCCCGAAGCCTTCGAGGTGCTCCGCACATGCCTGCAGCGCCGCCAGCAGGTCGAAACCGGGGATGCTGCGGCCGCTGCCTCTTCCCTCGCCGTTCTCGTCGAGAGAGACAACCACGACCGGCCGCTGATGCCGCTCGACCAGTCGGGAGGCGACGATGCCGACCACCCCGGGGTGCCAGTCCTCTCCCGCGACGACGAATCCGCGTGCCTGCCGCAGGTGCTCCGGCAGCTCCTTACGCGCCGCCTCGGCGGCGGCATCGACCTCGCGCTCAGTCGCCCGGCGCGCCGAATTGGCTCGGCTCAGCTCTTCGGCGATTGCTGCCGCCCGCTCTGGGTCCTCAGTCAGAAAAAGCTCCACCCCAGCGTCAGCGCGATATAGGCGGCCCGCCGCATTGATCCTCGGCGCCAAGCGGAAGCTCAGGTCCCCCTCATCGAGCCGCTCCGGATCGCATTGCGAAGCTTCGAGCAGGGCGCGGACTCCAGGCCTCTTGGCTCGTCGGATCTCAGCCAGTCCCCTGCGGACAAGGGACCTGTTCTCGCCGATGAGAGGAACCACATCCGCCACAGTGGCCAGCGCGACGAGGTCAAGATCGGCCTCCCCACCCTCCCGCAACGCGCAAGTCAGCTTCCAGGCCACCGCCGTCCCGCATAGCGACGCGAACGGATAACCGCTCACTTCCGGGTGCAGGATCAGGCAATCCGGCAGCTCCGCCGCCGGCTGGTGATGGTCGGTGACGATCACCTCTATGCCCAACTCCCGTGCCAGCGCCACCTCGGCGACCGAGGTGATGCCGCAATCGACCGTGATCAGCAACTCGGTTCCGCGCTCCGCCAACCGCCTGACGTTCTCCTCGCTCAGCCCGTACCCGTCCGCGATCCGGTTGGGGATGAACCAGTCGCAGTCGCCCCCGAGCTCCCGCAGCGTTCTCACCATCACCGTCGTCGCGCAGACGCCGTCGACGTCGAAGTCGCCGTGGACGGTGATCCGCCGCCCGCCCCGGATCGCATCGCGTACCCGCTCGACCGTCCGCTCCATGCCCGCGAACGCCGTCGGCGGGTGTGACTCGTCAGCGGCCAGGAAGGAGCGTGCCTGCTCGGGGGTGCGGTACCCACGGCGCACCAGGGTGACCGCGACCGGCTCGCTCAGCCCGAGCTCCTCGCTGAGGCGACGGGCCTCCGCGTAGGAATAGGGCTCGACGGCAAATGCGCTGATGGTTTCCGGCACGCTCCCAGGCTAGGAACCGCAGCGGCGGAAACGATCAGGGCGGTTGCCCCAAGTTGCGATAAACGTGGCCGGCTAAGCCGGCTCTCGGTTGGTCCGGGTGCCGATCGCGTAGACGATCCCAAGCCCGATCAGCACCCCGGGGACGGCGATCAGCGCGGTCGCCAGGTCGGTATCCCCGAGGCTCTTGCCGCTCGCCTCCTGGACGATCAACCCGAAGAGGATCGCCCCCAGGACGGAGCCGAGGAAGGCGCCCACGATCCCCTGCCAGAAGCGGTCGGGGACGAAGACCGTGAAATGCCAGAGGGCGATGCCCATCGTGAAGAAGACGACCAAGGCCATGGGTCAGCGGCTCCTTCCGTGCTTGCGGCGGGCCTGCCGGCGGGCGCGCCGCTCGGCATTGCGCTGGCGCCGCTCGGCCGACTCGGAGGCGGCGGCGTCCGCGTCCCCGTTGGTGAGGGCACCGGCGCCGTTGCCGGAGCCGTCACCGGTTCGCTCGGCCGTGGCGACCGCCCCGGGGGTCGCTTCAGCCGCCGACCCCTCGGCCGCCGCCGGCTCTGCTTCGCGCTCGTCGTCGCGGCCGAGCTTCGCCATCTCGATCTCGTCGGCGTAGGCAGGCACCCGGCCCCCCTCGGCCTCGGCGATCCGCATCCGGCGCCGGATGAAGCCGGGCTCGCGTTCCTTCCAGGCCGTCAGCACCGGCGAGGCGATGAAGATCGAGGAATAGGTTCCCGAGGCGATCCCGACCAGCATCGCGAAGGCGAAGTCCTGCAGGGTGGCGCCGCCGAAGACCAGCAGCGAACCGACCGCCAGCATGGTCGAGAAGCTGGTCGCCAGGGAGCGGGTCAGCACCTCGCTCATCGAGCGGTTGACGATCTGCGAGAAGGCGGCTCGCGGCATCCGCGGCATGTTCTCCCGAATGCGGTCGAAGACGATGATCGTGTCGTAGATCGAGTAGCCCAAGATGGTCAGGAAGGCGGCGACCGTGCCGCTGTTCACCTCTTTTCCGGTCAGTGCGTAGACGCCCCCGGTGATGAGGATGTCGTGGAAGATCGCGATCAGCACCGGCACCGCGAACTTCGGGTCGAACCGCAGCGCCACGTAACCGCAGATCACCAGTAGCGAGAAGATCAGCGCCTTCAGCGCGCTGTTGGCGACCTGCTGCCCGAAGGTCGGGCCGACGCTGGTGCTGTCGAACCCCTCCTGGACGATCCCGTATTCGCCGGCCAGCGCCGCCTGGGCTTCGTCGACCTCGTTCGGTTCGAGCTGGTGCGACTGCACCTGGAAGACGTTGTCGCCGAAGTTCGGGTCGCTCACCTGCTGCACCTCCTCGCCGCTGATCCCGACGGAGTCGAGGGCTTCCCGCACCCCTTCCTCGTCGGTCGGCTTTTCCAGCGCCACGGTGATCCGGGTTCCGGACTCGAAGTCGATCCCGAAATTGAGCTGCTTCGTCGCCAGCGCCAGGGCGCCGACCAGCAGGATCACGCCAGAGACCGTGAAGAACCAGCGGCTCGCGCCCATGAAGTCGAAGTGCCACCGCCTCCCCTCGCCGGCCGCCCCGAGCACGTTCGGCGAGCGCAGCAGCCGTGAGCGGCTCATCGTGCCAAGCAGCGCCTGGGTGAAGACCACGGCGGTCAGCAGCGAGACGATCGTGCCTACGCCGAGGGTGAAGGCGAAGCCCTTGACGCCGGCGCTGGCCAGCACGAAGAGGATGAAGGCGGTCAGCAGGGTGACGACGTTGGCGTCGACGATCGTGCTGATCCCGCGTTTGTAGCCGGCGCTGATCGCGCTCGCCATCGAGCGCCCCGCCCGCACCTCCTCCTTTATTCGCTCGAAGATGACGATGTTGGAGTCGGCGGCGACGCCGATCGTCAGCACCAGGCCCGCGATCCCCGGCAGGGTCAGGGTGATCGGGATCAGTTTGATCAGGGCGAAGAAGATCACCCCGTAGGCGCCCAGCGCGATCGAGGCGACCAGCCCGAGGAAGCGGTAGTAGAGGAGCAGGAAGATGACGACGAGGCCGAGCCCGATGATCCCCGCCTTGATCCCTTCGTGGAGCGCCTGGCTGCCGAGGGTCGCCGAGACCTGGGTCTCGCTGATCAGCTTCAGGTTGATCGGCAGGGCGCCGATCTGCAGGGTCGTCGCCAGGTCCTGCGCGTCCTGGACGCCGCTGAAGCCGCCGGAGATCTGGGCGCCGGTGCGGCCGTCGATTCCGTCGGGGTTTTCGGCGAAGTTGATGATCGGCCGGGTCTTGACTTCGTTGTCGAGGACGACGGCGAAGTGCCCGGAGAGCGCTTCGGCTTCTTCGCCCGCGACCGGGCCGATCGCCTGCGCCTGGCCGCGCTGGGCGATCCTGCGGGTCACTTCCTGGAACGCGTCCTGGCCGCTGCCGGTGAATCCGAAGGTGACGATCGGTTCGTTGCCGGGGCCGTAGGACTGTTCGGGATTGGTGATGTCGCTGCCACTCAACGCCGGTTTGTCCTTCAGCGCGAACCAGCCCGGCTCGGCGGTTTCGTCCGGCTGCCCTTCTTCGTCGCTCGGATATTCCGAAACCACGATCGTGCCCGCCGGCACTTCGACGACGATCCCGTTCTTCGGTCGTTTTTCGCCGGTGGGGCTGATGTAGAGGTCCTTTTTCGTCAGCTCCGGACCGGCGATCAGGTCGTGCGGCTCCACCTTCCCGAAGAGGTAGTAGCGGGGCTTGGCGACCGAGCATTCCTGGCAGTTCTGGACCGGCTTCTGTTCGGCGGCCAGCTGCGCGGCTTCGTAGGCGGTCGGGTAGGCGCCGGCGAAGATCAGCTGTTTGTTCTCCTGGCTGGTGACGTTGCGGCCGGCTTCTTCCCAGCGTTTTTCCGAGGCTTTGCGGGGGCCTTCGGCGGGTTCGCGGCCGGGATGGCCGCCGATCGCGAACTCGGGCCCGATCAGGTTCGGTTCCCAGTCGTAGTAGTAGAGCTGAGCGGTGCTGCCGACCTGTTCGGCGGCCCGGTTGGCGTCGGTGACGCCGGGCAGGCTGACCGTGATCTCTTCGTTGCCGAGCCGCGCCACTTCCGGCTCGGAGACGCCGAGCTTGTTGATCCGTTTTTCGATGATCGAGATCGAGTCTTCGATGTCTTCGCCAGTGACTTCGGTGGTAGTCCCCGTCGGCTGCCCTTGGTAGACGAGCTCGAGGCCGCCCTGCAGGTCGAGGCCGAGCTTCGTCTGCTTGCTGGCGATGACGATCCCGGATATGACCACGAGGGCGAGCACGAACAGCAGGACGAAGAGGTGCCGGCGCCGCGTCCCCATGCTCTAGCCCTCCGGGGTGAGGACGAGGAGGAGGCCGCCGTCGTCGTCGTAGGCGGGGAAGAGGTCGGCGACCGCCTGCGCCGGCAGGTCACCCTCCGCGTTGACCGCCACCCGCTTGCCGAGCGAGCGCACGCCCCACTCCAGGGAGGTCTCGATCGGGTCGGTGGAGCCGTCGCCGTTCGTGTCGGCCTCTTTGCCGCCGTCGCCGCCGTCGATCCAGTCGAGGCCGAGAACCTCGTCGACCGGCCGGCCGATCACGTCCTCGTCGGTCAAACCGGTCAGCTCGAAACTGCCTTTGCCGGCGTCGATCACGCGGCCCTGCTTGTCACAGACGAAAAAGGCTGCATTGGGAGCCGGATAATAATCGTCGAGTAGTTCGAAGACAAAGCCGAAGCCGCATTTCGAGCAGCCCTTCGGGCGGGTGCTGAACCCCGCGGTCCGCTCCCCGCTGACCTCCCGATGTCCGCAGTTCGGACAGATGAAAAACGGCATAGGCGACAGGCTAGATGATTGGTTGCCGTTCCGGATTCGCCGGATCAGAAGAGGCTGGCCGCGCCTTCGGGGGCGGAAATCCCGAGGTGGTCGTAAGCACGCTGGGTCAGCACCCGCCCACGCGGGGTCCTCTTCAACAGGCCCTGCTGGAGCAGGTAGGGCTCGAGGACCTCCTCGATCGTGTCCTGCTCCTCGCCGATCGCCACCGCCAGGGTGGAGAGGCCGACGGGGCCGCCGGCGAACTTGGTCGCGATCGTCTCGAGCAGAGCGCGGTCACTGCGGTCGAGCCCCCCCTCGTCGACCTCCAGCATCGCCAAGGCGGCGGCCGCCGCCTCGGCTCCGATCCTGCCGCTGCCCTTGACCTCGGCAAAATCGCGAACCCGTTTCAGCAGGCGGTTGGCGACTCGCGGGGTGCCGCGCGAGCGGCCGGCGATCGTTTCCGCCCCATCGCTGTCGATCTCGACGCCGAGGATCCCGGCCGAGCGCTCGACGATCAGCGCCAGGTGCTCGGCCGAGTAGTACTCGAGCCGGTGGGAGACGCCGAAACGGTCGCGCAGCGGCGTCGTCAGCAGCCCGGCCCTGGTGGTTGCGCCAACCAGGGTGAAGGGCGGCAGCGGCAGCGTCACGGTGCGGGCGCCGGCGCCCTGTCCCAGCACGACCGGCAGCTCGCCGTCCTCCATCGCCGGGTAGAGCGTCTCCTCGACGGCGCGCCCGAGGCGGTGGATCTCGTCGATGAAGAAGACGCTGCCGGGCTCCAGGGCGGTGAGGAAGGAGGCGACGTCGGCCTTGCGCTCGAGCGCCGGGCCGGCCGTCTGGACCATCGGCACCCCGAGCTCGGCGGCGACGATATGGGCGAGTGAGGTCTTGCCGAGCCCCGGCGGGCCGGCGAGGAGGACATGGTCAAGCGGCTCGCCGCGCTTCTGCGCGGCCTCGATGAAGATCGCCAGCTGGTTGGTCACCTGCTGCTGGTTGACGAAGTCACCGAGGGTCGGTGGCCGCAGCGAGCGGTCGAGATCCTCGTCGGGCGCTTCCGCCCGCGCGTCGTGGACCTTCACCTCGGCGTCGACCGGTACCGGCTCCCCGTCGATCCCCGGAGTGCGGATCCGGCTGCCGCCGATCTCGGGAGGACCGCTCACGCGACGTTCCTCGAGCTCGCGGCCTTGCGCAGCGCCGCCGCGACCAGCTCCTGAGGCTCGTCGCCCTCGAGCCCTTCAAGCAGCTGCTCCGCCTCCAGTGGGACGTAGCCGAGGTTGACCAGCCCGTCGCGGGCGAGGGTGCGGGCGCTGCCTGCCTGCCCCTCGACGGCGACGACCTCCTCCTCCAGCGCCCCGGCGACCTTCTCGCGCAGCTCAACGATGATCCGTTCCGCCGTCCGCTTGCCGATTCCCGGCACCGCCTGGAAGCGCTTGCCGTCGCCGGCGGCGATCGCCCGCAGGAGGTCGCGGGTGCTGCCGCCGGAGAGGGTCGCGATCGCGACTTTCGGTCCGACGCCGCTGACCGTGATCAGGAGCCGGAAGAGATCGCGCTCATCCTCCGCCGAGAAGCCGTAGAGGGCGAGCGAGTCATCGCGGGCGATCAGCTCGGCGTGAAGGAAGGCGTCGCGCCCGGTCGCCGGGACCGCTTTCAGCGTCTCGGCCGAGACCGCGAGGCGGTAGCCGACGCCGCCGGCGTCGATGACGACGTGGTCGGGCCGACGCACCATCACCTCGCCGCGCACGGCCGCGATCATCCGGCCACCCGCTCTTCGTGTTCGGCCGTGACTTCGTCGACCGCCGTGACCGCCTGCCGGTGGCCGCTGCCGCCGCCATGGCAGATTGCCACCGCGAGGGCATCGGCGGCGTGGTCGGGCGAGGGAGGCTCGGGCAGCCCCAGCAGCGTCTTCACCATCCGCTGAACCTGGCGCTTGCCGGCGGCGCCGGAGCCGCAGACGGCCATCTTGATCGCCTGCGGCGTGTAGGAGTAGCAGCCGACCCCGTGTTCGGCGGCGGCCAGCATCGCCACCCCGCTGGCCTGGCCGACGGACATCGCCGAGCGCACGTTCTTGCCGAAGTAGACCTCCTCGATCGCCATCGCCTTCGGCTCATGCCAGGCGATCAGCTCCCGCAGCGCCCCATGGATCCGCGCCAGCCGCCGCTCCATCGGCAGCTCCGGCGTCGTCTCGACAACCCCCCCGTCGAGCGCGACCATGTGATTGCCCTCAACGCGCACCACGCCAAAGCCAAGATTGGCCGCTCCAGGATCTATGCCCATTACTACCTGCACAGTTAGGGATTCTGTGGTCCACCTCGGATGCCTTCTTGCCGCCCGAAGTCGCAAGGAGGTCGGGGGGACCCTCTCCAGACACTCAACATCGAGCCATAGCGAGATGTGTCTGGAGAGGGTCCCCCCGACCTCTTCCTAATGCCTCAAGCCGCGAGCTGCTCCAGCACCTCGGGCGGGATATCGAAATTGGCGAAGACCTCATCGACGTCGTCCTGCTCATCGAGACTGTCCAGAAGCTTGAGGACGCGTTCCGCGTCGTGGCCCTTCAGCTCGACCGTGCTTTTCGGTTCGATCGCCAGGCCGGCTGACTCGAACTCGATGCCTTCCGCTTCCAGTGCTTCGCGCACAGCCGTCAAGTCATGCGAATCGCAGATGACCCGCAGCTTGTCCTCGTCCTCCCGCACGTCCTCGGCGCCGGCGTCGATCGCGCCGATCAGGTCGTCCTCGCCGTAGCGGCCGCCGTCGAGGACGATCGAGCCCTTCCGCTCGAAGATCCAGGCGACCGAACCGGGCTCGCCGAGGTTGCCGCCGTGCTTGGAGAAGGCGTGGCGGATCTCGGCGCTGGCGCGGTTGCGGTTGTCGGTCAGCGCCTCGACCAGGACCGCGACGCCGGCCGGCCCGTAGCCCTCGTAGACGACCCGTTCGATCGCGGCGCCGTCGGAGCCGGCACCGGTGCCGACGTCGATCGCCTTCTGGATCTTGTCCTTCGGCATCGAGGCGTCTTTGGCCTTCTGGACCGCCGTCGCCAGGGTCGGATTGTGGTCGGTGTCGCCGCCCCCGTCCCGCGCCGCGACCGTGATCGCGCGGGCGAGCTTGCTGAAGAGCTTGCCGCGTTTCGCATCCGCGGCGCCCTTCTTGTGTTTGATCGAGTGCCACTTGGAATGCCCGGACATCGCCTGGCATTCTATGGAGAGGTCGATGGCAACGAGAGCGCAAACGCACCGAGTCGGTCAGGGGGTCGCCGCGGGCTTCGTCTTCCTTGCCATGCTCCTCGCCGCCTTCTCACTATGGACGGCGATCCCACTGAGCTGGGTCTACATCGCCTCGAAGCTCTCCGAAACGCAGTTCCCGAGCGGCGGCCCCTACGCGATCGTCGCCGTCGGCATCGTCGCCTCGATTCTCTTCGTCGCCTGGCTGATCGGCCGTCTCAACAACCTCTACATCCGCATCACCGGCACCAACCGCCTGGCGCCGATTCGCCCCACCTGGCTGAAGAGCATGCGCGACACCGGCCCCGCCACCAGCTCGGTCACCGTGGTCGAGGCGGTGCTGATGGGCTCGGTGATGCTGGCGATGCTGGCGCTGACGGTCTGGTTCTTCCTGCTGGCCGGATCGCCGATCCCGAACCAGTAGTTCCAATTCCGTAACAGAGCCGTTGCGCAACTTTTAGATTTCGCGCACAACACGTTGCACATCGTCCGTTAGGGTGCCATCATGGCGGTGGTGGCAAGGGAACTTTGGACCGACGAGCGCCTCGACGACCTCAACAAGCAAGTCGATGCTGGCTTCACCGAGATGCGAACGGAATTCCGCGCGCTGCGCGGTGAAATGACCGGCGGGTTTCAGGCCGTGCGGAGCGAGATGAAGGCGGAATTTCAGGCCGTGCGGAGCGAGATGAAGGCGGAATTTCAGGCCGTGCGGAGCGAGATGAAGGCGGAATTTCAAGCCGTGCGAAGCGAGATGAAGGCGGAGTTCCAGACCCTGCGGAGCGAGATTCAAGGCGTCCGGGACGAGGTAGCCGCCATGAACCGCAACCTGATCCAGCTCACCTGGGGCCTGATCGGGATGATGCTGGTCGGATTTCTAGGGATCATCGCGACGATCCTCACGCGGGTCTGAAGTTCAGACAGTAAATCTTCCGTCTTCCTGCATCACCACGCCGTCGACTTCGAGCTTGCCGCCGAGGCGGAGGTCGCAGACGAGGTCGGTGTGGACGGCGGACTCGTTCTCCCCGCCGGACTCCGGATAGCTCGAGCCGACCGCCATGTGGACGGTGCCGCCGATCTTCTCGTCGAGCAGGACCTCACGGGTGCCCTTGGCGATCCCGTAGTTGGTGCCGATCCCAAGCTCCCCCAGGGTGCGGGCCCCCTCGTCGGTGTCGAGCAGCTTCAGCAGGTACTCCTCGCCGCGTTCGGCGGAGGCGTCGACCACCCGGCCGGCCTCGAAGCGCAGGCGGACGCCGGAGACCTCGCGGCCGCCGATCACCGCGGGCAGGTGGAAGCTGACTTCCCCCTCGACCGAGTCCTCGACGGGCCCGGTGAAGAACTCGCCGTCGGGCATGTTGTTGTCACCGACGCAGGGGATGAAGGTGCGCCCGGCGATCCCGAGCTTGATGTCGGTGCCCGGCGCCGTCACCCGCACCTCCTCGTGACCCTCGATCCAGCTGGCCAGCCGCCGCGTCTCCTCGGAAGCCCGATGCCAGGCGGTCAGAGGCTCCGGATCGTTGGCAAGGCAGGCGCCGTAGTAGAAGTCTTCGTAGTCGGCCAGGCTCATCTCCGCCTCGGAGGCGTAGGCGCTGGTCGGATACAGCGTGTAGCACCAGCGGAAGTCGCCCTCGGCGGCGCGCTTCATCGCCCGCGTCATCAGGTCGCCGGTGGCCGACTGGCGCAGGGTCTGGCGCTCCGGCGGCACCCCCGAGAGCTCGCGGGTATTGGTGCTGGCGCCGACCGCGATCCGCACGTCGGCATTCTCGACCATCCACTCGGCGTAGGGAGAGATCCACTCCAGCTGCTTGTCGGTGGCGTGCTTGAAGTAGGCGGCGACCTGCCCCTCCAGGGCCACGTTCAGCATCGGGTGACCGCCCGCCCGCAGCACCTCCTCGTAAACCGCCAGCAGCAGCGGCGCCGCGGCGCTCTCGCCGTCGATCGAGACCACGTCGCCCCTCTTCACTTCGGTCGAGTAGCCGACCAGGATCTTTGCCAGGTTCTGCACCCGCGGGTCGCCGCCGCTCATGATCTCGCTGCCTCCTCCCCCGCCCGCTCCCGGGCGGCGGTCGCCATTGCCATGAAGATCGCGTGGAAGCGCGGGTCGTCGGTCAGCTCCGGATGGAATGCGCAGGCCAGCACGTTCCCCTCCCGAATCGCCACCGGATGCCCCTCGTATGAGGCCAGCACCTCGACGTCCGGCCCGTGTCGCTCCACCCACGGCGCCCTGATGAAGACCGCCCGCAGCGGCTCGTCCCCGATCCCCTCGACCTCGAGATCGGCCTCGAAGCTCTGCAGCTGCCGGCCGAAGGCGTTGCGCCGGGCGGTGGCCTCGAAGAAGCCGAGGTGCTCGGCGTCGCAGACGATCATGCCCGCGCAGGTGCCGAGGATCGGGCGCCCAGCCGCGTGATGGGCGCGCAGCGCCGGTTCCAGCCCCGCCGACTCGATCATCTTGCCGATCGTCGTGCTCTCGCCTCCCGGGATGACGAGGCCGTCGAGACCCTCGGCCCCGGCCGCGCTCCGCACCTCCCGCGGCTCGGCGCCGAGCGCGCGCAGGGTCCTGGCATGGGCCTCGAAGTCGCCCTGGAGGGCGAGGACGCCGACCTTCAGGCCGGCCACCTACGCTCCGCGGTTCTGCAACAGGGCGTCCTCGGCCGCCAAGCCGGCGATCTCGAGGCCGGGCATGGCGTCGCCCAGGGCCATCGAGGCGGCCGCGACCCGCTCGGGGTCCTTGTGGTGGGTCGTCGCCTCGACGATCGCCCGCGCCCGGCGCTCCGGATCGGCGCTCTTGAAGATGCCCGAGCCGACGAAGTTGCCTTCGGCGCCGAGCTGCATCATCAACGCCGCGTCCGCCGGCGTCGCGATCCCGCCGGCGCAGAACAGCGGCACCGGCAGGCGTCCCGCCGCGGCGACCTCCCGCACCACTTCCGGCGGCGCCTGGTGCTCTTTCGCCGCCGCCGCCAGCTCCTCCGGCCGTAGCTGCCCCAGCCGCTTGATCCCGGAGGTGATCTCGCGCATGTGCCGCACCGCCTCGACCACGTTGCCGGTTCCCGCCTCGCCCTTGGAGCGGATCATCGCCGCCCCCTCGCCGATCCGCCGCAGCGCCTCCCCGAGATTGGTGGCGCCACAGACGAACGGGACGTCGAAGGCCAGCTTCTCGATGTGGTTGCGCTCGTCAGCCGGGGTGAGGACCTCCGACTCGTCGATGTAATCGACTTCCAGCGCCTGCAGGACCTGAGCCTCGGCGAAGTGGCCGATCCGCGCCTTCGCCATCACCGGGATCGTCACCGCTTCCTGGATCCCCTTGATCATCGAGGGGTCGGACATGCGGGCGACGCCGCCGTCGCGGCGGATGTCGGCCGGAACCCGCTCCAGCGCCATCACCGCGACGGCGCCCGCCTCCTCGGCGATCTTCGCCTCCGCGGGCGTGACCACGTCCATGATCACACCGCCCTTCAGCATCTCGGCCAGGCCAGTCTTCAGTCGAAAAGTCGCGCGCTCGCTCATCTCCGCCATCTTAGTTGTCGACGAAGTCCGCTTACTTCAAGGGCGGCTGCAGGCGTCCGGTCGTCCCCTGAGCGAATTTGTCGCGCCCCTTCGGGGCTTGCTCCCCGAACCTGCTGCCTGCCTATGGCAGGCAGACACCAGATTGCATATCGCGCGCTTCGCGCTGACATTCGCTCAGCGGACGACCGGACGCCTCGCCGACACGCACCGGCGGGTCGGCCAAAGGGTTCAGCGTCTGCCGGGGCCCTCTGTAGAGGGGACCGATACTCCTCCCCGGGAATGTGCGCGAAGCGGCGAAATGCAATCTGGTTTCTGCCCTCCATAGGAGGGCAGCATGTTCCGGGAGCATGCCCCGAAGGGGCGCGACAAATTCACGGGGAGGAGTATCGGTCCCCTCTACCGGTGCTACTTCAGTTTGTAAGCCCGGATCCGGTCTTTGTGCGTTGCTTCGTCGCGCGCGTAGAGGCCGTGGACCAGTCCCTGGATCAGGGCCATCAGGGCGGTGTGCGAGCGGGTGAAGCTGGGGCTGTTGGATGAGAAGTAGAGGGTCAACTCGGCATGCTCGCCGACCTCCGACATCGTCGCGTCGGAGATTGCCAGGGTGCGGGCGCCGCGGTGGAGCGCCAGCTTCATAGCCCGCAGCAGCAGCGGGTGCGCGCGGCCGGCGGAAAGGGTGATCACCAGCGTGCTCTCGTCGATCCGGCCGAGCCGCTGCAGGGACTCGCCGCCGGTGCTGGCGACGATCTCGGCGCGGATGTCGAGCAGGCTGAGGGTGTGGCGCAGGTAGCTGGCGAAGAAGGCCATCTGGTCGACGCCGACGATGACCACGCGCTGCGATTCCGCCAGAGCCGCGACCGAGGCGTCCACCTGATCGGGGGTCAGCTTGCGCGCGGTTTCCTCGA
This sequence comes from Solirubrobacterales bacterium, assembly GCA_045805725.1. Classification (GTDB taxonomy): domain Bacteria; phylum Actinomycetota; class Thermoleophilia; order Solirubrobacterales; family 70-9; genus VAYN01. The sequence continues at coordinate 39,940 of JBJMKQ010000031.1, forward strand.
GGTTCGAGTAGTCGGCGCTGAGCGAGCCCTCCATCTCGGAGTGGTCGAAGGAGAAGAGCGCCCCGCCGTTGGCGCCGTTGCCGGCGATCGTCGTGCGGTACTCCTCGATTGCCGCCTGCTGCAGCTCGGGGTATCCCTCGAAGCCGAGGGCCTGGGAGAAGCGCACCACCGTCGAGGACGAGGTGCTCGCTCTCCGGGCCAGCTCCTCGGCGGTGAGGAAGGCGGCCTCGTCGAGATGGTCGACGATGTAGCGGGCGACATCCTTCTGGGAGCGGGAGAACTCGTCGAAACGCTCCTGGATGTAGTCCGAAAGGCTCTTGAGTTGGGGGGACTTCGTCGCGGTCTTGGTCACGGCGGTCCATTTCGCCGAACCCGGCGCTTTCCCTTCCGGCTTCTGGTTGGATTGTTCAGGAGATGACTCTCGAGCGGGCCCTGCGCCGCCTCAACCGGAACATGATCGCCTTCGACCTGGTGCTCGGCGGCGCCGCGATCGCCGCCCCGGCGGCGACCCTGAAGGTGCTCGGCCACGACGATCCCTCGCCCGATGCCCGGCACCTGTTCCGGCGCAGCGGTCCCGTCTGGCTGACGTTCGCCGCCGCCCACCTCCTCGCCGACCGCCGCGACAAGCCATCCGACTGGCAGTCGCTGGCCTGGTTGCGCGGGACGGAGATCGCCACCGACGCGCTCTGGTCCGCCTCGCCGGCGGTCAGCCGACCAGGCGCGAAGCTCGGACTGCGGCTGGCGAGCGCTTCCAATTTGGCGATGGCCCTCGGCTTCGCCTGGATGTCGAGGCGCTGATGGGCCAGTTCGACGGGCAGCCGAGCATCCGCTGGAGCCTGCGCGGGCTGAACGAAGAGGGCGACGAGACCTGGCTGATCCGCGGCATCTCCCGCAAGCTGTATCGCTGCCCCGGCTGCCACGGGGAGATCCCGGTCGGCGAGGAGCACACGGTGGTCCAGTACGTGCGCCGGCTGGGGGGCACAGACCACCACCACTGGCACCGGCGCTGCGCCGAAGAGATCCTCATCCCGGAGCTGGGCAACCTCAAGCGGGTGCCGGCTTCGCAGTCGAGCCAGTCGAAGCTGGAGGCGCGGGGCCGCCGGCCCGCTGGGCGCCGCGACAGGCGCCGTTGACCCTGGCCCGCCGGGTGATCGGCACCTACGGGCGCATCTGGCGCACCTACTGGTCCTGGGCGCCCTCGATCTTCCTGCTCGCGCTCGCCGTCTTCCTGCCGCTGGGGCTGATTGACGCGCTCAGCCTGCGGGTCGACGTCGACTCGCTCGACCTGACCAGCGGGGTGAAGGTGGCGGCCCTCCTCCTCGCCGTCGGCGCCGTGACGATGACCGGCCTGCTCGGCGAGATCTTCTTCAGCGGCGCGATCGCGATCTCGCTCACCCACCCCCACGGCGAGCGGCCGCCGGGGCCGCGGGAGCTGGCGGGGCGGATCAAGTACGGGCGCCTGATCATCGTCGACGTCGCCTTCGTCGCCATCGTCGCGGTCGGTCTGGCGATCGTGGTCCTACCGGGACTCCTAGCCTTCGTCTTCCTCGGCCTGGCGGGACCGATCGTCGAGATCGAGGAGCGCTCGGCGGTGTCGGCGCTGCGCCGCAGCTTCCAGCTGGTGCGCGGCAGCTTCTGGCTGGTCTTCTGGGTCCTGGTCCCGATCGAGGTCACGGGCGACGCGGTCGGCGGCGGCGTCGCCGCCCTCGTCCATGACCTCCTCGGTCACACCTTCGTCGCCGAGTGGCTCGCGGAGGCGCTGTCGAACGTCGCCCTCTCACCGCTCTTCGCGCTCGGGTCGGTCCTACTCACGGTCGAGCTGATCGCCGTCAAGGACGGCGAGGCGCCGCCGCTCCATGCAGCCCCGGTGCCGGCGTGACGACCGCGTCGATCTTTTCCGAGTTCTGGGGCCGACTGGTCGAGAACGACGAGCAGGCCCTCTTCCTCGTCCTCGTCGGCTTCATCCTCTCCTTCGCCTTCATCCGCATGAGCACGCGGCTGATGCGCAGCCCCAAGGTGCCCTGGTGGCCGGGGAGCATCGTCAGCGACAGCGGCGTCCACCTCCATCACCTCGTCTTCGGGATCGTGACGATGATGGTCGCCGGGGCCGGCGGCTTCCTGTCCTTCGGTCACTCGCCCTGGACCGAGATCTGCGCCTTCCTGTTCGGCGTCGGCGCCGGTCTGACGATCGACGAGTTCGCGCTCTGGGTCTACCTCGACGACGTCTACTGGGCCGAGGAGGGACGCAAGTCGATCGACGCGACGGTGATCGCCGCCGCCGGGATGATGCTGGTGCTGCTCGGCTTCACGCCGCTGACGATCGAAGACGGCTCCGCGCAGGCCCTCCTCGGTACCTTCCTCAGCGCCCTCTTCGTCTTCGGCCTGGTGGCGATCTGCTTCCTCAAGGGCCGGGTGCTGCACGGCATGGTCGGCTTCTTCGTCTTCCCGTTCGCCCTCTACGGCGCCTGCCGGCTCGGCAAGCCCGATTCGGCCTGGGCGCGGCGGCGCTACGACGAGCGGCAAGAGCAGAAGCAGCAGCGCTCGGAGGCGCGCTTTCCGCCGGATCGCCGCACCGAGCGCTTCAAGAACGCCTTCCGCGACATGGTCGGCGGCAAGCCCAGCGAGGGCTTGGAGGCGGCGCGCCAGGAGGCGCTCGCGGCCACCCGGGAGGCGGGCGAAGAAGTCCGGCAGCGGGCCGAACGCGTCACCCACACCGACCGCGACCAGGACCGCTAACGGTCGAGGCGGCGGCGCAGGCCGGCCCGCACCAGCGGCCACTCCTCGTCGATGACGCTGTAGTAGGCGGAGTCGCGCTGACCCACGTCCGGGACGATCATGTGCTTGCGCAGGACGCCCTCGAACCGGGCGGGCAGCGCCGCGATCGCATTGCGCGAGCGCTCGTTGCGGGCGTCGGTCTTGAGCTCGACCCGGACGCAACCGAGCACCTCGAAGGCGTACTCCAGCATCAGCAGTTTCGCCTCCAGGTTGACGCCCGTGCGCCAGGCCGCCGGGTTGAACCAGGTCCAACCGACCTCGACCACGCGGTCGGGACGACGAACCGCCATGAAGCGGCTGCTGCCGACGACGAGCGAGTCGCCCCGCCGGCGGATCGCGAAGACACCCTCACGGTTCGCCGCGGTCTCTTCATGCGAACGGTCGAACCAGCGGTCGAACCGCTCACGATCCCGGTCCAGATGCGCGAGCCATTCCCAGATTCGCGGATCCTGCGCCGCCTCCCACAGCTCCTCCCGGTGGCGCTCCTCGACTGGCTCCAGGTCCACCAGGAATCCCTCCAGCGCGACGGCGAGCGGCCGGACCGGAGAAGTCCCGAGCGCCTCCTCGCCACGAGCGGCGAATTCGCCGCCGTCGCCGGCCTCGGGCCTGGTACCGGGTTTGGCCATGGCCTAAGCCTAGAAGGTCGATTCCACGACCACGCGCCTCGATGACGCGCCTGGCACCCCCGCCGCATCCAGCGCCTAGACTCGAGCCGAGATGAAGCGGCTGCTGGCCATACCCGCGCTGTTCGCTGCCCTTGCGGCCCTCGGGATAACCGCTTCGCAGGCGGAATTGATCCAGCGGGGAAACCTGCGGGTCAAGTTCGACGCCGACTTCGATCCCCACTCGCTGCCGCGCCAGGTTGCGGCTCCGGTCCAGATCGAGATCAAGGGCGCGGTCGCGACCACCGACGGCAGCCATCCGCCGCCGCTCAGCTGGCTCGAAGTCGAACTCAACCGCAAGGGGAAGCTGGCCGCGACCGGGCTGCCGGCCTGCTCGGGTCCGCTGCTGCAGTCGACGACGACCGAACAGGCACTGGCCCGCTGCGGACCGGCGCGGGTCGGGACCGGGTCGTTCCAGGCCGTGGTGGCCCTAGGAGGCGACATCCCGGCTCGGGGGAAGGTGATCGCCTTCAACAGCCGGCTCGCCGGAAAGCCGGCGCTGCTGCTCCACTTCTTCGCCCGGGTGCCCGTCCGGTTCACCCTGGTCGTGCCGCTGACTATCGACCGCAGGGGCAGGGGCGAGTTCGGAACGCTGCTGCGAACGCACGTGCCGAAGCTCGCCGGCGGGCTCGGCTCGATCACCCAGCTCGACCTGACGATCGGTCGCCGATACAGGGCGGCAGGCAGCCGGCGCAGCTACGTCTCGGCCGCCTGCGGGGCCCCCGCCGGCCTGGGGGTGGCCGTCTTCCCCTTCGCCCGGGCCAGGTTACGTTTCGAGGCTCATCCGGCGATCCGCTCGAAGCTGATCAAGAGCTGCAACGTCCGCTAGTCGCGGTCCCGCAGGCCTGTTCATCCGCGCGGGTCTGATTCACTCCGGCCATATCGCCCAGCTAACGATCGGGAGCATCGACATGACGAGAAACCCCAGTGCCTTCGCCGCCCTGCTTGCCGTGATCGCGATCGGCGCCGGCGGCGTCGTCTGGTCCGGTTGCGGTGGCGGCAGCGACACCGAAAGCGTCACCAACCAGGCCAAGGAAGAAATCAAGCAGGGCACCCAGCAGGCCGAAGAAGCGGTTCAGGAAGGCGTCCAGCAGAGCAAGAAGGGCCTGAAGGAAGCCAAGGAAGAGGTCGAAAAGAACCTCAAGGGCAAGACCAAGAAGAAGGTCGAAAAGGCCCAGAAGGAAGCTGAACGGGGGCTGGAAGAAGGCAAGTCCAAGGCCGAAAAGGGCATCGAAGAAGCCAAGGAACAGGCGGAAAAGTACCTCGAATAACCGCCGCCCGACGGTCGCTCAGCGCTGCAGGTCCGCGGTCGCCTCGATGCTGTCGCCGAGGATCTCCACCGCCCGGCCCATCATCCCCTCGGAGATGACGAAGGGCGGTGCCAGGCAGAGGACGTCGTCGAGGAGGCTGCGGGTCAGCAGCCCCCGGCGGCGTGCCTCCGCCGCGACCCGGCGGCCCCGTTCGGCCTCGGCGGGCCAGCGCCGCCGGGTCGCCTTGTCAGCGACCAGCTCGACCCCGACCATCAGCCCCGCCTGCCGAACCTCGCCCACGTCCGGATGGTCGCGCAGCGGGGAGATCTGCCCCGCAAGCGTCTCGCTCCGCTCCCGCACCCGCGCCAGCAGATCCTCGCGCTCGATCGCAGCGATGTTCGCCAAGGCGACGGCGCAGGCGACGGGGTGCCCGGAATGGGTGAAGCCATGCATCAGCACCCCGGGGTGCGCGTCCGGCTCGCGCAGCTCGCTCCAGAGCAGATCGCCGACGATCACTCCACCGAGCGGGAAGTAGCCGCTGGTCACGCCCTTGGCGAAGGTGATCAGGTCGGGGACGACAGCCTCGTGCTCACAGGCAAACCAGACGCCGGTGCGCCCGAAGCCGGTGATCACCTCGTCGACGATCAGCAGCACGTCGTGGCGGTCGCAGATCTCGCGCAGCCGCTGCAGGTACCCCGGCGGCGGCACGATCACCCCGCCCGAACCGAAGACCGGCTCCACGATCACCGCCGCCACCCGGTCCGCCCCCAGGGACTCGACCTGCCGCTCCAGAGCCTCGCCGGTGCAGACGGGACAGGCCAGTGGCTCGCAGGGGGTGCCCGCCGAGCAGCGGTAGACGTAGGGCGCCGGAACCTCGACGACATCGACGGCGCCCACCCCGAAATCGCCGTGGTAGGGGTCCAGCCGGGTGGCGGTCGTGGCCACCCCGGTCAGGCCGTGGTAGCCGCGATCGTGGACGAGCACCACCGACTTCTCCGGCCGGCCCTGCCGAACCCAATGCCGCCGGGCGAACTTGATCGCGGTCTCGTTCGCCTCGCTGCCCCCGGAGGCGAAGAAGACGCCGTTCATGCCGGCAGGCGCGAGCGCGGCGATCTTCTCGGCAAGCTCGACCGCGGGCGGAGAAGAGACCCCGCCGAAGGTGGCCGCGTAGGGAAGCCGGCGCATCTGCCCCGCCCCCGCTTCGATCAGGTCCTCCCGACCGTGACCGAGGTTGACCGTCCACAGCCCCGCCATGCCGTCAATCAGCCGCTTCCCGTCCTCGCTGACCAGCTCGCAGCCGGTCCCCTCCGCCAGCACGAGTGGTCCGGTTTCCGGCAAGCGCGAGTGGTCGGTCAGCGGGTGGATCAGATGCGCCAAATCACCTTCGACGTGATTTGCTGGAGAGGCCACGTTCGCTCAGGGTAGTAAAAGTAGACAGACTGTCTATGCCCCGGCGACTGACTTCCGCCCCAGCGGGCTCTGCGGCGCTTCGTCGGGAGGCACCGAACAGATCGAGTACCAGTGGAGCAGCGCCAGCTGGCGGGCGACGCGATTGATCGTCTCTTCGTCAGAGGAGACGTCGAAGTTGCGGAGGATCGCCTCGATCATCGCGTAGGTGGCGCGAACGCCGAATTCGAGGTCCACGTCTTCCCGGATCAAGCCAGCCGATTCGTCGGCGGCGTGAACCGCCATGATCCAGCCGAGCATCGCGTCGTCGGCCGCCTTGTCGGCCTCGTCCCATCCCGAGCCACGAAGGTTCCGGGCCACCGCGACGATCGGGCGCAGGTCCGCGTTCTGGACCCTCCAAGTGAGCGCCTCGCGAACCATTTCTTCGACCAGGTCGAAGGAGGTCTGCCCGGAGCGGGCCCTTTCCCGCAGCTTCTGAGGGATCTGCGCGTACCCGACCATGTAGTTGCTGATGATCCCGGCGAGGATGTCCTGCTTGTCGTCGAAGTTGTTGTAGACGGTGGCCCGCGCCACCTGGGCGGCCTTCGCGATGTCGCCCATCGAGGTCTCCGAGAACCCCCGCCTGGAAAACAGCTTCCGGCTCGCCTCGAGGATCTTGATCCGCGCCCGTGGCTCCCCCCGCCGCGACCGCGTCACTTTTGGCCGTTCCGGAGACGATTGGTCAACGCATTCACATAGGCGAGACTATCCCAAGCATGTGACATGACTCGACTCATTGGACCTCTTCGGGAAGCTCGTACCAGCGCTTGTGATCGCCGAGCCTCGACCTCAGCTTCCAGCCTCGCGTCTTGGGGGCTTGGTCCAGTTCCTCGCGCAGCTGCCGAAGGCGCTTCGCCACCAGTTCGGCGGCCTCGAAGCCCGGCAGCGCGAGGGCGAAGTCCTCACACTGCTCGTCCACCATCTTCAGCGTCCGCCACAGCCCCCAATCGGAGGCGGCGAGCCGGACGATGTAGCGCGAGTTGACGCCGCTGTCGTCGGAGCTGAGGCCGTGATCGGCGAAGATCGCGCAGAGGTCGAGGTAATCCTTTTCGTTCGTCTCGACGACCTGCAGCTTCAACACGGTCAGGTCGGCGAGGGAAAGGGTGAGCGGTACCAAATCGATCCTCCCCTTGAAGCCGATCCGGTGACACAGGATGGCTTCGTCGAGGAAGACGTCGAGCTGGCGCTGGTTGCGCTCGTCCCAGAAGAAGAGGCGGCGATCGCCATGGAGCGCGTTGAGCTCCCTGTCGCCGGCGTAGCCCAGGGACTCGACCAACTTCACGACCTCGCTCCTGGCGGCGCCGGTGGTCGCCAGGTCGATGTCGCCGTAGCGTCTGGCCAGGGGCGGGCGGCGGCTGCTGGGACAGAGGATCGCCACCGCAACGCCGCCCAGGAGGCGCAGCGGCAGCCCACGCTCAGCGCCGGCCTCGGCGATCCGGCGCCCCTCGGCGACGGGATCGTCGATCGGCTCTGCGTCCCCTTGACTCATTACTCGGGCGGGATCTCGGAGGCCAGCTTGTCGACGTCCACGCCTTCGCGGAGGCGGGCGCTGCGGGCGACGAAGAAGGTCAGCAGCGCCGCGGCGAGGAGGATCGCGACGTCGCGGAAGAAATGACCCCGGTCGATGTTCAGCCCTTCGTAGCGCATGTACACGTAGAACACCCCGGCGAGCAGGACCGCCAAGAGCCCTCCGGCGAGGCTGATGACGGGAATCCCGAAGACGCGACGGGTGCTCGCCGAAGCGCGCCAGGCCTCCGGTCGGCGGTACGGGAGCAGGAGCGCCGAGATCGCGATCAGGGTCATCGCGATCAGCTGCACCAGGACCGCCTCGACCAGGACGCTGAAGAAGCCTTGGCCGTTCAGCACCGCCCAGCCGAGCACGGCGACGCTGAGGATCACCGTGAGGGCGATCGCCTCGTTCGGCGCATGGGTTCGGGGCGACACGCGCGCGAAACGCGAGGGAAGCAGGCCGTCGAGCGCCCAGGCGAAGAACGTTCGCACGGCGATCGTGATGTTGGGGATCATCAGCAGCGGGAAGGCGACGGCGAAGGAGATCAGCAGCCACCAGGCGAGCAGCGCGCTCCCACCCGCGATCGAGGTCAGGAAGGTGTAGAACGGTTCGACTTCGAAGGGGTAGCTTTCCGAGCCGTTCAGCCCGTTGATGGCGATGAAGAACTCGTGGCCGAACCTGCTGAAGAAGATCGCCGCGAGGATCGCCGCGACCGCCACGTGGACAGTGCTCGCAAGCCCCATCACCTTCATCTGGGTCGTGTCCCGCGCCCGCCGAACCTCGCCCGAGATGTAGATCGAGAGCCAGGCGAACAGCGTCAGGCTGCAGATCAAGGCCCAGGTCGGCCAGGTGTTGTCCATGCTGAATGCCGGGGTGGTGTCTACGCCTTCCTTGTGGGCGTTGCCGATGATCGTGCCGTAGGTGTCCCTTTCGCCGGTGATCGAGCCGGCGAACTGGTTGAAGCTGTGGACGAAGCCCTCGTGGCTCTTGAAGATCAGGACCAGGAACACGGTGGCGAGGCCGAGCATCATCACCGCCCACAGGCCGTTCATGATCCGCGTCGTCCAGCGCCAGCCGCCAGCGAGGAGGATCGAGGAGCCGACGATGACCGCGGTTCCGAGCCCGAACTGCCAACCCTTGCTGGTGGCGACTTCATTGCCGGCCGTGACCAGCGATTGATGACCGCTGACCAATCCGACCGCCGTCAACGACGGTCCCAGCGCGACGGTGACGAAGGCGAAGGCGATGAAGGCGATCGAGAGGATCACCCCGGAGGTCCAGAAGAACGAGGAGGTCAGGCCGATCACAGGATGGGTGACGCGGCCGACGAGCACGTAGTCGCCGCCGCTGCGCGGGATCGCCGAGATGAAGAGGCCGTAACAGACGGCGATCACCAGCGCCACCCCGAGAGCCATGGCGAACCCGAGCCAGATCGAGCCGCCGGGGAAGGCCGCGAGGGCGAGGAACACCGAGATCGCGAGCAGGACCGAGGTCGGCTGGCCCGCCATGTTGAAGACGAAGGTCGAGAACGGGGAGACCTCCCGCACCAGACCGGTTGCCTTTCGCGCATAGGTTCCCTGAGGTCCCGCGGGTGCCGCCGCCTTCTCGGCTGGTTCAGCCATATGCTCCCTCCCCTTTCCGGTCCTAACCCGAGACCAGGTATTGGTTGACGACACGTTCGGGCGCGAGATGGACGAGGCAGCCGTCGAGGTTGCCGCTGCCGTAGTCGGAGCCGGGGTTGATTGCCACCGTACGGCCGATCTTCGTTACACCCTTGCTCTCGTGGATGTGACCGTGCAGGCTGAGCAGCGGCTGCGTCTCCTCGATGATCTGCCGCACCGCCGGGCTCCCGGTCGGCACCTCGTGGGGCCTGCCACCCTTGGTCACGTAACGCAGCTCCTCGTCGACCTCGAACGCGGTATCGAGGCTGCTCTCCCAGGGAGGGACATGGATGTTGAGGATCGCCTTCCGGGGAGCGTCCAGCCGGTCGACAAGGGCCCTCAGCCGCAGGTAGATCTCCTCCTCGCCGAGCTCCCTCGGGGTCCGCCACGGCGTCCGGTTCGAGTAGCCGAAGGAGAGCAGCTCGTGCGGGCCGACCTGCTCCACCCGCTCGTCGCAGGGGACCACGCTGCTACCGCCGGCCAGGATCTCGTCGATCGACCAGGGATCGTCGTTGCCCGGGATCACGTAAGCGCGGGCCTCGCCACCGGCAAGGCGCTCGTCCGCGAATTCGACCCAGAGGCGCAGCTCGTCCAGGATCGCCTGCTCGAAGGCCTGCTCGCGATAGGCGGGGTCCTCACCGAGCCGCCGCCCCTCCTCGGGGTCGACGATCAGCGGGTACATCCCGTTGGTGGAGATCGCCTGCTGCATCTGGTCGAGCTCCTCGGCGGTGCGCGCCACCCGCTGCTCTCCGATCACCTCGGCCGTGTAGGAGCCGTCGCCCTCGCGGACGATCGGAACCAATGCCTTGCCGGTCAGGTCGCCTCCCATCACCAGGACGTCGGCCGGATAGTGCGCGGCGGCGTTGACGAACTTCTTCCAGCAGACACGGGAGCCGTGCAGGTCCCCCGCATAGAACAGGCGGGTGAGACTTCCCTCTTGGCGCCGTCTGAACACGTTCCCTGGACCCCTCACCCGCAGATCATGCGCCATCGCGGGGACGATCCACAGTCCCCGTGTGGGCGGTCAATTGGTCACCGTGTCCGGCTCACCGGGAGCGACGAGCTCGCGATCGAGCAACCGCATCGCCGCGTCGGCGTCGTCGCCGGCGAGCAGGCCCGCCGCCGCCAGGACGTAGCTGGCATCGACTCCGAGAACCGGGTCACGGGGCGAAAGCGAGCGGGAAGCGCGGCGCGAGAGGCCGGCCCGGAGGATCTCGCGGCCGTCATCCCGGTGCGCGAAGACCCCACCAGTACCGATTACCTGCGCCGCCTCCCGCAGGTCGGGGCCGTCGCGGACGAGGGTCGGGGGACCCGCCTCGCCCCGCCTCAGCAGCATCGTGCCACAGTGGCGGCGAACAGCATGGGCGACGCAGCCGATCGCGAGCAGGTCGTCGAGACGCGCCTGGTCAGGAGCCTCCGACACCCACTTGGCGTCCTCTGAACGGAAAGCGACAGCTTGTCCAAGCGCGGCGTCGTCCAGCCCGCTCTCCCCCTCCAGCCAGGACCCGTCGGCGGCGAGGACGCCGGCTGCGCCGGAGCGCAGGCCGAGGTCGCCCTCGACCGTCCGCAGCCTCGGCGGCGGCGGCAAGAGCGACTCCTCGATACCAGGCGTCGCCGCCTCGATCCCGCGAGCCGAATGAACGTCGGTGGTGGCGCCGCCGACGTCGACCACCATCACGTCGCCCACTCCGGGGATCGACCCGGTGCCGCGGGAAAGGAGGCCGACCGCGGCCAACACGGCCTCCGGCGTCGGCATCCGCACCATCTGCCCGAACTCAGGGCTGGCGCTGAGGCCCTTGCCGCCGATCACGTGGTCGAGGAAGACCCGCAGGATCGCCTCCCGGGCCGAATCGATCTGGATCGCGCCCAGCTTCGGCATCACGTTGGCGGCGACCTCCGCCGGGGCACCGGAGGCGCGCAGCAACGCGGCCGCCGCCTCGGCCACCTCCGAGTTGCAGGCGACGACGTAGTGCGCCTCGATCCCGGCGGAAGCGAGGCGGCGGGCGTTCTCGACGACCAGGTCGGACTGGCCCCCGTCGGTGCCGCCGGCGAAGAGGACGATCTCCGGCCGCGCGGTCCGCAACCGATCGAGCTGCTCGTCTCCGAGCATCCCGGCGAGCACCGTCCCGACCCGCGCCCCAGCGTTGAGCGCGGCCTGCCGCGCCGCGGCGGCGGTGAGGTCGGCGACCAGCCCGATCGCGGCCACCCGCAGGCCACCACCAGCGCTGGAGGCGGCGATCTCGCGCTCGACCGCGACCCCGGTTCCGAGCGCCGACCTGGCCGATTCGAGCGCGGCCACGTAGCCCTCCATCAGGTCCGTGTCGATGCTGGTTGGCGCCTCGGCCCGCGCCAGCAGCCGGCCCTCCTCCGGTTCGACGAGGCTGAGCTTGGTGTAGGTGCTGCCGAAGTCGGCAAGCGCGACGGCGCGCAGGGGCATCTAGACGGTTGATTCCAGGACGGCGTGTGGCTGGGGGCGCGCCATCCAGGCGTCCGTGGTCGTGGAATCGACCATCTAGACCGCGACGCCCCCGGCGCGAGCCTCGATCAGCGCGTCGACCAGCCGATCGATCGTCCCCGGGGTTTGGATGCCGGACGAGTTGAGGTCGGCGCTGACGTCGATCGGGACCTCCGAGCCGTCGACGTCTTCGTTCAGCACCCCACCCATGAAGACGGCCACCTCCCCCACTCCCGCGCCGGCGAGCTCCCCCATCAGTCGCTGGCCGAAGGAGCGGGCGACGCCGTTGTGGGTGCTGATCACGACAGCGTCGGCGTCGGTCTCGAGCACCGCCTTGACGATGTCCTCGGGATCGCGGTTGATGCCGAAGTCGATCACCTCGGTGCCGACCGCCGCCAGGGTCGAGGTGAGGAGGAACTCGGCGAACTCATGGACGTCCGTCGAGGTGACGAGCACCTTCATGCCGCGGATCGCCTCCTCCTCGCGGCGGCCGCTCAGCGCCGCCAACAGCCGCTCGCGCTCTTCCATCGTGCTCTTGACCAGGTCGGTTTCCAGCACCGGCCGGCGGCCGCGCGGAAACCCCGGGTCGGGTGCTCCCGCGCCAAACAGTTCCTCGCAGCGGTCGGAGCCGAGCCGTTTCAGCACCAGCAGCATCTGCGCCGGGTCGCGGATGTCGATGCCGGCGCTCGAGAGCCCTTTGATCACGGCCCCGAAGAAGGCCCGGCCCCCGTGGACGAGACGATCGCGGATCGCCTCGATCTTCGCCCAGTCGACCACCGGCTCGACCAGCGGCACGTAGTCCTCGAGCCGGCGGCTGATCGTCTGCACGGTCGCCACCTCCTCCCAGGAGGGGATCCGTTCGGTCTCGGTCACCGGAACGGCGATCGCGGCAGTGCCGAGCCGGTAGCGCGCGTCGACCATCTTGATGAAGAGGACGTCGGTGTTGAGGACGGCCATGTTGGCGTCGAAATCCGGGGTGTTGCCGATCGTGTCCCCCTGGGTGTAGGCGAAGGGGACCCGGTCCGGGTTGACCGCGTCGAGCGCCAGCGTCACCGCCGACTTGACCACCGGGTTCTGGGTCAGCCCGCCCCAGGAGGGCGAGTAGGCGGCGCCGATCAGCTCTTCGCTGATGTAGCGCTCGACCATCGCCCAGCCGACATAGTTGGCGTAGTCGTGGAAGACGCCCAGATAGCCGTCCTCGAGGTAGGAGTCGAAGACGACGCCCTCACCTTTGAAGGCCCCCAGCAGCCCCGCCGCCTGCAGCGTCAGCATCGTCTGGCCGACTTCGTCGTCCCAATAGGGCCAGCGCCACGAGTACTGGGAGAGGACGCCGATCGTGGTGATTCCGGCCCGCAGGGCGTCGACCGCGTTTTCCACCGAGGCGGGGCTGCCGATGTTGTTGTCGGCGGCCTCCGGCTGGATCGGCACCGTGTGGGCCAGCTCCCACCAGTCCTGCGCGGTCATCATCACCGGTCCGGTTTCCTGCGGGGCCTCGGCGCGTTTGTCTTTTGGCAGCCCCAGGCGCCGCTCGGCGATCAGGTTGAAGCGGTCCGGCGGACGGACCCCGCGCGAGAGGGCGTCTTCGTAGATCAGACCCAGCGCCTCGCGGGTGTCGGCCCAGGTGGCGAGGCCGATGTTCATGCAGGTGCAGTGGAAGCCCTCACCCCGTGCTTTTTCGTGCCACTCGCGCTCGGAGCCGACGCCCTTCTCCTCGCAGAAGAGCGAGGGGCTGCGCTCGACCCCCGCCGCCATCGCCTTCCCCTCCTCGACGGCTTCGCGGCCGTCGGGCAGGTCCGCCGGCAACAGCGCGCTCAGATCGACGTCGAGATCCGTCATGGTTCCTCCCTTTGTCCCATTTCCCCCTCGCTCGGCCGCTCAAGCGCTTCTCAGCACTCGGTTGGTTCCTATAGGACAACCTACAGAGGTTTGGTGACCAGACCAAAAACTTCGTCGAACAACGGCGCCCCGCGGTGTGAGCGGGCCCCTCGCGGGGCCCGCTCACCGCTCTCAGGCCCGCGCCTGCTCGCGGACTTCCTGGGCGCTCTGCTTGGCGCTGTCCTTGAGCTCTTCGGTCTGCTCCTGGCCGGCCTGCTTGGCGGTGCTCACCGCCTGCTGGCCGACCTCCTTCGCTCCTTCGACCGCCTGCTCGACGACCTGCGTCGCCACCCCGCGGCCGCGATCGACGGCCTCTCCGGCGGTTTCGGCTGCGGTTTCCTTCACCTGGTCGGCGATCGGACCGACCCGTTCGTCCTCGATCTTCGAGCTCGGCAGCAGCATGCCGAGGAGGAAGCCGGCGGCCAGCCCGCCGATTGCCAGCCCGATCGGATTCTCCTCGGCGACGCCGACGACCTCACGGGCGCCTTCCTTGACCTGTTCGGGATCGGGGGCGGCCTCGCCGACCTTGCCTTTGGTGCCCTGGATCTGCTCGACCAGCCGCTCCCGCTTGTCGCTGATCGACTCCTTCACCCGCGTTTTCACGTCGGCTTTGTAGGCGAGGGCATCGACGGTGTCCCCCATTTCCGCCCGCGTCTCCTCTATCTCCTGACGGATTTGGCTTGGCTCTTGGCCCATTGCACGTCCTCCTTCACGGTTTCGACGGTCTGTTCGGGGGCCGCCGGCAGCCCCTCCTTCACTCGGTCCCTTCCGGTCATCGCCAGCACTGCCGCGGTTGCCGCGTAGACGACGGTGATGATCAGGGCGGCGATCCAGAATTCCATTGCCTTGTCGAGCAGGCCCAGAATCAGGGCGGTGAAGGTGCCCAGCGCCAGCAGGCCGGCAACCGCGGCCCCGCCGAACATCCCGGCGCCCCGCCCCGCCACCTTGCCTTTCTCGGTCAGCTCGACCTTCGCCAACTCGATCTCCTGGCGAACCAGCGTCGTCGTCTGCTCGGATAGCTGTTTGACCAGGTCCCCGGTCGAGTGCGACCGGAGCTCGTTGCTCTCCCCGTTCATGGTGCTCATGGCGCCGCGGAGGGGGTCACCGGCGTCCGGGTGGGCGCCGGGCTTGCCGTCGGCGGCGGCGGGCTCACCACCGGCTCGACCGCCGAGCGGGCCGCCGGTACCGGGACAGAGCGCTGTGGCGCTTGGGCGCCGGCCCGGGATCCGTTGCGCTGCAGCTGATAGCGATTCCGGCTCGAGGCCTTGAGGAACCGCGCCGCGGCGGCGCCGAGCACGAGTCCGCCCGCGAGAACGGCCCAGGGCCGCTGCCGTCCGAGCTGCTCGACGTCCCGCAGCATCTCGTCCGGGCCGTTGTCTTTCAGATAGGAGCCCACCTTCTCGGTCTGCTCAGCGGCGCGGTCGGCCAGTTTCGCCGGCGTGTCCTTGCCCTGTTTGCGCAGCTCCTCGCCGACGGAACGCAGATCCTCCGCGGTACTCGCCACCCGCTCGCCCGTCTGGGTCGAGCGCTCGTCGACCTGCTGGCGCAGGCCCTCCTGCGCTTTGCCGGCGGCGTCCCGTGCCTTCTCCTGTGCTTCGCCTGCGACTTCCTGCGCCTTCTCTTGCGCTTCGCCAACGCTTCCGTCAGCCATCTAGATCCTCCGATCTCAAGTCGTTCTTGCTTGTCTCGTGCCCGCGCCGGGATGAGCGCCGGCAACTGCCGTGCGGCGACCGCCGGCCAGGTCCGAGGTTGATCAACCCCGCCACTCCGCGATCGGGTCCCCCCGAGATCGGCGCGAACCTAGATGAGACGGCGCGACATCGGGTTCACTGCGGTTACCCCCGGAGGCGAGGGACAAACAGCCGCTGGGCCCGGAGGCGCCTAGCTAGGAGGGATTGGCGAAACCGGCATATGCCATCTGGCGAGCGCCCGAACCAAGCGGGGCAAGGACGCAGGGAGGCCGAATAGCGGTGCTCATGAGTATCCGGCTTGCTCAGGCTGGCCGGTCGCGGCCAAGTCGACGCCCCCGGGCTCGCCTCTTTCTGTTCGAACTGCATCAAATTCTGGTCGTTAAGCAACCAAGATTTGATGCAGTTCACCCGTTGGGGTCGCCAGCGCCTCCCCTTCTTCTGTTCTCTATGTCTATGGAGCGACCATAAGGAACAGGATGAGGAGCGCCTGAGGGCGC